>CAZSYX010000079.1:0-15822 GCA_964610575.1 uncultured Burkholderiaceae bacterium
AGCGCCACTGCCAGCACGACCAGGCTCGGCAGCACGGCGATGGCCAGCGGCGGCCAGGTGTGCAGCAGGCCGAGATGGGCGAACAGCTTGTTCAGCATGTAAAAGAGCACGCCGATCATCACGCCGGCGAAGATCTTCAGGCTGACGCTGCCCTGCCGCACGTGCAGGTAGGCGAACGGCAGCGCCAGCATCATCATCACGACGATCGCCAGCGGATAGAAGATCTTGTTCCACAGCGCGATCTCGTAAGGCTCCGTCTGCTGCCGGTTGGCGGACAGGTGCGCGATGTAGCGCACCAGTTCCACCGCCGCCATCCTCTCCGGCTGCACCAGCAGCACGCCGAGGATGTTCGGCGTGATCGCCGATTCCCATTGCCGTTCCTTCATTCGCACGATCTCGGTGCGCAACTCGGTCGGCGTCATGTCGGCCGCCGGCACCACCGGCAATCGCGTCTCGACCACGTCGGTGAGCTGCCAGTTCGGCGAGCCCTCCAGCGGCGCGAACCGGCCGCTCGCCGCGGTGCCGATCGACAGCAGGCGGAAGTCGCGGTCGAACTCGAAGACCTTCCACTGGCTGGAGGTGCCGTCGGGCCGCACCACGCCGACATTGATGAAGCGCCAGCGCTGCACCGCGCCGCTGGGGTCGCGGACAACGTCGCGCACCCACACGCCGGAGCGCAGCTTGCTGCTGATCATCCCCTGCCCGCGCGTCTCGGCGCGCACTTCCTGCGCCTTGCGCTCCAGCACCGGCGCCACCAGTTCGCCGAGAAGATAGGCCAGGGCGACAAACACCAGGCCCACCCGGGCCACCGCGAGCGCCAGTGCGCGGGTGCTCATCCCCGACACGCGCATGATCGTGAACTCCGAGTTCGCCGCCAGCTGCGACAGCGCGAAAATGGCGCCGATCAGCGCCGCGATCGGCATCAGCTCGTAGGTGCGCGACGGCAGCGACAGCGCCACGTAGGCGAGCGCCGCCGACAGCGTGTAGCCGCCGGGGCGCAGGTCGTCCATCTGCGCCAGCAGGTCGAAGAAGGCGAACAGCGCCAGCAGCGCGAACAGCATGAAAGCGGTGGCGCGCACCATCTCGCGCATCAGGTAGCGGCGCAGCGTCTTCATCAGCTTGCTGCCCGGCGCGCCGTGATCCGGCGCGGAATCCAGCGCTGCCAGTAGACGCGGCGCGCGAACAGCAGCGCGACAAGCGCCGCCGCCAGCGCGTGCGTGACCCAGACGCCGATGCCGAAGGAAAGCCGCTCCTGCTGCACCCACGCCTGCACGATCGACATGCCGTTGTGGTACAGGAGGAAGACCAGCACGGCCACGATCAGGTTGGCCGAGCGGCCGACCCGCGGGTTGACGTGGCCGAGCGGAATCGCCAGCAGCGCCAGCAGCAGCGCCACCACCGGCAGCCCGGCGCGCCACAACAGTTCGCCGCGGTGAAACGGCGTCGGCTCGCGCAGCAGCAGCCGGGTCGGCTTGGCGCGCGCGTTCAGCTCGGCCAGCGGCGCATCCGGCCTGATGTCGAGGCGGATCGCATAGCGGTCGAACTCCAGCATCCGGTACTGCGGCTGGCCCGGCGTCCCTTCGTAGCGCCGCCCGTGAAGCAGCACCAGGTAGCGGTCGCCGTTGGGCTTGACCTCGATCACGCCCTCGCGGGCGACGATCACGCCCTCGCGGCCCTGGCTGCGGTGGCTGACGAAGAGGTTGCGCACCGTCCCGCCCTGCAGGTCGACCGATTCGACGAAGAACACGCGCTGCGCCCCGGAAGATTCGATGAAGCGTCCGGGCGCCACGCGGCTGACGTCGTCACGCTGGCGGAAGCGCTGCTTGCTCTCCTCGAGCTGCTGGCCCGCCCACGGCGTGATCAGCAGCGCCAGCACGGCGATCAGCAGCACGATCGGCGCGGAGAAGCGAAGCACCGGCCGGATCCAGGCGAGCAGGCTCTGCCCGGAGGCGAACCAGACCACCATCTCGGAGTCGCGATAGCTGCGCGACACCGTCATCAGGACGGCGATGAACAGCGTCAGCGCCAGCACGGTCGGCAGTGTGGTGAGCGCGGTCAGCGCCACCATCGCGAACACCGCGCCGCTGTCGACGGTGCCGACCGCCGCCTGGCCGAGGATCCGCACCAGCGCCACCGAGAAGATGATCGAGAACAGCACGGTGAACACCGCGCCGGCGGTGCTCGACAGCTCGGCGACGATCGAGCGCGAAAAGACCATGGCAGGCAGTTTATTCGCCTCGCAAGCTCGCATGCGAATGATCGCCGCGGCGGACCCCGTCGCTATACTCGCGGCCAGCCCGCCGGGCCATGCGCCGGCCGCGCACTGCGGCCCCGCAGCAGGTTCGTCGAAAGCCCATAACGACCAGAAAGAGAGACATTCATGGACTTCAGCACCCGCACCGCCGCCGCCGACGCGGTCAAGGCAGACTGTGTCGCCGTCGGCGTGTTTGCCGAAGGCGAGCTGACTGCGCAGGCGCGCGCAGTCGATGCGGCCTCCAAGGGCGCGCTGCGCGCCGCCGTGAAGAGCGGCGACGTCACCGGCAAGCGCGGCAGCAGCGTGATGCTGCGCGCGCTGCCCGGTGTGGCCGCCGCCCGCGTGCTGATGGTCGGCCTGGGAAGCCGCAAGGAGTTCAGCGACAAGGCGTTCATCGAGGCCGTTCGCACGGCGGTGAAGAGCGCCGGCCCGGCGGTGAAGGAACTGGCCGTCGCTGCCGCCGACTGGCTGCCCGCCGGGCGCGACAGCCAGTGGCTGGCGCGCCAGCTGGTGCTGGCCGCGCGCGAAGCGGTGTTCCGCGTCGACGAGCTGAAGAGCAAGAAGGAAAACGGCAACGGCGGGCCCGAGCGCGTCGTGCTCGTCTTAAGCGCGCGCGATGCGGCTGCCGAGCACGGCCTGGCGCAGGGCACGGCGATCGCCAACGGCGTGGAGCTGGCCAAGCGGCTCGGTAACCTGCCGGGCAACATCTGCACGCCGAGCTTCCTCGCCGACGAGGCTCGAAGGCTGGGTCGCAGCCACAGGCTCGGCGTCGAGATCCTCGACCGCAAGCGGATCGAGGCGCTGAAGATGGGTTCGTTCATGTCGGTGGGCAAGGGCTCGACCGAGCCGCCGCGGCTGATCGTGATGAAGTACGAAGGAGCCGGCGCCAAGGGCAAGGGCGCGGCGCCGATCGTGCTGGTCGGCAAGGGCATCACCTTCGATTCCGGCGGCATCTCGATCAAGCCGGCGAACACGATGGACGAGATGAAGTTCGACATGTGCGGCGCGGCGTCGGTGTTCGGCGCGCTGCGCGCAGCGGCCGAACTGAAGCTCAAGCTGAACGTGATCGGCGTGGTGCCAGCCTGCGAGAACCTGCCTTCGGGCACGGCCAGCAAGCCGGGCGACATCGTCACCTCGATGTCCGGCCAGACGATCGAGGTGCTGAACACCGACGCCGAGGGCCGCCTGATCCTGTGCGACGCGCTGACCTACGTCGAGCGCTTCAAGCCCGCGGCGGTCGTCGACATCGCCACGCTGACTGGTGCCTGCGTGGTGGCGCTCGGCGACGTCAACTCGGGGCTGTTCAGCGCCGAAGATGCGCTGGCCGAAGAACTGCTGGCAGCGGCGAAGGCGGCGGTCGACCCGGCCTGGCGCCTGCCGGTGCAGGACGAGTACCAGGAATCGCTGAAGTCGAACTTCGCCGACATGGCCAACATCGGCGCGCCGGGCAAGGCTGGCGCCGTGACGGCCGCCTGTTTCCTGGCGCGCTTCACCAAGGCCTACCCGTGGGCCCATCTCGACATCGCCGGCACCGCCTGGAAAAGCGGCCCGGGCAAGAGCGCGACCGGCCGCCCGGTGCCGCTGCTGACCGAGTTCCTGATGCAGCGGGCCGGATAGGCCGCCGCCGCTTTCTTCCTCGCCGCGCTGGCTATCATCCGGCCGTGCGCATCGATTTTCACTTCAACGTCGAGCACCGGCTGCAGTACGCGTGCCGGGTCGTTCGGCGTGCGCGTGCCGCGGACTGCCGCGTGCTGCTGTTCTCGCGCGATGCGGACCGTCTGGCGCGGCTCGATGCCGCGCTGTGGACGTTTTCGGCGCTCGACTTCGTGCCGCACGTTGCCGTCGATTCGCCGCTGGCGGAACGCACACCGGTGCTGCTGACCTCGTCGCTCGACGGCAGCACGCCCGCCTGCCCGGTGCTGGTCAACCTCGACGATGACGTGCCGCCGGAACTGCCGTCGCTGCAGGGCCGGTTCGATCGCCTGATCGAGATCGTCTCGCGCGAGGACGACGACCGCCGCCGAGCGCGCGAGCGCTTCCGCATTTACCGTGACGCCGGCTTCGAGCCGCAGGCGCACGACCGGAGCGCGGAATGAGCGAGGAGCCACCCGTGTCGCCGGCAACGAATACCGACTCCTTCGACGATCCTGCCATCCCGCTGCTGACCGACCGCATCTTTCTGCCGGCGGTCGAGCTGGACACTGCCTTGCCGCCCTCGCTGGCGCCGGCCGCGCCCCCTGCGCCTGGGCAAGCAAGTGCACGCGAGGAGCCGCCGGCGGCCGTGCCGGAAGAACCCGCCTCGTTCACTGAAGAGCAGACTGCGGCCGCCGCGCACGAAGCCGAGGCCGCGAGCGTCGATGCCGAGGCAATGATCGAAGCCGAACTGGACCGCGACCTGGTCGCCGCCAGCGACGCCGATTTCGACGCCCTTCTCTCGGCTGAACAGCAACTCGGGGGCGGCGATGCGCAGGCCGAAGCCGCCGCCGTCGCGGCCGCCGAAGCACGGGGAACATCGCCCGCGACTGCGCCGGCGTTCGATCAGGCGGCGATCGAAGCACAGGGCGAAGCGCTGCGCACGGCCGTGCTGCAGCGGGTGGCCGCAAGGCTGCCCGAGCAGGTCAATGCCGCAGTCCGCGACCTGATGCAACCGGCGATCGACCAGGCGATGGCGAAGCTCGGCGAAGAGGCCGAGGTCGCGCTGCGCATCACGCTGCAGGAACTCATCGCGCAGGTGCTGCGCGAGGAACTGGAGCAACGGGCCAACCGGCCGCCGTCATGATGCCCCGCCGGCCGCCTTGGCCGGCTGGAATTCCGGCACGCCGAACTGCCAAAGGAAGAACGACCACACGTCCGCCTGCTGCTGTTGCAGTTGGCGACGCGTGCCACCGGCGCCGTGGCCGGCGTCGTAGTCGAGCCGCAGCAGCACCGGCCGCTCGCCGCTGCGTGCAGCCGCCAGCCGGGCCGCGAACTTGCCGGACTGCCACACGTCGACGCGGATGTCGTTCACGCCGTGCACCAGCATCACTCCCGGATAATCGACGCCCTCGCGAACGTGTTCGTAGCTGCTCATCGCACGCAGCGCGTGGAACTCGTCCTCCTTCTTCACGGTTCCATACTCGGGAATGTTGGCAACGCCGTTCGGCCTCGTCTCGGAGCGGATCGTGTCGTGCACCCCCACCATCGAGACCGCGGCGGCGAACAGATCGGGCCGCTCGGTGATCGCGCGCCCGACGAGGATGCCGCCGGCGCTGCCGCCGTAGACACCGAGCCGCTCGCGCGCGGTGTAGCCGTTTGCGATCAGCCATTGCGCGGCGGCGATTGCGTCCTTCCAGGTGTTCGGCTTGGTCGACTTGAAGCCGGCCAGGCGCCACTGCTCGCCGTAGACGCCGCCGCCGCGCACGTGGGCCACTGCAAACACGCCGCCGCGCTCGAGCCAGGCATACAGCCGCGGCCCGAAGAAAGGATCTTCGGTGCTTCCGTAGGCGCCGTAGCCGTAGACGATGGTTGGATTGGACCCGTCGCGCTTCATTCCCTTGCGCGACAGGATCGACAGCGGCACCAGCACGCCATCGTGGCTGCGCACCAGCACTTCGCGCGCCTCGATGTCGCCCGGCGCGTCGAAGGCGCCCTCGCGCACCAGCGACAGGCGCTGCGCCGGGCCGTCGTCCTTGCCCAGGAAGTACGGCTTCGCCACCCGTGTCCAGCCGCCGAGGGTCAGCACGACACCGTCGAGAGCCGGATCGGCGTTGGCGATGGAGATGCTGCCCTCAAACGGCATCGACACGGGGGCGGCATCGACCTTGTCGTCGCCGCGCAGGCGCAGCAGTTCGAGCGCAGCCCCCCGTCGTCGGGTGACGTATACCGCGTCGCGCGCCGCTTCCAGCGATACGATCACTTCGGCTCCGGTCGGCAGCACCGTCTCGGCGCGAACGATCTGCGGATCGGCCAGCGGCAGCCGCAGCAACTTGAACCGCGGCGCATCGGTCGCGGACTGCAGGTAGATCCAGTTGCCCGAGAAGGCGAGGTCGGTGACCGCGTCCTTGATATCGACCACCTTGCGCCACCGCGCGGTTCCTTTCAGTGCTTCGGCCAGGTCGGCGAGGTAAAGCAGCCGGTAGCGCTCCACGCCGAGCGTGACGATCGCCGCCGCCAGCGGCTTGCCAGGCACCTGCATGACGTGGCCGCTGGCGTAGCCGGGCAGCCCGAGATCGGCATTCAGTGACGGGCTGAACATGCGGCGGTCTACACCGCCGGTCAGCGCGTAGTAATGGCGCGTCCGGTCGGCGAAGCGTTCGGTCGGCGGCAGCGACTCGTATCCCTCGCGCAGTCGCGAGTAGAAAAAGCCGCTGCCGTCGTCGAGCCAGCTGACCGCCGCATAGCGGATGCGGTCGATCGGCGCCACGACCTCGCGGCCGGACTCGACGTCCATCACGTGCAGCGTGCCGATCTCGCTGCCGCCGACCTGCAGCGAATAGGCGACCAGTCGGCCGTCGGGCGACGGCGCATAGTCCATGATTGCCAGCGACTTGCCGTCCCTGGGGCCAAGTGCCTCCGGATCGACGAGCAGCGTGTCGGCACCATCGGCGCCTTGCCGCCAGAAGAGCCTGAACTGGTTGTCCTGCGGCTCGCGGCGCAGGAAGAACCAGCGGCCGGAGGTCGTGCGGCGGATCTGACTGACTGCGCCGCCGGCGGCGGCATCGATCTCGCGGATCCGTTCCAGCAGCGCCGTTCGACCCGGGATCCGATCGAGGACCGAACGCGCCGTGTCGGACTGCGCGCGCATCCACTGCTGGACCGCCGGATCGGACGTGTTCTCGAGGAACCGGTAGGGATCGGCGACCGTCACGCCCCAGAAGGTGTCGGTCACCGGCTGCGCGAGCGGCGGCGGCGGCGCCACACCGGTCGCGCCGGCGGCAGCACCCATCGCCGCACAGGTCAGCACCGCAGCAAGAAGATGTCGAACAGAGGTCATCGGATTCAATGGCAGTACATGCAGGGCGGCAAGCGTAGTGAGGATTCCCCTAGAATTCAAAGCCGGCTCGACACCGTCGTCATGTGAGTGCCGCAAGCTCATCCACCTTTCCCCCTTCTCGCCTTGTCCGAACTCGCCAAGAGCTTTGAACCAGCCGCCGTCGAGGCCCGCTGGTATCCAGTCTGGGAATCGCGCGGCCATTTCGACGCCGGCAAGGACCCCGGCCGGCCCGCGTTCAGCATCCAGCTGCCGCCGCCGAACGTGACCGGCATTCTGCACATGGGCCACGCGTTCAACCAGACGATCATGGACGCGCTGACCCGCTATCACCGGATGCGCAGCTTCAACACGCTGTGGCTGCCAGGCACCGACCATGCGGGCATCGCCACGCAGATCGTCGTCGAGCGCCAGCTCGAGGCCGGTGGCATCGACCGCAAGGCCATCGGCCGCCAGAAGTTCATCGAGCACATCTGGGACTGGAAGGCGTACTCGGGCGGCGCGATCCTCGGCCAGATGAAGCGGCTCGGCGACTCGGTCGACTGGCAGCGGACCTATTTCACGATGGACGAGAAGCTGTCGAGGGTGGTCATCGAGACCTTCGTGCAGCTCTACGAACAGGGCCTCATCTACCGCGGCCAGCGGCTGGTCAACTGGGACCCGAAGCTGCAGACCGCGGTGTCCGACCTCGAGGTGGAGAACGAGGAGGAAGAAGGCCGGCTGTGGGAGATCCGCTACCCGGAGGCCTCCGGCGGGCCAGGCGTGGTGGTGGCCACGACGAGGCCCGAGACGCTGCTCGGCGACGTCGCGGTGGCCGTGCATCCGGGCGACGAGCGTTACACGGCGCTGATCGGCAAGGCGGTCACGCTGCCGCTCACCGACCGCCAGATCCCGGTGATCGCCGACGAGATGGTCGACCGCGAGTTCGGCACCGGCTGCGTGAAGATCACCCCGGCGCACGACTTCAACGACTTTGCGGTCGGCCAGCGACATGCGCTGGCGCCGATCCCGATCTTCACCGCCACCGCCACCGTCAACGACAACGCGCCGGCGAAGTACCGCGGCATGGACCGCTACGTGGCGAGGAAGAGCGTGCTCGAGGACCTGAAGGCGGCCGGCCTGCTCGTCGGCGAGAAGCCGCACAGGATGATGGTGCCGCGCTGCGGACGCACCGGCGAGGCGGTCGAGCCGATGCTCTCCGACCAGTGGTACGTGGCGATGAGCAAGTCGGCGCCGGCCGGCACGCGGCACCCCGGCAAGTCGCTGGCGCAGGTGGCGCTCGAGGCAGTCGAGTCCGGCGCGGTGAACATCTTCCCCGAGCAGTGGCGCACCGTGTACCGGCAGTGGATGGAGAACATCCAGGACTGGTGCATCTCGCGGCAGCTGTGGTGGGGCCACCAGATCCCGGCCTGGTACGACGAGGCGGGCAACGTCTTTGTGGCGCGCAGCGAAGCCGAGGCGCAGGCCAAGGCCGGCGCAGGCAGGCGGCTGACGCGCGATCCCGACGTGCTCGACACCTGGTACTCGAGCGCGCTGGTGCCGTTCTCAACTCTCGGCTGGCCGGAGGTCGAAAGCGAGGAAGGCACGCCGCGGCGGCTGGCCTACGACCTGTACCTGCCCTCGTCGGTGCTTGTCACCGGCTATGACATCATCTTCTTCTGGGTCGCGCGGATGGTGGTGATGACGCTGCACTTCACCGGCCGCGTCCCTTTCAAGGACGTCTACATCCACGGCATCGTGCGCGATGCCGAGGGCCGCAAGATGAGCAAGTCGGAGGGCAACACGCTCGACCCGATCGACATCATCGACGGCATCGACCTCGAGGCACTGGTCAGGAAGAACACCACCGGGCTGCGCCGTCCGCAGGACGCGCCGAAGATCGACGCCAAGATCCGCAAGCATTTCCCGGAAGGCATCGCCGCCTACGGCGCCGACGCGCTGCGCTTCACCATGGCCGCCTACGCGACGCTCGGCCGCAACATCAACTTCGACCTCAAACGCTGCGAGGGCTACCGCAACTTCGGCAACAAGCTGTGGAACGCCACCCGCTTCGTGCTGATGAACACCGAGGGTCGCGACTGCGGCCTCGATGCCTCGGCTGCCGTGGAACTGTCGGCCGTCGACCGCTGGATCATCGGCGAGCTGCAACGCGTCGAGGCCGAGGTCGAGAAGGGATTCACCGAGTACCGGCTCGACCAGTGCGCAAACGCGATCTACTCGTTCGTCTGGAACGAGTACTGCGACTGGTACCTGGAACTGGCCAAGGTGCAGCTCGCGCGCGGCAACGAGGCCCAGAGCCGCGGCACGCGGCGCACGCTGGTGCGCGTGCTCGAGGCAGCGCTGCGCCTGGCGCACCCGATCATCCCGTTCATCACCGAGGAACTGTGGCAGAAGGTCTCGGTGCTCGCCGGCCGGCGCTCGACCAGCGAGGAGACCTCGGTGATGATCCAGCCGTATCCGAAGAGCGACCCGGCGAAGATCGACGCCACGGCCGACGCTGACGTGGCGCTGCTCAAGCAGCTGACCGACGCCGCGCGCAACCTGCGCGGCGAGATGAACCTGTCGCCGGCGGTCAAGGTGCCGCTTGGCGTCAGCGGGCCGGCGGACAAGGTGGAAGCGTTCGCACCCTACCTCGCCGCGCTGGCGCGGCTGTCGGAGGTCAGGCACGTCGCCGACTTCACCCGGGCCGCGCAGGGTTCCGCCGCCCCGGTGGCCGTGGTCGGCGACTTCCACCTGACGCTGGTGATCGAGGTCGACGTCGCCGCCGAGCGCGAGCGCCTCGGCAAGGAGATCGCGCGACTGGAAGGCGAGATCCTTAAGGCCGAGGGCAAGCTCTCCAACGAGAGCTTCGTCGCCCGCGCGCCGGCCGCAGTGGTGGCGCAGGAGCGCGAACGGCTGGCCGGTTTCTCCGGCACGCTCGCCAAGGTGCGCGAGCAGCTGGCGCGACTGCCGGCGGCGTAGAAGTCGGGCCCGCTCGGCGGCCGGTCAACCCGCGATCAGGGTCTGCCGGCCCCACCAATGCTCGCCGGGGGCAAGCAGCACCGGTTTCTCGATCAGCGCCGCTTCGACGCACAGGAAGCGGCGGAAGGCGCCGGGCGGCAGGTCGGCCATCGCCGCCGCCTTCTCCTGCCAGGGATTCCAGACAACGACTTCCGGGAAATTGGCGGCCTCGATGCGCAGGCGCCGCTGCGCCTCGCTGAGCACGAGCGGCGCTGGGACGCCGTAGTAGATGCGGTCGATCTCCTCAATGACGCGCACGGCGTCGGCCTCGTCGACATGCATGGTCCCGGTGGTGAAGTCCTCGTAGCGGCAGCCATTCAGCCCGGTGACGCGTGCCATCTCGACCTCCGCCACACGCAGGTAGGTGTGCAGCGCGGCCATGAAGTCGAACACCGAGTCGCCGGTGTTGTTCACCGCCAGCTCGACGTCGAGCCGGTCGTTGCGCACGCACACTGTCAGCTCGAGCGCGAACGGATGCGGCCACAGCGCGCGCGTTTCCTCGCTGTCGGCGAGCTGCAGCACGGCCAGTGCATCGTCGGCGCTCGCCTCAGACCGCATCAGCTGCCAGCGCCGCGTTCGCACGAAGCCGTGCCGCGGCAGCGCTCCACGCTCGTTGAACTGGGGAAAGACGACCGGCATGCCGCCGCGCACCGACGCGCCCTGCCCGAAGCGCGGGCGCTCGGACAGGAACAGCCGCTCGCCGCCGCCGGCCGGTTGCCACGACACCACCTGCGCGCCGTGCAGCAGCACGATCGCCGCGGCACCGTCGGGCGCGCGCAGCGCAACGGCCGGCTGGCCGGCAAACTCGGTCAACATCGAGGAAGGGGCATTCATGGCGGCGAGTCTATGTCACCGGCTACGATCTCTGCTGTCCTGCCTGCCGCCCTGCCGCCGAAGATGAATCCGTTGCCTGCCTTGAGCCTGCTCGAAACCCGCGTCCTCGGCGTGCTGGTCGAGAAGGAGAAGACGGTTCCCGACACCTACCCGCTGTCGCTGAATGCGCTGACGCTGGGCTGCAACCAGAAGAACAATCGCGACCCGGTGCTCACCGCCACCGAAAGCGAGGTGCTGGCGGCGATCGACGGGCTGAAGGCGCACAACTGGGTGATCGAGTCGAGCGGCGCGCGGGTGACCCGCTACTCGCACAACGTGGGCCGCGTGCTGCGCGTGCCCGAGCAGTCGGTGGCGCTGCTGGCCGCGCTGATGCTGCGCGGGCCGCAGACCGCCGCCGAACTGCGCGCGGCGACCGAGCGGCTGCATCGCTTCGCCGACACCTCGTCAGTCGAAGCGTTTCTCGACGAACTGGCGCATCGGCCGGAAGGCAGCGGCGGCCCGCTCGTGGTGCTGCCGCCGCGCCGCCCCGGCGAGCGCGAAGCGCGCTGGGCGCACCTGCTGTCGGGCCCCGCGCAGGCCGCAATGGAGCCGCCGGCGCCGGCGCAGTCGCGCGCAGCCGCCGCCGAAACGCCGGCTCTGGAGCATCGGCTCGAAGAGTTGCAGGCGGAAGTGGCCGAGCTGCGCGCCGAAGTGGCCGCGATGCGCGCGCGGCTGGACGAGCTACGCTGAGCCGGCAACCGGTGGTCAGCGCGCCGGTGCCGGTGCCGCGGTTCCGGGTGGGGCTGGTGGCTGCTGGGGCGGGGCGGCGGGCTGGGGCGCCGCTTGCGGAATGACGATGCCTGGCATCAGCGGCACGTCGTGCACCACGGTCACCTTGTTGACCCAGTGGCGTGTTTCGCCGAAGCAGGTGGTCGGCAGGCCGACCTTCTCGTCGTAGTGCAGCGAGACGCGCTTGCCCATCGCCTCGTTGATCTGGCGCGCAATCGCTTCGTCCCAGACGGTGAAGAAGAACTTCTCCTGGGCGCTGCCCGGCATCGTGATCATCGCCAGCTCGCCTTCCCAGGTCTTGCAGATCCAGCCCTTCTTGCTGAACTTCTGCACCCAGCCGGCGCGCTCGCCGCTGGAATAGTTCCAGCTCAGGGCGCCCCACAGGTACAGCGCGATCAGGCCGCCGATCAGCGGCACGCCGAGCAGGAGGAACTTACGCATCGCCGTCAGCGCCGCTTCAGGAAGTGGATGAACAGCTTGTCTTCGCTTTCCTGCGCCAGCAGCTCGTTGCCGGTCTGCTTGGCGAAGGCCTGGAAGTCGCGGACCGAGCCGGGATCGGTGGCGACGATCTTCAGCACCTGGCCGCTCGTCAGCTCGGCGAGCGCCTTCTTCGCGCGCAGGATCGGCAGCGGGCAGTTCAGGCCCTTGGTGTCCAGTTCCTTGTCGAAGGCGATCGCGGCAGTCATGCGGCAGCAGTGAGGATCAGCGCGGTTCAGGTCGAAAGCGGCAGGAAGTCTACCGGCAGGCCGCGCGCGCGCATCCAGTCGGCCAGTGCCTGGCCGGTGCCCTGCGGCCATGGGCGCAAGCGCGCCGGCTCGATCAGGCGGTACTCGGCGAGTTCCTCCGACAGCCGCACCGTGCCGCGCGCCGGCACGTGGTAGGCGATGATCACCTGGTTCATCCGCGCGAAGTCGTACACGCCGATCAGCTGCGCGGCATCGGCGTCGAGATCGGTTTCCTCCTTGACCTCGCGCAGCACCGCCTCGGCGGGAGCTTCGCCGCGCTCGAGGAAGCCGGTGACCAGCGCGAACATCTTCTCCGGCCACTCGCGGTTGCGCGCCAGCAGCACGCGGCCCTCGCATTCGACGACGGCAGCCACCACCGGCGTCGGGTTGTCCCAGTGCACCCAGCTGCAGCCGGTGCAGGCATCGCGCTCGCGCTCGCCGATGAAACTGCGGGCCAGCGGCGCCGCACAGAGCGGACAGAAATGCCAGCTGGTCACTTCTTAGGCTTCGGGTCGGATGAAGGCGGCGGCTCGGGCTCGCTCGACCCGCTCACCGCGTCGACCGCGCTGCCGATCGCCTTACCGGTCACCTTGACCGTGCCGACAGCGACGTCGACCGCAGTGCCGACGACTGTCGCACCAACCGATACCGCGGCGCCGGCCACCGTCACGACGACACAGCCGGCCGACAAAAGCGCCAGCAGCGCTACGGCGATCGAGAGCAGCACCTTCATGCCGTGGACCCCGGACGCTTGCGCGACAGTTCCGCGGTGGGGCAAGGCACCTGCAGCAACCCGGCCGGGAGCGCCTCGTCCGCCGTCAATGCAGCCAGCGCCTGTGCGTCCTGCAACGTGGCACGACGGAGCATGACGCCGACTGTCGAGGTCATAACCTCGACTCGACCCAGCCCTTCACGCTGGCCAGCGCTTTAGGCAGCGCGGCAGCGTCGGTGCCGCCCGCCATCGCCATGTCGGCGCGGCCGCCGCCCTTGCCGCCCACCTGCTGGGCAACGAAGTTGACCAAGTCGCCGGCGGCGATCCTGCTGGTCGCGTCGGCGGTAACGCCGGCGGCGAGCTGCACCTTGCCGCCATCGACGGCGGCCAGAAGGATCGCTGCCGTCTTCAGCTTGTTCTTCAGCTTGTCGACCGTCTCGCGCAGGCTCTTGGCATCGGCCCCTTCGAGGGTCGCCGCCAGCACCTTGATGCCCTTGATGTCGATCGCCTGGTCAGCGAGATCCTCGCCCTGGCTGGCGGCGAGCTTGCCCTTCAGGCGCGCCAGTTCCTTCTCCAGCGCGCGCACGTTCTCGAGCAGCGCGCCGATCTTCGCCGGCACTTCCGCCGCCGGTGCCTTCAGGCTGCCTGCGATCTCCGCCAGCTGCGCGTCGAGCTTCTGCACGTAAGTGACCGCACCGGCGCCGGTCACCGCCTCGACACGGCGAACGCCGGCGGCGATGCCGCCTTCGGCAACGATCTTGAACATGCCGATGTCGCCGGTGCGCCTGACGTGCGTGCCGCCGCACAGCTCGGTCGACAGGCTCTCGCCGTGCTCGCCCATCGCGATCACGCGCACCTCGTCGCCGTACTTGTCGCCGAAGAAGGCGAGCGCGCCGGCGCGGATCGCGTCGTCGTACTTCATCACCGTGGCCGCCACCGCCGCGTTGCCGCGTATCGCCTCGTTGACGATCTCCTCGACGCGGCGGATTTCCTCGGCCGTCATCGGCTTGTCGTGCGCGAAGTCGAAGCGGGTGCGCTCGGCGTCGACCAGCGAGCCCTTCTGCTGAACGTGGCTGCCCAGCACCCTGCGCAGCGCGGCGTGCATCAGATGGGTGGCCGAGTGGTTGTGCATCGAGCGCGTGCGGCGGGTGACATTCACCCGCGCGGTGACGCGCTCGCCGAACTCGAACGAGCCGGTCCTGACCACGCCATGATGGCCGACCACGTCGGCCTGGATCTTCTGCGTGTCGGCGACCTCGAAGGCGCCACCGGCGCCGACGAGTTCGCCGACATCGCCGACCTGGCCGCCGGACTCCGCATAGAACGGCGTCATGTCGAGCACGATGATCGCGTTCTGCCCGGCGCGCACCTCGTTCACCGCCGTGCCGTCGACGTACATCGCCACCACCTTGGCCTCGGCCGTCAGGTAGTCGTAGCCGACGAACTTCGTCTTCGCGCCGGCGTAGTCGACGCCGGCGGCCATCCTGAACTTGCCGGCCGCGCGCGCCTGCTCGCGCTGCCGCTCCATCGCCTCCTCGAAGCCGGCGTGGTCCACCGCAATGCCGCGCTCGCGGCAGATGTCGGCGGTGAGATCCACCGGGAAGCCGTAAGTGTCGTACAGCAGGAACACGGTCTCGCCGTCGAGCAGCCGCGCGTCGCCGCTGCCGAGCCGGCCGAGCGCGCCATCGAGGATCTTCATGCCGTGCTCGAGCGTCTCGCCGAAGCGCTCTTCCTCCTGCCTGAGCACGCCTTCGATGCGGCTGCGCATCTCGCGCAATTCCGGATACGCGGCGCCCATCTCGGCCACCAGGTCGGCGACGATGCGGTGGAAGAACGGCTTCGTCTGCCCCAGCTTGTAGCCGTGCCGCAGCGCGCGGCGGATGATCCGCCGCAACACGTACCCTCGACCTTCATTACCGGGAATGATCCCGTCGGCGATCAGGAACGAGCAGGCGCGGATGTGATCGGCGATCACCTTCAGCGAGTTGTTCGCCAGGTCGCGGCTGGCCGTCTCGCGCGCCGCGGCCTTGATCAGGTTCTGGAACAGGTCGATCTCGTAGTTGGAGTGCACGTGCTGCAGCACCGCGGCCAGGCGCTCCAGCCCCATGCCGGTATCGACGCACGGCTTCGGCAGCGGCGTGAGCGTGCCCTTCTCGTCGCGGTCGAACTGCATGAAGACGAGGTTCCAGATCTCGATGTAGCGGTCGCCATCGGCATCCGGCGATCCCGGCGGTCCGCCCGCCACTTCCGGGCCGTGGTCGTAGAAGATCTCGCTGCACGGGCCGCACGGGCCGGTATCGGCCATCTGCCAGAAGTTGTCGGAGACGTACTTCGGCTGCCCCGGCTTGTCGCCGATGCGGATGCAGCGCTCGGCCGGCACGCCGATGTCCTTGGTCCAGATGTCGTAGGCCTCGTCGTCGTCGACGTAGACCGTGGTCCACAGCTTGTCCGCCGGCAAGCGGTAGACCTCGGTCAGCAGCTGCCACGAGTACCGGATGGCGTCGCGCTTGAAGTAGTCGCCGAAGCTGAAGTTGCCCAGCATCTCGAAGAACGTGTGGTG
>CAZSYX010000080.1:0-15475 GCA_964610575.1 uncultured Burkholderiaceae bacterium
CTAGTCGAGCGGGTGGGGGATCAGCACCAGGTCCTTGCCGCGCAGGTGACAGGCGGAGCACAGCGGCACGCCGTTCGCCTGCGCCGTAACGTTGCCACCCGGCGTCGTGCCGAGGATCTCGTACCAGTACCAGCCCTTGCCGCCGTCGCTGTCGGCGGCGGTCTTCACCGACACCGCCCAGCCGGTCAGCTTGCCGCTGCTGTCCTGCAGTTCCTTCACGGCGGCTGAGCCCTTTGGGTGCGCCGCGGCTCTTGCCGCCATCGACTTGTCGAGCGCGGGGTTCAGGTGGGTCACCACCAGCCCCTGGTGCGGCCCCATCGAGCGGTGCGGTCCCGACTCCTTGGGCCACTGCCTGTAGCTGCCCGCCTGCAACCACTTCAGCAGCGCCGCAGGCTCGGCGGGCGGTACCTCGCTCGCCCGCGCCGAACCGAGCGTTGAGGCCAGCGACAGGGCGAGGGCAGCGAGCAGCGCAGCGCGCGCGGAATAGTGCATCGGAAAGTCTCCTCGTCGTTGTTCGTGCGGGCCGACTTGGCTACCTGCTTGCTAGAGTGGCCCGCCTAGGGGGCGGTGGCCGCCAGCCCCGGGGTTCTTGTACCATGCGCCCCGGAAAGCAGCATCCCTCGACACGGCGCCCCTCCGCGGGCCCCAGCGACACTTCGGCACGGTCGGTACCGTGCCAACACGGAGGAAGGGCGCAGATGATCAAGGCCATGCGGCTTGCGCGGTTCGGGTTGGCGGTTGCCGCCATGGTGGCGTTGCCGGCCATGGCTCTGGCGCACAGCGACTCGCCGAACTGCGCCCCGGCATCGCAAGGCATCCCGCCACGCGCCGCGTCGGCGCTGGCCGGAGCCGAGTTCGCGCGGCAGGTCGCACCGTTGAACGAGCACGACCGCGACGCGGCGATCCGCGACGCGCTGCTCGGCGGCAACCTGCCGCAGTTCCTGCGCTCCGCGGTGCCGATCGAACTGATCGGCCGCGTGATCGACGGCGTGGTCACCCGCGTGACGCTGTGCGTGCTGCCGGACTACCTCGCGGTCGGCACCGCCAGGGATTCCCTGCTGGTGCCGATGGGGCTCGATACAGCGCTTGCCGTCGCCGACGCGTTCGGCTTCATCCTTCCCACCCGCAAGATGGTCGACGCGATCTACCAGCAGGCGGTCGTCCGCCTGTCACCGCAGCCGCTGCCCCCGGGCGAGCGGATGCGCTCGACCGGCTACTACGTCCGCCACAACGAACTGGTGCAGGCCCAGCGGTCGACCGCCGCCGCGCAGCCTGCCGTGCTGACCGCCGGCCACAAGAAGGACCTGGTCATCACCAGGCAGCTGTGGAGCACGCCGGGGCGCGTGGCGATCTACGGCTGGCATCGCAACGAGAGCGCGCCGATCCAGCCGCTGAGCATCGTTCACGGCGCGCGTTACGCCGACTACAGCCATGGCGTGCGCCTGGTCAGCACCACTGCCTTCGTCGACGGCAAGCCGAAGTCGATCTTCGACCTGATGCGCGATGAGCGCTTCGCGAAACTGCTGAGCGATGAAGGCCCGCTCGATGGCCTGCCGGACGCGCTGCGCTCGCTGGCGGGCAACGGCGCATCCGTCCTCGCCGGGTTGCGCGTCGGTCACTGACCGGCAAGGGACTTGCAGCAGCGAAAGCCGAGGTGGTAGTTGGCGTGGCTGGACGAGTCCATCACGCGGCTGCCGTGCCAGTACGGCGCGCGCCAGCGGCACCAGTCCTCGTGCGCGCGGTAGGTGTCGAAGATGAACCAGCTGCCCTTCATCTCCGTGTAGCCGAGTTCCTCGCTGCCGAGGCTGGCCATCTGGCCTTGCGCGAGCGGCAGGTTCATGTGCTCGGCCGCGTTGCCGTGCAGGTCGTACACCCCTAGCGGGCTGCGGCAGTCGGTGAAGCTGCCGGCCGGGTAGGTGTTGGATCCGCAGATATTCCAGCCGCCACCGGCGCAGCCGGGCGACTTCTGGCTGCCGGTGGCGCAGATGCCGGCCTGGTACGCCGGCCCGTAGCTCCAGTTCTTGTCGGCCTGACGCGCCTTGTTGTGCGCCGAGCGCATGCGCTCGACCGCGGCGTTGGGGGCAAGGCCATTGGCCAGATCGAAGCGATAGTCCGGCGCCTCGAGGCGGCCGGCGCAGGCGCCCTCCCACTCGTGCGCGTCGCACAGCCGCTTGCCCATCGCCTCGCAGATCAGCGCCGCCTCGCGCGCCTTCACCCAGACGACCGGGTACTCGCACGGAATGTCGGGGAACTCGAACTGGTCGATGCATGCCTTCGCCTCTTCGGGCCGCTGGCGGCGCGGATCGTAGAGCGGCGCCATGAACCTGGCCCCGCAGACGCGCTCGAAGGCCGGGTCGTCGTAGCGGATCGAGCGCTGCGCGAGGTTGGCCCGGCATTGGTCGGGCGACTGCGGATGCCGGGCGATCGCCGGATTGCCCTGGCCGATGACCCCGGAGCGGGCGAAGATTGCGCGGATCGCGGTCATCTGCGCTTCGGAGAGCGCGTGAACGCGCTGCAGTTCGCGCAGCAACCGCTCGTTGTTCTCGGCCAGCGTCGCAGCCGCAACCGTCGACAGGGCGACGGCGAACAACGTGCCGATGGCCACGGACCGGAGACGAAGCGGGATCATCGGCTGGGCGCCCGGCGCAGCAGGTAGAAGAAATCGCGGTTGTCGGGAAAGGCCAGGAAGCGCGGCAGCAGATCGTTTCCCGACTGCTTGTCCAACACCGACATGCCCTTGACCAGATGCTCCACCGCGAGGCGCGGGCCCTGCCGCGTATAGATGGCGAGATAGGTGTGCTCGAGCGCGTTCATGTCCAGGTGCATCGCGTAGCGGCAGCCGTAGGCGAGGAAGACGCGCGCCATCGTCGGCGGGGTCGCGGTCGAAAAGTAGCCGTAGACGAGATAGCGCTTCGACGCCTGCGCAAGCAGACAGGCGCCGGCCCGCAGCGTGCGCAACTGCCCTTGCGCCGATCCCGACCAGTTGCCCGGCCCCCACTGGTCGACCAGCGCGCCGACGGCGGGGGCTCCGTTGACGGGATCCGGCTCGACCAGCGCGACGCCGTTCTGTCGCGCATCGCGCAGCCTCGGCAGCAGCGCGTTGTCGCCACCAGACCAGGTCTTCATGTCGACGGCGCCGTCGTTCAGCACGTAGACCGTCGCCAGACCCGGCACCAGGGCGCTGAAGACCACGCCCTGCTCGACGAAACCGTAGTGGCTGCCGCGGTTGCGCTGCGCCAGCGCGCCATGGCGGAAGGCGCCGTGCTCGCGCTTGAAGCCGCCGGTGAAAGTGGCGACCGCGTGCGCCTCGATCGAGGGGCTCATCATGCCGGTGCGCGCCAGCGGCGCCGCCGAATCGATGCCGTCCGGCCCCGGCAGATCGGCGCTGCGCGCCTCGTTGCGGATGTTGGCGGACCAACCGACGCGCGGGTGGTCGGTGCCCAGCGCAAAGCCGAGATCGAAGCGGGACAGGTCGAACGCCACCAGGTAGACCAGCGCATCGGCCTCGACGGCATCGGGACGCCAGGGCCGACCGGAACGAGCGGCCGGTGTGTCGGTAACCGCCGCGGGTTCCACCACGCTCACGTAGGCGTCTGCGAGCCCGCGCACGGCGTACCACTGGCCGAGCACGACGCCGCGGGTTGCATCGGCCAGGTCGATGCCGAGCATGTCCGGGACGACGGCGCGCGCCGCCGACTCCGGGCGCACCAAGGCCGGCGGCGGCCCGCCGACGGCGCCGCCCGCCACCGGGCCGGCCGCGCCGGCGGACTTCGCCCGTTCCACGTAGGAGTCCCGGAAGAGCTCGCTGCGCACGAAGCCGACGATCTGCTCCCCGCCCCAGACGTGGTCGCGGAGGAACTCGCTCGTGGCCTCCAGTTCGGTGCGGCTGCCGCGCACCGGGTTGCGCAGGTAAAGACGCCCGTCGCACAGCGGCGCAAAGGGCAGGTTCGATCGCCGCGCGCGTTCGAGCGGCGCATCGGGCTCCGAAGACAGGATCGGACAGCGCGTCGTGCGGCCGACGGCGGCGACGTCGATCGAGCCGCCGCCGGCCGCATTCAGCTGCAATTGCTGCTGCGGGTTGGCGTTCTCCAGATGGTAGGCGGTCGAGCGCTTGCGCCCGGGGTCATCGAGCGTGAGAACGAACCACGCGTTGATGGCGGGATTCAGGTTGACCAGCGTCGCCTGCTGCACGGGCGCGCCCCGCCCTGCGTCGAGTGTCACTGTCGAGGTCTGCCGCGACGGCTGCAGCGCAACGATCGTGCGCACACTCTCGCCGATGGCCGTCTGCGCAGCCGAACCGGCACCGATGGACCCCAGCGCGGCGATGGCCGCCGCCCAGCAGAACAACAGGCGGCGATGGCAGAGCACGTTCATCGAGCCATCCTGCCGGCGTTCACGCAGCCGCCAGGAAAAGAGCCAGCACGATCGCACCGACGATCAGGCTGTGCCGGTCCCTGAGCGCAAACATCACCGGATCATCGTGGATGCGGCCCTCGCCCGCAATTCGCCACAGGCGCTGCATCCAGTACAGCATCAGCGCGCAACTGCACCAGATCAGCCATCGTCCCGGATGGACCGCCGGCTCGGCCAGCGGGTAGATCGCCAGCACGACCATGGCGGCGGCACCGGCAACCCGGCCGACGGCGGCAACCATCGGCGCATCACCGGCGCGGTAACCGTGCGTCTGCTTGTTCGCGCCGACCAGCACGCCCACCAGGGTGAGCTCGGAGAATCGCTTGAGCAACGCGAGGCTGAAGAACAGCAGCGTGCTGCAGATGAGCAGCCAGGCCGAAACCGCGATTCCGAGGGCCGCCGAGCCGGCCAGGATGCGCAGCGTGTAGCCGCAGCCCAGCAGCAGCGCGTCGACGACCCGCACATCCCGCACCCGCAGCACATAGGCGAGCATCAGCACGATGTAGACGGCCAGCACCAGGCGATAGCCGACCGACAGCGCCATGGCGACGGCGATCGTGCCGAGCCACAACAGCACCAGCGCGATGACGGCGTTCGTCGCCGGGATTTCCCCCGAAGCGATGGGCCTTTCCCGCTTGTGCGGGTGGTTCCGGTCCCGGGGCAGATCGATCAGGTCGTCGAGCAGATAGATCGACGAGGCAGCCAGGCACATGCCGACGAAGGCCAGGAACGCCTGCGCGAGCGCGTGCGGGTCGGCCAGGCGATGCGCGGTGAGCAGCGGCACGAACACCAGCAGGTTCTTCACCCAGTGGTGCCAGCGCAGCTCGCGCAGATAGGTGCCGATGCGGGCCCTTCGGCCGCCGAGCACCTCGTTGACGACAGTGACCTTGCGCACGGCCGCCGTCAATGGTTCGGACGGGTCGACCAGGATCGCGCCGCGCGCCGAACGCCAGACGGGAAGGTCCTTGGGGCCACCGCCGACGTAATCGAAGCCGCGTTCCCCGAATGCCGCCGCGAGTTCCTTCCGCTTCGCTTCGCCGCTGAGGTTGGTCGAGCCGTTGCTGGCGAAGACCGCGTCGAACAGGTCGAGATGGCCAGCCACCGCGCGGGCGAGACGCTCGTCGGCGCCGGTCGCCAGCACCAGCCGGCGGCCATTGCCTTTCTGCAGCCGCAGGTATCGCAGCAGATCATCGTGGTACGGAAGCGTCCTTGCATCAGGCACCGACGCAGCGGCGACCCGTTGCTTCAGTCTCGCCCGGCCTTGGGTCAGCCAGATCGGCAGCCTGAGCAGCTGTGACGGATGCTCCTTGGCGAACACGAACAGCGACTCCAGCAGGGAGTCGGTGCGGATCAGGGTGCCGTCCAGATCGACGACGAGCGGCACGTCGTCGGCCGGCCGCCCGGCGCCGCCGTGCGCCGCGCCGCCTGAAGCTCGCACCGTCTGCGCGCCGGCGCCTAGAAGAGTCTCTTCGCCCATCGGAGGAAGCCTTTCTTCCACGGCACGCGGTGAGTCGTCCCGGACTGCCCCTGCAGTTCGTCCCGATGCGCGACGTACCAGTCGTAGTTGGCGGTCAGCGCCATCCGGTTCGAGCGCCCGGGCACGTAGCCCAGCTTCTGTTCGAGTCGCTCCGTCGAAACGAAGCTTTCGAGTCCGGCCGTCTCGTAGATCCACTCGTAAAGAGGCGAAAAGCCGGCTGCACGGAGCAGCCGCAGGGCGAGGATGGCCGGCGCCGCGGGCAGTGCAACGACCTTTCGGCCGTGCCCAGCACGATCCAGTACGGCCTGGACGTTCTCGCGCATCGTGCCGAACTCCCTCGCGCCGATGTTGAACGTGTCATTGACCAGGTCCGGGTCGAGTTCCAGGCACCGTTCGATCACCTCGCACAGGTCGGCGACGTCGAGCAACTGGTAGCGGTTGTCACCGGCACCCAGCACCGGAAAGCTTCGCCCCTCGAACGCCCATTCGTAGAGGATCTCGAACACGCCGAGCCGTTCGGGGCCGATGAAGCTCTTCGGGCGAATCACCGGCACGCACAGTCCCTTTGCCCGGAACTCCTCGCACAGCCGCTCGGCATCGATCTTGGCGCAGCCGTACGGACCCACGCCGTGCAGCCGGTCGTCTTCGCGGATCGGATGATGGTCCGGTATGCCGTAGACGGCCGTCGACGAAATGAAGACAAAGCGACCGACGCGATGGCGCAGCGCCGCCTCAAGCAGGATGCGCGTGCCGTCGACGCCGGTGGAGACAATCTCCTCCCGGCTCGCCAGCGGCAGCGCGGCTGCGCAGTGCACGACATCCGGAGCGTCGACCATCACCCGCTCGACGGCGTCGGCGTCGCGGATGTCGCCCAGCACCGCCTCGATGCGGCCCTTCTCCGGGTAATCGAACGGAGCGATGTCGAGCGAACGGATTGGCACGCCGCGCGACAGCAAGTGGCGCACCAGGTTGATGCCCAGGAAGCCGGATCCGCCGGTGATCAGGCAAGGCCGTGCTGTCAT
Source organism: uncultured Burkholderiaceae bacterium (assembly GCA_964610575.1). Lineage (GTDB taxonomy): Bacteria > Pseudomonadota > Gammaproteobacteria > Burkholderiales > Burkholderiaceae_F > JADJWR01. The sequence goes on from CAZSYX010000080.1 coordinate 6,913, forward strand.
GGCGAACCGTCTGCTTCCTCGGAGGACGTGACCAGCATAGGTTCCGGGGCCAGAACCCCGTTGACTGACCGCAACGTCTCCCACCGACAGGCGACTTTTCGGCGGCCGGCCCGGATGCCGGTGGCGGGACACTGCCGGCGCGTGGGGCGAAAGAGACACCGCTAACATCGTGGCTGAAGCGCGTCTGGCGGGCATGAACCTCACCGATCTCAACCAGCAGGAGTGCGACGACCTCGCGGCGCTCGAGCCGCGAATCGGCCGCATCCACCTGCGCCAGCGCTTGGGGCTCGAGGGTGAGCGCGAGGCCCACGTGTTCCGCAAGGGGACGCATTTCTTCCACATCGAGAACTGGTATTCGGCGCACGGTCTGATTCGCGGCGTGCTGACGCTGGCTGGCCTGCACGGGCGGGGGCGACGAAACGTGCTGCGCTTGCAACTGCGGCGAAACGACGTCGTGCTGCCTTCGCTGCCGACCGCCTTCGACGGCTACACGCTGCTGCAGCTGAGCGATCTGCACCTGGACATGAGCGAGGCGCTGCAGGAGTCTCTGATCGAGCACGTTCGGCGGCTCGAGTACGACGCCTGCGTGCTCACCGGCGATTTCCGCTTTCGCACCTTCGGGCCGCACGAGCCCGCGCTCGAGGCACTGGCGCGCCTGCGGCCACACCTGCGAAGCCCGACCTATGCCGTGCTCGGCAACCACGACACCATCCGCATGGTGCCGCGCATGGAGCGGCTCGACATCCGCGTGCTGCTCAACGAGTCGGCGCGCATCGACCGCGCCGGAGCCGCGCTGCATCTCGCCGGCATCGACGACGCGCACTACTTCCGCACGCACAACTTTCACCGCGCCGCGCACGACATCCCGCACGAGGCATGCGCGATCCTGCTGTCGCACACCCCCGAGCCGTACCGCCTCGCCGCCCATGCCGGCTTCGGGCTGATGCTGTGCGGCCACACCCATGGCGGGCAGATCTGCCTGCCCGGCGGAGTGCCGATCCTGACCGATTCCGACGCGCCGCGTGCCTACGCCCGCGGACCGTGGAGTTACGGACCTCTGATCGGCTACACCTCGGTCGGCTGCGGCGCCTCGATCGTCGACATCCGCCTGAACTGCCTGCCCGAAGTCACCCTGCACCGACTGCGCGTTTCGGGCAGCGGCGCGGCCGCCGGCGGCAGGACTCAGTAGGGCCGCTCGCGCAGGCCGAGCCGGAACGCCCAGCGGGCGAGCGGAATCTCGAGGACGAAGAACGCGGCGCTGATGGCGAGGATCTGTGCCATGGACAGATCCAGCTGACCCTGCACGGCGAGCAGAGGCAGCAAGGACTCGGGGACCTGATCGAGGCCGGTCGCGCGGCCGCTCGGCGCCACCCGGAGGCGACGCTTGACAAAGCTGGCCAGCGCATCGCCCGCCATCGACACGACGCCGATCAGCGCGCCGAGCTGCGGCGAGATGCCGAGCGCCCAGGCCGCCGGCGCCGTCGCGACGACGGCCGCGACCACGCCGCGGATCGTCTTGCCGGGCCCCAGCAGCGGCCGGCCGTCGAAGAAGTTCAGGCCGAAGTCGAGCGGCGCCGCCCACCGATCGCCGAGCAGCCGCTTGGCGACGATCGGCGCGCTGTTCGCCACGCCGAGCAGCAGCAGCAGCCTCAGGCCGAGCCAGATTCCGTCCATCGATCCGAGTCGGAAGTCCTCCCCGGCAGGTTACCGAAGATCGGGCCGAGCGGGCCGGCCTCGGCGAGGCCGCCGGCTTGAAGCGGCGGCGGAGTTCGTGCTAAAAACAAACACTCGTTTGGTACAGTTTCGCCGCAAATGCCCGCCCTGCGCGCCCCCCGCTCCGACAACCGCCTGCCGCAGATCCTCGACGCGGCCGCGCGGCTGTTCCGCACCCAGGGTTTCCAGGGCACCTCGGTGCGCGACATCGTGCGCGACGTCGACATGCTGCCGGGCTCGCTGTACTACCACTTCGCCACCAAGGAGGAGCTGCTGGCCGAGGTCTACGCCGAAGGCGTGCGGCGCATCTCGGCGCGGGTGCGCGCGGCGATCGAGCCACTCAGCGATCCGTGGGCGCGGCTGGAGGCGGCCTGTGTTGCCCACCTGGAAGCAATCCTCGAGGACGACGACTACGCGCAGGTGGTGATCCGCGTGCGGCCGGGAGACGCGCCGGCGGCGCAGCCACGGCTGATCGCACTGCGCGACGAATACGAGGCCCTGCTCACGCGGCTGGTGGCCGACCTGAAGCTGCCGCGCGGCACCGACCGGCGAACGCTGCGGCTGATGCTGCTGGGCGCGCTGAACTGGTCGCAGACCTGGTACCAGCCCGGCCGCGATTCGCCGAAGACCATCGCGCGGCGCTTCGTGGCGCTGCTGCAGCTACCCCTGAACCCGAAGGAGCAGTGATGGACATCCGACCCAAGGTGCTGATCACCAAGATCGGCTTCGACGGCCACGATCGCGGCAGCCGCATCGTTGCCGCCGGCCTGCGCGACGCCGGCATGGAAGTCATCTACACGCCGCCGTGGCAGGAGATCGCCACCGTGGTGAAGCTCGCCACCGAGGAGGACGTCGACGTGATCGGCATCTCGTCGCTGGCCACCGACCACCTGATCGTGCCGAAGCTGATGGACGCGCTGCGCGAGGCGAGCCTAGCCGACGTGGCGGTGGTCGTCGGCGGCATCGTGCCGGACGAGGACGAGCAGATGCTGCTCGATGCCGGCGTGGCGCGCGTGTTCCATCCCGGAGCCACGATGGCCGAAATCGCCGGCTACATCGCCGAGATCACCCCGGGCATCCGCGCCCGGCGCCTGACCGCCTGACGAGGCCGAAATGAACAAACCCATCGACGAGAACCTGCTGCAGGCCACGGATGCACAAGCGCGCTGGCGCAAGGAGTACGCCGAGCAGATCGGCACCGACCGGCAGGTGACCAACCGCTCTGGCGTCGACATCGCGCCGCTGTACACGCAGCGCGACTGGGACGCGGCGGCCAACGCGGAAAACCTCGGCTTCCCCGGCCAGCCGCCCTACACGCGCGGCATCTACGCGACCATGCACCGCGGCCGCACCTGGACGCAGCGGCAGCTGATCGGCCTGGGCACGCCGGCCGACTACAACACACGCCTGCTCGGCATCCTGGCACAGGGCGCCAACGCGGTGTCGCTGATCCCGTGCAACTCGGTGTACCGCGGCATCGACATGGACGAATCGCACTTCGAGCTGCTCGGCACCTGCGGCACGGTGATCAACACCGCCGAGCACATGGAGCGGGCGCTGGCCGGCGTGGATCTCGTGCGCACCTCGTGCGCGATGAACGACCCGTCGCCGTTCACCCTGCTGGCCTTCATGCTGGCGGTGGCGAAGCAGCGCGGCACGCCGTGGTCGGCGATCACCGGCACCTCGAACCAGAGCGACTACCTGAGCCACTACGTCGCCAACCACATGTTCTTCCGCATCGCCCTGCCCGGAGCGCGGCGGATCCTCGGCGACCACATCGACTTCTGCAACCGCTTCGTGCCGAAGTGGAACCCGATGTCGGTGGTCGGCCAGCATACGCAGCAGGCCGGCGCCACACCGGCGGAATCGATGGCCTTCACGCTGTCGGCCGCGATCCAGAATGCGGCCGACTGCATCGACCGCGGCATGGACCCGGACGCCTTCCTGCCGCGCTTCACCTTCTTCTTCGACATCTCGATCTCGTTCTTCGAGGAGATCGCCAAGTTCCGCGCCGGACGCCGCATCTGGGCGCGGGTGACGCGCGAGCGGTTCGGCGCGAAGGACCCGCGCTCGTGGCGCTTCAAGTTCCACGGCCAGACCTCGGGCGTCGACCTCACCCGGCAGCAGCCGCTGAACAACATCGCGCGGGTCGCGGTACAGGCGATGGCCGGCATCTTCGGCGGATTGCAGTCGCTGCACACGGACGCCTTCGACGAGGCGCTGTCCACTCCGACCGAGTTCGGCGCCCGCATCGCCATCAACACGCAGAACATCCTGCGCGAGGAGGCGCACCTCACCGACGTGATCGACCCGCTCGGCGGCAGCTTCTACGTCGAGCGGCTCACCGACCAGATGGAGGCCGAGATCCTGCGCGTGATGAAGATCGTCGAGGAGGCCGGCGGCATGTACAAGGCGGTCGAATCGGGCCTGGTGCAGAAGATGATCGGCGAGTCGGCAAGGCGCTTCCAGCAGAAGGTCGAGTCCGGCGAGCAGACGGTGGTCGGCGTCAACGCCTACCAGGCGGCGGAAGACAAGAGCGCCCGCCAGCCGCTCGCCCGACCGGATCCGGCGGCGATGAGAAGGCACCTGGAGTCCTTCAAGGCGTTCAAGGCGGCGCGCTCGGCGCAGGCCGTGAACAAGGCGCTCGACGAACTCGCCCGCGCCGCCAACGACCCGGCGATCAACATCTTCGGCAGGGTGGTCGAGGCGGCCGAGGCAGGCTGCACGCACGGCGAGATCTGCGCACGGCTCCGGCGCGAACTCGGCTTCGGCCACGTGCAGGCGATGGTATGAGTTCCGTGCACCAGCGCCTGGTGTCATCCCCGCGAAAGCGGGGATCCAGTGTCTTTCGCTCGAAAGTCGCTGGGTTCCCGCTTGCGCGGGAACGACACCTCACGGCGCGGTCGCCGCGCCCACCGGCGCACTTCGGGGCCGGCGTCCGATCTGCATGGCGCCAATGAACGCTCCCGACCACCCGCTGCTTCCGCCGCTCCTTGCCGGCGACCGCCGCGCCGTCGCGCGCGCAATAAGCAGCATGGAGAACGCGGCGCCTGGCTGGGAGGCGATCGCTGCCGGCGTTGCGTCGAAGCTGGGTCGCGCGCACGTGATCGGCATCACCGGCGCGCCGGGGGCCGGCAAGTCGACGCTGATCAACGCGCTGCTCGGCGAACTGATCCACCGTGGCAGGCGCATCGGCGTCGTGGCGGTCGATCCGTCGAGCCCGATGACCGGCGGCGCAGTGCTCGGCGACCGCGTGCGGATGGGCGAGCACGGCGCGCACGAGCGGGTGTTCATCCGCTCGATCGCCTCGCGCGGCCACCTGGGCGGCGTGTCGCGCAGCACGCGACGCATCGTCGACGTGCTCGACGCGGCGGGCTTCGACACGGTGATCGTCGAGACCGTCGGTGCCGGCCAGTCGGAGGTCGAGATCATCGAGATCGCCGACACCCGCATCGTCGTCTGTCCTCCGGGCCTGGGCGACGACGTGCAGGCGATCAAGGCCGGCATCCTCGAGATCGCCGACCTGCTGGTGGTCAACAAGGCCGACCTGCCGGGCGCCGAGGTCACGGCACGCGAACTGAGGGAGATGCTGCGCCTGCGCGCCGGCAGCCGCTCCGACGTCGCCGTGTTGAAGACCAGCGCAACGCGCGGCGACGGCATTGCCGCCCTGGTCGACCAGGCCGAGGCACATGCCGCCGCGAATGGCGTCGGCCGCCGGCTGTCGATGAGGCACCATCCTTCGACCGACGAGATCACCGCGGTGGACCGGGCGATCGCGTCGCGCCGCTCGGTGCGGCGCTTCCTGCCGCGCGCCGTCGCGCGCGAAACGGTCGCGCAGATCCTCGCCGTCGCGCGGCATGCGCCGAGCAGCACCAACACGCAGCCCTGGCGCGTACATGCACTGGCCGGAGCAGCCAGGGACCGCCTGTGCGAAGCGGTCGCCGCCGCCTACGACGCCGGCGACTCGGCGCCGGAGTACCGCTACTACCCGGCGCAGTGGTTCGAGCCCTACCTCGGCCGCCGGCGCAAGCTTGGCTGGGACCTGTACACGCTGCTCGGCATCGGCCGCGCCGACAAGGCAGCGATGCACGCACAGCACCGGCGCAATTTCCTCTTCTTCGACGCGCCGGTCGGCCTGATCTTCACCATCGACCGGCGGCTGGAGCGTGGCAGCCTGCTCGACTACGGCATGTTCCTGCAGAACATCATGATTGCGGCGCGGGCGCGCGGGCTCGATACCTGCCCGCAGGCGTCTTGGATGGAGTTTCCGCATGCGATCGCGCGGGTGCTCGCACTGCCGGAAGGCGAGGCCGTCGTGTGCGGCATGGCGCTGGGCTACGCCGACGACGCCGCGCTCGAGGGTCGCCTCGCGCCCGAGCGCGAATCGATCGACAGCTTTGCCACCCTCGCCGGCTTCGACTGAACCCGATGGAAAGCAAAGCCAAAGCGCAGCAGCGGGTCGCGCAGCTCGCAGCGAAGGACCGCTTCGCGCGCGCGATGGGCGTCAGCTTCGTCGACGGCGGCCCCGGCCATGCGAAGGTCGCCATGACCGTGCGCGAAGAGCACCTGAACTTCAACGGCACCTGCCACGGCGGCGCCATCTTCGCCTTTGCCGACGCCGCCTTCGGCCTGGCCTCGAACTCGCACGGTCTGATCGCCGCCGGCATCGACGCGCACATCACCTACCAGGCCGCCGCCAGCCTCGGCGATGAGCTGACCGCGTCCGCGGTCGAGGTGTCGCGCTCACGCAAGCTGGCTGTCTATCGGATCGACGTCACTCGCGCCGACGGCGCGATGATCTCCAGCTTCACCGGTACCGTCTACGTCACCGCGCGGCATCACGAGGAAGTCGCAGGCTGATCCATCTGCCGCGCCACGGCCGCGGTCAGCCCCGCGGTCAAGCTTTGCCGGGCATTACGGCCGCCAGCCGGCGGCCCATTTCCTCCGCCAGCGCCTGCAGCCCGCTGGCCGGCCGGATCATCACCTCGAAGTCGACGATGCGGCCTTCGGCGTCGAAGCGGATCAGATCGATCCCCTTCAGTTCCTTGTCGCCGACCTGCGCGCGGAACTCCAGCGCCACGTCGAAGCCATCGGCCGAGGCGAACTGCCGCTCGTAGGCGAAGTCCCTGAACACGCCGAGCACGGTGCGCAGGATCAGCGCCACCGCCGGCGCGCCGTGGTAAGGCTTGTAGGCCGCCGGCGAGCGGAACACCGCGTCGGCATGCAGCAGCGGCGGCAGCGCGGCGAGATCTCGCGTGTCGATCATCCGGTGCCACTCTCGCAGCGAGGCGGCAACCGGCGGGGGAATCGAATGGTTCATCGTCATTCCTTCTCGAAGAGCGTCGACATACTGCCGGAAACACCCGCCGCCAGAAATCCCGGCGCCGGCAGCGGCGGTCTCCGATTGGCAATCATCCGCCTTGCACCGGTCGCGGCGATCCGCCGCGGTCCGACCCCGGGGTCGGCCTCAGACTGACAGCGGTCGACCACGGACCGCCTCGCTGCATCCGCCGGGGTCATGGGCCGCCATGCGTTAAGCCATGCGGCGGGTCCCCCTGAGTTCGGACTGCCGGCTGTCATGTATCGACCATCCCACTGATGCGTCTCAACGGTTCAATCTCTTCATGCGACCAAAATCATCATCGCGATGTAGCGAGCCAAGCAACGGAGCGGACGCCATGAAGATCACGACACTTGTTGAGAACGAGTTGGCACTTGATCAGCGGAATCTTGAGGCGGAATTCGGGCTATCCCTACTGATCGAACACGCGGAGCAGCGCATCCTGTTCGACACCGGTGCGGCAGGCGCAGCGATGCGCAATGCGTCGCACCTGGGCATCGACCTGCGCCAAGTCGATGCCGTCGTGCTTTCACACCATCATTTTGATCACGGCGGCGGCTTGCCTGCATTCTTCGCGATCAACGGCCACGCCAAGGTCTTCTTGCGCCGCCCACCGGCGGGCAAGGAATTCTTCCGTGCCTTCTTGGTGGTCAGCCGCTACATCGGCCTGGAGGAGGGGCTCCTCGAGCGCTTCAAGGATCGCTTCGTCTTTGTCGATACCTTCACGGAGTTTCTGCCTGCCGCGTACATCGTGACGAACATCTCCCGTCGGCACGCACTGCCCAAGGGTGATCGCTACCTGTACTTGAAAGGGGAAGACGGCTATGTGCGTGATCCGTTCGCACATGAGCTCGTGCTGGTTGTGCGAGATGACGATGGCTTGGTTGCCTTCACCGGCTGCGGCCACAGCGGTGTGCTGAACATGATCGATTCCGTGATCGGGCACTTTCCGGATAGCCGCATCAAGGCGGTGGTGGGCGGCTTCCACCTGATCGGCATACCGACGCCAGAGACGATGGCGGGAAGCAAGGACGAGATGGTCGCTCTGGGGCAAGACATGCGGAAGATGCCCGTCGATGCCTACTGGACAGGCCACTGCACCGGGCACAAGGCGTTCGCGATACTCAAAGAAGGGCTTGGAGCCAAGCTGGAGGCGTTTCACACTGGCACCGCCCTGACGATCTGATCCAAGCACCTTGGGAAATCCGCAGGGTCGAGAGCTGTGCGGTCACCGCTCCCGGGCCGACGGAGAGCGCATGCGCCTGGCCGGCAGCGTGGGTGCGGTTGCCGGCTGCCATTGACCGGACCCGCTGCATTGCTGCCGGTGACGGCGAGCCGGTCGAGTGACCGAAGATGGCCGGTTGTTCGCCTTCGCGATCCGGCCCGAGAGTTGACCTTCGCGGCGAGCGCCTGATCTGCCAACCTCCGCTTTGGGCAAACACGGGCAATCTCGGCAACCGGCCATGACCGGCCGGCCGAGGCTGCGGCCGCGAACGACAGCTCGTACTA
>CAZSYX010000081.1:0-15231 GCA_964610575.1 uncultured Burkholderiaceae bacterium
GACTACCTGTCGCTGCAGCGGCGCTTCCGGCACCTGACGCCCGAAGAAGTCGAGGCGTTGCAGGCCGAGGTCGACGACAGCTGGGCGCGACTGTTGCAGAAGGTCGGGCAGAGCTCGACCGCGAGGGCCTAGGCCGCGCATGGAACGAACCGTGGATCGCTCGCGGCGAGGAAAGGATGCGGGTCTCGCCGCGGCGACGGCGATCCTCGAGCGCGTCGCCGGCGAGGGCCGCTCGGACCTTGCGGCTGCCGAGGTTGACTCGCTGCTGGCGAGCCTCGGCATCGGCTACCTTGCCGGCGAGGCGCGCTCGGCGCCAACGGTCGAGCTGCGCGTCACTCTCGAAAACACGCGCGAGTTCGGGCTCGTGATGTCTGCCGGAGCGGGCGGGCTCGATGCCAGGCTGGACGAGCGCAATTTCCGCCGTGATCGTCGCGCCGTCCACGCCGCCGCAGAGCTGACGGACGCGGCGGATTTCCTGCGCCTGTTCCGGCGCACGGTCGCCTACAAGAAGCTCGCCGCGATCGCGCAGCGCGACGGCGCGCTGCTTCCGAACCCGCAGCTCGAAGCCTGTTTCGGCGCGTTGCTTGCGCTCGCCGGAGCGCATCCGGCGGGTGTCCCGGGCGCGCGCTTCGCGTTGGGCAAGATCGAGCTCGACTGCGTGTTCGCCGGAGACGCGCTGACGGTCGCCTCGGCGCACTGCTCGATCGGCGCACCCGTGATACGTCCGCTGCCGCGTCCGGTCGACAAGATCGACAAGCTGCTGCACCCCGGTCGGCTCGGCATCGTCGGCGTGTCGGCGACCGGCATGAACTTCGCCCGCATCATCCTGCGCAACCTGGTCGGCAGCGGCTACCCGAAGGAGCGGATCACGATCATCCGGCCCGGCGAGACCGAGATCGACGGCGTGCGCTGCGCCGGGAGCCTGCGCGCGCTCGAACACAAGCTCGACCTGCTCATCGTCGCTGTCAATGCGGAGGCCGTCTACGGCCTGGTCGACGAGATCATCGACACCGACGCGGTCGACGCGGTGATGCTGATCCCCGGCGGGCTGGGCGAAACGAAGAAGAGCCGCGAGCCGGCGGCGGCGATGGCGGCGCGGATCAACGCCGCGCACGGCAGGCCGGGCGGCGGCCCGGTGTTCCTCGGCGCCAACTGCCTCGGCGTCGTCTCGCATCCGGGCGGCTACGACTCCTGGTTCATCCCGCTCGAGCGGCTGCCGAAGCCGCAGAAGAAGCCGGAGCGCAACTCGGTGATGCTGAGCCAGAGCGGCGCCTTCATGATCACGCGCCTGTCGCACAACCCGTGGCTCGACCCGCGCTACATGCTGGCGATGGGCAACCAGACCGACCTGACGCACGGCGACCTGCTGGCGTATTTCGCCGAGCGGCCGGAGATCGAGACCATCGGCGTCTACGTCGAGGGGTTCAGGGACCTCGACGGCCTCGACTTCGCCCGCGCCGTCCGGCGCGCGGTGCGCAACGGCAAGGACGTGGTCGTCTACAAGGCGGGACGCACGCCATCGGGCGCCGGCAGCACCTTCGGGCACACGGCGTCGGTCGCCGGCAATTACGCGCTGTTCGAATCCGTCGTGCGCCACGCCGGGGCGATGGTCGCGCCGGACGTCACGTCCTTCGACGACCTCTTCTACGTCGCCGGCGCGCTGCACGGCAAGAAGATCGGCGGCCGGCGGCTCGGCGCCATCAGCGGCGCCGGCTTCGAGGCGGTCAGCATGGCGGACTCGATCGAGACCGACAGCTTCGCGATGGAGATGGGGGTGCTTTCGCCCGCCACGGCCAAGCGCATCGAAGAGATCCTGGCGGCCAAGCGGCTCGATGCGCTGGTCGAGGTGAACAACCCGATCGACATCAACCCGGGCGCCGACGACGAGGCGCACCTGCAGATCGCCGAGGCGTTCCTGCAGGATGCGAACGTCGACGCGGTGGTGGTCGCGCTCGACCCGACGGCGCCCGCGGTGCGCGCGCTCGAAGTGAGCAAGCTGCGGCCTGGATTCGACATCAACGACCCGGCGAGCACGGTCGCCCTGATGCCGCCGATCGTCGCGCGCAACGACAAGCCCGTCATCGGCGTCATCGACGCCGGCCGGCTGTACGACGCCATGGCCGCGCGCCTGATGGACCAGGGCGTGTGCATCTTCCGCAACTGCGCGCGGGCGACGACGGCGCTCGCGCACTATGTCGAGGCGCGCCTGTACGCCGCCGCGCTCGCAGCAACCCCCGAGGATCCACGATGAGCGACGCGCTGAAGCCCGGACTCACCTTGACCCGCCGCATCGACGTCGACCGCGAGCGCACCATCAGCTTCATGGGCGACGAGTGCCGCGTCTACGCGACGCCGCTGATGCTCTACGACGTCGAGTTCGCCTGCCGCGACCTGCTGCTCGAACACCTCGAGCCGGGCAAGGACTCGGTCGGCACGCGGGTCGAACTCGACCACGTCGGCGCCACGCTGCTCGGCATGTGGGTGGAGATCACGGTCACCCTGGCGAAGGTCGAGGGGCCCGCCGTGTCGTTCGACTTCACGGTGCGCGACGCCATCGAGGAGGTCGCCCGCGGCAAGCACAACCGCTTCGTCGTCGGCGTCGAGAAGACCGCGCAGCGCCTGAAGGCGAAGCTCGCCAAGGCGACCGGCTGAACGCCAGGCGGTTGCGGTGCGCCGGCACGACGGCCGCGCGGCTTGCGGCGGCCGCCGCGGGCGGTCCGCCTTCGGTTGCACTCGTCGCCGGGCCGGCGTAGCCTATGCTCTGGCATAGGCCTAGACTCCGCGGGTCGATGGTGCAGACCGAACGCAGCGTGCGCTTGTTTCGCAACGGCAGAAACCAGGCTGTCAGGATCCCGCGCGACCTCGAATTGCCGGGCAACGAGGCGCTGATCCGCAAGGAAGGCGACGCTCTGATCATCGTGCCGCGGCACCGGCGGTCGCTGCTCGCCACGCTGAAATCGCTGAAGCCGCTGCGGGTGACATTTCCGCCGATCCGGGATCGTCAGGCCGAGCCGGTCGACCTGTAGATGGCTTCGGAAGCAGATTTCAGGTACTTGCTGGACACGAACATCGTCTCGGCACTGGTGCGCGAACCGCAAGGCGAGGTCACGCGGCACATCGCGCGCGTTGGCGAAGGCACGGTCTGCACCAGCATCATCGTCGCCTGCGAGTTGCGCTTTGGTGCGGCGAAAAAGGGCTCACGCAGATTGACGGAACAGCTCGAGCAAGTGCTGTCCGTCCTTCCGGTCCTTGCACTCGAGGCCGGAGCTGACCATCGCTACGGCGAGCTGCGCGCCGAGCTCGAGCGGAAAGGCGTGCCGATCGGCGCAAACGACATGCTGATCGCCGCGCATGCCCTTGCGCTCGGGCTGACCCTGGTGACGGACAACGTGAACGAGTTCCGGCGTGTGAAGGGGCTCACGGTCAGGAACTGGTTGACGCGCTGAGCCGCGACGGAGCCATCGTCAGCGGGTCGGTGCAATCAGATCGTGCACTTTGACCGCCGTGGTGACAAAAGGCACACATGGCTGCTAGCACTCGCAGCGTGAAGCCGTTTCGCTGGAGTCCCGGGAAGAACGAAGCGCTGCGCGCCGAGCGGGGGCTGACCTTGGAAGCCGTCGTCGTCGCTGTCGAGTCAGGTGGACTGCTGGATATCTTGAGCCACCCCAATCCGACCAAGTACCCGAGGCAGCGTGTTCTGGTGGTCGAACTGGACGGGTATGCCCACTTGGCCCCCTTCGTCGAAGAGAGGGACCATCTCTTCCTGAAGACGATCATCCCGAGCAGGAAGGCCACGCGAGACCATTTGAAGCCGGGTGGGACAAATGTCGAGAATTGACACGTACGAAATGGAGGTCCTGAAGGCCTTCGAAACGGGCAAGCTGAAGTCCGTAGCGACGAAGGCGGAACTGGAACGGCTGAAGGCTGCTGCGCGGGCCACTTCGATCAAGGACCGACGAGTGAACATTCGCTTGTCGTCCATCGACCTGACCGACATACAGGCCAAAGCGCTGGAGGAAGGCGTTCCCTATCAGACGTTGATCGCCAGCGTGCTCCACAAGTACGTCACAGGGAAGCCTTCCGAGAAGGCGAAAGGGGCGCCGCGTCGTGCCGGCGCGCGCGGCAAAGTGCGTCGCTGAACACGAGAGGTATGTCTCGTCGGCATTGTTGAAGCGTCCGGCTATCTGCTGCGTGGCGCTTTCCGGTCCTGTCGCATCATCTCCGCCCCGCGCTCGGCGATCATCATCACCGGCGCGGCGGTGTTGCCCGAGGTGATGGTCGGCATGATCGACCCATCCACCGCGCGCAGGCGCTGAGTGCCGGCGCCCGCGCGATGCGGCGCGTCAGCCGGGTTCTGTTAAGTTGCAGCAATGAAGACCACGCGTTATTTCGACGCACTCCGGAGCCGGCCCGATCGTGCTGCCATCCATGACGAGTGGATCGAACGAGCGATTCGGGCCCCGATCAAGGAAGTCGTGCAGGCGGATGGTCGCATCCGAAGATGGATTCGGATTCCCGAAGCGGAGAACCGTTACCTCCGGGTGGTTCGTCTCGCGGACGGAGAAGCGATTCACAATGCATTCTTCGATCGAAGGTTCGCGCCATGAAGATCCGTTACTTCGAAGACACCGATACGCTGCTCATCGAGTTCAATGACAAGCCCGTTGCTGAGACGCGTGATCTGGACGAGAACACCGTGCTCGATCTCGACGCACAGGGCAACGTCTGCGCAATCACGGTCGAGCATGCATCCCAGCGCGCCGGCATTCCGCAGTTCTCGTACGAGCAGGTTGCGGCCTGACGACGGCGCCGAGCGCTCTCGTCTTGGAAGTGCGACGATCGCGCGAGCCGGAAGCAGCCGCCGGGGCGACGGCGCCGCCCTATCCGCCGCGTGACGCCTTCCGATCCTGTCGCATCATCTCCGCCCCGCGCTCGGCGATCATCATCACCGGCGCGGCGGTGTTGCCCGAGGTGATGGTCGGCATGATCGACGCGTCGACCACGCGCAGGCGCTCGATGCCGCGCAGCCGCAGGCGCGAGTCGACCACAGCCATGGGGTCGTCCGCCCGCCCCATCTTGCAGGTGCCGATCGGGTGGAAGATCGTCGTACCGATGTCGCCGGCGGCGCGCACCAGTTCGGCGTCGCTCTGTACCTTCGGTCCCGGCAGGAATTCGTCGGGCTGGTAGCGGGCGAGTGCCGGCGCTTGGGCGATCTTCCGCGTCAGGCGCAGCGAGTCGGCCGCCACCTTGTGGTCTTCCGCGGTCGACAGGTAGTTCGGCTGGATCTCGGGAGCGTCGCGGTAATCGGCGCTCTTGATGCGGATGTGGCCGCGCGAGGTCGGCCGCAGGTTGCACACGCTGGCGGTGAAGGCGGGGAAGCTGTGCAGCGGGTCGCCGAACTTGTCGAGCGTGAGCGGCTGCACGTGGTACTCGATGTTCGGTGTCGCGTGCTCGATTGACGAGCGGGTGAAGCCGCCGAGCTGCGACGGCGCCATCGTCAACGGCCCGGTGCGGAACAGCGCGTATTCCAGCGCCATCCTGGCCTTGCCGATCCAGCTGTTGGCGAGCTTGTTCATCGTCAGGACGTTCTGCACCTTGAAGCCCATGCGCAGTTGCAGGTGGTCCTGCAGGTTCTCGCCGACGCCGGGCAGCTCGTGCGCCACCTCGATGCCGTGCCGCTGCAGCAGCGCGGCCGGGCCGATGCCCGAGAGCTGCAGGATCTGCGTGCTGCCGATCGAGCCGGCAGCCAGCACGGTCTCGATGCGCGCCTCGGCGAACTGCAACTCGCCCGCGCGCACGAACTCGACGCCGGCCGCGCGCTTGCCGTCGAGGCGCAGACGCCTGACCTGCGCCTCGGTGACCACGGTCAGGTTCTTCCGCTGTGCGACCGGGTGCAGGAACGCCTTCGAGGCGTTCAGGCGCACGCCGCGCCGCTGGGTGACCTCGAACTTGCCGGCGCCCTCGTTGTCACCGCGGTTGAAATCGGAGGTCAGCGGGATGCCGCACTCGGTCATCGCCGTGCGGAACGAGTTCAGGATCTCCCACTCGAGGCGCTGCTGCTCGACGCGCCACTCGCCGCCGGCGCCGTGCGCCTCGTCGGCGCCGCGCCAGTGGTCCTCGCTGCGCTTGAAGACCGGCAGCACGCTGTCCCAGTTCCAGCCGGCATCGCCAGTCAACGCCGCCCACTCGTCGTAGTCGCGCTTCTGGCCGCGCATGTAGACCATCGCGTTGATCGACGAGCAGCCGCCGAGCACCTTGCCGCGCGCATAGATGATCGAGCGGCCGTTCAGCCCGTCGCAGGGGTCGGTCCGGTAGCACCAGTCGGTGCGCGGGTTGTTGATGCAATACAGGTAGCCGACCGGGATGTGGATCCAGATCCAGTCGTCGCGGCCGCCGGCCTCGATGAGCAGCACCGAGACGTCCGGATCGGCGGAAAGGCGATTGGCGAGCACGCAGCCCGCCGAGCCGGCACCGACGACCACGTAGTCAAAGCTGCCGAACTGCTTCGCCGATGAGGCGCTCACTGGCTCGCCTCCCCTTGGGCGGGTGCCTGTTCGGCCGCAGTCGCCTTCTGCTGCGACAGCCGCAGCAGCGTGGCCAGGGTGACCGACTTCAGGGTCGCCTTGGAGATCTCGTCGATCTCGGTCAGCACGGTGGACAGCGCACGGTCGGCCGGGGTGCGGCCGCTGCGCTCAGTGGTGCCGCTGCCGACGTCCTCGAAGCGCGAGATCACGTCGAGCAGCGTCAACCGGCGCGCGTTGGCGGCGAAGCGGTAGCCGCCGCCAACGCCGCGCACCGATTGCACGATGCCGGCGCGGGCCAGTTCGGCCAGCACCTTGGCGAGATGGTGCGGCGAGACCTGGTACTTCTGCGAGATCTCGGCGGCCGAGATGTGCCGCATCGGGTCGCTGGCGAACTCCACCAGGCTGTAAAGGGCCAGCAGGCTGTTCTGCTGCAGCTTCATTCTTCGAGGTCCATTTCGAGGGGAATGAAGCGGCCGGCCATCATGCCCTGGCTGCGGAAGAACGACAGGATCAGCGTGTTGTCGCTGGCCAGCATGGTGCGCACCTTGCGCACCCCGGCGCGGCGGAAGCCGGCGCAGATCGACTCGAGCAGACGGGTGCCGATGCCCGCCAGGCGAGCGTCGGGCCGCACGTCGATCGCGAACACCCAGCCGCACGGCGGCGCACCGAACTCCCAGTCGCGCACCTCGCCGATCACGAAGCCGACCACCTCGCCGCCCGATTCGGCCACCAGGAACTGCGCGCTGGCCGTCGTCGCCGACTCGCCGTAGCGGCGATACACGGAGCGCCAGTAGTCGCGCTTCTCCAGGCCGGTGACCCGCGTGTCGATCTCAATCACCGCTTCGAGATCGCCGCGTCGCACCGGCCGGATCGCCAGCTCGCTGCGCTGCGCCACGGCAGGCGCCGCGTCGGCCCGCACGGCTTTTCTTCTGCTCATTGACCTGAATTAAAGAATAATGGTATTGAATTGCAAGAATAGCCCGATTCAACGTTGCGGGTGAAGCCGAACCTGTTGCGCGGGCGACGCGGAACGGGAATCGGACGGCGACGTGATTTCAACGCGGCACGCCAAGGAGACCGACGAATGACCCGCTGGGCAATGGTTGCCGACCTGCGCCGCTGTGTCGGCTGCCAGACCTGCACCGCGTCGTGCAAGGTCACCAATGCCACGCCGGTCGGCGTGCAGTGGCGGCGCGTGCTCGACATGGAATTCGGCGAGTACCCGGAAGTGCAGCGCGTCTTCGTGCCGGTCGGCTGCCAGCACTGCGACGAGCCGTCGTGCGTCGAAGCCTGCCCGAGCACGGCGACCAGGAAGCGCGCCGACGGCATCGTCACCATGGACTACGACCTGTGCATCGGCTGCGCCTACTGCGCGGTGGCCTGCCCGTACCAGGCGCGCTACCGCACGATGCACGCGAGCTATGCCTACGGGGAGCCGATGGAAAGCGAGGCGATGACGCACAAGGAGGCGCGGCTGGCGGTGGCCACCAAGTGCACGTTCTGCGTCGACCGCATCGACGAGGGGCTGGCGCGGGGCCTGCGACCCGGCGTCGACCCGGAGGCCACGCCGGCCTGCGTCAACGCCTGCATCGCCAAGGCGATGACCTTCGGTGATCTCGACGATCCGCAAAGCAACGCGTCGAAGCTGCTGGCGGAGAACCAGCACTTCCGCATGCACGAGGAACTCGGCAACGGGCCGGGCTTCTTCTACCTCTGGGACAGGGGGGCGTCATGAGCTTCGGTCCAAATCCGTGGCAGCAGACCCAGTGGGACTGGCGCGCGGCCGGCAACTTCATCGGTGGCGGCGCCGGCAGCGGGCTGATCATGTTCACCGCGCTGGCCGGCGTCCAGGGCACGGCGGCCGCAGCGCTGCTGCTCGTCGGTCTCGCGCTGGTCGGTCTCGGACTGGCCTGCGTCTGGGCGGAACTCGGCCGGCCGCTTCGTGCGCTGCACGTCTTCTTCAGTCCGAACACGTCGTGGATGACGCGCGAGGCGATCGCGGCCGCCGTGCTGTTCCCGGTTGGCCTGGCGGCGGCGGCGGGTGCGCACCTCGGCGTGGCGGCTGCCGCGTGGCCGGCCGCGTTGACCGCGCTGGCCTTCGTCTATTGCCAGGGTCGGATGCTGCAGGCGGCGCGCGGCATCACTGCCTGGCACGAACCGCTGACGGTCGCGCTGCTGATCGGCACCAGCTTCACGGAGGGCGCAGCGCTGTTCTGGCTGCTGCAGCCGTGGCACGGCCAGGGCAGCACGGCGTTGGCCTTGCTGTTCGGCGTGCTGCTGCTGGTGCGCGCTGCGATCTGGCTCAGGTATCGGCAAAGACTGGCAGGGCGGGTGGCGGCGCGTGCGCAGGCTGCACTCGACCGTGCCGGCCGCGTGCTGCTGATTGGCGGCACCGCGGTTCCGCTTGCGCTGCTGCTGGCGGTCTTTGGCACCGGCGCTGCATCGGCCGCGCTCGCCGCACTGGCGGGACTGCTTGCGGCGGTTGCCGGCGCCTACCTGAAGTTCACGTTGATCACCCGCGCCGGACACAACCGCGGCTTCGCGCTGAAGGAAATCCCGGTGCGCGGCGCGCGTCCTTTCGGCGGCTAGACAACCCACCGTCGCGGCCAGAGTCGCCCGGAACCGCCCGATGCCCAAGCGCCTGCTGCGCATCACCGTCAATGGCCACAGTCGCGAGGACGCGGTGGCCGATCACGCGCTGCTGATCGACTACCTGCGCGAGGACCTGGGGCTGACCGGCACCAAGCGCGGCTGCGACGGCGGCGAGTGCGGCGCCTGCACGGTGCTGATCGACGGCGAGCCGCGCCTGGCCTGCATCACGCTGGCCGTGCGCTGCGACGGGCTGGAGGTCGAGACGATCGAAGCGCTGGCGGCGAACGGCCGGATGAGTCGGCTGCAGCAGGCCTTCCACGAGAAGCTGGGCACGCAATGCGGCTTCTGCACGCCGGGGATGATCATGGCCGCCGAGGCGCTGCTGCGGCGAACCCCGCTGCCTTCCGAAGCGCAGATCCGCGAGGCGCTCTCCGGCAACCTGTGCCGCTGCACCGGCTACGTGAAGATCATCGAGGCGGTGCAGGCAACGGCAGAGCCGGCCGGTGCCGTTGGAGTGGCAGAGTGAACGCTCCCGATAAGACCGCGCTGCGCACGGCCGTGCCGCCCGCGGTGGGCGTGCGGCAGCCGCTGATCGACGGGGTGGAAAAGGTCACCGGCCGCGCGCTGTACACGGCCGACCTGCCGGCGCGGCACGCGCTCATCGGCGCGATCCTGCGCAGCCCGCTGCCGCACGCGCGCATCCGCGGCATCGACACCCGCGCCGCGCGGGCGATGCCGGGCGTTCGGGCGGTCGTCACCGGCGACGACTGCGACGTGCCGTACGGCGTCATTCCGATTGCGCAAAACGAATTCCCGCTCGCCCGCGAGCGTGTCCGCTATCGCGGCGAGCCGGTGGCGGCGGTGGCGGCGGTCGACGAGGCCACCGCGCGCGCGGCACTGGCCGCGATCGTGCTCGATCTGGAGCCGCTGCCGGCGGTGTTCGACGCGAAGTCGGCGCTGGTGGCGGGCGCCGTCCAGTTGCACGAAAACAAGCCCGGCAACATCGAGCGCGAGGTCGATCACACCTTCGGCGACGTGGAGGCCGGCTTTGCGACGGCGACGCTGGTGCGCGAGGAACGGTTCCATTACGCCGAGGTCACCCACGCGATGATGGAGCCGAACGCGGCGCTCGCCGAGTGGGACGCCGAGCGCGAGCGGCTGACGCTTCATTCGGTCACCCAGGTGCCGTACTACGTGCACCTGGCATTGGCCCGCTGCCTGCGGCTGGACGAGTCGCAGATCCGGGTCATCAAGCCCTTCGTCGGCGGCGGCTTCGGCCATCGCACCGAGACGCTGAACTTCGAGATCATCGCCTCGCTGCTGGCACGTGCCGCCGCCGGCACCATCAAGCTCGAACTGACGCGCGAGGAGACCTTCCTCACCCATCGCGGCCGGCCGGAAACGGACGTGCGGCTGAAGATCGGCCTGACGCGCGAGGGCCGGATCACGGCGATCGACTGCGAGGTGATCCAGCGCGGTGGCGCCTATGCCGGCTACGGGCTGGTGACGATCCTCTACGCCGGCGCGCTGCTGCACGCGATCTATCGCGTGCCGGCCAGCCGCTACCACGGCCTGCGCGTCTACGCGAACACGCCGCCGAGCGGCGCGATGCGCGGCCACGGCTCGGTCGACGTGAGGCACGCGTTCGAGGCGCTGCTCGACGCGATGAGCGCCGAACTCGGCCTCGATCCGTTCGCGGTGCGGCGCGCGAACCTCATCATCGCGCCGCATCGGACGATCAACGACTTGCAGGTGAACTCGTGCGGGCTGGCCGAGTGCCTGGACAAGGTCGAGGCGGCTTCGCTGTGGCGTGAGCGGCGCGGCCATCTGCCGGCTGGCCGCGGGCTCGGCATGGCCTGCTCGCACTACGTCAGCGGCTCGGCCAAGCCGGTGCACTGGACCGGCGAACCGCACGCGGTGGTCAACCTCAAGCTCGACTTCGACGGCAGCATCACCGTGCTGACCGGCGCCGCCGACATCGGCCAGGGCTCCTCCACCCTGATCGCGCAGGCGGTGGCCGAGGTGCTCGGCCTGTCGCTCGAACGGCTGCGGGTGATCGCCAACGACAGCGCGGTGACGCCGAAGGACAACGGCTCGTATTCGTCGCGGGTGTCGTTCATGGTCGGCAATGCGGCGATCCGCGCCGCGCAGGCGCTGCGCGCGGTTCTGGTCACCGGCGCGGCGCGCAAGCTCGGCGTGAGCGAAGCGGAGGTGGAATGCCTGGGTGAGCTGTATCGGCTCGTGGACGGCGAGAAGGCGATCGGCTACCGGGACGTGGTCACCGCGGCGCTCGAAGACGCCGGCACGCTGACCGTCAAGGGCGTCTGGTCGACACCGGTCGAGGTGCAGGGCGGCAAGTTCAAGGGAGCGGCGGTCGGCACGGGCGCCGGCTATTCGTACGCCGCGCAGGTGGTCGAGGTCGACGTCGACGAGGCGACCGGCGTGGTCAGGGTGCTGCGCGTGTGGGTGGCGCACGACTGCGGCCGCGCGATCAACCCGCTGGCGGTCGAAGGGCAGGTGCAGGGCTCCGTGTGGATGGGCATGGGCCAGGCGCTCACCGAGGAGACGCGCTATGCAGACGGCCTGCCGCTGGCCGCCAACTTCCTCGACTACCGGATCCCGACGATCGTCGAGTCGCCGCCGATCGATACCTTCATCGTCGAGGCGCCCGATCCGCACGGGCCGTTCGGCGCCAAGGAGGCAGGGGAGGGGTCGCTGTCCGGCTTCATTCCGGCGCTGACCAATGCGATCGCCGATGCCACCGGGCTGCGCCTCACCGAACTGCCGGCCTCGCCCGACAGGCTGCTCGATGCGCTGCAGGCACGGGCTCGCAAGCGGCGCCTGCAGCAGGCGATCGCCGAAGCGACGCAGCCGGGCGGGGCGTGACATGGAACGACTGGCGCCCTTCACGCTGCACAAGGCCGGCACTGCTGCGCAGGCCGCCGCGCTGCTGGCGAGCGTGCCCGGGGCGCGGATCATCGCCGGTGGCACCGACCTGCTGCCGAACTTGCGCCGCGGCATCGGGGCACCGCCGGCGCTCATCGATGTATCGGCGATTGCGGATTTCGGCGCGGTCACGTGCGGCGCGCAAGGCTGGCACCTCGGCGCCGGCGTCACACTCGCCGCGCTCGCCGCGGATGCCGCAATGGCGCGCGAACTGCCGGCGCTGGCGCAGGCCGCAGCGAGCGTGGCCGGGCCGGGCCACCGCAGCGTGGCCACGCTGGGCGGCAACCTGTGTCTCGACACGCGCTGCGTGTTCTACAACCAGAGCGAATGGTGGCGGCGGTCGAACGATTACTGCCTGAAGCACGGCGGCGAGACCTGCCACGTCGCGCCGCAGGGCAAGCGCTGCCATGCGGCATTCAGCGGCGATGTCGCGCCGGCGCTGATCGCGCTCGATGCAGCGGCGCAGATCGCGGGGAGCAAGGGTACGCGCACGCTGCCGCTGGCGGATCTGTACGCCGACGACGGCGCCGCATCGCTTCGCCTTGCAACGGACGAACTGCTGGTCGCGGTCCGCATTCCGCCGCAGCCGGCCGGCGCGCGCAGCGGCTATCGCAAGGCGCGCATTCGCGGCGCGATGGACTTTCCGCTGGCGGGCGTCGCGGCGCGCGCCACGTTCGACGGCGGCCGATTGAGCAGCCTGCGCCTTGCGCTGACCGGAACCAACTCGCGGCCGCTGCTGCTTGCCGGCACCGATGCGCTGTGCGGAGCCCCGGTCGATGAAGCGATGTCTACCGCGCTCGGCAAACGCATCGGCAAGCAGGTCAGCCCGATGCGCACGACGGTGACCGCGTCGAACTATCGCCGGCAGGTGGCCATCGTGCTGGCGCAGCGGCTGCTGCGCGATCTGGCGGCCGAGGCAGGCTGATGCCCATGGGTGCACTTGAACCAGTAACCTGCGCCGTCATGGCAGACGACGACGTCTCCGCCGCGGCGAGCGAACCGCGGTCAGTGCAGCGTTTCAGCACTGGCGCGTCTGCCGTCGTGACGGCAGACATTGCCTGCGAGGTGCCGATCGCCTTCGAATACAACGGCATCTCGCACGCCGTGATGCTGGCCACGCCGGCCGACCTCCAGGATTTCGCGATCGGCTTCTCGCTGAGCGAAGGCATCGCGCGGCCTTCGCAGTGCTACGGCATGGAGGTGCGCGAAGGCGCGGCGGGAATCACGCTGGCGATCGAGATCGCAGCCTCGGCCTTTGCGCTGCTGAAGGCGCATCGGCGCACACTGGCCGGTCGCACCGGCTGCGGCATCTGTGGCACCGAAAGCCTCGACCAGGTGCTGCGGCCGCTGCCCGACCTGTCGGCGCGGCCGCTGCGCATCGCTCCGGCGGCGCTGGCCCGCGCGCATGCCGGTCTCGCCGACGCACAGCCGCTGCAGCATCGCACCGGCGCTGCGCACGGTGCCGTGTGGTGCGGACTCGATGGCGCGATCGTCCTCGCGCGCGAGGACGTCGGCCGCCACAACGCGCTCGACAAGTTGATCGGCGCGCTGATGCGTGGCGGCGTCGATACCCGTGCTGGCTTTGCGCTGGTCACCAGCCGCGCCAGCGTCGAGATGGTGCAGAAGAGCGCCACCGCCGGCATCAGTGTGCTCGCTGCGGTGTCGGCGCCGACCGCACTGGCTGTCCGCGTGGCCGACAAATGCGGCCAGACCCTGATCGGCTTTGCGCGCGGCCAGACCTTCAGCGTGTACACGCACGGCGCGCGGATCGCCGGCGCCTGAGCGGCTCCGGCAGACCGCCGGTTCTGACCAAGGCGGCACTGTGGCGCCTGCTCGGCGCTGGAAGGGCTGCTCTATTCGTGGCGCTGCCGAGGCCGGGCGCTGGCCCTACAGTGCGCCCATGACAACGACCCCGCGCGAGAAAGCCTCGATCCCATCCGATCTGCGTGGCGCGAGCCGCCTGGCAGCCGATGCCACGGTGATGCTGAGCCACCTGGTCGAGACCATGCATCACAACATCCTGCGCACGCCGGGTGTGCTGGGCAAGGCCACGTTCGCGCCGACCCGCGGCATCACCGGGCTGGTCTACAGGAGCGTGCGCGGCGTCACGCGCCTGGTGGGCGCCGG
Organism: uncultured Burkholderiaceae bacterium; assembly: GCA_964610575.1. Taxonomy (GTDB): domain Bacteria; phylum Pseudomonadota; class Gammaproteobacteria; order Burkholderiales; family Burkholderiaceae_F; genus JADJWR01. Next base: position 14,190 of record CAZSYX010000081.1, read on the forward strand.
TCTGGACGCCTCGCTCGGCGCCTTGCAGCCGCGGCTCGGCGCCGGCAGTTCCTGGCGCGGCCGTGAGACCGTGCTGGCGGTGCTCAACGGCGTGCTGGGCGACTATCTGGAAGGCAGCCACAACCCGCTCGCGATCGAGATGCAGCTTCGACACGAAGGCGAACCGCTCGAACTGACCAAAGAGGGTCTCGCCGGGGCGTTGCCGCTTGCCACGGGCAGGATTGCCGTCCTCTTGCATGGGCTGTGCTTGAGCGACCGGCAGTGGACGCGCAAGGGCCACGACCATGGCCGCCAGCTGGCGCAGGACCTCGGCTACACACCGGTCTACCTGCGCTACAACAGCGGCCGGCACATCTCGGCCAACGGCAAGCAACTCGCCGCGCTGCTCGAGCCGCTGATCGGGCACTGGCCGGTGCCGATCGAGGACTTCGTGATCATCGGCCACAGCATGGGTGGCCTGATCGCCCGGAGCGCGGTGCATTACGGCCGGCGCGGCAGAAGGGCGTGGCCGAAGCGGTTGCGCAAGCTGGTCTTCATCGGCACGCCGCACCATGGCGCGCCGCTGGAGCGCGGCGGCGCCTGGGTGCACGTGCTGTTCGGCGCCAGCCCGTACACGGCCGCCTTCGAGAACCTTGGACGCGTGCGCAGCGCCGGCATCACCGACCTACGCCACGGCAGCCTGCTCGAAGATGACGCAGCCAGCGACGACCGTTTTGTGCCGCGACCGGATCGGCGGAATGTTGTGCCTTTGCCCGCGGGGGTCGATTGCTATGCGATCGCCGGCCTGAAAGGCAATTCGACCACCGGCGCCGGCGCGCGGCTGATCGGTGATGGACTGGTGCCGCTGGCCAGCGCGCTCGGCCGCCACCGCGACGCTGAGCGCACGCTTGCCTTCCCGGACGACCATCAATGGGTTGGCGAGAAGATCGGTCACCTGGAACTGCTGAGCAGCCGCAGGGTGTACGCGCAGATCCAGGGCTGGCTTGAAGAAGGCGGCGCAGTCCGTGCGACGACCGCAACGGGCAGCGACACGCCCTAGCCG
>CAZSYX010000082.1:0-12322 GCA_964610575.1 uncultured Burkholderiaceae bacterium
CCGGCGATCGCGCGCGCCAGTTCGATGCAGGTCAGCGGCGCGCTGCCCTCGGCCTTGTTGTTGGCGATGATGAAGGCCGGCTGGCCGCTGCGGATGGCGACGTGCGCCAGGTGGGCGAGCGTGCCGCGCGTGGTCAGGTCGGCGTCGAGCAGGCGGTCGAACGGCGCGTAGCGGTTCTTCGCCTCCTCGTAGCGCAGCCCGGCGTGCAGACTCCAGCGCACGATGAGCGGGCCCTTGAGCCGCCAGTCGTCGCTGTCGGCATCCGGCGCGTCCATCGCCCGCAGCGCCGCCGCCTGGCGTGCGGCGGCGGGCATCGCGGCGTGGATGCCGATGCACAGGCGGGCCGCAGCATCGTGCAGCATGCGCACGAAGCGCGGCGTCAGCAGTTCGGCATTGCGCAGTTCGACCGCATAGACGGGCGCCGAGCCATCGACTTCGCGCGGCAGCTGGCGCAGGAACACACCGAGGCTGTCGATCAGTTCGTGCCCGCCGTCGGCAGTCAGCCGGCGCGGCAGCGGCGACAGCTGGAACACCAGCGGACCGGCATGCCGGCCCAGCCCGCGCAGCGCCGGCTCGACGAACTGCTCGCGGGCCAGCACGGGATCGAGGAACGACGGGTTCTCCGCCGCCGGCGCGCCGCGCTCGCCGCGCAGCAGCGCGTCGGTGATCAGCGCCGGCGCCTTGACCAGGAAGCGGAAGTGCTCCCCCACCTGGCTTGCGTAGTGCGCGTACTGCTGCTCGGTCAGCGGCTGGTAGAAGCTGCGGTCGATGCCGACCGCGCGCAGCAGCGGGTGCCGGCCATAGGCGGCCAGCCCCAGACGCGCCAGTTGCGCCTCGGTGTGCGCGCCGCCGTAGACGATGCGCTGCCAGCCCGGAAAGCTCCAGGACGAAGTGCCGAGATAGATCGACGCCGGCAGCCTGCGTCCAAGGCGTTGCAGCTCGTCGTCGACCGCGGCCGGCTCGACGTTGCTGCCGCCACGGCCCGCTTCGGGCGGCAGGTCGAACAATGACCCTGCAGTGTCGTCGCTGCTCATGCGCGAGCAGTGGCCACGAGCGGCGCGCGGCTCAGCCGCCGCCTTCGCGGAAGCGCTCGATGATTGCTTCCGTGTTCAGGCCCAGCTGCGTCGACGTGCGCGTCAGCCCGGTGTGGTACTCATCCAGCTTGTAGGTGAACTTCACGCGCGTGCCGGTGCCGGGCACGCTTTCCAGCGTCAGCGTGCCGCCGATCTTGTTGGCGCGGCTGCGCATGTTCATCAGGCCGCGGCCGCCGACGCGCTCGCCGGCGATGCCCCTGCCGTTGTCGGTGACACGGATCTGCAGCATCGGCGCCTCGTCGCCGGCCTGCGTCACCTGCAGCGCCACCGACACCGCCCGCGCCTGGCTGTGCTTCAGCGCGTTGGTCAGCGACTCCTGCACGATGCGCAGCATCGGCAGCACCGCGTCGGGGTTGATGTTCAGTTCCTCCGGCATGTCGCGCGCGTCCCAGATCAGCTCGATGCCGGCGGCGCGGAAGCGCGGCTCCATCCGGTAGCGCAGGTTGCCGAGCGAGGCGAGGAGATCGGAGTTGCCCTGCGCCAGCGCGTCGATCGCCAGCCGCATGTCGTCGATCGACTCGCGCAGGATCTGCGCCACCTGCGCCTGGGTGAGCGCGCCGCGCTCGACCAGCATCAGCGAGCTGACCAGTTGCGTGCCGAGGCCGTCGTGCATGTCCTGCATGATCCGCTGCCGCTCGGCGGCGGTGGCCTGTACGCGCTCGCCTTCGCGCAGCCGCTCGTAGTTGCGCTTGAGCATCTGCTCGCGCTCGCGCACGCGCGACTCGAGGTCGGTGCGCGCGCCCTCGGCGTCGCGCAGCACGCGCACGAAACGGTCGACCACCGGCGTGGCCAGCGCCGCCAGCAGCAGCGGGCCGGCCCAGTGCAGCGCCAGCATGGTGGCCTCGGGCAGCCAGCCCTGCGCCACGCCGTAGTCGTAGGCGGCCGCCGCGATCGCCACGGTGATGGCGGTGATCACGACGATCTGCAGCGCTTCGTGCTTGCGCACCCGCGACAGCAGCGCGTAGGCCAGCCCGATTGCCACCATGCCGATCAGCCCCGGCAACCACAGGCGGTCGAGGTGCGGCACCGCGTGGCCGCCTGTAACGATGAGCAGGGCCGGACCGATCACCGCGTACAGCGCCGGCATCCAGGCGGCGCGCCCGCTGGTGCGGCCGGCCAGCCGCAGCAGCACCAGCGTCATCACGACCGCGAAGCCGCCGTTGGCGACGTAGAAAAGCAGGTCGAGCCAAATCTCCGCGCCGACCGGCACGGTCTCGACCAGGAAGTAGGCGCTGCGCAGCACCCAGAAGGCGGACGCGAGCGCCACCAGCGCGATGGTGGGGTCGTGCCGGCGCAACCACAGCAGTGCGAAGAGCAGGGCGAAGCAGGTCGCCAGCGTGCCGCCGATCCACGGCAGTATGGTGCTGGCGAAGAAGCGCAGGCCGTATTCGCGGCTGACCTCGGCCAGCGGCCCCACCTCGACGCCGGCGAGGAAGTGCACGCCGCTGCTGTAGGCGGTCTGGATCAGGATCGTGTTCTCGCCCGCGACGAGCAGCGACGGATCGATGGCCAGCAGGTGCGGTCGCCGCCAGCGCACTTCGGTGCTCGCGTCGGCCGTGCGGATCTCGCCGACCATGCGGCCGTTGACGCTGACTCGCCCGCCGGTGGAGGCATTCGACAGCAGCACCGCCCATGCCTGGGTCGGCGGCGCATCGAGCGTGGTCCGCAGGCGCAGCGTCAGGCCGCGCAACGGCTCGCCCGGCCGCGACGTCCAGCGCAGCGGCAGGTCGTAGGCCTGCCATTGGGCGTCGTCCGCCGGAACCGCGCCGATCTCGGTCAGCGTCCAGTCGACCGAGCGCAGCGTCGTCGCCGACGCGGGAACCGAAAGGATCAGGGCGGCGGCCGCCGCCAGCAAGATCAGGAGCGTGCGCAGGGTCCGCAACGGTGCCAGCTCAACTGCGCAGCAGGCCCATCTGCGTGGCCTCGTAGACCGCCTCGCCGCGCGAGTGCACCGCCAGCTTGCGATAGATCTTCTTGATGTGCGCGGTGACGGTGTGCGGCGAGATGCCGAGGATCTCGCCGATCTCGTTGAAGCTCATGCCCTTGGCGAGCAGTTGCAGGATCTCGGTCTCGCGCGCCGACAGCGGGTTGTTGTCCGGCGAGGCGCCGCCCGGGCGGGTCGTGCCGACGCCCGCGCCGCCCATCCGGTTGCGGATGGCGCGCAGCACGCTGCGGGCGACCACCGGGCTCACCGGCGAGCCGCCGGCACGCAGCAGGCGGATGCAGGAGACCACGTCGGCGGCGGTCGAGTCCTTCAGGATGTAGCCGGTGGCGCCGGCCTCGATGGCCGAAACCACGTGCTGCTCGTCGCCGAAGACCGTCACCACCATGATGTCGACGTCGGGCCGCTTGGCGCTGACCTGGCGGATCAGGTCGGTGCCGTTGCCGTCGGGTAGCCCCAGGTCGATCAGCATCACGTCGAACTTCGTGCGGTCGATCAGCTCCTGCGCCTCGCGCTTGCTGGCGGCGACGCCGACCAACTCGAGCGTCGGTTCGCTCTCGACGATCTGCTTGAAGCGCATCCGGAATTCCGGTTCGTCTTCGACGATCAGTACGGTGGTCTTCTCGCTACTCATGGGGCGCTCGCTCGCAGGAGTTTGCTGGCAGGGTTGCCGCGTTAATTCAGGGACTTGCCGCGCGGCATCGCAGCTTCACGCCATTCTAACCACGCCACCCATTTGCGTCATTGCGCACGCCGGCCTACCGGGAACGCAGTAAACGAGGTCACGTATCAGGGGGACAGCCGCGCGCGTGCCCAGCCCGAGACTCCGAGTGTGTACAGCAGGCGGTCGTGCAGCCGCGAGGGCCGCCCCTGCCAGAACTCGAAGGACTCGGGCGCCACGCGATAGCCGCCCCAGTGCGGCGGCCGTTTCGGGTTCAGGCCGTGACGCAGGCCCATCTCCGCCGCCTGCGCCATCAGCCACGCCTTGCCGGGGATCGGCTGGCTCTGCGGCGAGGCCCAGGCGCCGATCCGGCTGGCCAGCGGCCGGCTGGCGAAGTAGGCATCGGATTCCGCCTCGCCGACCCGCTGCACGGCTCCCTCGATGCGGACCTGTCGCTCCAGTTCGGGCCAGAAGAAGAGCAGGGCGGCGCGCGGGTTGTCCGCCAGTTCGCGCCCCTTGCGGCTGTCGTAGTTGGTGTAGAAGACGAAGCCGGCGTGGTCGAAGCCCTTGAGCAGCACCACGCGCGCCGACGGCCGCCCCTCGGCATCCGCCGTGGCCAACGTCATCGCGTTCGGTTCCGGCAGCTTCGAGGCGATCGCCTCGTCCCACCAGCGCGAGAACTGGCGGACCGGATCGGCGTCGGTGTGCGCCTCGTCGAGTGCCTCGCGCTTGTAGTCGGTGCGCAGGTGCGAAATATCCATGGCGGCGCCCGCAGTGTACGTTCAGCCTGCGGCCGCGCAGCGCTGCGCCTTGTGCGCCAGCCGCTCCAGATGCGGATCACGCAAGCCGGCCTCTTGCAGTGCCGTCACCGTGCGCTGCAGGTAGTCGAGGCTGGTGCCCCTGACGCCGCAGGCCTTGACCAGGATTTCGACGACTTCGTCTTCCGACAGGTCGCCGCAGTAGTTGAACGCGTCGCGCCGGACGATGAAGGCAAGCGCCTCGGCGTGCGATCCGCGCCGCAGCTGCGCCCGCGTCCAGGTCGGCCGGTACGAGCCAAGGAACATCTCGCGTTCCCACAACTGCCGGAACACCCGGGGCACGTCGGCGGCGCCGATGCGATAGGCCATGCCGAGGCAGGAGCCGCCGCGGTCGAGCCCGGCGACGATGCCGGGGCGCTCGTGCGTGCCGCGATACAGCACCGAGCGCAGGCACAGCCGCCGGTGGTAACCGTGGATGCGCGCCGGCTCGCGCGCCTCGAAGTCGAACTCCGGCTTCCAGATCAGGGAGCCATAGCCGAACACCCACAGCGGTGCGCGCCCGTCCCAGCGCGCCAGCGACTCGGCGAGCGAGGCCTGCATCTGCGCCTCGGTCCAGCGGGCAGGGATCGGCTCGCTCATGTTGGCGGTTGGTTCAGCCGGCGCGTACTGACACCGGCGATGAAGAGCACTGCCGCCATCAGCAGGAAGACGACCCGCGCGCCGAGCACGCTGCCGGCGGCGCCGAAGACCAGCGGCAGCAGCACGTGGCTGCCGTTCATGATCAGGTGGCGCAGCCCGAGCGCCTCGCCGACCCGGCCCGGCGGCGACTTGGCGTGCAGAAGCGACATCACGTTCGGGTACGCGGCGCCGAGCCCCAGCCCGAGCAGGAAGGAGCAGCCGGCGAGTGGCAGCAGCGAGCCGAACCAGGGCATCAGCAGAAAGGCCAGCGCGGCGGTGAACAGCGTGAAGGTCAGCACCTGCCACTCGCGCAGGCGGCGCGACACGAACGGCATCGCCAGCCGCACGGCAAAGGTCGCCACGGCGAAGGCGCCGAGCACCAGGCCGATCTCGGAGGCCGACAGTCCGACGGCAGTGCCGTGCACCGGCATCATGAAAGTCTGCAGGTCCCACGACATCGAGATCAGCGCCACCGCGATCAGTACGTTGCGCACGTCCTTCATGGTCAGCAGTTCAAAGGTTGGCCGCGGCTCGGCGGCCGCCGCCGGTGCGCGGTGCGACGGCAGCTGGGCGCGGTGCACGTACAGCAGCACGCCGTTGGTCACGGTCAGCAGCGTCAGCGCGGCGAATGCCGCGCGGTGACCGGCGAGATCGATCAGCAGGCCGCTCGCCACCGGGCCGATCAAGCCGGCGACGGAGGCGCCGACGGCCATCCACGAGAAGTCGGCGGCGCGCCGGCCCGGCTCGGCGCGGCTGCCGACGATGTGGATCGTCGTCTGCTGGATCAGCATCGAGCCGGTGCCGATGAGCGCGGCGCCGACCAGCAGCGGCGCGATGTCGGCCACCGGGTAGGGAAACAGCGCCGGCATCAACGCGCCGACGCCCAGCATCGCCGCGCCGGCGGCGAGCGGCTTGCGCGGCCCGACCGCGTCGAGCCAGCGGCCGGCCCGCACAGCGATGAGCATTGGCACCAGCGCGAACAGCGCCATCAGCACGCCGACGGTGAAGGTCGAGGCGCCGTTGGCCAGCGCATAAAGCGAGCCGATCATGCGCGCCGACGTGAAGACCGTGTGCGCCAGCACACTTAGCGTGATGATGGTCAGCAGCGTCATGCGGCGAATGCACGTGCCATGTTCAGTCCTGCCGCGGCCGCCACGCCACCAGCGCCACGCCGGCGCAGGTCACCACCACGCCGAGCACGGTGAGTGGCGTCGGCACCACCGCGAACAGCCACCACTCGAGGGCCACGGCGATGATCGGCGTCAGGTACAGCAGGCTGGTCACGCGGGTGGCCTCGCCCCGGCGCATCAGCGTGTGCAGCGCGTTGACGGCGAGGATCGATGAGAAGACGACCAGGAAGCCAATGGAGCCGGCCAGCGCCCAGGTCGGCCGCACCTCGAAGCCTTCCACCGAGAACGCCAGCGGCAGCAGCACCAGCAAGGTGGCGCCGAACTGCACCAGCGCGGCGGCGCGCAGGTCGACGGTCGGGCAGAACGCGCGCTGGTACAGCGTGCCGACGGTGATCGCCGCCAGCGCGAACAGCACGCAGGCCAGCGCGCCGAAACTTAGCGCGCGCACGTCGACCTTGTGCCAGACGACCAGCGCCACGCCGGCCAGTCCGACCAGCACGCCGAGCCACTGCCAGTTGCGCAGCCGCTCGTGCAGCAGCGAGGCGGCGATGATCGCGGTGGCCAGCGGCTGCACCGACAGCACCAGCGCTGCAACGCCGGCCGACATGCCGAGGTACTGCGCGTAATGGCTGCCGCCGAGGTTGGCGGCGTGCATCAGCAGGCCGGCGATGACGACGTGCGCCCACTGGGCTGGTGTGGCCGGCCAGCGCAGCGGCTCGCGGCGATGCCACCACAGGGCCAGCGGCAGCAGCAACAGCACGCCGGTGGCGAAGCGCAGGACCAGGAAGGTGAAGGGCGGCGCGTACTGCAGGCCGGCCTTGGTCGCCAAATAACCGGAGCCCCAGGCGGTGACGAAGAACCAGGCCAGCACCGGCGAGGCGAGCCAGCGCGCGTCGGCGGGCGGGTGCAGTGGAGCTGCGTCGGAGGTCATCGGCGAAGGCGCGATTGTCGCCGATCGCCGATGCAGGCCAGCGCTTGCCGCCGCCGCCGCGTCAGGCCTCGCGAATCAGCAGCAGCGGGGTGGCGCAGTGGGCGGCGACGCGCTGCGCCACCGAGCCGAGCACGGCGGCCTTCACGGCGCCGTAGCCGTGCGAGCCCAGCACCAGCAGGTCGAGCTTTCTCTTCTTCGCGTAGGCGGCAATCTCGTCGCCGGCCGGGCCGGTCAGGCAGACGGTGTCGACGGCGATGCCGGCGTCGTCGAACAGCTGGCGCACCGGTTCGACCGCCTTGTCGAAGGCCTGCTGCTGCATCGCCTTGATCTCCTCGGCCGAGTACGCCGGCAGCGCGATGCCGGCCATGTCGGGCATCGCCGCGCCGCCGAACTCGGGCACCGCGTGGATGACGGTGAACTTCGGCTGCCCACCGAACAGCGCGCGATGCTTCAGCACGTACTTCGCCGCGGCAATGCCGTAGTCGCTGCCGTCGATCGCGATGCCGACCTTCAGCGAATCGCCCGGCGCCGGCCCATGGCCGCGCAGGAGCAGCAGCGGCTTCTTCGTGCGCCCGAGCACACCGAGCGTCACCGAGCCGAACAGCAGGCTGGCCAGCGCGCCGTGCCCGTGCGAGCCCATCGTGATCAGGTCGACATCGGTTTGGTCGGCGCGCTGCGCAATCGCGTCCGCAGGATGGCCGATGGCGTAGTCGGAGGTCGCGGTCAGGCCGGCACGTTTCAGCGCCGAAAGCGCGCCCTTCAGCGCCTTCTTCGACTCGTCCTCGTAATAGGCGGTGACCGCTGCCTTGCCGATCAGCCGCGCCGCGCGCACTGGCACCTCGAGCTGGACGTTGAGCAGTTGCACGTCGGGGCTGGCGCCGATCAGCGTGGCGCGCGAGGCAATGAACTCGATCGCCGCCCGGCTGTACTTGCTGCCGTCGACCGGCACCAGGATCTTCATGGTCGTGCCCCCAACGTTTTGTCGTCCTCTTTGGTGCGGCGCAGTCTACGTGAGCGCGGCAGCCCTCGCTGGCCTTGCATAATCGCCGGCGGAGCACATGCCGATGTCCCCGCTGCTGCACCATGCGCTGCATTCCGTGCGCGAGTTCCTGCTCGCCGCCAGCCCGTTCGTGCTGATCGGCGCCGTGCTGCTGTGGGTCGCGTACGTGCTGCTCGATCCGACGCCGCCGAAGCGCGTGGTGCTGGCCACCGGGCCGGCGCAGGGCGCCTATTCCGAGTTTGGCCGGGCCTATGCGAAGGCACTTGCCCGCCACGGCATCGAGGTCGAACTGCGCGCCACCGAAGGTTCGGCGGAGAACCTCCGCCTGCTGCGCGATGCGGGCGAGCGCGTCGACCTGGCCTTCATGCAGGGCGGTGCCAGCGAGGCGCTCCGCGCCGCCGACGAAGACCGCAGCGGCGTGCCGCTGGTCTCGCTCGGCACCCTCTTCTACGAGCCGGTGTGGATCTTCTATCGCAGCGCCCTGCGCACGGGACCGGCCGGCCCGGTGCCGCTGGCGCAGGTCGGCGATCTGACCGGGCTGCGTCTGAACCTCGGCCCGTCCGGCTCGGGTGGCCGCAACCTGATGCTGAAGCTGCTGCACGCCAACCGCATCGACCTGTCGTCCGTGCAGGTGCTCGAGCTGGCGCCGACCGCCGCGGTGGTGGCGCTGCTCGCCGGCGAACTCGATGCGATCGTGCTGGTGTCGGCACCGGAGTCGCCGCTGGTGCAGATGCTGCTGATCACGCCGGGGATCCGGTTGTTCGAGTTCGCCCAGGCGGAGGCCTATTCGCGGCGCTTCGGCTTCGTCAGCAGCCTCGCGCTGCCGCGTGGCGTGGTCGACCTCGCCCGCGACCTGCCGCCGAACGACGTCGCGCTGGTGGCCGCGACGGCGACCATCGCGGCGCGCGAAAAGACCCACCCGGCGATCGTGCAGCTCGCCGTGCAGGCGGCGCGCGAGATCCACGGCGGCCCGGGCTGGTTCGCGCGCGCCGGCGAGTTCCCGCGCGCCGAGTCGCCCGAGCTGCCGCTGGCCAGCGAGGCGGCGCGCTTCTATCGCAGCGGGCCGCCGCTGCTGCAGCGCTATCTGCCGTTCTGGCTGGCCAACCTGATCGATCGGATGTGGGTGGCGATGCTGTCGATCATCGCCGTGCTGATTCCCGCCTCGCGGGTCGTGCCGCCGCTGTACGAATTCCGCATCCGCTCCCGGGTCTTCCGCTGGTACGCGCAGCTGCGGCACATCGAGGAGCAGGTCGAGGCGCCGGCGGAAGACGCCGCGAGCCTGCTGCGCGAACTCGACGCGCTCGAGCGGCGGGTAGAGCGGATCAAGGTGCCGCTGTCGCATGCCGACGAGCTGTATTCGCTGCGCAGCCACATCGAGCTCGTCCGCGCACGGCTGCGCGCCGCCGGGGAAGGTGAAGGGCAATGAACGCGGATTCGGTGCTGCTGGTGGTCGACGTGCAGAACGACTTCCTGCCCGGCGGCGCGCTTGCCGTGCCGCGCGGCGACGAGGTGGTGCCGGTCGTCAACCGCCTCGCGGCGCAGTTCGCCAACGTGATCCTGACGCAGGACTGGCACCCGGCGAACCACATCTCGTTCGCCTCCCGCCATGCCGGCCGCAAGCCGTTCGAGACGATCGAGCTGCCGTACGGCACGCAGGTGCTGTGGCCCGATCATTGCGTGCAGGGCAGCCGCGGCGCCGACTTTGCCGCCGCGCTGGCGGTGGCCCATGCGCAGGCGGTGATCCGCAAGGGCTATCACGCGCACACCGACAGCTACTCGGCGCTGCTCGAAGCCGACCGCGTCACGCCCACGGGCCTGAAGGGCATGCTGCGCGAGCGGGGCATCCGCCGCGTCTACTGCTGCGGCCTGGCCACCGATTTCTGCGTCGCATGGAGCGCACTCGACGCGCAGGCGGCCGGTTTCGAGACGTTCGTCATCGAGGACGCCTGCCGCGCCATCGACACCGGCGGGTCGCTCGCCGCCGCCCGGCGCGATCTCGCCGCCGCCGGGGTGCGCATGGTCCCCGCCGACCGGCTGTAGGCGCCGCGCGGTACCCTTCGGCTGCTGCCGAACCCTTTGCCACCGAACCACCATCTTCCCGTGCTGAACAAGATCCTTTCCCGCACGCCGCTGCATGAACACGCCGATCCGGCGCAGCGCGTGCTCGGCATCGCCGACCTGCCGCCGGAGTCCGCCGAACTCCTCCAGTTGCTGCGCGCCGATCCGGCGCCCGAAGTGCGGGCTGCCGCCGCGCGCCGCTGCGGCGACGGCGCGGCGCTCGCCGCCGGCTGGCAGGCCGATGGCGAGCCGCAGGTGCGCGCGGCGATCGTCGAGTCGCTCGGCCGCTGGCTGGACGGTGTCGACGGCGAGCGGCTGCGTGCCGCGGTCGAGGACATCGGCGAGCAGGGACTGCTGGTCGAGATCGCGCTGTCTGCTCCACACGCACCGGTGCGGCTGGCTGCTGCCGAACGGGTGGTCGACGAGCGCGCGCTGCGCCGGCTTGCCGACGGCGCCAAGGACAAGGACCGCGGCGTCGCTCGGCTGGCAAAGCAGCGCGTCGAGGCGATCGAGCGCCGCGTGACGCAGGCCGAGCAGGCCGATGCGCTGCTGGCGCAGGCCGAGGCGCTGGTCGATCAGCCCGGCGCAGTGGTGATGGCCGCCGTCGAACTGGAGCGGCGCTGGAAGGCGCTGGACCTGAAGGACGACGCCGGGCGGCAGGCGCGCTGGGATGCCGCGGGGGCGGCGCTGCAGGCGCGCTTCGAGCGTGAGCGCGAGCAACAGCGGGCCAAGGCGGCCTTCGAGCAGCGGCTCGCCGAGTGGCTGGCCGGGCATTCGGCGACGCCGCACGCCGAAGCGCTGCCGCAGCTTCGCGCGGAACTCGAGGCACTGCGGGCGCAGGCGCAGGAACTGGATAACACCGGCGCGCTCGCCAAGCTGGCGCAGGCCGAGCAGTCGATCGCGCAATGGGAGAAGGCCGCGCCGGCGCTCGCCGCCGCCGAGGCGCTGGTCGACGAAGCGGAGCGGCTGGCCGCCGACACCGGCATCGACAACGCGCAGCTGCCGCTGCGCTGGCAGGCGCTCGACCTGGCGGTGCGCACGCCGGACCTGACGCGCCGCTTCGAGGCGGCGATCATGGTGATCGAGAGCCGCCGGCTGGCGCAGATGCGCGCCACCCAGCAGGAGGAGAGCGCGGCGCGGCACCAGCTGCACTCGCTGCTGCACGAGGCCGAACAGGCACTCGCGGCAGGACAGGTGCAGGCCGCGCGCGAGGCCGCCGACCAGACGCGGGCGCTGAAGGTGGCCGCCGGCACGCTGCCCAAGCCGACGATCCAGCGCCTGAGCCGCGTGGTGCAGCAGCTCGGCGAGCTGGAGCGATGGATGAGCTTCGGCCAGCACAACGCGCGCGTGCAGCTTTGCGAGCGCGCCGAGGCGCTTGCGACGGAGACCCATCCGCCGGCGCAGCTGGCGAAGGACGTGCAGAAGCTGCGCGCCGAGTGGAAGGCGCTCGACGAGCAGCACGCCGGCGTGCCGAAGTCGCTTTGGGAGCGCTTCGACGGCGCCTGTGAGAAGGCCTATGCGCCGGCGGCGAGGCACTTCGCCGAGCTGCACGCGCAGCGCAAGCAGGCGCGCAAGCAGCGCGACGAGTTCATCGCCGCCGCGTCGGCCAGCGCGCAGGAACTGCTCGGCTCCGAACCGCAGGACCTGCGGGCGATCGAGCGCTGGCTGCGCGAAACCGACCACGCCTGGCACGGGGGCGAACTGGGCAGTGTCGAGCCCGACGCGTGGAAGAAGCTCGACGCGCGCATGAAGCAGGCGCTGGCGCCGCTGCGCGAACTGCTCGGGCAGGCGCGGGGCGAGGCCAGGTCCGGCCGCCAGACGCTGATCGCCGAGGCCGAGGCGCTGGTTGCGAAGGCGCAGGAGCGCGATGCGCCGGCGCAGGCGCGCTCGCTGCAGGCGCGCTGGACCGAGCACGCCAAGGCGCATCCGCTGGCCGGCCGCGACGAGCGCGTGCTGTGGGAACGCTTCCGCGCCGCCTGCAACGCCGTGTTCGAGGCGCGTGACAGCCAGCGCAAGGAAGTGGACAGCCTCCGGCGCGAGCAGCGCCGCGCCTTCGATCAGCTGTGCGAG
>CAZSYX010000082.1:12422-15230 GCA_964610575.1 uncultured Burkholderiaceae bacterium
CCAAGGAGCGGCTGGCGGTGCAGGTCAAGCAGCTGCGCAGCCGCTTCAAGACCGCAGCGGGCGGCGGCAGTGCGGCCGACATCCTGCTCGAATGGTGCGCCACCGCCGGCGTGGCCGACGCGCGCGACCGCGGCCGCTGCGAGAAGATCGTCGAGTCGCTGCAGCGCCGCGCCTGATTTCGATCCTTCCTCCCCTCTCGCCTCGCGGGAGAGGGGCCGGGGGAGAGGGGCCTGCGACTTGCCCTACTGCCAATGACCGACCCCTTCGACCTGAAGCGCTTCGTCGACGCGCAGCGAAGCGTCTATGCCGAGGTCTGCGCCGAACTCGCTGCCGGCTGCAAGCGCAGCCACTGGATGTGGTTCGTCTTCCCGCAGCTCAAGGGCCTCGGCCGCAGCGCCACCGCGCAGCACTACGGCATCGCCTCGAAGGCCGAGGCGCAGGCCTACTGGGCGCACCCGCTGCTCGGGCCGCGCCTGAAGGAGTGCACCGAACTCGTGCTGGCGGTCGACGGCCGCAGCGCGCACCAGATCTTCGGTCCGCCCGAGGACCTGAAGTTCCGCTCCTGCATGACGCTGTTCGCGCGGGCCACCGGCGAGCCGGTCTTCACGCGCGCGCTGCAGAAGTACTTCGACGGCGAGGCGGACCCGCGGACCATCGAGTTGCTCTGATCGGGCCGCGACGGCAAGCCCGGCGAAGCGACGGCGGCGCCCGCAGGCGCCGCCCGATGCGAAGTGCGCGGATGCCCTTCTACGAGAACGTCTCGCTCATCAGCGCGTTGAACCACTTGCTCATGTTGCTGAAGTTGCCGCCATCGCGCGCGGCGGCCTCGCGGAAGGAGTCGGCCACTGCGACCATCGCCTGCGTGCCGGGGTCGTAGGCGAACACCGCCGTCAGCCAGGAAGCGGTTTCCATGGTGATCGGCGAGTAACAGGCCGAGTTGGTCACCGGCGCCGCGTCGGGCGGCAGCCCGCCGAAGGCGCGGACGATGGCGTCGGCGCAGACCTTGCCGAGCTGGTTGCCGATGTGTCCGGCCTTCGGCTGCGCCGTGCCGGCCGAATCGCCGATCACGTGGATGCCCGCGGCCACCTTCGACTCGTAGCTGAGCTGATTGACGCTCGCCCAGCGGCCGGCCGGGTCGGTGAGCCCCGCAGCAGTCACCACGCGGCCGGCACGGTGCGGCGGGATGGCATTGATGACGTTCGCCTTGATCCTGCCGACGCTCGAGTCGACGGTCATCGTCGAGGTGTCGATGCCGTTGATCGTGACCTTGGCGTGGTACTCGGTCACGCCCGCATGCACGTTCATGAAGGCGTCGGTGAACGAGTGGACCTCGGCGGTGATGCCGGGGTTGGCGTCGAGGATGATCACCTTCGAGCCGGGCCGGTTCTTCTTCAGCCAGTCGGCCACCAGGCAGGCCCGCTCGTACGGGCCCGGCGGGCAGCGGTACGGCTTGGCGGGAATCGTCAGCACGAACACGCCGCCGCTGGGCATCGCCGTGATCTGGTTGCGCAGCGCGGTGGTCTGCGGCCCGGCCTGCCACGCGTGCAGCACCCTGGCCTGCGCCGCCGCCGATTCCAGCCCCGGGATGCCGACGCCCTGCTCGTAGATGAACTCGACGCCGGGCGCCAGCACCAGCCGGTCGTAGGCGAGCGTGCCGCCCGAGGCCAGCGTCACCTTTCTGCCGACCGGATCGATGGCGACCACCTCGCCCTGCAGGCGCTTGACGCCGTAGCGGCTGGCCAGCGTGTCGTACTTGTACTGCAGCGAGCCGAGCGTGCGCTGGCCGGTCAGCACCAGGTTGCTCATGATGTTCGAGGTGTAGCTGGGGCTGCGCTCGACCAGGGTCACGGAGACGCCGCTGCCGCCCCACAGGCGCAGGTACTTGGCCACGGCCGCGCCGGCCATGCCGCCGCCGACGACCACCACGCGGCCACTCAGGCCCGTCTGCAGCAGCGTCGTGGTCGTGAACGTGGTCGGGCTCGAGCGGCCCTGGGCGAAGCTCACGCCGCCGTCGTCCGCCGTACTGCCGCCGCCGCAGCCGAGCACCGGCAGCATGGCGGCGAGCGAACCCAAGCCGGCCGCCTGCAGCAGGCGGCGGCGGATCAACTGTGCGTTGTCGAGATTGTCGTCTTTCATCGCGGCCCCCTCAGTCGCTGCTGCTCGAAGAACTACGCTGCTGCGACAGGTAGGTCGAGATCTGCCGCAACTGCTCGTCGGTGTAGCCGCGGGCGTGCGCCTTCATGATGTCGTTGCCCGGGTTCTCCGACCTCATCTCGCGCAGTTCCTTGTAGATCTCGTCGACCGACTTGCCGGCGATGCTGTCGAAGCCGGGGCCGGCGCCGTTGGTGCCATGGCACTGGAAGCAGTTCGATGCCAGCAGGCGTCCTGCCGGCGGTGCTGCGGTCTGAGCGCCGGCAGCGGTTGCCAGCAGCGACGCGGCGAGCACAGCCGCCGTTGAAATCACTCTCATGGATCCTCCCTGGTTGATGGCGCCTTGTTGGTCGTTCGCGCCATACCCGGCAGGGTATTTGACGGGTCATGTCTGGCAAGTCCCCGGCGCTCATCCGCACGGCCTAGCGAGCACGGCCGCGCTTGATCGAACGCAACGGGGGCTACGCCGTCGGCATGATGCGGATTCGCGCCTGTGCGGGATCCGAGGCGAAGCGTGCGGCTGCGGCCGGCGCGACTGCGGCCGGCTCAGGAGGCGAGGATCGATGCCGCCAGCGCGGCGAAGACGACGACCCACGCCGGCGAGATGCGCGCGGAGAGGAGCAGGACGAAGCACGCCAGCGCCAGGGCCGCATCGGC
>CAZSYX010000083.1:0-5488 GCA_964610575.1 uncultured Burkholderiaceae bacterium
GGCCGCCGCTGGCCATCGCCGTGCTGCCGAGCCTGGTCGTGCTGGCAGTGGCGCTGGGCGCGCTTTACTGGATTGAGAGACGGTAGCGGGCACGTCGCGCCCCGGCCGGCCGCTCGACGTCGTGGCCTACGGCCGCCAGGCGCAGGCCTACCTCCAGCCGATCGAGGAAGCCTTCAACGACCCGCGCTCCAACCGCTTCCTCTACCTCGATACGCTCACCGGAGCGCGCACGCTCGGGCGACCGGTGCCGAGCTCAGCGGCTATCGATCGGCGCCGGCTCCTTGCGCTTGGCGCCGAACGGATAGGCGCCACCGCCCTTGCCACTGGGCGGGATGCGCAGCGACAGGATCATCGTCGCTGCCAGCACGATCACGGTGACGGCGAGCGAGATCGCCACCGGGATCTTGTAGATGTCGACCAGCAGCATCTTGGCGCCGATGAACACCAGCACGATCGCCAGCCCGTAGGACAGCAGGTGGAAGCGCTCGTGCATGCCGGCGAGCAGGAAGTACATCGCGCGCAGGCCGAGGATGGCGAACACGTTCGAGGTGAGCACGATGAACGGGTCGGTGGTGATGGCGAAGATGGCCGGGATCGAATCGACCGCGAAGATCACGTCGACGATGCCGATCAGCAGGATCACCACGAACAGCGGGGTCGCCATCCTGACCCCGTCGACCACGGTGAAGAACTTCTCGCCGTCGTAGCCGGGCGCGATCTTCATGCGGCCGCGCACCCACTTCAGCGCCGGGTTGCCCTCCAGATCGGGCTCCTGGCCGGCCGCCCACCACATCTTGATGCCGGTGAAGACGAGGAACGCGCCGAACAGATAGAGAATCCAGTGAAACTGGGCGATCAGCCACGCGCCGATGAGGATCATCACCGCGCGCAGCACCAGCGCGCCGAGGATGCCGATCATCAGCACCCGCTTCTGGAACTCCGCCGGCACCGCAAAGTAGGTGAACACCATCAGGAAGACGAAGATGTTGTCCACCGCCAGCGCCTTCTCGACCAGGTAGCCGGTGATGAACTCGAGCGCCTTGGTGTTGGCCACGTCCCGGGTGGCCGCGTCGGCGCCGGTGCCGCCCAGGTACCACCAGAGCCAACCGACGAAGACGAAGGAAACCGCGACCCAGATCAGCGACCAGATCGTCGCCTCCTTCATCGAGACGCGGTGCGCGCCCTGTTTGTTCAGGGCGAAGAAATCGACCAGCAGGGCGACCAATACAAAGGCCGCGAAAAGCGACCACATCAGCGGCGTGCCGATGCCAACCATGGCGAACTCCGTCTTGTGCGGTCCCGGCGCGGACCTTCGTGATTATGCGGTCGCCCGCTGGTCTTGCCGACCGATGCCCTTGCGGCATCGGCCCGCGGCGCCGGGCAGGAAAGGCTCGCGCCGAGCCGCTTCCCGTCCGTATTGACGGCGTCGCAGTGAGCCCGGCACATTGCGCCGGACGGCTACTCCCCATCGGAGGCGGGCGGATTAGAGCAGCCGATCGCCGTCCTGGGCACCCGGGCTAACCCTTGTTCCGACGCGGGCGATACGATCCGCGTTCCGGCTGGACGTCGGCCGGCTTCCGACTACGAGCCCGAGAAGATGAACAAGCCCCGCAAGAAGCCCGAGGAACTGCGCAGCCACCGCTGGTACGGCGTCAACGACCTGCGTTCGTTCGGCCACCGTTCGCGCACGGCGCAGATGGGCTATCACCGGTCGGACTACGCGGGCAAGCCGGTGATCGCGATCATCAATACCTGGAGCGAGATCAATCCCTGCCACACGCATTTCCGCCAGCGGGCCGAGGAGGTCAAGCGCGGCGTCTGGCAGGCCGGCGGCTTCCCGGTCGAGATGCCGGCGATCTCGCTGTCCGAGCCGTTCCAGAAGCCGACCACGATGCTCTATCGCAACCTGCTGGCGATGGAGACGGAGGAACTGCTGCGCAGCTATCCGGCCGACGGCTGCGTGCTGATGGGCGGCTGCGACAAGACGACGCCGGCGCTGATCATGGGCGCGCTGTCGATGAACCTGCCGGCCATCTTCATGCCGGCCGGGCCGATGCTGCGCGGCAACTGGCGCGGCGAGACGCTCGGCAGCGGCTCGGACGTCTGGAAGTACTGGGCCGAGCTGCGCGCCGGCAACATCGGCGAGGCCGAGTGGGGCGAGATCGAGGACGGCATCGCGCGCTCGCCCGGCCACTGCATGACGATGGGCACCGCCTCGACGATGACCAGCGCCGCCGAGGCGATGGGGCTCACCCTGCCGGGCGCCGCGTCGATCCCCGCTGCCGATTCGCGCCACGCGCAGATGGCCACCCTGACCGGCAAACGCATCGTCGACATGGTGTGGGAGGACATCAAGCCGCGCGCCATCGTCGATGCGCACGCCATCGACAACGCCGTGACCACCGTGCTCGCGCTGGGCGGCTCGACCAACGCCATCGTGCACCTGATCGCGATCGCCCGCCGCGCTGCCGTAGCCCTCGATCTGGATCGCTTCGATGCCCTGGCGCGGCGCACGCCGGTGCTCGCCAACCTGCGGCCTGCCGGCAGGTACCTGATGGAAGACTTCTACTACGCGGGCGGCCTGCGCGCGCTGCTGGCGCAGCTCACGGACCTGCTCGACACCGGCGCGCCGACGGTCAACGGCTGCACGCTCGGCGAGAACATCGCCGGTGCGGCGGTGTTCAACGACGAGGTGATCCGCCGCCGCGACAAGCCGCTGGTCGAGCGCGACGGCCTGGCGGTGCTGCGCGGCAACCTGGCGCCGGACGGCGCCGTGATCAAGCCGGCGGCGATGGAGCCGCGGCTGCTAAAGCACACCGGTCGCGCCGTCGTGTTCCGCAACTACGACGACATGGCCTCGCGCATCGATGATCCTTCGCTCCCTGTCGACGCCGACAGCGTCATCGTGCTGCAGAGTGCCGGCCCGCAGGGGGCGCCCGGCATGCCCGAGTGGGGCCAGCTGCCGATCCCGAAGAAGCTGCTCGCCGCCGGCGTGCGCGACATGGTGCGCATCTCGGACGCGCGCATGAGCGGCACCAGCTACGGCGCCTGCGTGCTGCACGTGGCGCCGGAGTCGCACGTCGGCGGGCCGCTGGCGCTGGTGCGCGACGGCGACCCGATCGAACTGGACGTGCCCGGCCGCAGGATCGAACTGAAGGTCGACACCGCCGAACTGGGACGCCGCCGCGCCGCCTGGACACCGCCTGCCGAGCACTATTCGCGCGGCTTCGGCGCCCTTTATCTCAAGCATGTGAAGCAGGCGAACGACGGCTGCGACTTCGACTTCCTCGAAGCCGGCGCGCCGACGGCCGATCCGGAGATCCACTGAATGAAGGCGCGTGTGCTGCAGCACGGCCGGCTGATGGCCAGCCTGGAGAGCGAGCTTGCCGAGCGTTTCGACCTGCATCCTCTGTGGAAAGAGGCGGACCGGAAGGCGTTTCTCGCCGCGCATGGGCACGAGTTCGTCGGCCTGGCGACGTCGGCCCGCTTCGGCGCCGATCGGACGCTGATCGAGGCGCTGCCGCGGCTCGCGGTGATCGCCAATTTTGGCGTCGGTGTCGACACCATCGACCTGCAGGCCGCGCGCGAGCGTGGTGTCGCGGTGTCGAACACGCCGGATGTGCTGACCGGGTGCGTCGCTGACCTGGCCTTCGGGCTGCTGATCGACGTCGCGCGCCGGCTGTCGGCAGCCGATCGCTTCGTCCGTCGCGGCGACTGGCCGGAAGGGCAGTTCCCGCTGGCCACGCGCGTGTGGGGCAAGAAGCTCGGCATCGTCGGCCTCGGCCGCATCGGCAACGCCATCGCCAGGCGGGCCGGCGGCTTCGACATGACGGTGCGCTATCACAACCGGCGGCTAGTCGAAGATTCGCCGTACGACTACGAGGCGTCGCTGCCGGCGCTGGCGGCGTGGGCGGACTTCCTGGTCGTCGCCTGCGCCGGTGGAGCAGCCACGCGGCACCTGGTCTCGCGCGACGTGATCGATGCACTCGGCCCGGCCGGCTTCCTGGTCAATATCTCGCGCGGCAGCGTGGTCGACGAGGCCGTGCTCGTCGAGGCACTGCAGGCAGGCCGCATCGCCGGCGCCGCGCTCGACGTCTTCGAGGACGAGCCGAACGTGCCGCCGGCGTTGTTCGTGCTCGACAACGTGGTCCTGCTGCCGCACATCGCCAGCGCGACGAACGAAACGCGGCAGGCGATGGCCGACTGCGTGCTGGCCAACCTGCGCAGCTGGTTCGACAGCGGCCGGCTGCTGACGCCGGTGCTTTGAACGGAGCCGCGAGGAGGATGCGGTGAACGAGACGACGATCTCTGGCGTCAGCGTTGCTCCCGAACGGCTTCGCGCCACCGTGCGCGCGATCGTCGAGCGAGGCGGCTCGAGCGAGCGCGAGGCGACGCTTGTGGCCGAGCAACTGGTCGAGGCCAACCTGACCGGGCACGACTCGCACGGCGTCGGCATGCTGCCGCGCTACGTCGAGGCGCTTGCCGAGAGCGGCCTGCGCGTCAACCAGCAGTTGCGCGTCGTGACGGATGCGGCAGCGCTGCTGATGCTCGACGGCAACGCCGGCTACGGGCAGGTGATGGCCTTCGATGCGATGCGGCTCGGCATAGAGCGCGCCGCCGAGCACGGCGTGGCGGTCATCGGGCTGGCGAACAGCCATCACATCGGCCGCATCGGCCATTGGGCCGAGCAGTGCGTGGCGGCCGGCTACGTTTCCATCCACTTCGTCAACGTCATCGCCAAGCCGGTGGTCGCGCCCTTTGGCGGCCGCGACGCGCGCTTCGTCACCAACCCGTTCTGCGTCGGCATCCCGATGCCGAGCGGTGAGCCGATCCTGCTCGACTTCGCCACCAGCCGCATCGCGATGGGCAAGGTGCGGGTGGCATTCAACAAGGGCGAGCAGGTCAAGCCCGACACGCTGCTCGACGCGCACGGCGAACCGACCAACGACCCGGGCGCGCTGTTTGCCGATCCGAGCGGGGCGATCCTGCCGTTCGGCGAACACAAGGGCTACGGCATGGCGGTGGTGTGCGAGATCCTCGGCGGCGCGCTCGCCGGCGGGGTGACGCTGCACGACCGGCTGGCGCGTCGTTCGATCATCAACAACATGCTGACCTTCATCGTCGACCCGCAGCGGCTCGGCACAGCCGAGCGGCTGGCGCAGGAGGCGATGGCCTTCGCCGAATGGGTGCGCGCCTCGCCGCCGATGGCCGGCGTCGATCGTGTGCGGCTGGCTGGCGATCCCGAGCGCGAATGGCGCGCCGCGCGCGCCGAGGCGATTCCAATCGACACGACGACCTGGCAGCAGATCGTGGATGCGGGCGAGCGGCTCGGTTTGCCGGCGGCCGAACTGGCGCGGATCGCTTCGCCGCAGCGGCTAGCGTGAGGCTTTGAAGCGCGCGGCCAAAGCATCGGCGCCGCGCGCCAGCAGCGCCAGGTCGGAGCCCACGGCGACGAACAGGCCGCCGAGTTCGAGGTAGCGGCGGGCGA
>CAZSYX010000083.1:5588-7994 GCA_964610575.1 uncultured Burkholderiaceae bacterium
AGGTCGGAGCCCACGGCGACGAACAGGCCGCCGAGTTCGAGGTAGCGGCGGGCGAGCGCCTCGTCGCCGGTGAGTATCCCGGGCGGCTTGCCGACCGCGACCAGTCGCCGGATGGCGTCTTCGATCGCGGCCTGCACTTCCGGGTGCTTCAGTTCGCCGGCGTGGCCGAGCGCTGCGGCGAGGTCGGCCGGGCCGATGAACACCCCGTCCACGCCCTCGACGCCGGCGATGGCCTCGAGGTTATCCAGTCCCTGGCGCGTCTCGACCTGCACCAGCAAGCACAGCTCATCGGCGTAGGTCTGCACGTAGTCGGTGATGCGGCCGTAGTTGTTGGCGCGCGGACCGGTGGCGAAACCGCGCACGCCGTGCGGCGGATAGCGGGTGAACGCGACCGCGTTGCGCGCCTCTTCCTCGGTCTGCACGTAGGGAATGAGCAGCGACTGCACGCCGATGTCGAGCAGCCGCTTGATCACCACCATGTCGTTCCACGGCGGGCGCACGATCGGGTGCGCCGTGCCCCCATTTAAGGCCTGCAGCTGCGAATGGACCATCGGCAGTTCGTTCGGCGCGTGCTCCATGTCGATCAGCAGCCAGTCGAAGCCGGCGCCGGCGACGACCTCCACCGAGAGGTGGCTGGCCAGACTCGACCACAGGCCGATCTGCGGGCGTTTGGCGCGCAGCGCGCGCTTGAAGGGATTGACGGGAACGGGCATCGGTGTCTCCAGCGGCGCTCGGCGTCAGCCGCTGCGTGCCGGCGCGCCGCGCGCGGCCGCCAGTTGCGCGACGATGACCACCGCGGCCACGCCCAGGCCGATCAGGTCGGTGATCCAACCGGGCTTGATCAACAGCAGCGCGGCGATGACCAGCAATGCCCGCTGCCACATCGAGGCCGGACGAAGCAGATAGCCGAACAGGCCCGCCGCCAGTAGTACCACGCCGAGCGTCGCGCTGACGGTGGCGTGCAGCACGGTGGTCCAGTCGCCGATCGTCAGCAGCGCCGGCTCGTAGATGAACATGAACGGCACGATGTAGGCGGGCGAGCCGGCCCGCATTGCCGCCCAGCCGGTGGTCCAGATGTTCGCTTTGGCCAGGCTGGCGGCGGCGAACACCGCCAGCGCCACCGGCGGCGTGATCGCCGACAGGATGGCGAAGTAGAAGGCGAACATGTGCGCCGCCGGTGCTGCTGCACCCATCTTGATCACCGCCGGTACGAGCAGCGCCACCATCACGATGTAGGCCGGTGTGGTCGGCATGCCCATGCCAAGGATGATCCCGGCTACCGCAGTCAGAATGAGGGCCAGCAGCAGCCAGTCCTGCGCCAGCCCGATCACCGCCTGCGTGAAGACAATGCCCAGCCCGGTGATCGAGACGCAGGCGATCACGATGCCGGCGCAGGCGCAGGCCATGGCCACCGACAGCGTGTTGCGGGCGCCATCTTCCAGGGCGCTCAACACCGAGCGCCAGGTGATGCCATGTCGCGTGGAAGCGCGCAGCAGTGCCATCGGCAGGCAGGAAAGTGCGGCGATCAGCGCGGACAGCGGCGCCGAGTAGCCGAGCAGCAGGCCGAACAGCACGATCAGGATCGGGACGAACAGGTGCCCACGCTGCAGCATCACCTGGCCGAACTTCGGCAGCTCCGACCTCGGCACGCCGGCCAGGCCGTGGCGCTTGGCCTCGAAGTGGACAGCGAAGAACACCGCGACGTAGTACAGCAGCGCCGGGATCGCGGCCCACAGCGCCACCTGAGCGTAGGGCACGGCGAGGAACTCGGCCATCACGAAGGCCGCGGCGCCCATGACCGGCGGCATCAGCTGGCCGCCGGTGGAGGCAACCGCCTCGACGGCGGCAGCGAACGGCGGGCGGAAGCCGGTGCGCTTCATCAGCGGAATGGTGATCGGGCCGTCGACCATCACGTTGGCCACCGCGCTGCCGGAGACGGTGCCGAACAGCGACGAGCTGACCACTGCCACCTTGCCGGGCCCGCCGGCGGCGTGGCCGGTGATCGACATCGCAAAGTCCATGAACAACTGCCCGGTGCCGCTGCGCTCCATGAAGGCGCCAAACACCACGAACAGCATCACGTACGAGGCCGATACGCCGAGCGTCGAACCGAAGATCCCCTCGGTGGACAGGTAGACCTGCTCCATCAGCACCGGCACCTTGACGTTGGTGAAGGCAATCGCGTAGACGAGGAAGACGATTGCGGTCAGCGGCAGCGCCCAGCCGATCACCCGACGTGTTCCTTCGAGTACGACCAGCACCGCGACGACGGCGAAGAACTTGTCCAGCAGCGTCAGTTCATCGATGTAGATGATGCGGCTGGTGTAGTACTCGTAATTGAGGAAGATGTGCAGCACGAAGCCCCAGCCGGCGGCGAGCACCACCGCGTCGGCGATGCGCCACGCG
>CAZSYX010000083.1:8094-14752 GCA_964610575.1 uncultured Burkholderiaceae bacterium
TCCTTGTAGTACTTCGCCGCGCCCTTGTGCAGCGGCACGCCGATGTCGAGCGCCATGTCCTTGGGAGTGAGGCCGGTAATCGGCTTGACCACGGCGGCCATGCCCTCGACGTTGGCGGCCATGATCTTGGTCATCTTGTAGACGACGTCGTCCGGCAGGTCACAGGCCACGACCAGATGGGTCGAGTAGCCGATTACCGGCACGTCCTTGTCCTGCTTCGGATAGGTGCCGGCCTTGATGATGAGCCGGTTGTAGCCGGCGTTCGACTTCTTCAGCTCGGCCATCGTCTTGTCGTCGACCGGCAGCAGCTTGATGTCGCGCGCTGAGGCGAGGTCCATCACCGAGGAGGCGGGCGCGGTCGTGCCGAGCGTGAAGACCTGCGCATGTCCGTCCTTCACCAGCGACACCGCGTCGGTGTAGGACTGGAAGCTGATCTTGGACAGCGACTGGTAGTTGAGCCCGTTGATCTTCAGCACCTCAGCGGTGAGCAGTTCCGCCGTGTTGCCCTTCGGCTGGGTGACCACCGACTTGCCTTTCATGTCGGCGAACGTGTTGACGTTCGAGTCGGCGGTGACCACGACCTGGAAGTACTGCGGGTACAGGTTGGCGAGCTGGCAGACGTTGGTGGTCTTCTTCGGATAGGGCGGATTGCCGGCCAGGCCGTCGACGGTCGTGCTCGAGTTGCCGAAGCCGATCTGCGCCTTGCCCTCGTCGACGCCGCGGACGTTGGCGATGCCGGCGCCGGGGACCGCCTGGATCTGCAGGCCGGGGATCTCCTTTTCCCACATGCCCTTGAGCGCGCCGCCGAGCGGAATCCACGCGCCGCCCTGGGGGCCGGTCATGAAGGTCACCTGCTGTGCCGCCACCGGCAAAGCGAAGGCCGCGGCCATGGCCGCGGCGCACATAGCGCGTACGAATCTCATCTTGTCTCCTTTGGAAGGGGTCGCTCCCGGTTGCCCCCGGAATGCGCGTCAGAGTTTAGGGTCTCTGCGGGGATAAATCACCCTCCGGCCGGGCGGCGCGGCCGCCGGTGAAGAGGGCTGGGGCAGGGGCGGCGCTGGCCGCCCGCCGGCAGGTCGATGCCGGCGGCCGTGGGCCCGGGCGGGGGTGGCGAGCGGCTGCGCGGCCGCTCGCTGTCAGTAGTGCTGGCCCGAGAACTGCGGGAACAGGACGTTGTTCTCCAGGTGGATGTGCTGCATCACGTCGTCCACCAGCTTGCGCGTGCCGGCATACAGCGCGTGCCAGCTGGTGCAGGCGTCCGCCGGCGGCGTGTGGTTGTTGGTCAGCGCCTCGAGCTGGCGCAACCGCTCGCCGTGCTCGACATGCTCGTGCTCCATCACCTGGATCGGGCCCATGATCATCGGCACACCGCCGGCGCGCATCATCGGGAAGAGGATCCGCTCCTCCTTCTGCATGTGCTCCTCGAGGGCCTCCGAGACATGTTCGAGCATGCGGGCCAGCCCGCGCGGCACCTGCGGGTGCTCGGCGTGCCGTTCCTCGACGCGGTAGGCGAGCGCGATCAGCTCGGGCAGTTCGCGGCGGTGCGTTTCGTGGAAGCGGGTGAGGATGTGGTCGATCAGCGGCAGCGGCTCCTCGGGGGCTTCCGCCGATGCCGGTGCCAGGGCGGCGAGTTCGCGCTCGATCTCGCGCGCATCGACGCCGCCGGCCGACGCGGCCTCGCGCAGCGTCTGGCTGCCGCCGCAGCAGTAGTCGAGACGGTAGCGCCGGAAGACGGCGGCGGCGCCCGGCAGTTCGCGGGCGATCTCGCCGAGCGGGCGCTCGGCGGTTGGGATTTCTGTCGCGACGTTCATATGGACTCCTGTGCACCTGGTTTGTCGTGGTGCACGAAGTCTGCGAGTGCACCGGATGCACTGTCTCTAACCTGGATCAAGCGCGGCAGCGAGCTACCCCCTCCGGGGCGGGCCGGGCCGGCAGCCAGGCTTGATGCAGATCATTTCGGCGCGCTCCGAAGGCTGGATATGGCTCGCTATAGTCGGCGGCAGCGAATCGAGGCGAACTGCCGGGACAGACGGAGAACGAGATGAGCGAAAGCGTGAAATACCTGCTCGACGAATCGCGCATCCCGAAGCACTGGTACAACCTGATGGCGGACCTGCCGAAGCCGCCGCCGCCGGTGCTGCACCCGGGAACGCTGAAGCCGGTCGGGCCGGACGATCTGGCGCCGCTGTTCCCGATGGCGCTGATCGCGCAGGAGGTCGCCACCGAGCGCGAGATCGAGATTCCCGAGCCGGTGCGCGAGGTCTACCGCCAGTGGCGGGTGACGCCGCTGTACCGCGCCCGCAGGCTGGAAAAGGCACTGCAGACACCGGCGCGCATTTACTACAAGTACGAGGGCGTCAGCCCGGCCGGCAGCCACAAGCCGAACACGGCCGTCGCGCAGGCGTTTTACAACCGCGAGGCCGGAGTGAGGCGGCTGACCACCGAGACCGGCGCCGGCCAGTGGGGCTCGTCGCTGGCCTTTGCCGGAGCCGTGTTCGGCATCGACGTGCAGATCTTCATGGTGCGCGTTTCGTACAACCAGAAGCCGTACCGGCGCGCGCTGATGGAGACCTACGGCGCCCGCTGCGTGGCCAGCCCATCGATGGAAACCCACTTCGGCCGCAGCGTGCTGGCCAAGTCTCCCGATAGCAATGGCAGCCTCGGCATTGCCATCTCCGAGGCGGTGGAAATTGCCGCCAGCCGCAGCGACACCAAGTACGCCCTGGGCTCGGTGCTCAACCACGTGCTGCTGCACCAGACGGTGATCGGCCTGGAAGCGATGGCGCAGCTCGAGATGGCGAACGACTATCCCGATGTGATCGTCGGCTGCACCGGCGGTGGTTCCAACTTTGCCGGCATCGTCTTTCCCTTCCTCGGCAGCCAGCTGCGCGGCGGCAGGCGCGTGCGCATCGTCGCCGTCGAACCGTCCGCCTGCCCGAGCCTGACCCGTGGCCGTTATGCCTACGACTTCGGCGACACCGGGCACATGACGCCACTGACAAAGATGCACACGCTGGGGTCGACCTTCATGCCGCCGGGTTTCCACGCCGGCGGACTGAGATATCACGGCATGGCGCCGCTGGTGTCGCACATCAAGGAACTGGGCTTGATCGACGCACGCGCCTATCACCAGACGCAGTGCTTCGAAGCGGGCGTGCTGTTCGCCCGTCACGAGGGCATCGTGCCGGCGCCGGAGGCCAACCACGCGGTGAAAGGCGCGATCGACGAGGCGGTGCGCTGCCGCGAAGAAGGGACGAGCCGGGCGATTCTCTTCAACCTGTGCGGCCACGGTCACTTCGACATGCAGGCCTACATGGATTACTTCGCCGGCAAGCTGACGGACCAGGTATACGACGAAAGCGAACTGGCAATGGCGCTGGCGGGACTGCCGAGCATTGCCGAGCCGATGTAGAAAAGCAACGAGTCAGTAGTTTTTCTTACTATTCGCGGGAGGTTCTTCTGCGCTGATGGCGGGGCGAATGGTAATTTCGACCTGCCGAAATACCTCGGTCCGTCGCAGGAAGAAATGCCATGAGCAAAGCCGTTGCTGCAATCAAGGCTGAGATTGCCAAGAAGCAGGCTGAAATCGATGCGCTGAAGAAGGCGCTCGCCGCGCTCGGAGGCTCCGCCTCTTCAGCCGGCCGGGGTAACCGCAAGCCGCGCTCGGAAGCGCAGAAAAGGAAGATCTCCGCCGCGCTGAAGAAGGCGTGGGCCGAGCGCAAGAAGGCCGAGAAAAAGGCGGGTTGAGAACCCCGCCCGCTGTTGGTTGAACGCAGCCGCGCCCGCAGCCGCGGTTTTGCTTCTGATTCTTACCGAGGCTGCGCCGGAACCGAGCGCACCGAGAGCACGCCTTCGATCGACGCAATCTCGCCGATCACGGTTGGCGACACCGGGCTGTCGACGTCGACCAGTGTGTAGGCCATCTCGCCGCGCGACTTGTTGACCATGTTGTGAATATTGAGGCCGGCCATCGCCATCGCGGTGGAAATCTGGCCGAGCATGTTCGGCACGTTGGCATTCGCAATCGCCACCCGCCATGCCGACTCCCGCGTCATCTCGACGCTGGGAAAGTTCACCGCATTCGCGATGTTGCCGTTCTCGAGGAACTCGCGCAGCTGGTCGACCACCATCACCGCGCAGTTCTCCTCGGCCTCGGCGGTCGAGGCGCCAAGGTGCGGCAGGGCGACCACGCCGGGCGCGCCGGCCAGCCGCGGCGACGGAAAGTCGCACAGGTAGGACTTCAGCCGGCCCGCCTGCAGCGCGCCGAGCACCGCTTCGTCGTCGACGATCGCGTCGCGCGCAAAGTTGAGCAGCGCCGCGCCGGATTTCATCGCCGCCAGCCGCTTGGCATCGATCAGCCCGCGGGTGGCCGGCAGCAGCGGCACGTGCAGGGTGACGAAGTCGGCGTGCTTGAGCAGGTCCTCGATAGAGTTCGCCTTGCGCACCCCGGAGTGCAAGCGCCAGGCGGCGTCGACGGTGATCTCGGGATCGAAGCCGACCACCTTCATGCCGAGCTTCAGGGCCGTCTCGGCAACCAGCGCGCCGATCGCGCCCAGGCCGACCACGCCGAGCGTGCGATGCGGCAGCTCGATGCCGGCGAACTGCTTCTTGCCGTCCTCGACGCGCGTCTCGAAGTCGGCTGCATCGGGCGGGAGCTGTTGCACGAACTGCAGCGCCGGCACCAGGTTGCGCGCGCCGATCAGCAGCGCCGCCAGCACCAGTTCCTTGACCGCGTTGGCGTTCGCGCCCGGCGCGTTGAACACCGGCACGCCGCGCTTGGACATCTCGGCCACCGGGATGTTGTTGGTGCCTGCGCCGGCGCGGCCGATCGCCTTCACGCTTGCCGGGATCGGCATTGCATGCATGTCGTGCGAGCGCACCAGGATCGCGTCGGGCCGGTCGGCGTGCTTGCCGGTGACATAGCGCTCGTGCGGCAGCCGCGCCAGGCCGTGGCTGGAGATGTTGTTCAGCAGCAGGATCTGGTACTTGTTCATCGTCGTGATGCAGCGTCGTTGTTCCCCTCTCACCTTGCGGGAGAGGGGGCAGGGGAGAGGGGGCGCGTCTAGCCGTGGCTGCGCGCGAATTCTTTCATGTAGTCGACCAGCGCCTGCACGCCTTCGATCGGCATCGCGTTGTAGATCGACGCGCGCATGCCGCCGACCGAGCGGTGTCCCTTCAGCTGCAGCAGGCCGCGCGCCTGCGCGCCCTTCAGGAAGGCGCCGTCGAGCGACTCGTCGCGCAGCTTGAACGGCACGTTCATCCGCGAGCGGTCGGCCCTGGCGACCGGATTGATGTAGTAGCCGCCACTGCCGTCGATCGCGTCGTAAAGCAGCGTGGCCTTGGCGATGTTCTTCCGCTCCATCGCCGCCAGGCCGCCCTGCGCGAGCAGCCACTCGAACACGAGGCCGGCAATGTAGATGGAATAGGTCGGCGGCGTGTTCAGCATCGAGTCCGCCTCGGCCTGCTCCTTCCAGTGAAAGGCGCTCGGCGTGATCGGCAGCGCGCGGTCAAGGAGGCTCCGGCGAACGACGACCAACGTCAGCCCGGCCGGGCCGACGTTCTTCTGCGCGCCGCCGTAGATGACGCCGTACTTCGACACGTCGATCGGCCGCGACAGGATGTGCGACGACATGTCCGCCACCAGCGGCACGGCGCCCGTGTCGGGCGTCCAGTGGTACTCGACGCCGCCGATCGTCTCGTTGCTGCAGATGTGCACGTAGGCGGCGTCGGCCGCGAGCTTCCAGGTCTCGCGCGCCGGCACGTAGGTGAAGTTCCGGTCCTCGGCGCTGGCGGCGATGTTCACCTGCGCGTACTTCTTCGCCTCCTTGATCGACTTCTTCGACCACTCGCCGGTATTGACGAAGTCGATGACCTTGCGGTCCCCGAGCAGGTTCATCGGCACGATCGCGTTCTCGCCGATCGCGCCGCCCTGCAGGAACAGCACCGCGTAGTCGTCGCCGATGGCGAGCAGCCTGCGCAGGTCGGCCTCGGCCTTCTCGGCGATCGAGATGAACTCGGGGCCGCGGTGGCTCATCTCCATCACCGACATGCCGCTGCCGTGCCAGTCGAGCATCTCCGCGGCGGCGCGTTGCAGGACTTCCTTGGGCAGCACCGCGGGGCCGGCGCTGAAATTGAACACTTGCATGGTGGGGTTCCCGCTCAGGGTTGGAATGATTCTTTCGCCGAAGACGGCGGACCGGCGGGCACTTTACCGCAGACGAAGAATCGGATGCCGCCCGTTGGCCGACTGAAGAGTCAGGCCACGGCCAAGGCGCCCGTGCGTCTTCCGCACGGGCCATAACGGCCGACGAAGTCGCCGCGCGGCGCCGGCTCGCTACGAGCAGTGTCCCGTATAGCCGCAGGCCGTGCAGAACTCACAGCCGTCTCGCTTGATCATCGCCGCCGCGTGGCAGCTCGGGCAGACCTTGCCCTTGACCGGTGCGGTCTCGTGCTCGATCAGCTTGACCGCATCGGGCAGCGCGAGGATGCCGCTGCTGGCGATCGCGCGGCCGTCGTCGTCGAGGATGCCGAGCACCTTGTAGCGGTGCAGCAGCAGCGTGGCGATGTAGGCCACCGTGCTCGGGAACAGCGACGAGCGGTCCTCGCCCGGCACCGGCGCCCAGAACTCGCCGTTCTGCTCGCCGAAGTTCAGCAGCTT
>CAZSYX010000084.1:0-14427 GCA_964610575.1 uncultured Burkholderiaceae bacterium
CCAAGGCCGACCACGTCACGATCTCCGGCCACGACGGCGGCACCGGCGCCTCGCCGATGTCGTCGATCAAGCACGCCGGCACGCCATGGGAACTCGGCCTGGCCGAAACGCAGCAGACGCTGGTGCTCAATCGCCTGCGTGGCCGCATCGCCGTGCAGGTCGACGGCCAGATGAAGACCGGCCGTGACGTCGTCATCGGCGCGCTGCTCGGCGCCGACGAGTTCGGCTTCGCCACCGCGCCGCTGGTGGTCGAGGGCTGCATCATGATGCGCAAGTGCCACCTGAATACCTGCCCGGTCGGCGTGGCCACCCAGGACCCGGTGCTGCGCAGGCGCTTCAAGGGCCAGCCCGAGCACGTCGTCAACTACTTCTTCTTCGTCGCCGAGGAAGCGCGCGAGATCATGGCGCAGCTCGGCATTCGCAGTTTCGACGAACTGATCGGCCGCGCCGACCTGCTCGACATGCGCAAGGGCGTCGAGCACTGGAAGGCGAAGGGGCTCGACTTCTCGCGCATCTTCTACCGGCCGCCGATGCCGCTTGAGGTCGCCCGCCGTCACTGCGAGACGCAGGATCACGGGCTGGACCGCGCGCTCGACCACAAGCTGATCGCGGTGGCGGCCCCGGCGCTCGAACGGCAGGAGCGGGTCAGCTTCATCAGCCCGATCCGCAACGTCAACCGCACCGTCGGCACCATGCTGTCGGCGCAGGTGGCGCGCCGGTATGGCCACGGAGGGCTGCCCGACGACACCATCCACATCCAGTTCCAGGGCACGGCCGGGCAGAGCTTCGGCGCATTCCTGGCGCATGGCATCACGCTCGACCTCGTCGGCGACGCCAACGACTACACCGGCAAGGGGCTGTCGGGCGGTCGCGTGATCGTGCGCAGCCCGAACGATTTCCGCGGCTTCGGGCCGGAGCACATCATCGTCGGCAACACGGTGCTGTACGGCGCGATCGCCGGCGAGGCATTCTTCAACGGCGTGGCCGGCGAGCGCTTCGCCGTGCGCCTGTCCGGCGCCAGCGCGGTGGTCGAGGGCACCGGTGACCACGGCTGCGAGTACATGACCAAGGGCACGGTCGTCGTGCTGGGCGGAACGGGCCGCAACTTCGCCGCCGGCATGAGTGGCGGCATTGCCTACGTCTACGACCCGGACGGCGACTTCGCGCAGCGCTGCAACACCTCGATGGTGGCGCTCGAGCAGGTAGCGCCGACACAGGAACAGCAGGAAAAGGTCGACGAGGCGATCTGGCACCTCGGCGAGACCGACGAGTTCGTGCTGCGCGGCCTGATCGAGAAGCACTTCCGTTACACCGGCAGCTTCCGCGCCCGCGAGATCCTGCACGACTGGCCGAACAAGCGGGCCAGGTTCGTCAAGGTCTTCCCGCACGAGTACCGCCGCGCGCTGAAGGAACTGCATCAGGCACAGCAGAAAGCCGAGCCGAAGAAGCTGGCGGCATAAGGAAAACCATGGGCAAGATCACCGGATTCCTCGAGTACCAGCGACTGGAAGAGGCAGCCGAAGAGCCGGCATCGCGCAAGAAGCACTGGCACGAGTTCGTCGTCCACCTGACCGACGAGCAGGCGGCGGTGCAGGGGGCGCGCTGCATGGACTGCGGCATTCCCTTCTGCAACAACGGCTGCCCGGTCAACAACGTCATCCCGGACTTCAACGACCTCGTCTACCGGCAGGACTGGAAGAGCGCGCTCGACGTCCTGCATTCGACCAACAACTTCCCCGAGTTCACCGGCCGGGTCTGCCCGGCGCCCTGCGAAGCCGCCTGCACGCTGAACATCAACAACGATCCGGTCGGCATCAAGTCGATCGAGCACGCGATCATCGACAAGGGCTGGGCCGAGGGCTGGGTGGTACCGCAGCCGGCCGCGCGCAAGACGGGCAAGACAGTGGCGGTCGTCGGCAGCGGACCGGCGGGGCTCGCCGCCGCGCAGCAACTGGCTCGCGCCGGGCACGAGGTCACGGTATTCGAGAAGAACGACCGCATCGGCGGCCTGCTTCGCTACGGCATCCCGGACTTCAAGATGGAGAAGTCACACATCGATCGCCGAGTCGAGCAGATGCAGGCCGAAGGGGTGACCTTCCGCACCAGTGTGCTGGTGGGGAAACTCAACGGCGCGAAGATCAACGACTTCAGCAAGGAAGCGATCGACGCCGCGCAGCTGACGGCGCACTTCGACGCCGTGGTGCTGGCCGGCGGCGCCGAGATGCCGCGCGATCTGCCGGTGCCGGGACGGGAACTGAAGGGCATCCACTTCGCGATGGAGTTCCTGCCGCTGCAGAACAAGGTCGTCGCCGGCGACAAGGTGAACGGGCAGATCCTCGCTGCCGGCAAGCACGTGGTGGTGATCGGCGGCGGCGATACGGGCTCGGACTGCGTCGGCACCAGCAACCGCCACGGCGCCAGGAGCGTCACCCAGTTCGAACTGCTGCCGCAGCCGCCGGCGCAGGAGAACAAGGAGCTGACCTGGCCCTACTGGCCGGTGAGGCTGCGCACCTCGAGCAGCCACGAGGAAGGCGTCGAGCGCGACTGGGCGGTGACGACCAAGCGCTTCAACGACGACGGCAAGGGCAACGTGAAGAGCCTGACCGCTGCGCGCGTCGAATGGCAGAAGGACCCGATGACCGGCCAGACAAAGATGGTCGAGGTGCCGGGCTCCGAGTTCGAGCTGCCGGCCGACCTGGTGCTGTTCGCAATGGGCTTCGTCGCGCCGGCCGCTCCGGTGCTGGAGGCTTTCGGAGTGGAGAAGGACGCGCGCGGCAACGCGCGTGCCAGCACCGACGGCAAGGGCTGCTACGGGACCAGCGTCGACAAGGTCTTCGCCGCCGGCGATATGCGGCGCGGCCAGTCGCTGGTCGTGTGGGCGATCCGCGAAGGCCGCCAGTGCGCGCGCGCCGTCGACGAATACCTGATGGGCGCGAGCACGTTGCCACGGTGATCTGCGACCGCTGACCCCATCGCTTTCGAGCCCCAAGTTGCGCGCTCATCCATGACCGACGTCCGCGGGGAACTCGCCCGCACGACGCTCAGCGTCCTGTTCATCGGCGGCCTGATCCTCGGCTCGCTGTGGATCCTGCGTCCTTTCCTCGGCGCCACCATCTGGGCAACCATGGTCGTGGTGGCCACCTGGCCGGCGCTGCTGTGGCTGCAGGCGCGGCTGTGGGGGCGGCGCTGGCTGGCCAGCACCATCATGACGTCGACCCTGCTGCTGGTGTTCGTCGTGCCGCTGTCGCTGGCGATCGTCACCATCGTCGTCGAGTCCGACCGGATCGTCGGCTGGTTTCGCGCGCTGACGGGGGCGCAGCTGCCGCCGCCGCCCGAGTTCATCCGCCAGCTGCCGGTCATCGGCCCCAAAGTGGTCGCCGCGTGGGAGCAGGCCGTACTAACAGGCCCCGAGGGCCTGGCGGCGCGGCTGGCGCCCTACGCCAACGACATCGTCAAGTGGTTCGTCAGCGAGGTCGGCGGCGTCGGCTTCCTGATCGTGCAGTTCCTGGTCACGGTGGTCCTTTCGGCACTGATGTATGCCGAGGGCGAAACGGCCGCGCTCACCGCCAGGCGCTTCGGCCGACGCCTTGCCGGCGAGCGTGGCGACAACGTGGTCGTTCTCGCCGGCCAGGCGATCCGCGCCGTGGCACTGGGCGTCGGCGTCACCGCCATCGCGCAGTCGGTGCTCGGTGGCATCGGTCTGGCCGTCGCCGGTGTCCCGTTCGCCAGCCTGCTGACTGCCGTGATGTTCATGCTGTGCATCGCCCAGCTGGGGCCGATGCTGGTGCTGGTGCCGGCCGTGGTGTGGCTCTACTGGAGCGGCGACGTGGGCTGGGGCACGTTCCTGCTGGTCGTGACACTCATCGCCGGAACCATGGACAACGTCCTGCGGCCGGTCCTAATCAAGCGCGGCGCCGACCTGCCGCTGCTGCTGATCCTCGCCGGCGTGATCGGCGGCCTGATCGCGTTCGGGCTGGTGGGCATCTTCGTCGGGCCGGTGCTCCTTGCCGTTGCCTACAAGCTGCTGGGCGACTGGATCGCCGAGGTCGACCTGCCGCCGGACGACAGTGCAGCGTCCGGCGCGCCAGCGGCGCAGAAGTAGCGCGGCTCCTGCCGCGCCGTCAGCGCGTGTCGGCGCGCGCCGCCTCGTCCAGGCGGCCGACGATCACCGGGAAGAACGGGTTGCTGCGCAGCCTGGCGAGGCTGCCGAGCGGCACGACCAGCGCGCCGCTCTCTCCGCGCGGCGCGGGACCGCCGAGCGTGAACACGCGTGCTTCGCCGTCGGGCTGCGGCGCCAGGCCGTAGAGCGGGTCGTCGAGCGGCATCGGCACGGCGATGTGGCCGAGTGACAGCACCGCGTCGGGCCACTGCAGCCCAAGGCTCACCGCAACGGTGTCGCGCTGGCCGGCTTCGCGCACCCACTCGACCACCTCCGCCGACGCGGGCGAGCGGTTGCCGACGACGGCGAGCCGGAAAGGCAGCGCTGGCGCGGCAGCCACCTCATCGAAGGCGCGCCGCGGCCCGGGCGCAATCAGACCGGCGAGGAATTCCTGGCGGTTGATGTCGAACACCACCAGTTCGTGGCCGCGCGCCGGCAGCCGCATGAAAAGCCGCCTGCCGACGTCCGCCGCGAGCACCGTCGAATCCACCAGCGACTGGAACGCGGTCACCGTCGGCATGCGGTCGAGCTTGCCGGCCTCGGCCGCGGCGCGCAGCTGCGCCTCGAGTTCGCGCGTCAGGCGCCAGACCTGGTTGGCCGCGTTGACCGGAAACGAGTTGTACTTGAACGGGTCGTACTCGGGCAGCACGTCAAGCCAGCTCGCCTTCTGCAGCCCGGGCACGAACGCCAGTGCGCCGGCGGCCTGCGTCATCACCGCGAACTCGGACACGCCGATGGCGGGCGAGAACAGGAACAGTCGCCGCGGCATCGGAGCCGACGGATCGTCGAGCGCCCGCAGCGAATACAGCAGCGCCAGCGGCGCGCCGGTCGAGTAGCCGGCAATGTAGAAAGGCCGCCCGCTGCCGGCCAGCGACGCTGCATGGCGGGCGGCGATCGTCACCGCGGCATCCCAGTCCTGCCAGCTCACGCGGGTCAGCGCTCCAGGCGTGGTGCCGTGGCCGGGCAGCCGCAGCGCGACGACATGGAAGCCGCGCTCGTGCAGCGCCCGGCCGACGGCGTGCAGCGAGTAGGGCGCATCGGTCAGGCCGTGCAGCAGCAGCACGGCACCGCGCCGTTCGCCCGCGAGCGTCACGCCGGACCGGTTGCCCGCGCTGTCCAACGCCAGCCGCGCCACTGGCGAGCCGGGCGTGTAACGCCCGTAAGGTTCCGTGCTGGCGGCGCCGGCATCGTCGTAGAGGCGCTGTCTCAGTTCCGCGAACAGCCGCGCCTCCTGTTCCAGATAGGCGGCAAAGCTCCTCGCGGCATCGGCATGGCCGGCGCGGAACTCGTGCGCGAAGGCGATCCGGTGCCAGGCGGACAGATCGGGCAGGCGCCACCAGGCCTGCGCGGCGAAGCCCACGGCAACCGCGATCCACAGCGCGGCCATTAGCGCGAGCGCCTTGATGGCCAGACGGTAAGCCTTGCGCAAGGCCATCGCTGTCAGCGTCGAAGCGGGTTGATCTTGCCGGCTCGCCGGCTCACGGCGTGCCGAGGAAGAAGTAGGCGTT
Source organism: uncultured Burkholderiaceae bacterium (assembly GCA_964610575.1). Lineage (GTDB taxonomy): Bacteria > Pseudomonadota > Gammaproteobacteria > Burkholderiales > Burkholderiaceae_F > JADJWR01. Next base: position 5,668 of record CAZSYX010000084.1, read on the forward strand.
CCACGTGCCGCTGGTGGAATAGCCGTAGCCGAGGTACAGCGGCCCGAGCGGCGTTTCGCCGCCGACGTACAGCGTGGTCGAGTTCAGCACCCCGGTGCGCTTCGTCTCCGTGTAGGCCTCGCCCCGGTAGCCGGCCTCCAGCGCGAGGCCGAGCCGCATGTCGCCGCGCAGGCCGATCGGGAACGTGCCGATGATCTTCTCCACCTTCAGCTGCGCGTAGGTGACGTCGTCGCCGACCAGTTGCCCCTTGGCGAAGGCCGACATGTTGAGGAAGCCGCCGAGCTGCCCCGCGTCGAAGATCGGCAGCCGGCTGCCCGGCGAGCCCGCGTAGGTGGCCTTGGCGCCCAGCACGCAGCTGTCGATCGTGTGCGCAACTTCCGCTCGCGCATCGAGGCGGCTGAAGTCCTCGTCCGACGACGAGAAGTACCTGAGCCGCGTTGCCCATCCCTTGCTGGGGAAGTGCAGTCGGTTGAACTGGTCGAACTCCAGGCCGACGAATCCGCCGCCGTAGCGGACCGTGCCGGTCGGGAAAAGCGGCAGGCCGGTTTCGATCGAGGCCGACAGCTTCTTCTCGTACCAGCCCGCGCGCACCTGTCCCAGCAGGCCGACGTTGACGCCGACCGCCACCTGGCCGGCCAGGCTGCTGACCGCGTACTCGGCGATCTTCAGGTCTTCCTGGAAGACGGCACTGCGTCTGCGCTCGTAGCCGGCAATGGGCTCGACGAAGAAGACCTGCTTCGCGTCCAGCGGCTGGTAGAACTCGGCGCCGGCGCTGTAGGTGCTGCCGATCTGGCCGAGCACCAGCAGTTCGCCGCCCAGCCGGTTCAGCCACGTCTTCTGGTAGCCGAGGCGCAGGTCGAAGGTCGCGCCCTGGCCGGCGAGTTCGAGATTGAGCCCCAGCCGCAGGTAGCCCGGCCCCCAGCCCTTCTCGACCGGCGTGATGCGCAGGATGTTGCGATCGCGCGTCCTGCGCAGGCTGTAGTCGACGCTTTCGAAGTAGCCCTCGCCGAATACACGCAGCAGGTCCTTGTCGAGTTGCTCGGTGTCGAGCGGCTCGCCTTGCTTCTGAGTGATGTGGCGCTCGACGATCTCCGGATTGACCTGCTCCAGTCCGGCGATCTCGATTTCGTCGATGCGCGGCGCCCGCTTCTTTGCCGGCGCCGCGAAGCGGCCCCACCAGTGCGCATATTGTGTCTCGCCGACCGAAAGCGTCTGCAGGCGGGCCGCCGCGCCTTCGGCCGCCACCCGGCCGCGCTCCGCGGCTTGCTCGTGCTTGTCGAAGTCGCCCGCCGAGATCTTCTCGAGGTCCGGCTTGATGTAGATGTCGCCCGGCCGCAGGGTGGCCAGCGACTGCGCGACATTCTGCTCGGTGAGGATGTTGACCATCTGCACCGAGACGCTGAGCAGGGAACCGACTTCCTCCGCCTTCAGCAGCGGCGAACCGACGTTCACCGCGATCACGACCTTGGCGCCGCAGCGTTCGCGCACCTCGCGGATCGGCACGTTGTCGACCAGCCCGCCGTCGACGAACTTGCGGTTCTGGTACGCGATCGGTGCCAGCAGTCCGGGCACGGACATGCTGGCGCGCATCGCCATGGTGAGGCTGCCATCGCGGAAGACGATCCGCTCGCCGGTGCCGATATCGGTGGCGATGATCGATACCGGCAGCGGCAACTGCTGCATCTCGGGCTCGCCGAGATTGGCGTGCACCAGCGAGTTGAAGAACAGCTTGACCTTCTGGCCGAGCACCACCCCCGGCGGGTACTGGATCTCGCCGTGGTTGAAGCCGGTCTCCGACGCCGGCAGGAAACGCTGCGACTGGCGCCGGTTGCGGTAGCTGAGTTCGGAGAACTCGGGGTTGTCCTGGAACATGTCGTGCCAATTGGCCTTCGACATCTCGATGCGCATCTGCGCCGGCGACATGCCGGCGGCCCAGGCGCCGGCGACCAGCGCGCCCATGCCGGTGCCGGCAACGCAATCGACCGGCACGCGCATCTTCTCGAGCACCTCGAGCACGCCGATATGCGCCGCGCGCGCCGCCGCCGCCGAGCACCAGACCCACGCGCGGGCGCGACGCGGTCTCGGCAGCCTGGGCGACAGTCGCGAGGGCGAGGAGGCCGGCGGCGGCCAGCCGCAGGCAAGTAGCGAATAAGCACTCGTTCATGTCCTGTTCTGCCTGAATGCGCTGCAGCCCGCCCCGGAGGTGCGGTGGGTGGCCACACGAATGAGGCGAGAGTATCCAACGCGACCGGGCCAGCTGGGGCAAACTACGCGCCGCGGCGCGCCGGCGCCGGACACGACTCCGGCCAGATCCGCTGCGTCAACATCAGGAAAGCACGCCCATGACCGCTGCCGCACCCTGGCGCCTCGCCCTCCCGCTCGTCGCTGTTGCCATCGCCGCCGGCTGCTCGAAGCAGGCGCCGCCGCCGCCGCAGAGGCCCGCGCCGGAGGTGTCGGTCGTCACCGTGCAGCCGCGCACGATCCCCTACGCGATCAGCTTCGTCGCCCAGACCGAGAGTTCGCGCCAGGTCGACATCGTCGCCCGCGTCTCCGGCTTCCTCGACAAGATCGCCTACAAGGAAGGCGACATGGTGCGCGAGGGGCAGCTGATGTTCCAGCTCGATCCGAAGCCGTTCCAGGCGCAGCTCGAGGCGGCGCGCGGCGAACTGCAGGCGCAGAAGGCGCGCTTCACCACCGCCGAGGCGACGCTGGCGCGCGTGAAGCCGCTGGCGGCGCAGAACGCGCTGTCGCAGGCCGATCTGGACAAGGCGCAGGGCGAGTTCGACGCGTCGAAGGCGGCGGTGTTCTCGGCCCAGGCCAAGGTGACCGAGGCGGAGCTGAATCTCGGCTACGCGACCATCCGCTCGCCGGTCACGGGACTCGCCAGCCGGGCGGCGCAGCGCGAGGGCGCCTTCCTGAACGCGCAGTCGCCGGACGCGAAGCTCACCTACGTGGCGGCGATCGACCCGATCTGGGTCACCTTCAGTGTCTCGCAGAACCAGATCGCCAAGTTCCGCGAGATGGTCGCCAAGGGACAGGTCATCGAGCCGAAGAACCAGCACTACGAGATTGAGCTGGTGCTGTCCGACGGCAAGCGCTATCCGTACACGGGAAAGATCAGCTTCGCCGACCCGTCGTTCAGCCAGGACACCGGTTCGTTCATGGTGCGCGGCGTGCTGCCGAACCCGAAGATGGACCTGCGGCCGGGCATGTTCGTCACGGCCATCCTGAAGGGCGCGGTGCGGCCGAACGCGATCGTCGTGCCGCAGCTGGCCGTGCAGCAGGGTTCCAACGGTCACGTGGTCTACGTCGTCAACGAAGCGGGCGTTGCCGAAGTCCGGCCGGTGGTGGTCGGCGACTACATCGGCGAGAAGGACATCGTGGTCGCCGCCGGGCTGCACCAGGGCGACCGGGTGGTGGTCGACGGCGTACTGAAGGTGGTGCCGGGCCGGCCGGTGAGGATCGTCGAGCCCGGGGCGCCGGCGGGCAAGGCGGCGCCGCAGGCGGGCGAGGCCGCCGGGCAGGCGCCGGCCAGGTCGGGCGAGAAGAAGTAGGCGCCCATGTTCACCCACTTCTTCATCGACCGGCCGATCCTGTCGTCGGTCATCTCGATCCTGATCCTGCTCGGCGGACTGGTGGCGATGCGGGTGGCGCCGATCTCGCAGTTCCCGGAGCTGGCGCCGCCGCAGATCCAGGTCACGGCGCGCTATCCCGGGGCCACCGCCGAGGTGATCGCCAACACCGTCGCCGCGCCGCTGGAGACGCAGATCAACGGGGTCGACGGCCTGCTGTACTTCAACTCGGTTGCCTCGTCCTCCGGCAACCTGACCCTGAACGTGGTGTTCAAGCCGGGCACCGACCCGGACATCAACCAGGTCAACGTGCAGAACCGGGTCAGCCAGGCCGCGCCGATGCTGCCGCAGGTGGTGACCCAGCAGGGGATCACGGTCGACAAGAAGTCCTCCAGCCTGATGATGGTCTTGTCGGTGTTCTCGCCCGACGACCGCTACAGCGCCACCTACATCGACAACTACACCAACCTGTACGTGCTGGAGGAGCTGAAGCGGGTGCCGGGCGCCAACCGCGCCTCGGTGTTCGGCCTGCCCGACATCGCCATGCGCGTGTGGCTGCGGCCGGACCGGATGGCTCAGCTCGGCATCTCGGTGCAGGAGGTCGCCGCCGCGATCCAGAGCCAGAACCAGACCTTCGGCATCGGCCAGATCGGCGCCGAGCCGTCGCCGCAGGGCGTGCAGCAGACCTTCGTCATCACCGCGCAGGGGCTGCTGCAGCGGCCCGAGCAGTTCGAGGACATCATCGTCCGCGCGGCGAAGGAGGGCACGGCGATCGTCCGCCTGAAGGACATCGGCCGGGTCGAGCTGGCCAAGCGCGACTACTCGATCGCCAGCCGGATGAACGGCAAGGTGGCGACCACCATCGGCATCTACCAGCAGCCGGGGGCCAACGCCGTGGAGACGGCGCGCGCCGTGCGGCAGCGACTGGAGGAGCTGAAGGCGCAGTTCCCGACCGGGCTCGACTACAAGATCGCGCTCGACACCAGCCTGTTCACGCTGAACTCGATCGACAAGGTGGTGCACACCTTCTTCGAGGCGGTGGTGCTGGTGATCCTGGTGGTGTTCCTGTTCTTGCAGTCGCTGCGGGCCACCATCATCCCGATCCTGGCGGTGCCGGTGTCGATCGTCGGCACCTTCATCGGCATGCACCTGCTCGGCTTCTCGATCAACATGCTGACGATGTTCGGCCTGATCCTGGCCATCGGGCTGGTGGTCGACGACGCCATCGTGGTGGTCGAGAACGTCGAGACCAACATGACCAAGCACGGCCTGTCGGCGCTCGCGGCCTCGAAGCGGGCGATGACCGAGATCGCCGGCGCGCTGATCTCGATCGTGCTGGTGCTGGTGGCGGTGTTCCTGCCGGTGGCCTTCCTCGGCGGCGTCACCGGCATCCTGTACCAGCAGTTCGCCATCACGATCGCCATCTCGGTAGTGATCTCGGGGATCATGGCGCTGACGCTGTCGCCGGCGCTGGCGGCGATCATCATCAAGGCGCACCACGGAGAGAAGAAGGGCTTCTTCCGCTGGTTCGAGAACGCCTTCGCCCGCCTGACCGGCGGCTACGTCGGCGGCGTGGCGCGCCTGATCCAGGGCTGGCCGATCGCGCTGGCCGCCTTCGCCGCGGTCATCGCCGGCATCGTGCTGATGTTCCGCATCCTGCCCTCCAGCTTCGTGCCCGACGAGGACCAGGGTTACTTCTTCGTCGTCGTCGAGGCGCCGGACACCGCCAGCCAGGGCGTGGTCGGTCTGCTCGCCGACAAGGCGCAGCAGATCGTCTCGGCGGACCCGGCGGTGCAGGACGTGGCGCTGGTCAACGGTTTCAGCCTGGTCGACGGGCAGTTCCGCAACAACGCCGCGGTGCTGTTCGTGTCGATGAAGCCGTTCGAGGAACGCAAGGACGCCTCGCTGCTGAGCTTCGCCGCGCTGCCGCGGCTGAACGCGCAGTTCGCCGGCCTGAATGACGGATTCGTCTTCGCCATCAACCCGCCGTCGATCCCCGGGCTGGGCACCACCGGCGGCTTCGAGTTCTACATCCAGAACCGCGGCGCCGGCGATCCGCGCGCCACCGGCGCCGCGGTCCAGGCTTTCCTCGCCGCCGCACGGCAGCGGCCGGAGCTGGCCGGCGTCAACTCGACCTTCCGCGCCGCCACGCAGCAGCTGTTCGTCGACCTGGACCGCAACAAGGCCGAGGTGCTCGGCGTGCCGGTGCAGGAGGTCTTCCAGACCATGCAGAGCTTCTTCGGCTCGTCGATCGCCGGGCAGTTCAGCCAGTTCAGCCGCGTGTGGTGGGTGGTGCTGCAGGCCGACCCCGAGTACCGCGCCGACCCGGCCGACTTCGACAAGGTCTTCGTCCGCTCGCACTCGGGCAAGATGGTGCCGCTGTCGGCGCTGATCACGGTGCGCTACGTCGCCGCGCCCAAGCTAATGGAGCGCTTCAACGGCTTCCCGGCGGTCAAGGTCACCGGCAACCCGGCGACAGGGTTCAGCTCCGGGCAGGCGATAGCGGCGATGGAGGCGGTGGCGCGCGAGACGCTGCCGGGCGACTTCTCCTTCGCCTGGGCCGGCCAGGCGCTGCAGGAGAAGGAGGCCGGCGGCACCTCGTCGATCGCCTTCGTCGCCGGGCTGATCGTGGTGTTCCTGCTGCTGGCGGCGCAGTTCGAGAAGTGGACGCTGCCGGTCGCCGTCGTGCTGACCGTGCCGATCGCCGTGCTCGGTGCGATGCTGCTCACCTGGGTGCGCGGGCTGGAGAACGATGTGTACTTCCAGGTCGGGCTGGTGACCCTGGTCGGTCTGTCGGCGAAAAACGCGATCCTGATCTGCGAGGTGGCGATCGAGCACGTGCGCTCCGGCATGTCGGTGCTGGACGCGGCACTGGAAGCGGCGCGGGCCCGGATCCGTGCGATCGTGATGACCTCGCTGGCCTTCGGGCTGGGCTGCGTGCCGCTGGCGCTCGCCTCCGGGCCGGGCGCCAACAGCCTGCGGGCGATCGGCACCGGCGTGATCGGCGGCATCCTCGCCTCGACCGTGGTGGCGATCTTCTTCGCGCCGTTGTTCTTCTGGTTGCTCGAATCGATGAGCCAGAAGGTCGCGGGGAAGAAGGCGGCTGCCGGTGCGGCGCGGGGCGGCGCAGCGCCCGAAGGGGCGCCGCATGCGCAGCGGGAGGGCGACTGACATGCGCCGTCTTGCTGAAGGGCTCTCCTCGGCGCTGAGAATCGGCGCCGGCGCGGCGATAGTTGCCGCGCTGCTGGCCGGCTGCGCCGTCGGCCCCGACTACGCGCGGCCGACGACGGACGCACCGGCGCAGTGGCGGATCGACTACCCGAAGGCGGCAGACGTCGCCAACACGAAGTGGTGGGAGCAGTTCGGCGATCCGGTGCTGAACCGGCTGATCGAAGAGGCCCTGCGCGAGAACCGCGACCTGCGCGTTGCCGCGGCGCGCGTCGACCAGTTCATCGGCGCGCTGACGACGACCCGTTCGCAGTTCTATCCGCAGGTCGGCTACAGCCTGGACGCGAGCCGCAATCGCTCGAGCCGGGTGGGATCGCCGCCGATCCCGGCCCCCGCCGATCCGTACACCACGCTGTATCAGGGCGTGCTCAGCGCGCAGTGGCAGATCGACCTCTTCGGCCGCGTGCGCCGGCAGAACGAGGCGGCGCAGGCGCAGGTCTATGCGACCGAGCAGGGCCGCCGCGGCGTCGTGCTGTCGGTGGTGACCAGCGTGGCAGCGAGCTACATCAACCTGCGCGCGCTCGACCGGCAGCTCGAGATCGCCCGTGCCACCGCGACCAATTACGCCGAGACGAAGAAGATCTTCGACTTGCGTTTCAAGGGCGGCGTGGTGTCGCAGGTCGAGGTTGCGCAGGTCGAGTCGCAGTACCAGCAGGCACTGGCGGCGATCCCGGCGCTCGAACAGCAGATCGCCGCGCAGGAGAACCTGATCAGCATCCTGCTCGGCCGCAACCCGGGGCCGATCGAGCGCGGTAAGGCGATCGACGAACTGGTCGCGCCGGCGATCCCCGGCGACCTGCCGTCGACGCTGCTCGAACGACGCCCGGACATCCTGCAGGCCGAGCAGAACCTCGTCGCCGCGAACGCCAACATCGGCGTCGCGCGATCGCTTTATTACCCGACGCTGTCGCTGACCGGCGTGCTCGGCTCGGTGAGCACGGCGCTCGGCGATTTCCTCAGCAGCGCGGCTACCGCCTGGTCGGTCGCCGCCGGGCTGGCCGGGCCGGTGTTCACCTTCGGCGCCATCGAGGGACAGGTTCAGACGGCCGAAGGTGCGCAACGCGAGGCGCTCGCCTTCTATCAGCAGGCCATCCTCGGCGCGTTCCGCGAGACCAACGACGCCCTCGTCGGCACGGTCAAGAAACGCGAGGAATCCGATGCGCAGGCAAGGCGCGTGACCGCGCTGCGCGACTATGCGCGGCTGTCGCGCCTGCGGTTCGACAACGGTTACGCCAGCTTCCTCGAGGTGCTCTATGCCGAGAACGAGCTGTTCAGTGCGGAGCTCGCTGCCGTGCGCTCGATGGCCGAGCGCTACACGCAGGTCGTCAACGTGTACCAGGCGGTCGGTGGCGGCTGGGTGGACGAGGTCGACAAGTTGGCGCCGCAGCCGCAACTGGCTTCACCGGCGGCTGCCACGTCTTCGACCGCGGCGCGCTGACGCGGGCTGGTGCGCGCCGATGCCGGTGACGCGCTTCGGTCGGCTAACTGCGGTTCAGTTGCGCTGAGTCTTCGGCCGTCGGCAGACGCGGTCGGTCGCGCGTCTTGCTCACCAAGCAGAGGAAGCCGAGCGCGGAATCGGCCGCAGCGCGGAACTGGTGCCAGGTCAGCGGATCGATCGTCACCAGGTCGTGCTCGGCGACTGGTTGCTCGGCTGAGCCCAGTTGGACGATGCCGCGGCCGCGCAGGATCAGCACGGCGTGCGTGTGCTGGTGCCGCTCCAGCGTCGAATAGCCGCCGGGCGCGATCTCGAAGTAGCGCAGCTCGCAGTCCTGGTCCGGCTGCGCGAACAGCACCTGGCGCGTGATGTCGCGAAACGGCGCACTGCCTTCTTCCTTGTAGCGCAGGCGCTCGACGTCGGCCCAGCCGAAGTCGCCGGCGGCTTCCGGCGCGAAGCGCCGCACCTCGCTCATGCGGTGACCTCGCCGGCGGCCGCCACTGCTTCGACGAACGCTCGGCTGCG
>CAZSYX010000085.1:0-14123 GCA_964610575.1 uncultured Burkholderiaceae bacterium
CCGGCCGCGGCTTGCGCTTCGCGGCGAAGGTGCGGCGGAACTTCTCGACCTTCGGCGACACGACCATCATGCAGTAGCCCTGCGCCGGGTTGTGGCGGAAGTATTCCTGGTGGTAGGTCTCGGCGCGCCAGTACTCGGCCGCGGGGAGCAGCTGGGTGACGATCTCGTCGTCGTGGCCTTCCTGCGCCTCGCGGATCACGTCGTTGGCCACCGTCTCCTGCGCCGGCGAGTGATGGAAGATCACCGACCGGTACTGCTCGCCGACATCGCCGCCCTGGCGGTTCAGCGTCGTCGGGTCGTGGACGGCGAAGAAGACCTCGAGGATCTCGCGGTAGCTGATCAGCTTCGGGTCGAACTCGATGCGCACCACCTCGGCGTGGCCGGTGATGCCCTCGCACACCTGGCGGTAGGTCGGGTTGGCCACGTGCCCGCCGGCATAGCCCGACTCGACCTCGACCACGCCCTGCAGTTCCTCGAACACGGCCTCCAGGCACCAGAAGCAGCCGCCGCCGAGGGTGGCAAACTCGTGCCCCGGAGCGGGCTCCTTCGGCAGCGGATTCCTGATCGACATCGCTTACCTCGCTTGCAGGTGAACCGTGCCGCGGAGCCTAGCGGCCGATCACCACGGGACGATTCGGAAGTTCGTCGGCATTGCGCTTGCCTTCGCCCGCCGGAAAGTGCTGCGCGAGCAGGTCACCGATCCGCTCGATGCCGGCCACCACGCCGCCCTCGAACTCGCCGGCTGCAAAGCGTTGCGCCACGTCGCGGCAGATCGCCTGCCACTGCTCCTTAGCCACATGCGCGGCGATGCCCCGGTCGGCGACGATCTCGATGCCGTGGTCGGCCAGCTCGACGTAGACCAGCACGCCATTGCGCTCGTCGGTGTCCCACACGCGCAGCTTGGCGAACAGCATCTCGGCGCGCTGGCGCACCGGCGCATCGCGCTTCAGGTAGCTCCACGGCAGGCGGGCCTCGACGGCGAAGCGGATCTCGCCGCGGTGTGCGGCCTCCCCCTGCGCGATCGCGCGCTCGACCCGTTCGAGCGCCGCCGGCGTCAGCGCACGATCGACCGCACGCGGCGCGCGCAACCAGTGCCTGAGCCAGCGCGACATTCCCATCACCAACTCCCGCCGGCGCCGCCGCCACCGAAGTCGCCGCCGCCGCCCGACGACCAGCCGCCACCACCGCCGCCACCACCGGACCAGCCGCCACCGCCGCTCCAGCCGCCGGGTATGAAGACACCGCCGCGCCGACCGCCGAGCACGCGCCCGCCGCCACCCGATCCCGCGAACAACGCGAAGAAGAACGCCGCGACGCCGGCGATCAGCCCCAGCGACAGCGAAGAGAACACCCAGCCGGCCACCGTGCCGGTGCCGGCGCCGCCGAGCAACGCGCCCTTGACGCCGAAGACCTTGCGCAGCAGCACCGCGACGATCACGCCGATGATCACGAACGGCGCCAGCACAGCCACGATGCCCTGCTCCTCGACGGCCGCGCCGCGACCAAGCGAGTCGGGTGCCGGCAAGCCCTCGCCCTCGATCAGCCTGAAGATCGAATCGAGGGCGGCGCCGATGCCGCCGGCAAAGTCGCCCTGGCGGAAGCGCGGCGTGATCTGCTCGCGGATGACGCGCGCCGCGGCAAGATCGGGCACCGCGCCCTCCAGCGTCTTGGCCACCGCGATCCACACCCGTCGATCGTCCTTGGCCACCACGATCAGCAGCCCGTCGCCGACCTCGTGGCGGCCGATCTTCCAGGCGTCGCCAATGCGCTGCGCGAAGTCGGAGATCGGCTCGGGCTGCGTGCTGCCGACCATCACCACCGCGATCTGCGTGCCGCGCGAGCGCTCGAACGCGGCGAGCTTCGCTTCCAGCGCCTGCTTCTGGCCGGCGTTGAGCGTCCCGGTGGTGTCGGTCACGCGCGCCAGCGGCGGTACCGCCAGCGTGCCGTCGGGCAGGCGTGCGTCGGCTGCCGCCGCGACGAGCGGCAACAGCGCCAGCAACGCGAGCAGCAGTGCGGCCGCTGCACGCCGCCCCACGGCGAGTGCGCCGGTCATGGTGCGCAGATGCGGTCCTGCTGCGCTACTTCTTCTGCGTCCCGAAGTCGACCGTCGGCGCCTTCTGGATGGCGGCCTCGTTTTCCACCGTGAACTGAGCCTTCTCCTTGTAGCCGAAGACCATCGCCGTCAGGTTGACCGGGAACTGCCGCACCAGCACGTTGTAGTCCTGGGTCGCCTTGATGAAGCGATTGCGCGCCACCGTGATGCGGTTCTCGGTGCCTTCGAGCTGCGTGCGCAGGTCCTGGAAGCCCTGGTTGGCCTTCAGATCCGGATACCTCTCGACCACCACCATCAGTCGGGACAGCGCCGAGGACAGTTCGCCCTGCGCCTGCTGGAATTTCGCCATCGCCGCCGGATCGTTGACCAGTTCCGGCGTGGCCTGGATCGACGTGGCCTTGGCCCGTGCCTCGATCACGCGCGTGAGCGTTTCCTGCTCGAAGTTCGCCTCGCCCTTGACGGTGTTGACGATGTTCGGGATCAGGTCGGCGCGCCGCTGGTATTGGCTGATCACCTCCGCCCAGGCGCTCTTGATCGCCTCGTCCTTGCTCTGGATGTCGTTGTAGCCGCAGCCGGCGAGCACGCTGGCCAGCAGCGCGGCCAGCACGATCCGAAGCATGTTCATCTTTCTTCCTCCCTCCAAGAAAAAGCAATGCACAAAATGGGGCCGTCGTAGCGCGGCGTCAAGCCGCCGCGCGCCGTCTCGCGGCAATAGGTGATCTTTCGCAGTGTTCGCGCAACACCTCGCTGTACTGCTGCCACGCTGCCTGCGCGGTGGCGGTACGGCCGGACAATTCCAGCTCGATCAGCAGCGCGCGCAGCCGGCGCGCGCCGGCACTGCGCTCGTCCTCGGCGAGCTCGGCACGCGATACCGCGCCGAGCAGCCGGTTGATCTCGGAGATCTGCGCCAGCTCCGGCGGCACGTAGCCGGCGTTCTTCAGCAGCCGGCAGGCCACGCGCAGCTCTTCCGGCACCAGCCGGTCGTCGTCGAGCGCCAGCGGCCGGCCAGCACCGGGCAGATTGTCGAATTCGCCGCGCACGATCGCCGCCTGGATGCGGCGTTCGACCAGCGCGTCGAGCCCGAAACTGCGGGTGATTTCCATCGCCGCAATGCTACCCGTGCCGCTCCCCCTACAATGCGGCGCCATGCAGGCCCGCTCCCATTCGACGACCGAACTGCGCAAGGCGCTCGGCCAGTTCGCCACCGGGGTGACGGTGGTCACCACGCGCGCCGCCGACGGCTCGCCGGACGGCATCACCGTCAATTCGTTTGCCTCGGTGTCGCTCGACCCGCCGCTGGTGCTCTGGTGCCTGGGCCTGAGCGCGGCGAGCTTCGACACCTTCCGCCTGTCCAGCCAGCACCTGATCAACGTGCTGGCCGCCGACCAGGCGGAGATCGCCAAGCACTTCGCCACGCGCGGCGCCAAGCGCTTCGAAGGCGTGAAATGGAGCCCGACCGATACTGGCCTGCCGCGGATCGACGGCTGCATCGGCTGGTTCGAGTGCGGCATCCGCAGCCGCTACGAGGAAGGCGACCACGTGATCCTGGTCGGTCGCATCGAGTCGTTCGAGATTGTCCGCGGCAGGCCGCTCGTCTTCTACAACAGCCAGTTCGCCGAGCTCGCCGACGCGCCGCCGTCGCACGGCGGGCACTCCTCGCACCGCTGATGCGGCCGCCGCGCGGCCTCGGCGTCAGCGCGCCGGCCGGCTGGCGAGATGGATGCCGCCGATGATCAGCGCCAGCGCGACCACGTGGTAGACCCGCGGCGGATCGGCGAGCAGCCACATCGACAGCACGGCGGCGAACACGGGCGTCAGGTTGGCGAAGTAGACGGGGATCACCGCGCCGACGCGGCGGATGCCGAGGTCCCAGCACCAGTAGGCGGCGAGCGACGGGAACACCGCCATGTAGACCATCGCCCCCACCGCGCCGGCGCTCCACTCGATGCGCGCCGGCGACAGCGCCGCCTCCAGTACGGCAAAAGGCGCAATGGCCGCGATGCCGATCGCCATCTGCACCAGCAGCAGCGGCGCAAACGGCAGGTCGGGCCGGTGCTTTCGCAGCAGCCACGTGTACAGCGTCCAGGTCAGATTGGCGACCAGCATGATCAGATCGCCCGGCACGAAGGCGAGCTGCGTCAGGTTGGCAGCATCGCCGCGCGCCATCACCAGCACCACGCCGGCGACCGACAGCGCCGCGCCCGCCCACTGCGCCGACCGCGCCCTCTCGCCAAACACGAGCGCGCCGAGCGCAAGGATGAACACCGGCGAGCTGGAGGCGATCAGGCTGGTGGCCATCGGCGTCGAGGTCTGCAGCGCGATGTACTGCAGGGTGTTGTAGGCGCCGACGCCGAGCGGGCCGATCGCCAGCAGGATGCGCCAGTGGCGCACGAATGCCGCGCGGTGCCTGATTACCGCCTGCCAGACGAACGGCAGCAGCAGCATGAAGGCGATCACCCAGCGCGCCAGCGACAGCGCCACCGGCGGCACGTCGCCGACCAGCATCCGCGCCACCACCGCATTACCGGCCCAGAACAACGGCGGCAGCGTCAGAGCCGCGGCCGTGGCCGCGTCGAGCCTCACCCGCTCACACCCCGGCCGCGCAGCGCGCGCAGGCCGTGCTCGAGGCCGTGCGCGAGCAGTCCGGCGGCGAGGCCCCAGAACGCCGCGCCAATGCCGCCGAAGTTCACGCCGGCGGCGCTGACCGCAAAGGCGAGCAGCGCCGGGTAGCGCTCTGCCTCGTCCTTCATCGCGGTGCCCAGCGCACCGACCAGCGGGCCGAGCAAAGCGAGTCCCACCACCACCGCGATCAGCGCCGGCGGCAACGCCGCCAGCAGCGCGACGCCGGAGGCGCCGGCGAGCGCCAGCGCCAGCCAGGCCAGCGCATAGACGATGCCCGCCGGCCAGCGCCGCGCCGGATCGCGGTCGACATCGGGACCGGTGCACAGCGCCGCGGTGATCGCCGCCAGGTTGGTCGTGTGCGCGCCGAAGAATGCCGACAACACCGATCCGGCGCCCGTCACTGCCAGCGCCTGCTGCACCGGCGGCGAGTAGCCGGAGGCGCGCAGCACGGCGAAGCCCGGCAGGTTCTGCGAGGCCATCGTCACCAGGTACAGCGGCACGCCGAGGCCGATCAGCACCGACCACTCGAAGCGCGGCGCGACGAACTCGAGCCCCGGCGGCGTGAAAGCGTGCGCCAGCGGGCCGATCAGGCCGAACGCCCAGCAGCCGGCGATGCCGGCGGCCAGCACGATGACCACCGCGAACAGCGGGCTGAACGGGCGCACCAGCGCGTACACCGCGATCATCATCAGCGCGAGGGCCGGCGCCTGCGGGATCGCCTTGAAGGCGCCGAGCACGAACGGCAGCAGCACCCCGGCCAGCATCGCCGCGGCGATCGACATCGGGATGCGCTCGATCAGCCGGCCGAGCGGCCGGAAAGCCGCGGTGGCAACGATGAGCAGCCCGACGAGCAGGAACGCGCCGACCGCCGCATCGAGCGCGATGCCCGCCGAGGCGCCGATCAGCGCTGCACCCGGCGTCGACCACGCCGTCACGATCGGCATTCGGTGGCGCCAGCTCAGGTAGCCCGTTTCCAGGCCCTTGACCAGGCTGATCGCGGTGATCCACGACACGGTCTGTGCGGCGGTGGCACCGACCGCCTGCGCCGCGGCGACGATCAGCGCCAGCGTGCCGGCGAAGCCGACCAGCGCGGCGATCAGCGCCGAGGAGAGGTGCGAGAAGTGCAGCGGCATGACGGGTGGATGAAGGCCGGCGGTGGCGGAGGATCGGTCCGGCCGGCACGCGCGATTGCGGCGGAGCATAGCGGCGGTCCAGAATGCCGAGAGATGAAGCGGCTCTGGGACATCTCGCCGAGCGTGGCGCCGGGCTTCCCGGTGTTTCCGGGCGACTCCGCGTTCACGCTGCGCTGGACCTGGCAGATCGGACCGGGCTGCCCGGTCAACGTGTCGGAACTGACGATGTCGCCGCACACCGGCAGCCATGCCGACGCGCCGCTGCACTACGACGAGCGCGGCGCGTCGATCGGCGAGGTGGCGGTCGAGATCTATATCGGGCCGTGCCGGGTGATCCATGTCCTTGACCGCGGCGCCCTCGTCGAAGCCGCGCATCTCGCACCGCACCTGCAGGCCACGCCGCCGCGCGTGCTGCTGCGAAGCTACGGGCGCGTGCCGGGCGGCTGGGATTCCGCCTTCACTGCGATCGCGCCGGCAGCGATCGACCTGCTGCACGAGCACGGTGTGAAGCTGGTCGGCATCGACACGCCCTCGCTCGACCCGGAGAGCAGCAAGACGCTCGACAGCCACCAGCGCGTGCGCGCGCACGGCATGGCGGTGCTCGAGGGGCTGGTCCTCGACGAGGTGCCGGCCGGCGACTATGAACTGATCGCGCTGCCGCTGAAGTGGCACGGCATCGACGCCAGCCCGGTGCGAGCGGTGCTGCGGGAACTCTGAGCGACATGGCCCTCACCCGCGACGACTGCCTTGCCCTGGACCTGCGCGATCCGCTGGCCGAGCATCGGCGCGCGTTCGCCCTGCCCGACGGCGTGATCTACCTCGACGGCAATTCGCTCGGTGCGTTGCCGGCGGCGACCGCCGCGCGCGTGCGCGAGGTGATCGAGAACGAATGGGGCCGCGGGCTGATCGGCTCCTGGAACGACGCCGGCTGGATCGACGCCCCGCGCCGCGTCGGCGGCAAGATCGCGCGGCTGATCGGCGCCGCGGACGACGAGGTGATCTGCGCTGACTCCACCTCGGTCAACCTGTTCAAGGCGCTGGCGGCAGCGCTGCGGCTGCAGCACGTCACCGGCACCGACTGCGACGTGATCCTCTCCGAGCGCGGCAACTTCCCGACCGACCTGTACATCGCGCAGGCGATCACCGAGTTTTCCGGCGGCCGCTATCAGCTGCTGACGGTGCCGGGCGACGAGATCGCCTATCACATCGATGAGGGCACGGCCGTCATGCTGCTCACGCACGTGAACTACCGCAGCGGCCGCATGCACGACATGGCGGACCTCACGCACCGTGCGCACCTGGCCGGTGCACTCACGGTCTGGGACTTGTCGCACTCGACGGGCGCCGTGCCGGTCGATCTCGCGCAGGCGCGCGCCGACTTCGCGGTCGGCTGCGGCTACAAGTACCTGAACGGCGGGCCGGGCGCGCCGGCGTTCGTCTTCGTCGCGCGACGGCACCTGCAGGCGATGGACGCCGACCGCTTTGCGCAGCCGCTGGCCGGCTGGCTCGGCCACCGCTCGCCGTTCGACTTCGCCACCGAGTACGAACCGGCAGGCGGCATCGACCGCTTCTGCGCCGGCACGCCGACGATCGTCGCGCTGGCGACGCTCGAGTGCGGCGTCGACACCGTGCTGGCCGCCGGCATCGAGCCGCTGCGCGCCAAGAGCGTGCAGCAGACGCAGTTGTTCATCGACCTCGTCGAGAGCCGCTGCGCGGACCTCGGCCTGCAGCTCGTCTCGCCGCGCGAGCCGGCGCTGCGCGGCAGCCAGGTCAGCTACGCGCACGAGGACGCCTGGCCGGTCATGCAGGCGCTGATCGCGCGCCGCGTGGTCGGCGACTATAGGAACGCCGATGCCGGCGCGCCGGGCTGCCTCCGCTTCGGCTTCGCGCCGCTGTACGTGCGCTTCGTCGATGTGTGGGATGCGGTCGAGGCGTTGCGCGAGATCCTCGCCACGCGCGGGTGGGATGAGCCGCAGTTCATGGCGCGCCGGGCGGTGACGTAGGTCGCGATCGGCCGCCGGTTCAGGCGATGCGGTTGAACCACAGCATCGAAAGCCCGGCGGCGAGCAGTGAAAGCACGGCCGCGGCGGCGGCAAAAAGCGCGGTGACCTCGGTCTGCTTCTTCTCGAACACCAGGCGCGAGTTCAGCGTCTCGTAGACCTTCTTGAGATCCAGCGCGCTGCCGGCGTGGAAGTACTCGCCCAGCGTCATGCCGGCCACCTTCTTCAGCGTTTCCTCGTCGAGGCGGGCGCGGAACGACCAGCCCTCGAAGCCGATCACCTCGCCCTCGACCGTGCCGACGCCGACCGCGTACACGCGCACGCCGCGGTCGGCGGCCATCCGCGCGGCCTTCAGCGGATCGGGGCCGGTGGTGCGCTGGCCGTCGGTGAGCAGGATGATCGCCGCCGACGCGTACGAGCCCGGCGGCACCGGCGTGAATTCCTTCTGCTCGCCCTTGCCGGCCTCGTCGAGCGAGCGCCCCTTGTGCTTGCTTTCCTCGCCGTAGATGACGCCGCTGACGTCGATGCGCGCGTCGGGGAACAGCGCGTCGAGCGAGACCAGGATCGCGCTGCCCGTGGCGGTGCCGCGCTGCAGGTGGAAGCGGTCGATGGCGGCCAGCACGTCCTCGCGGCTGTGCGTGGCCGGCTGCACCAGCGAGGCGGTGCCGGCAAAAGCCACCACGCCGATGCGCGTCTTCGGCGGCAACTGCTCGACGAATGCCCGCGCCGCGTTCTGCGACGCCTCGAGCCGGTTCGGCTCGACGTCCTTGGCGCGCATGCTGCCCGAGACATCCATCGCCAGAATGATCGTCTCCTGCTGCGTCGGCAGCGTGACGGTGGCATGCGGCCGCGCGATGGCGAGGATCATCAGCGCCAGCGCCAGCAGGAACAGCAGCGGCGGCACATGCCTGCGCCAGCGAGCGCCGCTGCCGATCGCCTCCTTGACCAGGCCCAGGCTGGCGTAGCGCAGCGCGAACTTCTTGCGCCGGGCGAGCAGCCAGAGGTAGGCCGCCACCAGCAGCGGCAGCACGGCAAGCAGCCACAGCGCTTCAGGCCACAGGAAGCTCATGGCTGGTTCTCAGATGCGTGGGCAGGCCGCCGCCGGCGGCCAGCTGGCTGCGCCGCTTGCGCAGGTCGGCAAAACGCAGGATCGCCGCGGCGAGGTCGTCATCGGTGGAAAGCTCGAGCGTGTCGACCCCGGCATCGGCGAGCGCGGCGCGCAGCGCCTCCTCGCGCCGCGCCGCCGCGGCCGCAAAGCGGCGGCGAAAACCGGCGTCGTGCGTGTCGACCCAGATCTGCTCGCCGGTCTCGGCGTCCTGCATCAGCACGCCGCCGATGTCCGGCAGCTTCATCTCCAGCGGGTCATACAGGCGGATGGCGATCACCTCGTGCCGCTGCGCCAGCCGCGCCAGCCACGGCGCCCAGCCCGGCACGCTGATGAAATCCGACACCAGGAACACCAGCGACCGGCGTCGGACCAGCCGCAGCGCGTGCTGCAGCATCTCGGCGAGATCGGTGGACTTCGCCGCCTTCTCCGGCGGCTGCATCAGGCTGGCCAGCAGGTGCAGCACGTGGCGGCGGCCGCTGCGCGGCGGGATCACCGTGTCCACCCGGCTGCCGTAGCGCAGCAGGCCGACGCGGTTGCCGCGCCGGGTGAGCACGCGCGCCAGCAGCGCGACGAACTCGGCCGAAAGCAGACGCTTGCTGGTGCCGCCCGAGCCGAAGTCGACCGAGGCCGACATGTCGACGAAGAACCAGGCGGCCAGTTCGCGGTCCTCGTGGAACTCGCGCACGTGCGGCACCTGCAGCCGGGCGGTGACGTTCCAGTCGATGTGGCGCACGTCGTCGTTGTACTGGTACTCGCGCAGGTCGGCCAGATCCAGCCCGGCGCCGCGGAACAGCGTCCTGTAGTCGCCGTGCAGCGCGCCGTCGAGCCGCTTCAGCACGGTCCACTCCAGCCGGCGCAGGACCGCCTCCGGCATGGCGACCGCGCGCGGCGCGTCTTCAGCCGTTGGCGACGCGGACATGGGCCTGCAGCGGCTTGTCGGGCGCGGCGACGTGACGCATCACCGTGCCGATGATGTCGTCGGCGCTCTTGCCCTCGGCCAGCGCCTCGTAGGACAGCACCAGCCGGTGCCGCATCACGTCCGGCACGAGATCGGTGACGTCCTCCGGCAGCACGTAGTCGCGGCCGCGCAGGAAGGCCAGCGCGCGCGCGCCCTCGATCAGGTGGATGGTCGCGCGCGGGCTGGCGCCGAAGGTGATGTAGCGCGCCAGGTCCCTGATGCCGTGCCGCTCGGGCTCGCGCGTGGCGGAGACCAGCCGCACCGCGTAGCTGATCAGCGACGGGTCGACGTAGCCGTTGCGGCACTCGCGCTGCAGTTCGGCCAGCTGCTCGGTGGTCGCCACCGCGCCCACCGCCACCGGCGGGCCGGTCACCCGCTCGACGATGACGAACTCCTCATCAATGGTCGGGTAGCCCACCAGCACCTTCATCATGAAGCGGTCGACCTGCGCCTCGGGCAGCGGGTAGGTGCCCTCGGTCTCGATCGGGTTCTGCGTGGCCATCACCAGGAACGGCTCCGGCACCGGGTAGGTGTGGCCGGCGATCGTCACCTGCCGCTCCTGCATCACCTCCAGAAGCGCGCTCTGCACCTTGGCCGGCGCGCGGTTGATCTCGTCGGCCAGCAGCAGGTTGGTGAACACGGGCCCCAGCGAGGTGGCGAAGTCGCCGGTCTTCTGGCTGTAGATGCGCGTGCCGACGAGGTCGGCCGGCACCAGATCGGGCGTGAACTGGATGCGCTTGAAGCCGCCGGAGATCGTCCCGGCGAGCGTCTTGACGGTGAGCGTCTTGGCCAGCCCCGGCACGCCTTCGACCAGCAGATGCCCCTGAGCCAGCGTGGCCACCAGCACTCGCTCGAGGAAGTGGTCCTGGCCGACCA
Organism: uncultured Burkholderiaceae bacterium; assembly: GCA_964610575.1. Lineage (GTDB taxonomy): Bacteria > Pseudomonadota > Gammaproteobacteria > Burkholderiales > Burkholderiaceae_F > JADJWR01. The sequence continues at coordinate 10,751 of CAZSYX010000085.1, forward strand.
CCACCTTCTTCACCTCGAACAGGATCCGTTCCATCGTCGAGGCGACGGCGTCGCCGCCGGATTTCAGCAGGTTCATTGGGCTCTCGTCAGAAGGGATGGATGCCGGCGCCGGCAGCGGCGTTCTCGATCGGCACCGCGAAACCGATGCCGATGAAGGTGCGCTCGCGACCCGGGTTGAGGATCGCGGTCACGATACCGACCACTTCGCCGTCCATGGTGACCAGCGGCCCGCCGGAATTTCCCGGATTGGCGGCGGCGTCGAACTGGATCAGGTTGGTCAGGACGCGCTTCTCGTCGTGCGAGCGGAATTCTCGCCCCAGCCCCGAGATCACGCCTGCCGACACCGAGGGGCCGATGCCGAAGGGAAAGCCCACCGCGACCACCTGGTCGCCCGGTCGCAGGTCGGAGGTCGAGCGCAGCGTGGCCGCTTCCAGGCCGTCCTTGGGCAGCGACTTCGCCTGCAGCACCGCCAGGTCGTGCTCGGCCTGGATCTTGATCACCGCGGCGTCCGACTCGTGCCCATCGGCAAACTCGACGACCACTTTCTCCGACCCGGTGACGACGTGCAGGTTGGTAAGGATCACGCCGGTGTCGACGATCACCACGCCGCTGCCGACGCCCTCGTCGATGTCCGCGTCACCGCGCTCGCCCGGCGCCACGCCGCGCACGCGCACCACCGCCGGCCGCACTTTCTCGGCCGCCTTTGCCGCCGGCGACGGCAGCACCTTGGTGTTCAGCGTGTGCAGCACCGCCTTGTCGATGTCGGCCTGCTTAAGCATGCGCGATGCCGGGCCGGTCCGCTGCAGGGCCAGCAGCGCCAGCCCCATCAGCAGCGCGCCGGCCAGCACCAGCAGCGGCCGGTCGTAGCGGGCGGCGAAGCGGCGCCATGCTGCAGGCCGGCTCGCTGGTGCTGCCGAAGGATCTGATTTCGGAGGCTGCGGCGCTTCCGCCGGAGCGCGCTCGAGCGGGCGCTGCGGCGGCACTGCCGCCGTGGCGGCAGGTCTCGACTGGCTGTACAACGCCACGCGCTTCATTCGCTACCCCTTCGCCGGAAACAACCCGATGGTGAAGGATCGGCGCCCGGTAATCAATCACCGGTAGGCATAGACGGTGCAATGTCCATGCCGCCAGGAGAGCCTCCTCGTTTCGGCACCTCCTAGCGGCGAGACGTAGACTTCGGACCTACGATCCGGAGACCGAACAATGAACGCGCCGCAAGCCTCGAACCGCCTGAAGGCCCAGTTCAAATGGGACGACCCGCTGCTGCTCGATGCGCAACTGACCGACGACGAGCGCATGGTGTGCGATGCGGCGCAGCGCTACGCGCAGGACAAGCTGGCCACCCGGGTGCTGGAGGCGTTCCGGCACGAGAAGGCGGATCTCGACGTGTTCCGCGAGATGGGCTCGCTCGGTCTGCTCGGCCCGACCATCCCGGCCGAGTACGGCGGCCCGGAACTGAACTACGTCTGCTACGGGCTGATCGCGCGCGAGATCGAGCGCGTCGACTCCGGCTACCGCTCGATGATGAGCGTGCAGAGCTCGCTGGTGATGCTGCCGATCTACGAGTTCGGCTCCGAGGCGCAGCGGCGCAAGTACCTGCCGAAGCTCGCCACCGGCGAATGGATCGGCTGCTTCGGCCTCACCGAGCCGAACCACGGCTCCGATCCCGGCTCGATGGAAACGCGGGCGCGCAAGGTCGCGGGCGGCTTCCAGCTGCGCGGCACCAAGGGCTGGATCAGCAATTCGCCGTTCGCCGACGTGTTCGTCGTCTGGGCGAAGAACGACGAAGGCCGCATCCGCGGCTTTGTCCTGGAGAAGGGCATGAAGGGCCTGTCCGCACCGCCGATCCACGGCAAGGTCGGCCTGCGCACCAGCACCACCGGCGAGATCGTGATGGACGACGTCTTCGTGCCGGCCGAGAACGAACTGCCGAATGTCGAGGGCCTGAAGGGTCCGTTCACCTGCCTGAATTCGGCGCGCTACGGCATTGCCTGGGGCGCGCTCGGCGCTGCCGAGGACTGCTGGCACCGGGCGCGGCAGTACGTGCTCGACCGCAAGCAGTTCGGCCGCCCGCTCGCTGCCAACCAGCTGATCCAGAAGAAGCTCGCCGACATGCAGACCGAGATCGCGCTCGGCCTGCAGGGCTGCCTGCGCCTCGGGCGGATGAAGGACGAGGGCACGGCCGCGGTCGAGATCACCAGCATCATGAAGCGCAACTCCTGCGGCAAGGCGCTGGAGATCGCCCGCATGGCGCGCGACATGCTCGGCGGCAACGGCATCACCGACGAGTTCGGCGTGGCGCGGCACATGGTCAACCTCGAGGTGGTGAACACCTACGAGGGCACGCACGATATTCACGCCTTGATCCTCGGCCGCGCGCAGACGGGCATCCAGGCCTTCTCATGACCGGCAGCAGGTAACCGCAATGCGGGCGGTGCGCTACGACGCCTTCGGCGCGGTCGCTTCGGTGGCGCGGCTGATGGAGACTGCCCAGCCGCGGCCGGGGCCAGGCCAGGTGCTGGTTCGCGTGCAGTACGCGTCGATCAATCCGCTCGACTGGAAACTGGTCGAGGGCGAGTTCAAGCTGCTCGCCAAGAGCAAGCCGCCTGCCGGCATCGGCACCGAGTTCAGCGGCAGGGTCGAGGCGCTCGGCAGCGGTGTCACCGCGCCGGCGATCGGGCGGGCGGTGGTCGGTTTCATCAACCCGATGGAGCGACCGCCAGGCGCCCTGCAGCAGTTCGTCGCCCTCGACGTCAAGGATGTGACTGCGATCGACGAAGCGGACCTCGAGGCTGCCTGCACCCTGCCGGTGGCGGGAGTCTCGGCGCTGCAGATGTGCCGGCTCGCCGAGGTCAAGGGCGGCCATCGCGTGCTCGTGCACGGTGCCGGCGGCGGCGTCGGCAGCTTTGCGGTGCAGATCGTTCGCCTGCTTGGCGGCAAGCCGGTGGCCACCGGAAGCCGGTTGAGCCTGCCCCTGCTCGAGGCACTGGAACCCGAGGCGCAGGTCAACTACGCGACGCAGCCGGTGTCGTCATGGGGCGGGCCGTTTCATGCCGTGCTCGACTGCGCCAGCGCGCTGGGGTCGACCGACATCGCCGTGCTGCTTCCCAACGGCGGGCGTTACGTGCGCACGCTGCCCGCTTACCCTTCGATGCTGCTCGATCCGCTGCTGAACGCGACGCGGCCGGTCAAGCGCTTCACGCTGCGGCTGAAGCCGAACGCGGAGGACGTGCGCACGCTGCTCAACTGGCTGCGCCGCGGCATGCTCAAGCCGCTGATCACGGAGCGGTTCGCGCTTGCCAACGCCGTTGCCGCGCTCGACGCGTCGCGTAGCGGCCGGGCGCACGGCAAGCTGGTCGTCCGCGTCGCCTAG
>CAZSYX010000086.1:0-13499 GCA_964610575.1 uncultured Burkholderiaceae bacterium
CGACCGCCAGCGCGAGCCAGCAGACAATCGCGAACAACTCGGTTGCTTCGCTTAGATCTTATCCGTAAATAGCTATACTGTCGCCCCGAGCCGCAGAATGCGCGGTGTCGGAGCGAGGTCGTGGCCAAGCGAATCGAGTCGTGGACGGTGACGGATGCGTTCTGGCAGCGGGTCGAACCGCTGATTCCGCAGCGCGCGCCGGTGCCGGGCAAGCAGTACCTGCGCAAGCCCGGCGCGGGGCGGCCGCCGAAGCCGGCCCGTCAGGTGTTCGAGGCCGTTGTGTATGTCTTGCGCACCGGCTGCCAGTGGAAGGCGCTGCCGCGGGAGCGCTTCGGCAGCGCCAGCGCCGTGCACAAGCGCTTCCTGGAATGGGAGAAGGCCGGCTTCTTCGAGGCGCTGTGGAAAGCCGGGCTGGCCGAGTACGACGAGATGGCCGGCATCGCCTGGCGCTGGCAAAGCATCGACGGGGCGTTGTTGAAGGCGCCGCTGGCACAAGAAGCCGTCGGTCCGAACCCCACGGATCGGGGAAAAAAAGGGAAGCAAACGCCACCTGCTGGTGGACGGCCGTGGCGTCCCGTTGTCGATCATCGTGACCGCGGCCAACGTCAATGACGGCAAGCGTCTCGATGCGGTACTCAGCGCCATCACCGTCAAGCGCCCGTGCCCGCCCCGGCGGCGCCGCAAGCACCTGTGCGCTGACGCCGGCTACCGCAGCGCCGAGAATCTCGGCATCATCGATCAGCACGGCTACATCGCCCACGTCGTCGACCGCCGCCAGGAAGCCGACCGCAAGCGGCGCAACCCGAAGAAAAAGGCCCGGCGCTGGATCGTCGAGGTCTGCCACAGCTGGTTCAACCGCTTTCGCAAACTGCTTGTGCGCTATGAGAAGCTCGAGCGCAGCTTCGTGGCCCTGAACCACCTGGCCGCCGCCATCATCGCCTTCCGCAAGGTGCCCATGCAGGTCAACATAATTTACGGATAGGTTTTTTGCTGAAGCAGTTTGGTGATGGACGCCTGCGCGTTGGGCTTTCTCAGCGTTCGCTTCCAGTTTGGGTGCTCTCCCCCCAGCTGGTCGGCGCCAGGGACTCAAGGACGCCTGGCCGACCTAGTTCATCCCAAGCTCCAGGGAGCTCAGCTTTCAACCTTCGTTCATGACGATGCTATCGATCAACGTTGCGAGCACGGTCGAGGACCGCCCTTCGACTGTCACGGATCACATGAAACTCAGGTGTAGGTCACGGTGTAGGCCGCATGGCCCGTGCCTTGGAAACCCAATCGTGGCGGGGGAAACTTACTGCTGCATCATCGGCGTGTGCGCGGGAGTGCCCGGCGATTGCGGCGCTCCTCCGGTCTCGACTGGCGCGCGCTTCATTTGCCTTCCAGGTAAGCCGCGAGGCTCATCACGGCGATCCGGTCATAGGCCTTCAGGGCGAGCAGGGCCTTGTCGCCGGTGACCACGGTGTGCGCACGACCTGCCTTGGCGCATTCGAGGATCCGATTGTCGGCGTCGTCTCTCACCACGCGCAGCCTGCGTTTCGGGGCAACCATGATCGCCAGTTCGCACAGGAACACGGCGACGTGGGCAAGTTCCTCCGCGTCGCGCGCGAACTTGCGGGCGAGCACGTCGAGCAGCTCGTCGACGATGGCCTTCGACAGGAGGAGCTGATCGGTTCCGTCGATCACGCGCCGCAGGGCGGCCTCGCCGCTGCCGCCCGGAAAGACCAGCGCGGAGACCAGCACGTTGGTGTCGAAGACGACTCGCATGCGCGGCGCCGATCGGGTGCAGGCGCCGCGGTCAGTCGCGCAGGTAGCGCGCGAGGTCCTTCTCGCTGAGGATTCCCCTGTCCCGTGCCTTGCGGCTCCAGAACGACTGGATGCCGCGCAGCTCCTGCAGGCGCCGTTCGATGGCGGCCTGGCGCAGCGCGTCCTGGATGACGCCGCTCAGGGTCTTGCCCTCCGCCTGCGCCAGCGCCTCGGCCTGCTGCGCCAGGTCGGCCGGCAGCGAAATGGTCTTCTTGACGGCGTTGCTCATGGACTGAACTCCAAATCAGTATGAATTAATCATACCGTGGAGGCGACGGGCGCCGTGGTGGATAGCCGAGGCGGCGCAGGCGCCGCGTAACGGCGCTTGCCTCAGCCGCCGGACCGCTCGCCGCGCCGGTGCACGTCCTGCACCAGCGCCAGCAGCTGCTCGTGGACCTTCGGCGTGCCGCAGACCACGTTGCCGGTGAACAGGTAGTTCTCCTCGCCGTCGAAGTCGGAGACCATGCCGCCGGCCTCGAGAATGAGCAGCGTGCCGGCGGCCATATCCCACGGCGACAGGCCGAACTCCCAGAAGCCGTCCAGCCGCCCGGCAGCGACATAGGCGAGATCGAGCGCGGCGGCGCCCGGGCGACGGATGCCGGCGGTTTCCTCGGTGATGCGCTTGAACATGCGCACGTATTCGTCGAGGTGCTCGAGGCTCCGGAAGGGAAAACCGGTGCCGATCAGCGACTCGCGCAACTGTCCGCGCCGCGAGACGCGGATGCGGCGGTCGTTGAGGAACGCACCGCGGCCGCGGCTGGCGGTGAACAGTTCGTTGCGTGTCGGGTCGTAGACGACGGCCTGCGTCAGCTGGCCGCGGTGGCGCAGCCCGATCGACACCGCGTACTGCGGGAAGCCATGGATGAAGTTGGTCGTGCCGTCGAGCGGGTCGATGATCCAGGTGTACTCGGCCTCGCGGCCGGCGTTGCTGGCGCCACTCTCCTCGGCGAGGAAACCGTGTTGCGGATAGGCGGTCGACAGCGTCTCGATGATCGCTGCTTCGGCGGCGCGGTCGACCTCGGTGACGAAGTCGCGCCGGCCCTTGGTCGCCACGCGGATCAGGTCGAGGTCGAGGCTGGCGCGATTGATGATCGCTGCCGCCTTGCGGGCCGCTTTCACGGCCGTGTTCAGCATCGGTTGCATCGGGACGAATTGTCGAAGGAGCAGGGCGCATCGGCGATGCGCCGCTAGACTGGCCGCGCATTCTACTGGGCCGAGATGGCAACACTGCCTGCCGCGCCGGGAAAGACGACTGCGTGAACGCTCCTGTTGCGGATCGCATCCGCTTCGTGCTGGTCGAGCCGAGCCATCCGGGAAACATCGGGGCGGCGGCGCGCGCGATCCGCACGATGGGCTTTGGCCGGCTGGCAGTGGTCGCGCCGCGCGAGCCGGGCTTCCGCCACCACGAAGAGGCGCTCGCCTTCGCCACTCATGCGGCCGGCGTGCTCGAGGCGGCCAGCGTGCACGAGCGGCTCGCGCAGGCACTCGAGGGCGTGCGCCTTTCCTTTGCCATGACCGGCTATGCGCGCGAGTTCGGTCCGCCTCTGCTCGATCTGCACAGCGCCGCCGCGCGCGCCCGTGCACATGTGGCCGGCGAACCGGGCGATGTCGCCTTCGTTTTCGGCGCCGAGCGCAACGGGCTGGCCAATGACGATATCGAGCGCTGCAGCGCCTGCTGCGCGATAGCCGCCGATCCGCAGGCGTCGTCACTGAACCTGGCGCAGGCGGTGCAGGTCGCTGCCTACGAGTGCCGGTTGGCGATCTTTGGCATGGCGATCGATCCTCGACTCACTCCATTCGAGGCGGAGGCGCCGGCCAGCCACGATCGCATCGAGGGCATGTTCGAGCACCTGGCGCAGGCGCTGGTGGAACTCGGCTACCTCGACCCGGCCCAGCCGAAGCGGCTGATGTCGCGCCTGCGGCGACTGCTGGCGCGCGCGCAGCCGAGCGACGCCGAGGTCGACATCGTGCGCGGCATTGCCGCCGCGATCATCCAGCGCCGCGCCGAACGCGCCGGTCGCAAGGGCGGCCGATAGAATCGCGACCTCTGTCGGGAACGGCCAAGACCATGTTCGATCGCCTGCGCGAAGACATCCGCTGCGTGCTGGAGCGCGACCCGGCCGCGCGCTCGGCCTTCGAGGTGCTGACCTGCTACCCGGGCCTGCACGCGCTGTGGATGCACCGGCTCGCGCATGTCTGCTGGCGCGGCGGGCTGCGCTGGCTGGCGCGCTTCATCTCGCACCTGGCGCGCTGGCTGACCGGCATCGAGATCCATCCCGGCGCGAAGATCGGCCGGCGCGTGTTCATCGATCACGGCATGGGCATCGTCATCGGCGAGACGGCCGAGGTCGGCGATGACTGCACGATCTACCAGGGCGTCACGCTCGGCGGCACCTCGCTCGTCAAGGGCGCCAAGCGGCACCCCACGCTGGGCCGCGGCGTGATCGTCGGCGCCGGCGCGCAGGTGCTCGGCGGCTTCACCGTCGGCGACGGAGCGCGCATCGGCGGCAACGCGGTGGTGATCAAGGAAGTTCCGGCGGGCGCCACCGCGGTCGGCAACCCGGCCCGCATCCTGCACAAGGACGTCGACGCGGCGCGCGAGTCGGCGGCCAACCGGATGGGCTTTTCCGCCTACGGGCTGTCGCAGGACGGCGACGACCCGCTGGTCAAGGCGCTGCACGGGCTGATCGACTGCGCCGACAAGCAGCAGCGCGAGATCGACCGCCTGGTCGGCGCGCTGCGCCGGAACGGCATCTCGGTCGACGAGGTCGACGCGGAGCGGCCGACCGTCGATGCGAGCGAGCTGAACCGGCTGGTGGACGAGTAGGGGCGGCCGGGCAGGCCATCCCGGCGAAGGCCGGGGCCAACTTTCGCGCTGCAACCCGGCGGCCGGCCCGTGCCGGCCCTCGCTTCACGCGGCGAGCGGCACGTTGAGCAGTGCGCCGTTTCTCGCCGCGATCGCGCCGCCGCGCGCGGGCTGCGCGTCGAAGTCCCAGTCCGGAAGCACCCAGCGTTCGGCCGGCTCGCCGTCGATCGTGAAGCGGTGTACCGCCGGGCGGTGCGTGTGGCCGTGGATCAGCAGTCGCAAACCGCTGGCGCGCAGCGCGTCGTCGACGACCGCCGGCGTGACGTCCATGATCTCCATCGCCTTGGCGCGCTTGCCGGCTTCGCTCTGCGCACGCGCCGCACCCATGAAGGCCAGCCGCGCGGCGCGCGGACCGGCGAGGAACTGGCGCTGCGTCGCCTCCTGCCGCACCGAGGCACGGAAGCGCATGTAGTCGGCATCCTGCGTGCACCAGGCGTCGCCGTGCGCCAGCAGCACCTCGCGGCTGCCGATGACCGCAGTCGCGGGATCGGCGAGCAACTGCGCGCCGGTGGCGCGCAGGAAGCCCGCGCCGAGGAGCAGGTCGCGGTTGCCGTGCATCACGTACACGCGCACGCCGCGGTTGCTCAACACACGCAGCGCCGCGGCCACCTGGCGCGAGACGACGTCGGTTTCGTCATCGAGCGTGTCGTCGCCGATCCAGTACTCATACAGATCGCCGAGGATCAGCAGTTCCGCATGCGTCGCCGCGTCGTCCTCGCAGAAGCGCAGAAAGCGCGCCAGCGTGGCCGGCGCACCGGCATTCAGGTGCAGGTCGGAGATGAAGAGCGGGTCGCGCAGTTCGACCCGCGCCAGCCCGGGCAGAAGAACCGGCGGCGGATCGGCCGATGCTGCGCCGGCCATGGGAGTCTGTTGCGCAGTCAGCCGACCACTTCGGCGCGCTCGATCAGCACGTCCTGCTGCGGCACGTCGGAGTGCATGCCGCTGCGACCGGTGGCCACCGCCTTGATCTTGTCGACCACCTCCATGCCCTCGGTCACTCTTCCGAAAACGCAGTAACCCCAGCCCTGCGGTGTCGGCGCGCTGTGGTTGAGGAAGGCGTTGTCGGCGACGTTGATGAAGAACTGCGCGCTGGCCGAATGCGGGTCCGACGTGCGCGCCATGGCGATGGTGTACTTGTCGTTGCGCAGTCCGTTGCTGGCCTCGTTGGCCACCGTCGCGCCGGTGGCCTTCTGCTTCATGCCCGGCGCGAAGCCGCCGCCCTGGATCATGAAGCCGTTGATCACGCGGTGGAAGACCGTGCCGTCGTAGTGGCCCTTCTTCACGTAATCGAGGAAGTTGGCGACCGTCTTCGGCGCCTTGTCGGCGTCGAGCGTGATGGTGATCGGGCCAAAGCTGGTGTGCAGGCGAACCATGGCTGCTCCTTGCGCGGGGTTACTTGACGATCGTGGCCGAACGGATCAGCACGGGCTTGGTCGGCACGTTCTGGTGGCCGCCGGCACTGCCGGCTTCCACTGCTCGAATCTTGTCGACCACGTCCATGCCGGCCACCACCTTGCCGAACACCGCATACCCCTGTCCGTCGCGGGCGTTGGGCTGGTCGAGCATGGCGTTGTCGACGACATTGATGAAGAACTGCGAGGTCGCCGAATCCGGCACCGACGTGCGCGCCATCGCCACGGTGCCGCGCTCGTTCCTCAGTCCGTTGCGCGACTCCAGCGCAATCGGCGCCCGGGTCGGCTTCTGCACCATGTCCGGCGTGAAGCCGCCGCCCTGGATCATGAATCCACTGATCACCCGGTGGAACACGGTGCCGTCGTAGTGGCCGCTCTTCACGTACTCGAGGAAGTTGGCCACCGTCTTCGGCGCCTTCTCGGCGTCCAATTGCAGCGTGATGTCGCCGAGGCTGGTCGCCAGCAGCACGCGCGGCGCGGCCGCGCCCTTGTCCTGCGCTGCCGCGCCAACGGCAAACAGCGCAACGAAGCCCGCAGCGGCGAGCGGGCGGATCATCTGGCAGAAGTGTCGAAACATCGTCGATTCCTTGAGGGAGGGGAAACTCAGCGCACCGCGCGGATGCGCGCATTCAGTTCGCGGGCCGTCTCGAGCTTGGCCTTGGCGATGGGGTTGTCGGCATCGAGTCCGAGCGCCTTGCCGTAGGCCTGTTCGGCCATCGACAGATAGAGGTCGCCGAGGTTCTCGTAGGCGGTGACGTAGTTCGGCTGCGCGATGAGCGCCTGCTGCAGCAGGCGATAGGCAGATTCGTAGCGCCCCTGCGCCGCATGGATCACCGCCAGGTTGTTGTACGGCTCCGGAAGCTCGGGAAACTCCTGGGTCAGCGTCTCGAAGGCCACGCCGGCCTCGACCGTCTTGCCCTGCTCGGCGAGGATCACCCCTCGCATGAAGCGCACCTGCGCATCGCGCGGGTTGTCCTTCAGCCGCGCCTCGGCGCGCTGAAGTGCTTCGTCGTTGCGGCCGGCCTTCATCAGCGCGCTGATCTCGGCTGCCGCGCTCGGCGGCGCCGGCGTCTGCGCGGCCGCCGGGAAGGCAGCAGCGAGCACGGCGCAGGCAATCAGGGGGAAGAGCGGCTTCACGGGGCGCGACGGAAGATATACTGCAGCCGCATCTTATCAACGCGCTTCACGCCGCCAGTTCCGCACGATGTTCGTCCGCCGCTGTTGACCCTCGCCGTCACGCCGCGCGCAACCCGCGGCCGCCTGCCGATGCCTGGCCGCGGCCGCTTTCAGACGAACTTCCGGAGCTTCCCACCATGACGATCACCGTCTACAACACGCTGACGCGCTCTCGCCAGCCGCTGGCGCCGATCGAGCCGGGCCACGTCCGCATGTACGTCTGCGGCGTCACCGTCTACGACTTCTGCCACATGGGCAACGGCCGGACGCTGGTCGCCTTCGACGTGGTGGTGCGCTGGCTGCGCTCGCGCGGCTACCGCGTCACCTATGTGCGCAACATCACCGACGTCGACGACAAGATCATCAGGCGCGCGGCGGAGCGCGGCATCACGCCGACCGAGCTCGCCGTCGAGTTCACGCGCCACATGCAGGACGACCTGGCGGCGCTCGGCTGCGTCACGCCGGATCACGAGCCGCGCGCAACCGACTACATCCCGCAGATGCTCGGCATCATCGATCTGCTGGAGAAACAGGGGCTCGCTTACCGGGCGGACGACGGCGACGTCGACTACGCCGTGCGCAGCTTCCCGCGCTACGGGCGGCTGTCGGGCAAGTCGCTCGACGACCTGCGCGCCGGCGAGCGCGTCGCCGTCGGCGAGGGAAAGCGCGATCCGCTCGACTTCGTGTTGTGGAAGCGCGCCAAGCCGGGCGAGCCGCAGTGGCCGTCGCGCTGGGGGCAGGGCCGCCCCGGCTGGCACATCGAGTGCTCGGCGATGGCAAGCGAACTGCTGGGCCGGCACTTCGACATCCACGGCGGCGGGCCGGACCTGATCTTCCCGCACCACGAGAACGAGATCGCGCAGAGCGAGGGTGCCTTCGGCGAGCGGTTCGCCGACATCTGGATGCACTGCGGCGCGCTGCGCGTCGGCGAAGAGAAGATGTCGAAGTCGCTCGGCAACTTCTGGACCATCCGCGACGCGCTGGCGAAGTACGACGGCGAGGTGCTGCGTTGCTTCCTGATCCGCTCGCACTATCGCAGCCAGGTGTCGTTCAGCGAGGAGCACGTCGGCGAGGCGCGCGCCGGTCTGACGCGGCTGTACACGGCGCTGCGCGACACGCCGGCGGCTGCCGGCGAGGTCGACTGGAACGAACCCAACGCGCAGCGCTTCGCGGCGGCGATGGACGACGACTTCAACACCGCCGAGGCGGTCGGCGCGCTTTTCGCGCTCGCCAACGAGGTCAACCGCACGAGGTCGGCCGAGCTGGCCCGGCAGCTGAAGGGGCTCGGCGGCGTGCTGGGGCTTCTGCAGCGCGAGCCGCTCGAGTTCCTGCGCGGCGGCGAAGGTGAGGACGACGCAGCGCGGATCGAGGGGCTGATCGACCAGCGCACTGCCGCCAAGAAGGCGAGGAACTTCGCCGACGCCGACCGCATTCGTGCCGAGCTCGCCGCGCAGGGCGTCGTGCTCGAAGATTCTCCGTCAGGCACCACCTGGCGTCGGCAGTAGATGTCACCACCCCCGCTCGCCGAGCTCGCACCCCCCGCGGGGGGGCGGCGCTGCCTTGGGGCGGCCCGGCGCAAGCGGCTGGCCGGCCGATGACCCGTCCGCACTACTGGCCGCGCGCGCGTCGCGCACTGGCGGCCGCCGACCCGGTGCTGGCGCGGATCATCCGCCGGCATCCGCGCGTGGCGCTGGTCTCGCGCGGCGATCCGTTCTCCACGCTGGCCCGCTCGATCGTCGGCCAGCAGATCTCGGTCAAGGCGGCCGATGCAGTGTGGTCGCGTCTGCTGGCGGCCTGTCCGCAGCTTTCGCCCGCCGTGGTGCTGCGCCGGCGCGCGACCACGCTGCGCGGCTGCGGCCTGTCGGAGCGTAAGGCCGAGTACCTGCGCGACCTCGCCGCCCACTTTGCCGACGGCCGCGTCGACGCGGCGTCGTTCGCGGCGATGAGTGACGAGGCAATCATCGAGCGGCTGACCGACATCCGCGGCATCGGCCGCTGGACGGCGGAGATGTTCTTGATCTTTAACCTGTTGCGGCCTAATGTGCTGCCGCTCGACGACCTCGGCCTGCTGAAGGCGGTGAGCCTGCACTACCTGGACGGGGTGCCGACGCGCGATCTGCTGAGGCGGCAGGGCAGGGAGCAGGTGCGCCGGCTGGCGGCGGCATGGACCCCGTGGTCGAGCGTGGCCACCTGGTACCTGTGGCGCAGCCTCGATCCGGTCCCCGTCGAATACTGATAGCGAGATGGCCAAGACCACCTTTCTGGATTTCGAGGCGCCGATCGCCGAGCTCGAGGCGAAGATCGAGGAGCTGCGCTTCGTGCAGGACGACTCTGCGGTCGACATCTCGGAAGAGATCGAGCGGCTGCAGAAGAAGAGCCAGTCCCTGCTGAAGGACATCTACGCCAAGCTGACGCCGTGGCAGGTGGCACAACTGGCGCGCCATCCGCAGCGGCCGTACACGCTCGACTACGTAAACGACATCTTCACCGACTTCCACGAGCTGCATGGCGACCGCACCTTCGCCGACGACGCGTCGATCGTCGGCGGCCTGGCCCGCTTCAACGGCGCGCCGGTGATGGTGCTCGGCCACCAGAAGGGCCGCGACACCAAGGAGCGCACCGCGCGCAACTTCGGCATGAGCAAGCCGGAGGGTTACCGCAAGGCGCTGCGGCTGATGAAGCTGGCGGAGAAGTTCGGCCTGCCGGTGTTCACCTTCGTCGACACGCCGGGGGCCTACCCCGGGGTCGATGCCGAGGAGCGCGGCCAGTCCGAGGCGATCGGCCGCAACCTGGCCGAGATGTCGCACCTGAAGGTGCCGACCATCGCGACCATCATCGGTGAAGGCGGCTCGGGCGGCGCGCTCGCCATTGCCGTGGCTGACCACCTGCTGATGCTGCAGTACGCGACCTACTCGGTGATCTCGCCCGAGGGCTGCGCGTCGATCCTGTGGAAGAGCGCCGAGAAGGCGCCGGAGGCGGCCGAAGCGCTGGGACTCACCGCGCACCGGCTCAAGGCGCTCGGGCTGGTCGACCGCATCGTGGCCGAGCCGCTTGGCGGTGCGCACCGCGACCCGAAGCAGATGGCGGCCCTCGTGAAGCGCGCCCTGGCCGACAGCCTGCGTCAGTTGTCGGCAATGAAGCCGAAGGAACTGCTCGCTGCGCGCCACGCCCGCCTGCTCGGCTATGGCAAGTTCAAGGAAACGACTCCCGAAGCCTGATCCCGTCGAGCAGCGGCTGCTCGATGCGCTGCGCGACGCGGTTGCCGAGCACCTCGGTAGCGCGGCGGAAGACGAGCCGGCGCAGCGCCCTGCGGCGCGTCCGCTGATCATCGCCTTCAGCGGCGGCCGCGATTCGACCGCGCTCCTCGATGCCGCCTGCCGGCTGCGCCGCGGCCGCACCGCGGGCTTTGCGCAACTGGTCGCCGTGCACGTTCATCACGGGCTGCTGCCTGAAGCGGACCGATGGACCGACTTCTGCGAGCGGGCCTGCGCCCGGTTCGAGGTGCCGTTTCGGCTGATGCGAGTCAAGGTCGCGCCGTCGGGCGGCGGCATCGAGGAGGCCGCGCGCAGCGCCCGCTACGCCGCGTTGGCCGAGGCGGCGACTGAACACGAGGCGGCGGCAATCCTCACAGCGCATCATCTGGACGACCGCATCGAGACCTTCCTCATGCAGTGGATGCGCGGCGCCGGCATCGAGGGTCTGACCGGCTTCGTGGCGGCGCGCGCGTTCTCGGGCCGCACCGCGCTGCTGCGCCCCTGGCTCGCCGCGCCGCGCGCCGACATCGAGCACTACGTTGCGCAGCGTGAGCTGACCTACGTCGACGATCCCAGCAACAGCGAGCCGCGCCTGCTGCGTGGGGCGCTGCGCGCGAAGGTGCTGCCCGCGCTGCGGGCCGTACGGCCCGGATTCCTGCGCGGCGCCGCGCGGTCGATCGAACTGCTGACGGAAGCCGCCGAGGCGCTGCACGAACTGGCCGAGGCGGATCTCGCCGCGTGCACCGAGGACGCACCGGCGGGGATGCTGTGGCTGGACCGGCTGGCCATGCTGCCGCCGGGACGCCGCGCCGTCACGGTGCGCGCCTGGCTGGCGGCGCAGGGCTTGCAGGTGCCGTCGCGCGCCCGCCTCGCGCAGGTGCTGGCGCAGTCGCTGGGCAGCCGCGCCGACACGCGGATGAAAGTGCGCATCGGTTCGCACGAGGTGCGGCGGCACCGCGGGCTGCTGCTGCTGCGCGCGGCGCAGATCGAATACCACGGTGAGGCAACGATCCACTGGCGCGGCGAAAGCGAGATTCCCGTGCCGGCCTGGGGCGGGGCGCTGCGCTTCGAGCCGACGGGGGACGAAGGCTTCGACCCCGGGTGGCTCGCTGCCTGCCCCTTGCAACTGCGCGGGCGCGGTGGCGGCGAGCGCTTCAAGCCGCACGCGCTGCGGCCATCGAAGACGCTCAAGCGCCTGTTCCAGGACGCGGGCATTGCCGAATTCGAGCGGGCCGCGCTGCCGCTGGTGTGGCGCGACGGCAGGCTGATCTTCGTGGCCGGGCTCGGCGCGGACGCGCGCCTGGTCGAAGCCGGGGGCGAGCGCATCCGCCTCGAATGGAACACCGATGCCGAACTGCTGCCGGGAGGCTGACCGGCAAGGCGGCCCGCTTCCTCCAAAGACGACGCGTTCGGCTTGAGGTAGCGCAAAGGGCGCGTACCGAATAGCGCGCCTCCGCTCCCTATAATCCGGCGGTTTCTTCAACCAAGAAGCAGGGGGCGGCGGCCGTTCATGGCACTGATCGTTCACAAGTACGGCGGCACGTCGGTTGGCAACGTCGAGCGGATCAAGAACGTCGCTCGCCGCCTGGCCAAGTGGCAGCGCGCCGGGCACCAGCTGGTGGTGGTCGTCTCGGCGATGAGCGGCGAGACCAACCGGCTCATCGCACTGGCCAAGGAGATCCAGGCCAGCCCGGATCCGCGCGAGCTCGACGTGGTCGCTTCCACCGGTGAGCAGGTCACCATCGGCCTTCTTTCGATGGCGCTGAAGGACCTCGGCCTGAAGGCCAGGAGCTACACCGGCTGGCAGGTGCACGTGCTGACCGACAGCGCCTTTACCAAGGCGCGCATCATCGAGATCGACGAGAAGAAGATGCGCGCCGACCTGGCCGACGGCAACATCGTTGTCGTGGCCGGTTTCCAGGGCGCCGACGAGTTCGGCAACGTCACGACGCTCGGCCGCGGCGGCTCGGACACCTCGGCGGTGGCGCTGGCGGCGGCGCTGAAGGCCGACGAGTGCCTGATCTACACCGACGTCGATGGCGTCTACACCACCGACCCGCGGATCGTGTCCGAGGCGCGCCGGCTGCGGACGGTCACCTTCGAGGAGATGCTGGAGATGGCCAGCCTCGGCTCCAAGGTGCTGCAGATCCGCTCGGTCGAGTTTGCCGGCAAGTACAAGGTCAAGCTGCGCGTGCTCTCCAGCCTCACCGACGCCGACATACCGCTCGAGGAAGAGGCCAATTCCGGCACGCTGATCACGTTCGAGGAAGACAAATTCATGGAAAAGGCCGTCATCTCCGGCATCGCCTTCACGCGCGACGAAGCGAAGATCACCCTGACCCGCGTGCCCGACCGGCCGGGCATCGCCTACCAGATCCTCGGCGCGATCGCGGAGGCCAACATCGACGTCGACATGATCGTGCAGAACATCAGCGTCGACGGGATGACGGACTTCTCCTTCACCGTCGCCCGCACCGAGTACGCCAAGGCGATGGAGGTGCTCAACACCAAGGTCAAGGACCACATCGGCGCGACCAACATCATCGGCGACCCGAAGATCTGCAAGGTCTCGGTGGTCGGCATCGGCATGCGCTCGCACGTCGGCATCGCCAGCCAGATGTTCCGCACGCTGTCGGAAGAGGGCATCAACATCCAGATGATCACCACCAGCGAGATCAAGATCTCGGTGGTGATCGACGACAAGTACCTCGAACTCGCGGTGCGCGCACTGCACAAGGCCTTCGGCCTGGAGCACGCGCCGGCCTGACGGCGGCGAGCCTTTGGGCGGGGCGCCGGCCGCGCTACACTGCGCGCCCCGGCGTCACCCGCCGCGGCACGAGAAACCGGAGACGTGGCCGAGAGGTCGAAGGCACTCCCCTGCTAAGGGAGCATGCGCGCAAAAACGCGCATCGACGGTTCGAATCCGTCCGTCTCCGCCATCCAACCTCGGATGGCCAATCGGCGATGGGCAGTTCCGGTGACGGTTGC
>CAZSYX010000087.1:0-13481 GCA_964610575.1 uncultured Burkholderiaceae bacterium
CGCCTGTCACCTGCGCGGCAAGGACCTGGTGCTGATCCCCCACCCGCTCGACTAGCCGAGCCGGCCGGACCAGTCGAGCGTGGCGATCACCGGCGCGTGGTCGCTCGGCTGCTCGCGGCGCCGCGGCTCGACGTCGATCCTGCAGGCCGTGCAGCGCGCCGCGGCGGCGTTCGACAGCAGGATGTGGTCGATGCGCAGACCCATCTTCCGGCGGAAGGCGAGGTTGCGATAGTCCCACCATGTGTAGCTTCGCTCAGGCTGCTCGAACAGGCGGAAGCTGTCCTTCAGGCCCAGGCCGAGCAGGGCGCGGAAGGCGGCACGCTCGGGCTCGGAGAACAGCACCTGGCCTTCCCACAGCGCCGGGTCGTGCACGTCGCGCGGCTCCGGGGCGATGTTGAAGTCGCCCGCCAGCAGCAGCTGCTCGTGTCGTGCAAGCTCGCCGCGCAGCCAGTCGGTCAGCGCGGCGAGCCAGGCGAGCTTGTACTCGAACTTGTCCGAGCCGACCGCCTGGCCGTTCGGAAAGTAGCCGTTGAGGACGCGCAGTCCGTCGAGCGTGATGGCGATCAGGCGCTTCTGCTCGTCCTCGAAGTTCGGCAGGTTGACCTGCACCTCGGTCGCCGCGGCGGTCCCCGCTTCACGCAGCAGGATTGCGACTCCGTTGTAGGTCTTCTGGCCGGCGAACACGCTGCGATAGCCGGCCGCCTGCAGTTCGGCGGCCGGGAACCTGTCGTCGGTGAGCTTGGTTTCCTGCAGGCAGACGACATCGATGGCGTGCTGGCCGAGCCAGTCGAGCAGGTGCGGCAGGCGGACCTTCAGCGAATTGACGTTCCAGGTCGCGACCGACAGCGCCACCGCGGTCGCCTAGCGCGGTGCCTTGGCGGGCGCGGCAGCCGTTTCGGCTGCCGCGGCATCGGCGGCC
Organism: uncultured Burkholderiaceae bacterium; assembly: GCA_964610575.1. Classification (GTDB taxonomy): domain Bacteria; phylum Pseudomonadota; class Gammaproteobacteria; order Burkholderiales; family Burkholderiaceae_F; genus JADJWR01. Next base: position 920 of record CAZSYX010000087.1, read on the forward strand.
TTGGGCTCCACCTTGGCAGGCGGCACCAGCGGTTGCGGCGCTGCCCACTGGTAGCTGCGCGGCAGCATCGATCCCTTCGGGTAGCCCGCGGCGTCGAGGAGTTGTGTCCAGATCTCGGGATTGAAGCCGTTCTGCGACAGCGTGCCGACCGTCACGTGCGGCAGGCGCAGGCCGCCGGTGATGCGGCGGAATTCCTGCAGGTCCTCGTTCGAGGTGACCGTGCGTTCGGTGAACGGCACGCCGCGCTCGCGCAGCAGCGCCGCCGCGGGCACACAGGGCTGGCAGTCCGGCGCGGAGTACAGCACCACCGGCGCCCGCTCGACGGCGCGACGCAGTTCGAACGGCAGGCCGGCGCTGGCGTCGCCGGCCGCCGGCACCGAACCCTTGCCGAGCGAGCGCACGTCCTTGGCGTCGCGCGGCGGCGAATCGCCGTAGTGAACCTTGCCGTTGGCATCGACCCAGCGATACTGGGCCGCGGCCGGTCCGGCAACGGTGGCCGTCAGCACGGCAAGCCAGGCGAGCGTATGGAGCTTCTTCATGTCAGATCCTGCAATCGTCAGTCGTTCATGCCGTGATGGCGCAGCAGCGCATCGATCATCGGCTTGCGGCCGCGGAAGGCAACGAACGAATCCATTGCCGGCCGGCTGCCGCCCATCGCCAGCACTTCATCGAGGAACCTAGTTCCGAGGCCCGGATCGAGGGTGCTGCCGATCTCCTCGAACGCGGCGTAGGCGTCGGCGGACAGCACCTCGGCCCACTTGTAGCTGTAGTAGCCGGACGCATAGCCGCCGGCAAAGACGTGGGTGAAGGTCCAAGGCATGCGCTGGTAAGGCGGTTGCCGCACGACCGCGACCTCGCGCCGCACGTCATCAATCAGCCGCCGCAGCGCACCGGCATCAGTGCTCGCCGGGTCGAGCGCCGTGTGCGCCAGCATGTCGAACAGGCCGAACTCCACCTGCCGCAGCATGAACATGCCGCCCTGGAAGTTCTTCGCCGCGATCATCTTGTCGAACAGCGCGCGCGGCAGCGGCGCGCCGGTGTCGACGTGCGCGGTCAGCAGCTGCAGCGCCTCCCGCTCCCAGCAGAAGTTCTCCATGAACTGGCTCGGCAACTCGACCGCATCCCACTCGACGCCGCGGATACCGGAGACCGCCGCCTCGTCGACGCGCGACAGCATGTGGTGCAGCCCGTGGCCGAACTCGTGGAACAGCGTCAGCACCTCGTCGTGCGTGAACAGTGCCGGCTTGCCGCCCGACGGCGGCGAGAAATTGCAGGTCAGGAACGACACCGGCGTCTGCAGCTTGCCATTCACGCGGCGGCGGGCGCGCGCGTCGTCCTGCCAGGCGCCGCCCTGCTTGTGCTCTCGGGCGTACAGATCGAGGTAGAACTGGCCGATCAGCTCGCCCGCCAGTGACTCGATGCGATAGAACTTGACGTCGCGGTGCCAGGCCGGCGCGCTGTCCTCGCGGATCGCCACCGAGAACAGCGTCTCGATGACCTTGAACAGGCCGGCGAGCACCTGCGGCTCGGGGAAGTAAGCCTTCAGCTCCTGCTCCGAGTAGGCGTAGCGCGCCTGGCGCAGCTTCTCGCTGGCGTAGCTGATGTCCCAGGCCTGCAGGTCCGGCAGGCCCAGCTCGCGGGCGGCGTACTCCTTCAGCTCGGCCATGTCGCGTTCCGCGAACGGCCGCGCGCGGCGCGCCAGGTCGCGCAGGAAGTCGAGCACCTGCTGCGGCGACTCGGCCATCTTCGGCACCAGCGACAGCTCGGCGAAATCCGTATGGCCGAGCAGGTCTGCCTGCTCGCGGCGCAGCCGCAGCAGTTCGATCATCAGCTGGGTGTTGTCCCACTCCGGCCGGCCGAACTCGGAGGCCCGCGTCGAATAGGCGTGGAACAGCCGTTCGCGCAGCGAGCGGTCGTCGGCGTACTGCAGGATCGGCAGGTAGCTCGGTGCGTGCAGCGTCAGCTTGCAGCCGGCCTTGCCTTCGGCCTGCGCCGCCTCGCGGAACATCTGCAGCGTGTCTTCCGGCACGCCGGCGAGCCTGCTCGCATCGTCGATCAGCAGCTCGAAGGCGTTGGTCGCGTCGAGCACGTTCTCGGCGAAGCGCGTCGACAGCTGCGACTGCCGCTCGCGGATCGCCCGCAGGCGCTCCTTGCCCGGCGGCGGCAGCTCGGCGCCGCCGAGGCGGAAGTCGCGCAACTCGTTCTCGACCACGCGGCGGCGCGCCGGCGTCAGCCGCGCGAAATCATCGCGCGCGGCGATCGCCTTGTACTTGCCGTAGAGCGCCTCGTTCTGCGCCAGTTCGGTCCAGAACTGGGTCAGCTTGGGCAGGTTGGCGTTGTACTGCAGGCGCAGCGGTGGCGTGTCGACCACCGCGTTCAGGTGCGCCACCGCACCCCAGGCGCGGCCGAGGCGATCGATCGCGTCGTCCAGCGGCTCGACGATCGTCGCCCAGGAGGCGGGCGCGGCCGGATCGGTGACCCGGGCCACGGTCGCGCGGCACGCCTCGAGCAGCGCGTCGATTGCCGGCGTGATGTGCTCGGGCGCAATCGCGTCGAAGCGCGCCAGGCCCGACAGGTCGAGCAGCGGATTGGTCTTGACGTCGAAAGGCATGTTCGGGGTCTTTTCGCAGGGTCCGCAAGGTTAGCAGCGCGGCCGCTGCGGAACCTCTGCCCGCAAGCCTAGGCCGAACCCCGATTCGGCGGTTTCGTCCCTTTGGTCTAGCCGCCTGCGCCGGTGCCCAGCGCCACCCGCATCAGGTCGGCCACCGTGCCGGCGTTCAGCTTGTCCATGATGTTGGCGCGGTGCGCCTCGACCGTCTTGATCGAGATGCCGAGGTCGTCGGCGATCTGCTTGTTCAGCCGCCCGGCGACGATCCGCTCGAGCACCTGCTGCTCGCGCGGGGTGAGCCTGGCCAGCAGCGAGGAATTGATCCGCTCGCGCTCGATCCGTGCGGCGTCCTCGCGGGCGCGCGCGAGCATCCGCTCGACCAGCGCCTTCAGCGCCTGCTGCTCGAACGGCTTCTCGATGAAGTCGGTCGCGCCCTTCTTCATCGTCGCCACCGCCATCGGCACGTCGCCGTGGCCGGTGACGAACACCACCGGCAGGTGCGAGCCGCGCGCCAGCAGCTCCTCCTGCAGCTGCAGGCCGCTCATGCCGGGCATGCGCACGTCGAGGATCAGGCAGGCGATTGCCTTCGGGTCGTAGCGCTCGAGGAAGGCCTCGGCGCTGTCGAAGGTGGCGACCTGGTAGGCCGGCTCGAGCAGGAACTGCAGCGAGTCGCGGACGGCCTCGTCGTCGTCGACGACATAGACCAGGCCGAGGGGTGGATCGCGGTCGGTCGGACTCATCGATGCGGAAGCTCCATGGTGGTGGCCGCGCTCTCGGCGGCCGGCTCGGAAACGGCCAGCGGCAGGGTGAAGTGCATCACCGTGCCGCCGGCGGGTTCGGGGTTGCGCGCGACGGCGAGCTGCCCCTGGTGGAACTCGATGATCGAGCGGCAGATGTTCAGGCCCATGCCCATGCCGTCGGACTTGGTGCTGAAGAAGGGCGCGAAGACGTTCGGCAGGTGCTCCGGCGCAATGCCGGCGCCGCGGTCGATCACCGCGAACTCGGCGGTCGAGTCGCCGGCGCGCCGCACGCGCACGTCGATGCGCGGCACCGTGGCGTCCTGCATCGACTCGATCGCGTTCTTCAGCAGGTTCAGCAGCACCTGCTCGATCAGGATCGGATCCGCGTCGACCGGCGGAAGCCGCGGGTCGACGTCGGCGACGATCGCGATGCGCCGCTTGGTCGCCTCGATCTCGGCGAAGGCGATCGCGTCCTCGACGATGCGGGCGGCCGGCGTGGGGCGGCGGCGCGGCTCGGAGCGCTTCACGAACTCGCGGATGCGCCGGATGATGCCGCCGGCGCGCTGCGCCTGCGCCACCGTCTTGGCGAGCGCCGCCTTCAGTTCGTCCGGCGACATGGCGCCGCGGGCGAGCCGCGCCAGCGTGCCCTCGCTGTAGTTGGTGATCGCGGTCAGCGGCTGGTTCAGTTCGTGCGCGAGCGACGAGGCCATCTCGCCCATCGTCATCAGGCGCGCGGTGAACTGCACCTTGTCCTGCTGCTGGCGGACGATCTCCTCCGATGTCTTGCGCAGCGTGATGTCGGTGGCGATCTGCAGCCGCGCGGCATCGCCGGTGAAGTCGTCGCCGCGCGCCGGCCAGCGGATCTCGCGCGTGCGCACGTCGAACCAGCGGTCGGTCACCGCGTCATGCACCTCGCCGCTGTCGCGGCCACGCAGCGCCTGCTGCAGGCGGTCGTGTCCGGCGGCGCCGGCCCCGAAAGTCTCCGCGTAGGCGCGGTTGCCGAAGAGCAGCGTCGGCGCCCCGGCTTCGCCACGACCCGCGGTGACGACCGATACGGCCGCCTCGAGCGATTCGAGTACGCGCACGAAGCGCTCGTGCGCGCCGGCCAGTTCGGTGCGGATGCGCCGCGGCTCGGTCACATCGGTCAACGAGGTCATCCAGCCGATCTGGCGGCTGTTCTCGTCGACCAGCGGCGCGACATAGACATGGGCATCGATGCGCGCGCCGGCGGCGGTCTGCAGCGACATCTCGATGCCGCCGGCAGGCGCCTCGCCGGCCAGTATCTGTTGCAGTGCCCGCTCGTTGGCGGCGTTGGCCTCGGGCGACCAGAACGGAAACGGCGCGCCGCGGCCGAGCAGCGCGTCGGCGGCGAAGCCGGTCATCTGCACCAGCGCACGATTGACGTAGCGGATCACGCCTTGCCGGTCGAGCACGGCCAGCCCGGTGGCTTGCGAGTTCTCCATCGCCCGCCGCAGCACGGTCTCGGCGAGCAGCGCCCGATCGATGCGGTGCAGGCGCGTCGTGTAAAGCGCCAGCGCGCCGAGGGCGGCAGCCACGGCCAGCGCCAGCACGCCGGCCACCCAGGCGAGCGCGTCGGCAGGAAAAACCGCCTGCCGGCGGAACGCGCTGGCGTGCAGCTTCAGCTCCCTCGGCAACGCCGCCAGCGTGGTGGCGTAGCTCGGCGCGCCGGCCGGCGGCACGGCAACGCTGCTGGCGACGAGCTGGCGGCCCTCCTGCTCCAGCGTGAAGCGATAGCGCTCGAGCATCTCCGGCGTGACGCCGGTGCGCAGCAGTTCGCGCAGCGACAGCAGCGCGACCAGCAGCGCCTGCGGCCGGTCGCCGGCGGTGACCGGGATCAGCAGCGCCACCGGCGCCGTGTCGTCGCGCGGCTGGCCGAGCAGCGCAAAGAGGGTGTGCGCGGCGGCGGCGGTCTGCTCGGCGAGCGCGCGGACTTCCGGCATCGACGCCGGATCCCAGCCAGGCCCGAAGACGAAATTCAGCACCGGCGGCGACAGCGCGCCGCCGCGCTCATCGAGGTGGGCCAGCGCGATCAGTTCGGGCTTGCTGTCGATCATCTCGCTGGCAAGCGCCTCGAAGCGACGCACGTCGACGGTGCCGGTGCTCATCTCCACCGCGATCACCGACAGCGCTTCGCGCACCAGCACCAGGCGGGCGCTCAGCTGCTGCGCGGTGGAGTCGACGTCACGCTGCAGCGCTTCGCGCTGCAGTTGGCGATCCTCGACCACCATCGCCGCGATCAGCGCCGCCAGCAGCACGGCGACCAGGATCGTCACCACGAAGGGCAGGTACGGCCAGGGGCCGAGCCGGCGCGACGGCGCCTGCGCCAGCGCGGCGAAGGTGTCGGACAACGAGCGGGACGGGTCTTGGCTCAAAGATGCGATGCGGCTGGCCTGCGGGTCGACGCGGCTTTCATCCGGCGTGCGGTCATATTAAGGTGAGCATTGCGCAGGGCGAACAGAAGCCGGATGCCCTCATTCGGGGGGCCTGTGCACGCGGGACTTGGAGTCGCTGGCAAAGGTTCCCGTCGCTCGACGTGCGTTGCGCATAATAAAATGCAATCGCATTATTTGAAAGGTGCGTGATCTGCGTTTAGAGTGCGCCCTTTCGCGACAACGCCCCCGCCGCGCCCCTTCGGTGCAGCCGGGCGCACCGAACATCGAAGGAGACAAGTCATGTCCGCAGTTCCGAATCAGCTGTCGGCGGCGAACGACCCCGATGCCCAGGAAACGCAGGAATGGCTCGATGCGCTCGAGGTGGTGCTCGAGCGCGAGGGCCGCCACCGCGCCCACTTCCTGCTCGAGAAGCTGGTCGAGAAGGCGCGGCTGTCCGGCGCCTACATCCCGTTCTCGGCCAACACCGCCTACGTGAACACGATCCCGGCGCACCTCGAGGAGCATTCGCCCGGCGACGCCACGCTCGAGGAGCGCATCCGCTCCTACATTCGCTGGAACGCGATGGCGATGGTCGTGCGCGCCAACCGCGCCGAGGGTGACCTCGGCGGCCACATCGCCAGCTATGCGTCGGTCAACACGCTGATGGAAGTGGGCTTCATGCACTTCTGGCGCGCGCCGACGGCGGACTTCGGCGGCGACCTCATCTATATCCAGGGCCATTCGGCGCCGGGCATCTATGCGCGCGCCTACCTGGAAGGGCGGCTGACCGAGGATCAGTTGTCGAACTTCCGCCGCGACGTCGACGGCAAGGGCGTCACCTCGTACCCGCATCCGAAACTGATGCCGGACTTCTGGCAGTTCCCGACCGTGTCGATGGGGCTGGGGCCGATCGCCGCCATCTACCAGGCGCGCTTCCTCAAGTACCTGCACAACCGAGGGATAGCCGACACCTCGGGCCGCAAGGTGTGGTGCTTCTGCGGCGACGGCGAGATGGACGAGCCGGAGTCGACGGGCGCCATCGGCATGGCGGCGCGCGAGCACCTCGACAACCTGATCTTCGTCGTCAACTGCAACCTGCAGCGGCTCGACGGGCCGGTGCGCGGCAACGGCAAGATCATCCAGGAGCTCGAGGGCGGTTTCCGCGGCGCCGGCTGGAATGTCATCAAGCTGATCTGGGGCTCCTACTGGGATCCGCTGCTGGCGCGCGACCGCGACGGGGCGCTGCGCCACGTGATGGAGACCACCGTCGACGGCGAATACCAGAACTTCAAGGCCAACGATGGCGCCTTCGTGCGCAAGCACTTCTTCGGCAAGGACCCGCGCCTGCTGGAGATGGTCTCGCGCATGTCCGACGACGACATCTGGCGGCTGAACCGTGGTGGCCACGATCCGCACAAGATCTACGCCGCCTATGCCTTTGCCATCAAGCACCAGCGGCAGCCGACCGTGATCCTGGCCAAGACGGTCAAGGGCTTCGGCATGGGCAAGATCGGCGAGGGCAAGAACCCGACGCACCAGTTGAAGAAGCTCGACGACGACGCGGTGCGCGAATTCCGCGACCGCTTCCGCATTCCGGTGCCCGACGACCGGCTGCCCGAGGTGCCGTTCTACAGGCCGGAGGCCAGCTCCGACGAGATGAAGTACCTGCTCGAGCGGCGTCGCGCACTCGGCGGCTTTCTGCCGCAGCGCCGCCGCGTGGCCGACGAGAAGCTCGCCGTGCCGGGGCTCGATGCCTTCAGTGCGGTGCTCGAGCCGACCGCCGAGGGGCGTGAGATCTCGACCACGCAGGCCTTCGTGCGTTTCCTTACCCAGCTCGTACGCGACAAGACGTTGGGCCAGCGGGTGGTGCCGATCATTCCCGACGAGGCGCGCACCTTTGGCATGGAGGGCATGTTCCGGCAGCTGGGCATCTTCAGCCAGCAGGGGCAGCTGTACGAGCCGGTCGACCGCGACCAGGTGATGTACTACCGCGAGGACAAGGCCGGGCAGATCCTCGAGGAGGGCATCAACGAGGCCGGCGCGATGGCCGACTGGATCGCTGCCGCGACGTCGTACTCGACGAACAACCGGCAGATGATCCCCTTGTACATCTTCTACTCGATGTTCGGCTTCCAGCGCGTCGGCGACCTGGCCTGGCTGGCCGGCGACATGCAGGCGCGCGGATTCCTGCTCGGTGGCACGGCTGGCCGCACGACGCTGAATGGCGAGGGACTGCAGCACCAGGACGGCCACTCGCACATCATCTCCAGCACGATCCCCAACTGCGTCAGCTACGACCCGACCTTCGCGCACGAGGTGGCGGTGATCCTGCAGGCCGGCCTGAAGCGGATGATCGAGAATCAGGAGAACGTCTGGTACTACGTGACGCTGATGAACGAGAACTACGCCCAGCCCGGCCTGAAGAAGGGCCAGGAGGAGGGCATTCTCAAGGGCATGTATCGGCTGCGCGAAGGGCCGGCGGGCAGCGGCATGGGGGCCAGCATCCCGCGCGTGCAGCTGCTGGGCAGCGGCACCATCCTGCGCGAGGCGATTGCCGCGGCGGAGATATTGGAGCGCGACTGGGGGGTGTCGGGCGACGTCTGGAGCGTGACCAGCTTCACCGAGCTGCGCCGCGACGGCATGGAGGCCGAACGCTGGAACCTGCTGCACCCGGCCGAGAAGCCGCGCAAGGCCTACGTCGCGCAGCAGCTCGAACGAACCGCCGGGCCGATCGTCGCCGCCACCGACTACATGCGGCTGTTCGCCGACCAGATCCGCGCTTTCATTCCGAAGGGCCGCGACTACCGCGTGCTCGGCACCGACGGCTTCGGCCGCTCGGACACACGGGCCAAGCTGCGCGAGTTCTTCGAGGTCGACCGGCACTTCATCGTGCTTTCCAGCCTGAAGGCGCTGGCTGACGAAGGCCTGGTGCCAGCGGCGAAACTGCCGGAAGCGATGCGCAAGTACGGCATCGATCCCGCCAAATCGAACCCGATGACGGCCTGAGCACCAGCTACGACAAGAACAGCGCGGAGACGACATGGCCCAGATCGAAATCAAGGTGCCCGACATCGGTGACTTCAAGGAAGTGGAGGTGATCGAGGTGCTGGTCAAGCCCGGTGACGCGGTGAAGGTCGAGCAGTCGCTGATCACGGTGGAGTCGGACAAGGCGTCGATGGAGATCCCGTCGTCGCACGCCGGCACGGTGGCCGGGATGCGGGTGAACCTCGGCGACAAGGTCTCCGAGGGCTCGGTGGTGCTGCTGCTCGATACCGAGGCGGCGGCGGAAGCACCTGCTGCAGCGCCGGCGCCTGCCGTCGCAGCGGCACTTTCGCCGGCACCGGCGCGCGCGGAAGCCATGCCGCCGCCGACCGCAGCGGCGCAGGCTTCGCCGCCGTCGACCGCCTTCGCCACCGAGATGGCGGAGCGGCCGATGGTGGCGGCCGAGGATGACGGCGTGAAGCCGCACGCCTCGCCGTCGGTGCGCAAGTTCGCGCGCGAACTCGGCGTCGACCTGGCGCTGGTGCGCGGCAGCGGGCCGAAGGGGCGCATCACCACCGACGACGTGCGCGGCTTCGTCAAGGGCGTGATGATGGGTGGCGCGCGGCCCGTCGCGGCGTCAGCCGCCGCCGCAGCGGGTGCCGGGCTCGGCGTGCTGCCGTGGCCGCAGGTGGACTTCGCCAAGTTCGGGCCGATCGAGCGCGTCGAGTTCTCGCGCATCAAGAAGCTGTCGGGGCCGAACCTGCACCGCAACTGGGTGATGATCCCGCACGTCACCAACCACGAGGATGCCGACATCACCGACCTCGAAGCGTTCCGCGGGCAGTTGAACAACGAGAACGCCAAGAACAAGGACGCGGCAAAGCTCACGATGCTGGCCTTCCTGATCAAGGCGGCCGTGGCGACGCTGAAGAAGTTCCCCGACTTCAACAGCTCGATCGACCCGGACGGCACGGCGATCATCCGCAAGAACTACTGGCACATCGGCTTCGCCGCCGACACGCCCAATGGGCTGGTGGTGCCGGTGATCAAGGACGCGGACAAGAAGGGCATCTTCGACATCGCCGCCGAGACCGCGGCGCTGGCGGCGAAGGCGCGCGAGGGCAAGCTCTCGCCCACCGACATGCAGGGCGGCACCTTCTCGATTTCCTCGCTCGGCGGCATCGGCGGCACCTACTTCACGCCGATCATCAATGCGCCCGAGGTGGCGATCCTCGGCGTGTGCCGCTCGACGACGAGGCCGGTGTGGGACGGCAAGGCCTTTGTGCCGCGGCTGATCCTGCCGCTGTCGCTGTCGTGGGACCACCGCGTGGTCGACGGCGCCTCCGCCGCCCGCTTCAACGCCTATCTGGCATCGCTGCTGGCGGACTTCCGCCGCGTGATGCTGTAGGAGGCGCCGATGAGCCAGATCGTCGAAGTGGTGGTGCCCGATATCGGCGACTTCAAGGCCGTCGAGGTCATCGAGGTGCTGGTCAAGGGCGGTGACACGGTGGCCAAGGAGCAGTCGCTGATCACGGTGGAGTCCGACAAGGCGTCGATGGAGATTCCCTCGTCGCACGCCGGCACGGTGAAGGAAATGCGGGTGAAGCTCGGCGACAAGGTGTCGCAGGGCTCGGTTGTGCTGCTCCTCGATGCCGAGGCGGCATCAGCCGCAGCGCCACCTGCTCCCGCTCCCGCCGCGATGCCTGCCGCTGCCGCTGCGCCTGCCCCCGCGGTCGCTGCGGCCGCGCCCGCAGCGGCGAAGTTCGCCGGTAGCGCCGACATGGAGTGCGACGTGCTCGTGCTCGGCGCCGGTCCGGGCGGCTACTCCGCCGCCTTTCGCGCCGCCGATCTCGGCGGGAAGGTAGTGCTCGTCGAGCGCTACTCGACGCTGGGCGGGGTGTGCCTGAACGTGGGCTGCATTCCGTCGAAGGCCCTGCTGCACGTGGCGGCGGTGATCGACGAGGCGGCGCACTTCGCCACCCTCGGCGTGACCTTCGGCCAGCCGCAGGTCGATCTCGACAAGCTGCGCTCGCACAAGAGCAAGGTGGTCGGCAAGCTCACCGGCGGGTTGAGCTCGATGGCGAAGATGCGCAAGGTCACGGTGGTGCAGGGCGTGGGCACCTTCGCCGATCCCAATCACCTTGCCGTGGCCACGCGTGAAGGCACGAAGAACATCCGCTTCGCCAGCGCGATCATCGCCGCCGGCAGCCAGGCGGTAAAGCTGCCCTTCCTGCCCGACGATCCGCGCATCGTCGACTCGACCGGCGCGCTCGAACTGCGCCAGTTGCCGAAGAAGATGTTGGTGATCGGCGGCGGCATCATCGGGCTGGAGATGGCGACCGTGTACTCGACGCTGGGTGCGCGGGTGGACGTGGTCGAGATGCTCGACGGCCTGATGCCCGGAGCCGACCGCGACCTGGTCAGGGTCTGGAGCAAGCACAACGCGCGGCGCTTCGACCGCATCATGCTCAAGACGAAGACGGTCAGCGCCGAGGCGAATTCCAATGGCATCCTCGTCGGCTTCGAGGGCGAGGAAGCGCCGGCCGAGCCGGATTACTACGACCTGGTGTTGGTTTCCGTCGGCCGCAGCCCCAACGGCAACAAGATCGGTGCCGACCGAGCCGGCGTGGCGGTCGATGCGCACGGCTACATCGCCGTCGACAGGCAGATGCGCACCAACGTGCCGCACATCTTTGCCATCGGCGATGTCGTCGGTGCGCCGATGCTGGCGCACAAGGCGGTGCACGAGGCCCATGTCGCCGCCGAGGTGATCGCCGGACAGAAGAGTCACTTCGATGCGCAGGTGATTCCGTCGGTCGCCTACACCGACCCGGAGATCGCCTGGGTGGGGCTGACCGAAGACGAGGCGAAGAAGAGCGGCCGCAAGGTGAAGAAGGGCCTCTTCCCGTGGAGTGCATCCGGCCGGGCGATCGCCAACGGCCGCGACGAGGGCTTTACCAAGCTGCTGTTCGACGAGGAAACACAGCGCATCGTCGGTGGCGGCATCGTCGGCACGCATGCCGGGGATCTCATCGGCGAGATCGCACTGGCCATCGAGATGGGGGCAGATGCGGTCGACATCGGCAAGACCATCCATCCGCATCCGACCCTGGGCGAGAGCATGGGCATGGCGGCGGAGGCGGCCGAGGGCCACTGCACCGACCTGCCGCCGGCGCGCAAGTAGGCGCGGCGTTCGCGGCATGCCGATCGTCGACATCACGCTGATCGGCGAGGTACGCGCGGCGCCCACGCTGTGCGTCGAACTGGCGCAGGCGGTCGGGCAGGCGCTCGGCGCCGCCGCAGGATCGGTGTGGGTCACGCTGACCCGCCAGCCGATCGCCGACTACGCGGAAAACGGCCCGCCGCCTGAGCCGCCGCCGGTGTTCGTCCGCGTGCTGGCCCGCGGCGATGACCGGTCAACGCACGCCGCGCAGGCGCGGGCCATCGCCGGCGCCGTGGCGGAAAGGCTGGCCCGGCCGATTGATCGGGTGCATGTCATCTTCGAGCCGCACGCCGAAGATCGCGTCTACTTCGGCGGTCGATCGAATCCGGGTTGAGGGCGGAAGGCTGTCAGCTGGCCTGTTGCTGGAAGCGCTCGTGTCGGAATCGTCACTGCATGATCGAGCGGGCTCACCACACCCAGGCCGCGGTTCAGCACGTTTGCGTAGATCATCGTCGTATCGACGTGACTGTGTCCGAGCGGCTCCTGAATGGTCCGGATGTCCTGACCGCGCTCAAGCAAGTGAGTGGCAAACGAATGCCTCCAATGCCGTTGTCGGCATTGGCGGCACTATGCCGAGCCCCGGGCAATGCCGAGTCGTTGCCCCACGGTCTGTCAG
>CAZSYX010000088.1:0-12371 GCA_964610575.1 uncultured Burkholderiaceae bacterium
TCTCCTTGCGAAGGGTTGCTGTCGTTATCGCGCACTAGACGTCGATTGCGCTCGCCGATCTGGCTTGCTGGCGAAGAAGGAACTTCTGGATCTTGCCGGTGTTCGTCTTCGGCACCGGTCCGAACACGAACTTCTTCGGCACCTTGAACCCGGCGAGATGCGCGCGGCAGTGCGCCGTCAGCTCCTCCGCCGTGACTCGCGCGCCTTCGCGCGTTTCGATGAAGGCGCAGGGTACCTCGCCCCATTTAGGATCGGGCGCCGAGACCACTGCCGCGATCATCACCGCCGGATGGCGATACAGGACATCCTCGACCTCGATCGAGCTGATGTTCTCGCCGCCCGAGATGATGATGTCCTTGCTGCGGTCCTTGATGCGCAGGTAGCCGTCGGGATAGACGACAGCCAGGTCGCCGGAACGGAACCAGCCGCCGGCGAAGGCCTTCACCGTGGCAGCCGGGTTCTTCAGGTAACCCTTCATCGTGATGTTGCCGCGGAACATCACCTCGCCGATCGTCTCCCCGTCCGCCGGCACTGGTTGCAGCGCTTCCGGATCGAGCACGGTCACCGCCTCCTCCATCGGATAGCGGACCCCCTGCCGGCCGTTCTTCATCGCCCGCTCGCTCACATCGAGCGCATTCCACTCCGGCTGCTTGGCGCACACGGCGGCCGGCCCGTAGACCTCGGTCAGGCCGTAGACGTGGGTGAGGTCGAAGCCGAGCCGCTCCATGCCCTCGATCATCGCCGCCGGTGGCGCCGCGCCAGCCACCATGGCGCTGACGCGGTGCGCTATGCCCTGCTTCATTTCGTCGGGTGCGTTGACCAGCAGCGAGTGCACGATCGGTGCGCCGCAGTAATGCGTCACTCGATGCGTGCGAATTGCATCGAAGATCGCCGCTGCCTCGACGCGGCGCAGGCACACGTTGGTGCCCGCCATTGCCGCCACGGTCCACGGGAAGCACCAGCCGTTGCAGTGGAACATCGGCAGCGTCCACAGGTAGACGGGATGGTGCGGCAGTGCCCAAACCAGGATGTTCGACACCGCGTTCAGGTACGCACCGCGGTGGTGATAGACGACGCCTTTCGGATCGCCGGTGGTGCCCGAGGTGTAGTTCAGCGCAATCGCGTCCCATTCGTCTGCGGGTGGCTGCCAGGCGAACTCCGGGCTGCCCTCGGCGATGAATGCCTCGTAGTCAGTCCTGCCGATTCGCTCTCCCGGCCCGGTGTAGACCGGGTCGTCGACATCGACCACCTCGATCGCATGCGTCAGCCGGGCCACTGCCGCCTTGGCGGTCGCCGAGAATTCGCGGTCGACGATGGCGAGCTTCGACTCGCCATGCTCCAGCATGAAGGCGACCGCCTCGGCGTCGAGCCGGGTGTTGATGGCATTCAGCACGCAGCCGGCCATCGGGATGCCGAAGTGCGCCTCGACCATTTCCGGCGTGTTGGGCAGCATCACCGCGACGGTGTCGCCGGGGCCGAGCCCTCGGCGGGCCAGCGCGTGCGCCAGCCGCCGGCAGCGTGCGTAGACCTCGGCCCAGTCGCGGCGGATCGATCCGTGCACGACGGCCACCTGCCGTGGGTACACCGCCGCCGCCCGCTCGATGAAGGTCAGCGGCGACAGCGCCGCATGGTTGGCCGCGGTGCGCGGCAGATCCTGGTCGAAGATGCTGCTCGGCATCGGTCAGAGCTGGGCGAGCGTGCGAACGTGTGCTGCAACGCTGCGCGCCAGCGAGCTGAGGTTGTAGCCGCCTTCGAGCGTGCTGACGATGCGCCCCTTCGAATGCCGGTCAGCGACATCCATCAGTTGCTGCGTGATCCACGCGTAGTCGGCCTCGACCAGCCCCATCTGGCCGAGGTCGTCCTCGCGGTGGGCGTCGAAGCCGGCGGAGATGAAGATTATCTCCGGCGCGAAGGCCTCCAGTCGAGGCAGCCACTGCGCCTCGACCAGTTCGCGCACCACATCGCCGCGGGTGCCGGCCGGCACCGGCACGTTGACCATGTTGTCGGCAGCGAAGTCGGTGCCCGAATAAGGGTAAAAGGGGTGCTGAAAGAAGCTCGCCATCAGCACCCGGCTGTTGCCGGCGAGGATGTCCTCGGTGCCGTTGCCGTGGTGAACGTCAAAGTCGATCACCGCCACCCGCTTCAGGCCGTGCGCGTGGATCGCGTGCAGCGCGCCGACGGCGACGTTGTTGAAGAAGCAGAAGCCCATCGCCGCCGCCCGGCATGCATGGTGCCCCGGCGGGCGAACGGCGCAGAAGGCGTTGTTGATTTCGCCGCGGATGACGAGGTCGGTGGCCGCGACCACCGCGCCGGCCGCATGCAGCGCCGCATCCCAGCTGCAGGGATTCATCGACGTGTCGGGGTCGACCGGCTCGTAGCCCTGCTTTGGTACCCTCGAACGCAGCCGCTCGATGTAGCCGCGGTCATGCGCGCGGGCGATGAAGTCGAGATCGGCCCGTGGCGCATCGAACGGCAGCAGGTGCGGCAGCAACCCGACCGCAATCAGATGATCGTGCACCGCCGCCAGACGCTCGGGGCTTTCCGGATGCCACGAACCCATCTCGTGCGCTGCACACTGCGCGTGCGTAAAGATGCCCGTATGCACCGGTTCCTGACTCCCCGACCCTGACGGTTGGCCCGTTTGCGGAAAGTCTAATGCTGGAAAGAATCCATCGCTGCGCCGAACAGATCGGTGCCGTGATCGTCGGCAAGGATCTGCAGATCCGCCAGAGCCTGACCTGCCTGCTCGCCGGCGGCCACCTGCTGATCGAGGACGCCCCCGGCGTCGGCAAGACCACGCTGGCACACGCCATCGCCATCTCGCTCGGCCTGCCTTTCCGGCGGCTGCAGTTCACCAGCGACCTGCTGCCGTCGGACGTGATCGGCGTGTCGGTCTACGACCGAACCAACGGCCAGTTCACCTTCCACCCGGGGCCGATCTTCACCGAGGTGCTACTGGCCGACGAGATCAATCGCGCCAGCCCGAAGACGCAGAGCGCGCTGCTCGAGGCGATGGAAGAGAGCCAAGTTTCGATCGACGGCATGGCAAGGCCGCTGCCGCAGCCCTTTTTCGTCATCGCCACCCAGAATCCGCTGCACCAGGTCGGCACCTTTCCTCTGCCAGAGTCGCAACTCGACCGCTTCCTGATGTGCATCAGCCTCGGCTACCCCGAGCGCTCCGCCGAGCGGGCGCTGCTCGCCGGCCGGGCGCGTCGTGACATGCTGCGCGGACTGCCCGCCATGGCGCGGCCCGCCGACCTGCTGGCCGCACAGGCGGCGGTGAAGCAGGTGTTCGTCTCCGAAGCGCTGCTCGACTACGTGCTGTCGCTGCTCGCCTTCACGCGCAGCTCCGGCCGCCATGCCGAAGGGCTGTCGCCGCGCGCCGGGCTGGCGCTGCTGGCGGCGGCGCGCGCCTGGGCCTGGATGGACGGCCGCGAGCACGTGATCCCGGAAGACATCCAGAACGTGCTGCCGGCCGTCGCCGGCCACCGCCTGCACGCCGCGCAACGCGAGGCCGGCCGTGTGCTGCACGGCCGCGAGCTCGTCGCGCAGCTGATCCAGGCGGTTCGCCTGCCCTGACCGGACCAGCCGTTTCCCGATCTGCGTGAGCATTCGCCGCAACGCCCTTCACGCATGAGCATCACTGCCCATCCGCTGGCGATCAAGATCGGCGAAATGATCGGTGGCCGCAAGGGCGTCGAGCACGGCGAGGTGCTTCTCGACCGCCGGCGCGTCTACATCCTGCCGACGCGCGCGGGCATCCTCTTCGCGGCGGCGATGCTGATGATGCTGGTCGGTTCGATCAATTACCTGCTGCAGCTCGGCTTCCTGCTCACTTTCCTGGTCACCAGCATGGCGCTGGTGGCCATGTACCACACGCATCGCAACCTGGCCCGCCTGACGCTGACCGCGCACCGCGCGGAAAACGTCTTCGCCGGCGACCTGGCGACCTTCGAGATCACGGTGCACAACCCGACCCCGGAAGCCCGCTACGCGCTGGAGTTCGAGCCGCTGCAGTCGGCCCATCCGCTGCTCGAGGCCGTCGGCCCCGACCTGCCGGTGCAGCCCATCACCGACGCCGACATCCCCGCGTCCGGCAGCCGCGCGGTGCGCGTCGCTGTGTCGACGCGCGTGCGCGGCCGGCTGCCCTGCCCGCGGCTGCGCGTCGAGACGCGCTTCCCGTTCGGCCTGTGGCAGGCGTGGAGCTACTACACGCCGCCGCTGACCGCGATCGTCTATCCAACGCCGGAGCACGACGCCCCCGAACTGCCGACGGTCGCCGGCGGCGATGCCGAGCAGGAAACGGGACTGGCGGTCGCCGGCGACGAGTTCGCCGGCGTGCGACCGTACCAGGCCGGCGATCCACTGAAGCGCGTGGCCTGGCGGCTGGCCGCTCGCTCCGACGAGCTGACGGTCAAGCTGTTCGAAGGCTATGCACAGGGCGAAGTCGTGCTCGATCTCGGCGCCGTCGATGCGAGCCTGAACATCGAGCAGAAGCTGGCCCGGCTTAGCCGCTGGGTCCTGATGGCCGAGGCCGCGCAGGTCCGTTACGGGCTGTCGCTGCCGGGCCAGCGGATCGACTTCGGGCTGGGCGCCGAGCAGCGCGACCGCTGCCTGACCGCGCTGGCCCTTTACGGCAGGTCGTAGATGGGCGCCGCACCCGGCGTGGCCAACGGCAACGGCAGACGGCGCCATGGCGCGCGCCTGCGTGCATTCGCCGCCTGGCTGACCCGCGCCCAGGTTTCGTCGGCGGCGCGCGAGCGGCGCGACGTGATGGTCCTGCTGCTCGCGGTGGCTTTCGTCGCGTTGCCGCAGTTCGAGCACCTGCCGCCGTGGGCCATCGGCGTGATCGGCCTGCTGTGGTGCTGGCGCGTCTGGATCACGCTGCGCAACCTGCCGTTGCCCGGCCATGTCGCGATGCTGCCCCTGCTGGCGCTGGCCGCCGGCGCCGTCTGGCTGCACTACCGCACGCTTCTCGGCCGGGAAGCGGGCGTGACCTTCCTGCTGTTGCTGCTGGCACTGAAGCTGCTGGAGATGCGCGCCATACGCGACGTTTTCGTCGTCGTCTTCCTGTGCTTCTTCATCCTGCTGACGCAGTTCCTGCACAGCCAGGCGCTGCCGGTGGCGCTGATGACGCTCGGCGCCGTGCTGTCCCTTTTCTTCGTGTTGGTCAGCGTCAGCCTGAAAGCCGACGACCTGCCGGCGGGGCGCAAGCTGCGACTGGTGGGAGGCATCGCCCTGAAGGCGGTGCCGCTCACCGTCGCGCTGTTCCTGCTCTTCCCCCGGCTCGAGAACCCGCTGTGGGGTATGCCGCGGGACGCCTTCGCCGGGGGCACCGGCCTGTCGAACTCTATGTCGCCGGGCGGCATCAGCCGGCTGCTGCAGACGGAGGCGATCGCCTTCCGGGTCCGCTTCGCCGGCACCCCGCCCGACAACCAGAGCCTGTACTGGCGCGGGCCGGTGTTCGGCAGCTTCGACGGCCGCACCTGGTCGCCGTTGGCGCAGCGCGCCAACGCTTCGCCACCGCTGCAGATCGATGCCGATCCCGCCTCGGCGGTCGACTACACGGTGACGCTCGAACCGAGCCAACGGGACTGGCTGTTCGCCCTCGAGCTTCCGGCCAGCCTGCCGGAGGCGGCCGAGCTGAGCCCGCGCGCGACCAACGACGGCCAACTGCTCGCCGGGCGGCTGATCACGGCACGTACGCGCTACGACGCGCGCTCGTTCACCCGCTTCACCTTTGGCCTGAACGAGACCGAGCTGTCGCTGCGCAACTGGCTCGCGCTGCCGGCGGGATTCAATCCGCGCACCCTGCAGTTCGCCGCCGACCTGCGCGCGCGCCTGGAAGCCGCGGGCGGTGCGGAAGGCGCCGGGAAGGACGCGCTGCGCGCCGTGGAGGCTGTGCTCGATCACTTCCGCAACGGCGGCTTCCGCTACACGCTGGAGCCCCCGCTGCTTGGCCGCGATTCGGTCGACGACTTCCTCTTCGGCAGCCGCCTGGGCTTCTGCGAGCACTACGCCTCGGTATTCGTCGTGCTGATGCGCGCGCTGGATGTTCCGGCGCGTGTCGTCACCGGCTACCAGGGCGGCGAGTTGAACCCGGTCGACGGGTTCATGACCGTGCGCCAGTCCGATGCGCACGCGTGGGCCGAGGTGTGGCTCGCCGGGCGCGGCTGGACCCGCGTCGACCCGACCTCGGTAGTCGCTCCGGTGCGCATCGAGCAAGGGCTGCGGGAACTCGCCCGCCAGACCGGCGCCGGACCGTTGTTCACCATCGGCGCCGGCACCGATGCCGGCTGGGCGCGCGCGATCCAGCGCCTGCGCTTCAACTGGGAGGCAATGGAGAACTCGTGGAACCAATGGGTGCTCACCTACTCGGCGCAGCAGCAGATGAGCCTGCTCGACCGGCTCGGCTTCGAGCCCGACTGGCGCGTGCTCGGCATCCTGCTTGCACTCGCCGTGTCGATCATCGCTACCGTGCTGGCGGTCATCTCCCTGCGCCATCGCGTGCGGCGCGATCCGCTGGCCGAACTGGAAACGCGCTTCCGCACCCGGCTGGAGCGCGCCGGCGTCCCATGCCAGGCCACCGACGGGTTGCGCGCGCTCAACGGTCGCTTGACGAACGAACTCACTCCGCCTTCGCGCAGGGAGGCCGAGGCCATCCTGCTCTTGCTCGAGCGCTGGCGCTATTCGGCGGCCAGCGCGAACGTGCCGTCAGCAGCCATCCGCGACCTGCGCTCCCGCGTGCGTCGCTTCAGGGTGCGTGTCGCCGATTGACCGCAGCGCGATAGGCTCCGTCATTCACAACTTGACGGCAGATTGAGTGCGCACCATCCCAAGCATTGGAAGACGGCAGGTGCTGCTGGGCGCCCTGGCATTGGCCGCCGCCGGCGCCAGTCACGCAAGGCAGGCGGCACCGGGACCGTATGCGGGGCGGGCCGACGTGCGTGCCTTCGTCGACACCGTCGTCACCGAATATGGCGTTCCGCGCGGCTGGGCCGAGCGCGTGCTGGCGACCGGCCGCCGCTCTGCGCAGGCGGAGCGGCTGATGACGCCGAGCCTGACCCCGCCGCCGCGCGACTGGGCGCGTTACCGCGCGCGCGCCCTCGACCAGGCCCGCCTGCGCGAGGCGACCGCGTTCCAGAACACGCATCACCGCACGCTGGCCCGGGCCTCCGACGACTTCGGCGTGCCGGCGGAGATTGTGGTGGCGATCATCGGCATCGAAACTATTTTCGGCCGGGTGATGGGAACCCTCCGCACCCTCGACGTCCTGCTGACGCTGGCCTTCGACTACCCGCGCCGGGCCGCCTTCTACCAAGAGGAACTGGCGCACTTCCTGGCGCTCGGCCACCAGGGCAGCATCGATGTGCTCAAGCAGAGCGGATCGTTCGCCGGCGCGATCGGCCTGCCGCAGTTCATGCCAAGCTCGATCCGGCGCTATGCGCTCGATTACGACGGCGATGGACGCATCGACCTGGCGCGCTCCGCCACCGATGCGATCGGCTCGGTGGCCAGTTACCTGCACCGGCAAGGCTGGCAGCGCGACCAGCCGGTGATGTTCGACGCCATCGCCAACGAGGCGATTGCCGAGCAGCTCGGCCGCGGTATCGTCGCTGCCCACGCCTGGTCGGACGTGGCTGACCTGGGCGTGCGCATCGACGGTTACCTGCCGCCCGAGGCGCGCGTCGTTCTGCTCGACCTTCCGTATCTGCAGGACGACGAGAGCACGAACTTCGAATACCGGATCGGCACCGTCAACCTGGCGACGATCCTGCACTACAACCGCAGCTACTTCTATGGCGCCGCCGTGGCCGAGTTCGCCGTGACGCTGCGCGCGCGAGCCGATCCACATGCAGCGCCGACAGCCCACGCTGCCGGCTGAGCGCGGCGTGCGTCGCCTTCTTCAGGCGGGCGGCATGTCCGGCTGCCGGCTCGGCTGGGCCTCGATGAATGCCGGCAACTGCATGCAGGCATCGAAGATGCGCATCACCGTCGGCACGTGATCGAGCCGGCAGTCGAAGCGCCTGGCATTGAAGATCTGCGGCACCACCAGAACGTCGGCGATCGTCACCGCGTCGCCGAGCACGAAGCGCCCGCAGCGCCGCTGCGCGGCAAGCTGCGCCTCGACCTGCGCCAGACCCTGCTCGACCCAGTGCCGGTACCAGGCGTTTTTGGCCTCCTCGCTCTGACCGAGGGTCTTCGTCAGGTAGCGAAGCACACGCAGGTTGTTCAGAGGATGGATCTCGCAGGCGATCGACAGCGCGATGCTGCGCACATAGGCGCGGTCGAGCGGATCGTGCGGCAGCAGCGGCGGCTGCGGGTACTTCTCGTCCAGGTACTCGATGATCGCCAGCGACTGCGCCAGCACGGCGCCGTCGTGCTCGAGCACCGGCACCAGTTCGGCGGGGTTCATCCCGCGAAAGCTGTCCCTGAACTGGTCGCCATGGACGAGGTCCACCGGCACGTACTCGTAAGGCAGGCCCTTCAGGTTGAGCGCAATGCGCACGCGGAAGGACGCCGACGAGCGCGCTGCTGAGTAGAGCTTCATCATCGGGTCGACCTCGCCAAGACCGGTGGCACGCTCTCAGTCCTTCGCCGGCGGCGCGATCTTCAAGCGCAGCGCGCCGACGCCCTCGACGCTGCCCTCCAGCACGTCGCCCGGCACGACGGCCGCAACACCCTCCGGCGTGCCGGTGAAGATCAGGTCGCCGGGCACCAATTCGAAGTACTTCGACAGATGCTCGATCGTCTCGCTGACGTTCCAGATCATCTTCGACACGTCGCTATCCTGCCGCACCTGGCCGTTGACCTTCAGCCAGATGCGACCACGCGTGACCTCGCCCGTCCGCTCGATCGGCTTGACGCTGCTCACCGGCGCCGAGAAGTCGAAGCCCTTGCCGATCTCCCACGGCCGGCCGAGCTTCTTTGCCTCGCCCTGCAGGTCGCGGCGGGTCATGTCGAGCCCTACCGCGTAGCCCCAGATGTGCGCCGGTGCGTTGGCCGCAGCGATGTCGCGGCCGCGCTTGCCGATCGCCACCACCAGCTCCATCTCGTGATGAAGGTTCTGCGTCCCGGGCGGATAGGGCATCTCGCCGGTGCCTTCGGCCACCGGCAGCAATGCATCGGCCGGCTTGGCGAAGAAGAACGGCGGCTCGCGCCCGGTGAAGCCCATCTCCTTGGCGTGTTCCTCGTAATTGCGGCCGACGCAGTAGATTCGATGCACGGGGAACAGGTCGGTCGAACCGGCAACGGGCACCACCGCCTGCGGTGGCGCCGGGAACACGTAAGCCATGACTGTCGTCTCCTCGCTGGGCTGTTGGCGCGCGCCGGATTATGCGCGCCGCCGCCGCGCCAGGTCGTCAACTGCCCGGCTGCGAACTGCGCGCAATCGCCCGTGACAGCAGGATCACCGGCAGCACGCCGACGGCGACGATGGTGAGCGACGGAATCGCTGCCTCGCCCAGCCGCTCGTCGGCCGCCAGTTGATAGGCGATCACCGCCAGCGTGTCGAAATTGAACGGCCGCAGCACCAGCGTGGCCGGCAGTTCCTTCATCACGTCGACGAAGACCAGCAACGCCGCTGCAAACAGCGACGGCGCCAGCAGGGGGACATGCACGCGGGCAAAGACTTCGCGCGGGCTCGCACCCAGACTGCGCGCGCTTGCGTCCATGGCCGGCGTGATGCGCGCCAGCCCGGCCTCGATCGGCTGGAACGCCACCGCGAAGTAGCGCACCAAGTACGCATACAGCAGCGCGGCGACGCTACCGGTGAACAGAAGGCCGGTGCCGATGCCGAAGCGCGCTTTCATCCAGGCATCGAGGGCGTTGTCGAAGGCCGCCAGCGGCAGCAGGATGCCCACCGCGATCACGATGCCAGGCACCGCGTAGCCGAGGTTCATGAACCGTGCGGCGAGCGCCACCGCCTGCGCCGGCATGCCGCGTGAGGTGAGGCGCACCGCATACGCCAGCGCCACCGCCACTGCCACGGCGATCAGTGCCGCCCCGGCGCCGAGCGCCACGCTGTGCAAGAGCCACCGCAGGTAGCGGTCGACGTCCAGTTCGTGCACCGCCGGTGCCGCCAGCCCGATCAGGATCACCATCGGCACGACGAAGCCGGCCGCAAGCGGCAGGCAGCAGGCGAGCATCGCCGCGACACCGCGACCGCCACCAAGGAGGATGCGTTGTGCCGGGCGCGCGCTGTTGGGCGCGGAGACGAAGCGGGCGCGCCCGCGCGCGCGAAGCTCGAAGGCCATCAGCACCAGCACCACGGCCAGCAGCACGCTGGCGAGTTGGCTCGCCGCGATGCGGTCGCCGAGCGAGAACCAGGCGCGATAGATCGCCGTGGTGAAGGTTTGCAGGCCGAAGTAGGACGCGGCGCCGTAGTCGGCCACGGTCTCCATCAGCGCCAGTGCAGCCCCGGCCGCCACCGCCGGCCGCGCCATCGGCAGGTTCACGTGCAGCCAGCCGCGCAGCGGCGAGTAGCCCAGCGAACGCGCGGCGTCGGCCATCGACGCGGTGCGTGCGAGGAACGCCGTACGCGCCAGCAGGTAGACGTAGGGATAGAGCGTGACCGTGAAGACAAATGCTGCGCCGGGAATCGAGCGAATCTCCGGAAACCAGTAGTCGCCTCGCTGCCAACCGAAGCTCTCGCGCAGCAGGCTCTGCACCGGGCCGGAGAACTGCAGGAAGTCCGTGTAGGCGTAGGCGACGATATAGGCCGGCATCGCCAGCGGCACCAGCAGTGCCCACTCGAAGATCCGCCGGCCCGGGAAGTCGTACGCCGCGACCAGCCACGCCGAAGTCGAGCCCAGCACGATCACGCCTGCGGCCACCAGCGCGACCAGCACAGCCGTCTCGAGCGCCGCGCGGGGGATCACCGTCGAGGCGAGATGCCGCAGCGTCTCGGCGGATGCCGGCAGATCGGCGAAGCTGGCCAGCACGCCGAGCAGCGGGAACAGCACGGCTGCCGCGCAAGCCACCGCCAGCAGCACGGGTGCCAACGCCAACGACAAACCCCATCCCTTTCGCGGCGCGGGGATGGCCGACTGGGCAGCACGCGTGCTCATGACACCAAGGCAGTCGACAGGACGTGCGCAATCGGGCAAATGAGAATTATAATCATTTGCGCAGAAAACCCCGCATCAATTCATGGCTACCAGCAACGTCCTCGACATCCGCGATCTCGCCGTGCGCTACGCGCAGACGGCGGCGGCCGTCCTCGACCGACTGAGTCTGACGCTGTCTCAGGGCGACATCGGCTGCGTCGTCGGCAGCTCGGGCTGTGGCAAGACGACGTTGCTGCGGGCGATCGCGGGACTGGTGCACGTCTCTTCGGGCTCGATCGATATCGGCGGTCAGCGTGTCGTCGGCGACCGCATCGAGGTGCCGACCGAGAAGCGCGGCGTCGGGCTCGTGTTCCAGGACTACGCGCTGTTCCCGCATCTGCGCATCGACGAGAACATCGCCTTCGGCCTGCGCGCGTTGCCGCGCGGCGAGCGCGCGACGCGCGTGCAGCGCCTGCTCGAGCTGGTCGGCCTGCAGCCCTTTGCCCGCAAGTATCCGCATGAGCTCTCAGGCGGCCAGCAACAGCGCGTCGCGCTCGCCCGTGCGCTGGCACCCTCGCCCAAGCTGCTGCTGATGGACGAGCCCTTCTCCAACCTCGACGTGGAACTGCGCGCGCGCCTGGGCGCCGAAGTGAGGCAGATTCTGAAGGAGAGCGGCACCTCGGCAATCCTTGTCACGCACGACCAGCAGGAGGCTTTCGCCATCGCCGACCGCGTCGGCGTGATGCATCAGGGGCGGCTCGAGCAGTGGGACCGCCCCTACGAGATCTATCACCGTCCGGGCAGCCGCTACGTCGCGGACTTCATCGGCCAGGGCGTGTTCCTGCCGGCCAGGGTGCTCGACTCACGCCGCGTGTCGATCGAACTCGGCGTGCTCAAGGGCGACGTGCCGCTGCCGTGCAACGTCGGCTGCGACACCTGCGGCCGGGGCTGCCATGTCGAGGTGCTGCTGCGCCCGGACGATGTCGTGCACGACGACGCCAGCCCGATGACGGCACAGGTGGTGCGCAAGGCGTTCCGCGGCGCCGACTTCGTCTACACGCTGCGACTCGACAGCGGCCAGGAGGTGCTGGCACTGGTGCCCAGTCATCACGACCACGCAGTCGGCGAACGCATCGGCATCCGCCTCGACGCCGACCACGTCGTCACTTTCCCAACCGCCGAGATGGCCGCTTCAGGCGCCCCCCTATAATCCGCCGCGCGCAAAGCGCCGAGGAGAGATGGCCGAGCGGTTGAAGGCGCACGCCTGGAACGCGTGTATAGGTGAATAACCTATCGTGGGTTCGAATCCCACTCTCTCCGCCA
>CAZSYX010000089.1:0-11870 GCA_964610575.1 uncultured Burkholderiaceae bacterium
GTGGCCGGGACCGCCAGTTCGCAGCGGTGCCAGACAGCTGCCTTTCGGCGCGAGGACCTGGGTTGGCAAGGTCAGCTTCCGGCGGCAACGCCGAAGGCACACTGGCGGCCAAGAGCGGGCCTCGTGCCCGACACGCCGCGACGTTTCAAAGCGGTCGTGGCCGTTAAGCCGTCGGGGGCTTACCTTTCTGATACGTCAGCGCACGGTGCCCAGTTGCGATGCCCGATTTCGGCCAAGTGATGCTGGATACCGCAAGTCTGCGTCTGCGGCCTCTGGATCATGCCGACGCCGACGCGCCGTACGCCATCCACTCCGACCCGCAAGTCATGAAGTACTCGACCATCCGGCCCTGGAGTTCCGTGGAACAGGCGCACGAGTTGGTTGAACGCAGTTTGGCCGCGATGCGAGCGGGAAGTCAGCTCTGTTTCGGCATTGTTCCGACCAGCGCCGGCATGGTCGTTGGGACGTGCACTCTCTTTCACATCTACAAGGCCAGTCGCCGGGCTGAGGTTGGCTTCGTGCTCGGCAAGTCCTTCTGGGGCAGGGGTTACATGACCGAGGCACTCTCCGGCCTGCTCGATTACGGTTTCTCGACTCTCGACATGAACCGGGTCGAGGCGGACACCGATCCCAGGAACCTCGCTGCGGCGAAGTTGCTTGAACGACTGGGATTCGTCAAGGAAGGGCACCTGCGCGAGCGCTGGATCGTCGATGACGAGGAATCCGACAGAGCTATGTATGGCCTGCTGAGAAGAGAGTGGAGGGCGAGCGGCTGAGAGCACTTAAGACGAAGCCGGCCAGTAGCGGGCAAACGGATACTTCGATTGCTACGCCCGGAGGTGCCGCTCGGGATCGATGATCATGCAAGCCGAAAGCCCGGCAGCTTGGCGGCTCTCGCGTCGAATGAGATCGTCGAGTTACATCCAAGTGCGCGGTATTTCGCTGCAATCAAGCAGTCGGCGAAGTCGGCGCCTGAATCCTTCCAGACGTAAAGTGCCTCCTCGACACTGGCCTCGTCTTCGACCCGCAGTTCAGTCGAATCAAGCAGCCCCGAAAACGCACCGAGGATCGCTTCCTTGGCCAGGCCGTATCGGCTGCGGAGCACCCATTCGCACTCCAAGAGCACCAGCTGACTGATCAAGACGGGATCGCCTCCAGTCGCCTCGTGTCTGATCAGTCGGCGCGCCTTCTCGAACTGACGTTCGTCATCCGCAACCAGAAAGCGAACGAGAACGTTCGTGTCGATGCCGATCATCAGCGTGACAGTTGCTCGATCGGCACTGGCTTCTGGCCCTTTCTGCGCAGCACGCCAGCCAACTCCAGGACGCTCTTGTTCTTCACGCGCATGAGCACGGTGCCGTCTGGCATGAGCGTGAACGTCATCCGATCGCCAGACTTCATGGACAGCTTGTCCCGTATGCCTTTGGGGATCGTTGTCTGCCCCTTGCTCGTCAAAGTCGACTCTTCGGCCATGACTCCCCCTGATTAGCGTCTCACCGATCCTTACAGGAGAAACTATAGTAAGGAATGATGCGTGGTGCAAGGAGATCGCACGATGGCGCCCCTCCCGCGCGCGCAAGAGGGCATTCCGCTGCCGGAGAGCAGACCGTCGCGACCGTCAGGAAGGGGTCCGGATGCTGGCCGGTCGGCGGCGAATGACCGCTGTCGGTCTGAGGCCCGTTGACCGCTCCAGCGCGAACCGCCGGTCAGGACCGATTGCGTCGTGGCGTGATTGCTTTGCGTGACTTCCGCCTACAGCCGCCGCCAGCTTTCGCCGGTGTTCCCGCCACCCTCACGTGCAGGGTCGGGTTCACGGGGTCAAGGAGGCCGGCCATTACCCGTCAGTCACGCCTTAACCAGGTCACTTCGGGAACAACCGGTTTCAGCACGGATGAGGATGGCCGGGGCGGCCACGGCAGCCACCGGAGGTGCCCGTTCGGCCAGGAAATCGGCGAACTTCTTGTCGTCGTTGGTGAGGTGTGCCTCAAACCAGCGCTCGAGGAACGCAAACGGGCCCGTGTTCGACGCGAATCCTCCGGTGTTCTTCAGCATGAACTGCAGCGAGCTCAAGCTGTCCAGCAGTCGCAGGTGCGATTCGCAATGCCGCTGCATGTCGGGGTACTGCAAGGCACGCATCTGCGCTTCTTCCCTCGCAAAGTGCTCTTGCGCAGCGACCCTGAGACCGCTGCACGCCATCAGCACCCCGGTCTCGTTTCCGGACGAGATTGCCTGAAGCAGCGTGTTGACTTTGTCCAGCAATCGCCAGTGGTCCTCGTCGACGTCATCTGCCGCACCTGCCAGATCTTGTATCCAGGGAATGGTGAAAGTCGTCATGGCAGCTCCTTTTCTCTGTGGTCGTGGGTGCTCGCTGCTGAACGAAGACGCTTGGGCGCGCTCAGCGAGATTCGCTCCACGCATCAACCTCGATGGCAGGCTGCGCGAGGGCGGCCTGCGGTGCTATTCCTGCCAGGCCGACGGCCCGCTCGCTCGTGGTAACGGCCAGCACAGGCGCGACACTCGAAAGGTGAACTCGTCTCATGATCGTCCTCTTGGATTCGATACCCCGCCGCTCGCGGCTCCCGCATGCAGTGCTGCGGAAGAAACGGCAGCACCGACGGGTAAGCGATGCTGCGGCTACGCAGGCGTCTGGTTGATGCTGCCGCTTGCGTGGCATCGGTGAAGGATGCGCGCGGCTGCGATCGACCGGCCCACCCCAAGAGGTGGGAGCGCCCCCGTCTGCGCAGGTGGGACTGCGTTGCAGGCGGGGGCAGCGACGGCACGCAGAAACGCCGCGGCGGGGCCGTTATGCTCGCGGCATGCTCAGACCCATCCTGAACGCCAGCCGCTACCTGGTGGTCGCCGCCGTGCTCGGCTCACTGGTGGCGGCGCTTGCGCTGTTCGCCTACGGCGTGGCGGAGACGTTCGTCGTCGTTGCCGACACGATCGCCAAGGCCGACGTGTCGAGCAAGGGAGCCAAGGCGCTGGCGCTGGCCTTCATCGAGATCGTCGACCTGTTCCTGCTCGGCACCGTGTTCCTGATGATCGCGCTGGGCCTGTACGAGCTGTTCATCGACGAGAACCTGACGCTGCCCAAGTGGCTGTCGTTCACCTCGTTCGACGACCTGAAGAACAAGCTGGTCGGCGTGGTGGTGGTGGTGCTTTCGGTCCTGTTCCTCGGCGCGGTGGTCGGCTGGGACGGCAGCCGCGACCTGCTCGGCTTCGGCACCGGCGTGGCGCTGGTGATCGCGGCGCTCACCTACTTCCTGTCCACCGCCAAGAGCGACAAGGGCAAGGCGGACAAGTAGCGTCGCCACCGGCGCCGCCAGCGCGGCCGCCGATTCGGTGACCGCATCCGGATTCATGGACATCCTGATCGCCCAGTTCCTCACCGGCCTGGCCTATGCCTCGACGCTGTTCCTGGTCGCGGCCGGGCTGACGATCATCTTCGGGGTGACGCGGGTGGTGAACTTCGCGCACGGCTCGCTGTACATGCTCGGCGCATATCTCGGCTACACGATCACCTCGCTGCTCGCAGCCACGCCGCTGGGCTTCTTCGGCGGCCTGCTGCTGGCGGCGCTGGCCGTGGCTGCCGTTGGCGTGATGGTCGAGGTGCTGGTGCTGCGCCGGATCTACCAGGCGCCGGAGATCTTCCAGTTGCTCGCCACCTTCGGCGTGGTGCTGGTCGTGCAGGACCTGTCGCTCGCGATCTGGGGGCCCGAGGACCTGTTCGCGCCGCGCGCGCCAGGGCTGGGCGGCGCGGTGGAGATCGCAGGCAGCATCGTGCCTCAGTACACGCTGCTGCTGCTGGCCGCCGGGCCGCTGGTGTTCGCCGCGTTGTGGTGGCTGTTCCACCGAACGCGCTGGGGCATCGAGGTGCGCGCCGCCACCAGCGACGGGCCGATGGCCTCCGCGCTCGGCGTGAACCGTAGCCTGCTCTTCACGGGCGTATTCGCGCTCGGCGCATTTCTCGCCGGCCTGGCCGGCGCGCTGCAGATCCCGCGCGAGTCGATCACGCTGCAGATGGACCTGGCGGTGATCGTCGAGGCGTTCGTGGTCGTGGTCGTCGGCGGCCTGGGCTCGATCGCCGGCGCCGCTCTCGCCTCGCTGCTGATCGGCCTGCTGCATGCCTTCGGCGTGCTGTGGCTGCCGAAGTCGGCGCTGGTGCTGGCGTTCGTCGCCATGGCGCTGGTGTTGATCGTGCGGCCGTTCGGCCTGCTTGGCCGCGCCGACGTCACCGCGCACAGCCGGCCGCCGCCGCATCCGCCGTACCAGCCGGCCGGCACCCTGCTGAAAGCCGTCGCGGCGCTGGCGCTGGCGGCCGCGGCGAGCGCGCCGCTGTGGGCCAGCGAGTACACGCTGGTGATCCTGACCGAGATGGCGATCCTCGCCATCGTCGCCGCCAGTCTGCATTTCTTCATGAGTCACGGCGGCATCACGTCGTTCGGCCATGCCGCCTTCTTCGGGCTCGGCGCCTACGGCGGGGCGCTGGCGGTCAAGTTCGCGGCGATGCCATTCGCCGCCAACCTGCTGCTCGGCCCGCTCGTGGCCGGCATGGCGGCGCTGGCGGCTGGCTGGTTCGTGTTGCGCGCGCAAGGGGTCTATGCAGCAATGCTGACGCTGGCCTTCGCGCAGATCCTGTGGTCGGTAGCCACGCAGTGGGTCGCGGTCACCGGCGGTGACAACGGCATCCTCGGCCTGTGGCCGCCGGCGTTCGTCAGCGGCAAGGCCGCGTACTACGGGATGACGTTGCTGCTGGCCGTTTGCAGCCTGTGGCTGGCGCGGCGCGCGGCGATGGCGCCTTTCGGTTTTGCACTGCGTGCCGCGCGCGATGCGCCGGCGCGCGCCGAGGCGAGCGGCATCGACACCAGCCGCGTGCTGTGGGCGGCGTTTGCCGCCGGCGGCCTCTTTGCCGGGCTGGCCGGGGTGCTCAATGCGTACCAGAAGGGCTCGGTGTTTCCGAATTCGCTGGCGATTGCGCAGTCGCTCGATGCGCTGGTGATGGTGCTGGCCGGCGGACTGCAGACACTGTCAGGGCCGATCGTCGGTGCGATTGCGTACCACGGGCTGGCGGTCGAACTGACGCGCGGTACCGAGCACTGGCGGCTGGTGCTCGGTACCGCGATCGTCGTGCTGGCGATCGCCTTCCCGCAGGGCATTGCCGGCTTCCTGCGCGACCGCTTCGAGCGGCGCGGCAGCGCCGACGGCAAGTCGCCATGACGCTGCTGGCTGCCCACGGCATCGTCAAGCACTTCGGCGGCGTGCACGCCGTCGACGGCGTCAGCATGAGGATCGAGGCGGGCGAGCTCGCGGCACTGATCGGACCGAACGGCGCCGGCAAGTCGACGCTGTTCGCGGTGATCGCCGGCCAGCTGCGGGCGGATGCCGGCCGGGTCGAATTCGCCGGCGAGGACATCACCCATTCCGAACCGGTGCAGCACGCCCGCCGCGGCATCGGCCGCACGTTCCAGACGGCCGCCGCCTTCGCCTCGATGACCGTGCTGCAGAACGCCCAACTGGCGCTGGCCGCCCATGCCGGCCGGCACGTCGATCCCTGGCGGCCGCTGTCGCGCATGCATCGCGAGGCCGCGGGTGCGCTTCTCGCGCGGGTCGGCCTCGAAGCGCAGGCGCAGCGCGCGGTGGCCGATCTCGCTTATGCCGACGTCAAGCGGCTCGAACTGGCGATCGCACTGGCGGGGGCGCCCAGGCTGCTGCTGATGGACGAGCCGACCGCCGGCATGGCAGCCGCCGAGCGCCTGGCGCTGATGGAACTGGTGACGGCGATTGCCGCCGAGAGCGGACTGACGGTGCTGTTCACCGAGCACAGCATGGACGTGGTGTTCGGCTATGCGCGCCGCCTGCTGGTGATGTCGCGCGGGAAACTGATCGCCGACGGCGCGCCCGACGAGGTGCGCGCGCTGCCCGCCGTGCAGGCGGCGTACTTCGGCGAGGCGTGATGGCCATGCTGTCCGTGCGCGGGCTGGCCGCCTTCTACGGCAAGGCGCAGGCGCTGTTCGATCTGCAACTCGACGTTGCACCGGGCGAAGTGGTGGCGCTGATCGGGCGCAACGGCGCCGGCAAGTCGACCTTATTGAAGGCTGTCATTGGCCTGGTGGCGGCGCGCGGCGCGATCGAGTTCGACGGCCGGCCCATCGGCGCGTTGCCGCCGCATGCACGGGCGCGGCTCGGCCTGGGCTACGTCCCCGAGGACCGGCGCATCTTCGCCGACCTGACGGTGCGCGAGAACCTGCGCGTCGGAGCACAGGGCCGCGCGCTCGACCTGGAAGCCTTGCTGGCACTGTTTCCAAACCTGCGCGAGATGCTCGACCGGCGCGCGGCGATGATGAGTGGCGGCGAGCAGCAGATGCTGGCGGTGGCGCGCACGCTGGCGGCGCGGCCGCGCCTGGTCCTGCTCGACGAGCCGTCCGAGGGCATCGCGCCGATCATCGTCGAGCGCCTTGCCGAGTCGGTGCGGGCGATGAAGCAGCAGGGGGTCGCCGTGCTGCTGTCCGAGCAGAACCCGCGCTTCGTCGCCGCGGTGGCCGACCGCGCGCTGCTGCTGGAGCGCGGTCGGCTGGTCGGCACGGCGACGATCGGGGAACTGTCGCTGCCGTCGGAGGCGGTGCGGCGCGTGCTCGGCGTCTGAACGCGAAAGGCGGTCGCGCCGGCGGTCGCGATTGATCGACAATGCGGACATCGACGGCGGCACGGCCGCGGTCCATCGACGAAGGAGCGGCAATGGATTTCGAGTTTTCTCCCGAGGTGCAGGCGATGCAGCAGACGCTGCGCCGCTTCATGGAGCGCGAGGTGCTGCCGGCGAACAACGAGTGGCACCGGCTGGCGGAAGCGGGCACCTATCCGCTGACGGTCGTCGAGCCGCTGAAGGCCAAGGCC
This sequence comes from uncultured Burkholderiaceae bacterium, assembly GCA_964610575.1. GTDB lineage: Bacteria > Pseudomonadota > Gammaproteobacteria > Burkholderiales > Burkholderiaceae_F > JADJWR01. The sequence continues at coordinate 6,892 of CAZSYX010000089.1, forward strand.
CGGGCGGCCGGGCTGTGGAACATGTTCCTGCCGGGACTGAAGCCGGACGAGCCTGGCACACGCCTGTCGAACCTCGACTACGCGCCGCTGGCGGAGATCATGGGCCGCGTGATGTGGGCCTCCGAGGTGTTCAACTGCAATGCGCCCGACACCGGCAACATGGAACTGCTGCACCTGGCCGCCACGCCGGCGCAATACGAGCAGTGGCTGAAGCCGCTGCTCGATGGGCAGATCCGCTCCTGCTTCGCGATGACCGAGCCCGACGTCGCCTCGTCGGACGCCACCAACATCCGCACCAGCATCCGCCGCGACGGCGACCAGTACGTGATCAATGGCCGCAAGTGGTTCATCACCGGCGCGGCGCACCCGAACTGCCGGATCGCCATCGTGCTGGGCGTCAGCGACGAGGCCCCGGACGCCGACCGGCATCGCCGCCACTCGATGGTGCTGGTGCCGATGGACACGCCGGGGCTCACGGTGGTGCGCAACATCCCGGTGATGAACCATCGATCGGCGGAAGGGCATTGCGAACTGCTGTTCCGCGACGTGCGCGTGCCGGTGTCGAACCTGCTCGGTGAGGAAGGGCAGGGCTTCCGGCTGGCGCAGGCGCGGCTGGGGCCCGGCCGCGTGCACCACTGCATGCGCACGATCGGCCAGTGCGAGATCGCGCTGGAGCTGATGTGCGAGCGGGCGCTGGAGCGGCGCACCTTCGGCAGGCACCTGGCCGAGTTCGCCAACATCCAGGACTGGATCGCCGCCTCGCGCATCGAGATCGACCAGGCCCGGCTGCTGGTGCTGCGCGCGGCCTGGCTGATGGACAAGGCCGGCAACGCCGCCGCGCGCATCGATGTGTCGGCGATCAAGGTGGTTGCCGGCCAGTTGCAGACGCGCGTCGTCGACCGCGCGATTCAGGTCTTCGGCGCGATGGGGCTCACCCCCGACGTGCCGCTGGCCGACCTGTGGACGTGGGGGCGGGCGATCCGCTTCGCCGACGGGCCGGACGAGGTTCACCTGCGCACCGTGGCGCGGGCCGAACTGGCCAAGGCGAAGGCCAACCGCGGCTCGACCGCCGCCTACTACCGGACGAGCTGAACGGCGGACTTGCCGATGAGCGAATCGACGGCGTCACTGCTGGTCAGCCGCGACGGGCCGATTGTGCGGCTGCAGTTCAACCGCCCGGCGCAGCTGAACGCGCTCGACCGCGCCACCGCGCAGGCCTTCGCACACGCCTGCCGCGACCTGGCCGCCGACGCCTCGCTGCGCGCGGTGATCATCGGCGGCGCCGGCAGCGCGTTCATGGCCGGCGGCGACCTCGCCGAACTGCGCGCCGACCCGACCGGTGCCGCGATCGGCCTGATCGGGCCGATGCACGAGGCGATCGTCCTGCTGGCGGAAATGCGCGCGCCGGTGATCGCCAGCCTGAACGGCGCGGTGGCGGGGGCGGGGCTGAGCCTCGCGCTGGCCTGCGACTTCGCGATTGCCGCCGAGGGAACGAAGTTCACGCTGGCCTACGTCAACGTCGGTGCCAGCTGCGACCTGTCGGGCTCCTGGTCGCTGCCGCGGCTGGTCGGGCTGCGCAAGGCGCTGGAGATCGCGCTGCTCGGCGAGCGGTTCGATGCCGCCGAGGCGCTGCGGCTCGGCCTGGTGAACCGGGTGGTGCCGGCAGCCGAACTGGAGGCGCAGGTGCTGGCACTGGCGCAGCGGCTGGCGAACGGCCCGGCGCAGTCGATCGCCCAGATGAAGCGGTTGATGCGCATCTCGTTCGAGCACGACCTGCGCGGCCAGCTCGACGCCGAGCGCGCGGCCTTCCTGCGCTGCGCGTCGACGCACGATTTCACCGAGGGCCTCGACGCCTTTCTTGCCAGGCGCGCGCCGAAGTTCGGCAGCGGCTGACCTCCGCCTTCGGGCGCCGCAATGCAGCTTTGATCCCGTTGCCGGCCGCTGCCACAATGCAGAAACGACCGGACTGCGGCCATTGCCCACATGATCATCACCAGCCTGCTCGACACCGACCTGTACAAGTTCACGATGATGCAGGTCGTGCTGCACCACTTTCCCGGGGCGCAGGTCGAGTACCGGTTCAAGTGCCGCAACGCCGGCGTCGACCTGACGCCGTACGTCGACGAGATCCGCGAGCAGATCGAGGCGCTGTGCACGCTGCGCTTCGCCGACGACGAACTCGCCTACCTGCGCGGACTGCGCTTCATCAAGAGCGACTTCGTCGACTTCCTCGGCCTGTTCCAGCTGAACACCAAGTACATCCACGTCGAGCCGGCGCAGGCCGGCCCGGGCGAGATCAGCATCGTCATCAAGGGGCCGTGGCTGCACACGATCCTGTTCGAGATCCCGGTGCTGGCGATCGTCAACGAGGTCTACTTCCGCCGCACGCAGCGCGGCGCCGACTTCGAGGCAGGCCGGCGGCGGCTGATGGAGAAGATCGCGCTGGTGCGCGACGACCCCACGCTTGCCGATCTGCGCATCGCCGACTACGGCACGCGGCGGCGCTTCTCCAAGCGCTGGCAGGACGAGGTGCTGCTGACGCTGGAGAAGGAACTCGGCGTGCACCTGGCCGGCACCAGCAACGTGATGTTCGCGGTGAAGCACGGGCTGATCCCGCTCGGCACGATGGCGCACGAGTACCTGCAGGCCTGCCAGGCGCTGGGGCCGCGGCTGCGCGACTCGCAGACCTTCGGCTTCGAGATGTGGGCCAAGGAGTACCGCGGCGACCTCGGCATCGCGCTCTCCGACGTCTACGGCATGGACGCCTTCCTGCGCGACTTCGACATGTACTTCTGCAAGCTGTTCGACGGCGCGCGGCACGACTCCGGCGACCCGATGCAGTGGGGCGAGCGGCTGATCGCGCACTACGAGAAGAACCGCGTCGACCCGCGCACCAAGACGCTGGTGTTCTCCGACTCGCTGACCTTTCCCAAGGTGATCGACCTGTACCGCCGCTTCAGTGGCCGGGCGCGGCTGGCCTTCGGCGTCGGCACCAATCTGACCAACGACCTCGGCTACCAGCCGCTGCAGATCGTCATCAAGATGATCCGCTGCAACGGCCAGCCGGTGGCCAAGCTGTCCGACTCGCCGGAGAAGAACATGTGCGACGACGCGGCCTATCTCGCCTACCTGCGGCAGGTCTTCGAGATCCGCGGCTAGGGCCGCCGCTAGAATCCTCCGCTACTTCCCGCGCAGAGTCAGCATGCCCGCCCTTTCAAAGCGCGCCGACAGCCTCGGCACCGAGAACGCCTTCGTCGTGCTGGCCGAGGTCAACGCGCTCGCGCGCGCCGGTCGCGACATCATCTCCTTCTGCATCGGCCAGCCGGACTTCCCGACCCCGGTGCACATCCAGGACGCGGCGGTGGCGGCCATCCGGGCGGGGCGCCACGGCTACACGCCGTCGGCCGGCATCGACGAGCTGCGCGCCGCGGCGGCGCGCTCGATGTCGAAGCTGCGCGGTTTCGAGATCAAACCGGAGGAGGTGGTCGTCGGCGCCGGTGCCAAGCCGTTCATCGCCTATGCGATCGCCTCGGTGACCGACTACGGCAGCGGCGACGAGGTCATCTACCCGGTGCCGGGCTTCCCGATCTACGAGTCGCAGATCATCGCCAACGGCGCCGTGCCGGTGGGCCTGCCGCTGCGCGAGGCGCGGCGTTTCGCGTTCGACCCCGACGAGCTGGCCTCGCGCATCACGCCGCACACCAGGCTGCTGATCCTCAACTCGCCGCACAACCCCACCGGCGGCCTGCTGACGCGCGCCGACTACGAGGCGATTGCCGCGGTGCTGAGCCGTCATCCGCAGGTGTGGATCTACGCCGACGAGATCTACAGCAAGCTCGTTTATGACGGCGACTTCGTTTCGATCGCCAGCCTGCCGGGCATGCGTGAGCGGACGATCATCTCCGACGGCGCCTCGAAGACCTACGCGATGACCGGCTGGCGGATCGGCTTCACCGCCAACGAGCGACTGGCCCCGGTGTTCACGCGCTGGATCACCAACACCGAGTCGTGCGCCTCGCAGATCAGCCAGTGGGCGGCGCTCGCCGCACTCGAGGGCCCGCAGGCGGAGGCCGACGCGATGCGAGCGCGCTTCCAGTCGCGGCGCGACCTGATCGTGCGGCTGCTCAACCAGGTGCCCGGCTTCTCCTGCGCCTCGCCCGGCGGCGCCTTCTACGCCTGGCCCAACGTCACCGAGGCCTGCGCGCTGACCGGCGCGAAGGACTCCGAGGAACTGCGCAGGAGGCTGCTGCACGAGGCCGGCGTCGCGGTTCTGGCCGACATCCACTTCGGCCCGGCTACCCCCGGCGAGGGCCAGCACATCCGCTTCTCCTACGCCGCCAGCGAGGATCACATCGAGCGCGGCGTGGCGCGGATCGCCGACTTCATCCGCGCCAACACCAAGCCGCCGCGCAAATGACGGGCCCGCTGGACACCTCGGCCGCCCGCGCGGCGATCTTCAACCGCATCCGTGCGGCGCAGCGTCGGTCGACGACTGTCACCGCCGAGGAGCTTGCTGCCGTCGAGGAGTACCTGGCGCGCCACCCGCAGGGTCCGCGGCCGGCGATCGACGGCGACCTGCGCATCCGCTTCCGCGCGATGTCGGAACGGATGTCGAGCACGGTCGACGAGGTGGCGCACCTCACCGACGCGCCCGCTGCGGCGGCTCGCTACCTCGATGCGCAGGCGTTGCCGAAGCGGGCGGTGATCTGGCCGACGCTGGCCTCGCTCGACTGGGCTGCTGCCGGTGTGTCGGTCGAGACGCGGCCACCGCGCCGCGACGAGGCGCAGGGCGCAGACCTGGTCGGCATCACCGGCTGCTTCTGCGCCTTCGCCGAGACCGGCACGATCGTGCTGGCCTCCGGACCGCAGACGCACGCCTCGACGCACCTGCTGCCGGAGACGCACATTGCGCTGGTGCCCGCGTCGCGCATCGTGCGCGGTATGGAAGACGCGTTTGCACTGCTGCGCGCCGAGCGCGG
>CAZSYX010000090.1:0-8005 GCA_964610575.1 uncultured Burkholderiaceae bacterium
CCGCCACCGCGCCGCCGAGCGTGATCGATTTCAGCTGCGGCACCACTGCCGGCATGACGCCGGCCGCCAGGCAGGCGTCGGTCAGCACGTCGTACGGCACCATGCCTTCGGCGTCGACCCAGCCGGCTGCGCATTCCACGGCGAGCACGTGGCCGAACTCGCTCACGTCGAGCCAGTGCTTCGCAGCCGCCGCTCGATCGCGGAAGAGGTTCGAGGTGGTCTTGCCGAGGCCGACGCTCTCGGCCTGCGCCAGCGTTGCCCGCAGCGCCTGGCAGCGCCGATCGTGTTCGGCGTAGGCGGCGTCAGTCACTGCCGGACTCCCGCGGCGCCGGCCGCTCATGCAGGAATGCGCGGCTCATCGGGTACGTCTTCGGCGTGCGCCGGCCCTTGCCGAAGGTGATCTGATACAGGCCGGTGATGCCGTTGCCGGCGCGGAACATCTCGGCGCAGCCGACCAGATACGTACGCCAGATGCGACGAAAGCGCTCGTCGAAGCGCGCCGGGTTCAGGCGGCGGATGTCGTCCCAGTGCGCGTCGAATCGCTCGGCCCAGGCTTCCAGCGTCAGCACGTAGTGCCGGCGCAGGTTCTCGATGTCGATGACCTCCAGGCCGTACCTGTCCATCGCGTCGAGCGTCTCGGTCAGGCTCGGGATCCAGCCGCCGGGAAAGACGTGGTCGCGGATGAAGAACTCGGTCGGGTACTGCCCGACGTGGCCGATGAAGTGCAGCATGCCGAGCCCGCCGGGCTTGAGGAAGTCGGCGTGCGCCTTGACCACCTCGTCGATCTGGTCGCGGCCGGCATGCTCGAGCACGCCGATGGAGACGACCTTGTCGTACTGGCGGTCGACATCGCGGAAGTCGGCCTCGCGCACGTCCAGCTGCGCGCCGAGCCCGCGGCGGACGATCTCGTCGCGCAGCCACTCGACCTGCTCGGTGGTCGTGTTCAGTCCGCTGACGCGTGCACCGTGGTGCTTCGCGGCGTGGAACATGAAGCCGCCGAAGCCGCAGCCGATGTCGATCACCGTCTCGCCGGGCGCGAGCAGCACCTTGCGGCAGACGTGCTCGACCTTGTTGATCTGCGCCTGCTCGACAGTCGCCGTGCCTTCCGACCAGTAGGCGCAGGTGTACATCATCAAGTCGCGGTCGAGCCAGTAGCGGTAGAAGTCCGCGCCGAGGCCGTAATGGAAGCGGGCGTTGTCCTTCGCGCGCTGCCAGTTGGCGTTGTTGCGTGTGAACTCGTGCCAGCGGTTGCGCAGCCGTACCAGCGGCGATGGCTGCGAGAAACCTGCCTCGAACCCGAGGGCGAACAGCGCGGCGAGGTCGCCCTCGATGTCCAACTCGCCGTCGAAGTAGCCGTCGAGCAGCCCGATATGGCCGAACAGCACGGCGCGGCGCTGCGCCGCCGCCGTCCTGAAGCGCAAAGCGAACTCGGGCGCAGCGGCGGCTGGCCCATGGCGCGTTTCGCTGCCGTCGGCATAGACGACGCGCAGCGGTCGCGTCGAGCGCGCACAGACCGCGCGCAGGCGGGCGTCGATCAGGCTCTTCATCTTCTGCTGTTCAAAGCTTGCGGGCAGCCGGTAGCGCGCGCTTGAGCCGCATCAAGAGTCGCCACCGACAACCCGCCGGCAGCGATGATTTCGGGGCGATGGCCCGTTGCGGATTTGCACCGGACGTGCATCATCGCGTTGTTCCTGCCGATTCGTCGCCTGTCGCGTTCCCCACCTTCCGTCGATGATCAACAAAGTCGTTGCCTCGATCGAAGCCGCGCTCGCCGACGTGCCCGACGGCGCCACCGTGATGCTCGGCGGGTTCGGCAGCGCCGGGCTGCCGTCGGAGCTGATCGACGGGCTCATCGCTCAGGGAGCCAGGGACCTCGTGATCGTCAACAACAACGCGGGCAACGGCGACACCGGGCTGGCCGCGCTGCTGAAAGCGCGCCGGGTGGGCAAGATCATCTGCTCGTTCCCGCGCCAGATCGATTCGTATGTGTTCGACGGCCTGTACCGGGCCGGCGAGATCGAACTCGAACTGGTGCCGCAGGGCAACCTCGCCGAGCGCATCCGCGCCGCCGGCGCCGGCATCGGCGCCTTTTACACGCCGACCGGCTACGGCACGGACCTCGCCCGCGGCAAGGAGACACGCGTGATCGACGGCCGCGGCTACGTGCTGGAGTACCCGATCCACGCCGACTTCGCGCTGATCAAGGCCGAGCGCGGTGACCGCTGGGGCAACCTCGTCTACCGCAAGACGGCGCGCAACTTCGGCCCGATCATGGCCTCCGCCGCGAAGGTCACCGTGGCCACCGTGCACGAAGTGGTCGAACTGGGCAGCCTCGACCCCGAGGCGATCGTCACGCCCGGCATCTTCGTCAAGCGCGTGGTGCCGATCGCGCGCGTGGCGACCCGGCCGGTCGGCGTGCGGCCGGTGTGAGGCAGGTGCGATGAACAAGTGGACCCGGGAGCAGATGGCGGCGCGGGTGGCGCGCGACATCCCGGAAGGCGCGGTGGTCAACCTCGGCATCGGCCTGCCGACGCTGGTGTCGAACTATCTTCCGCGCGACCGCGAGGTGATCCTGCACAGCGAGAACGGCGTGCTCGGCATGGGCCCGGCGCCGCCGAAGGGCGAGGAGGACTACGACCTGATCAACGCCGGCAAGGCGCCGGTCACGCTGCTGCCGGGCGGCTGCTATTTCCACCACGCCGACAGCTTCGCGATGATGCGCGGCGGGCACCTGGACATCTGCGTGCTCGGCGCGTTCCAGGTCTCGGTGCGCGGCGATCTCGCCAACTGGCACACCGGCGAGCCGGGCGCGATCCCGGCGGTCGGCGGCGCGATGGATCTCGCCATCGGCGCCAAGCAGACCTTCGTGATGATGGAACTGCTGACCAAGAAGGGCGAGAGCAAGCTGGTCGACGAGTGCAGCTATCCGCTGACGGGGCTGGCCTGCGTCAGCCGCATCTACACCGACCTGGCGGTGATCGACGTGACGGCCAATGGACTGCGCGCGGTCGAGCTGATCGACGGCCTCGCGTTCGACGAACTGTTGAAGCTTTCCGGCGTACCGATCGTGCGGCCGGCCTGAGGAGAACGACCATGAAGGTCTTCGAGATCCGCGGCGACTGGGGCTTCGACCACCTGCAGCTCGGCAGCCGGCCCGACCCGCAGCCGGGCCCGGGCGAAGTGCTGCTGCGCATGAAGGCGGCGTCGCTGAACTACCGCGATCTCGTCGTGCCCAACCGCGGTTACGGCGCCTTCACCGGCAACCTGCCGCTGATCCCGCTGTCCGACGGCGTCGGCGAAGTGATCGAGGTCGGCCAGGGCGTCACGAGGGTGAAGGCCGGCGACCGCGTCTGCCCGTGCTTTCACCAGTCGTGGATCGGCGGCGCGCCGGACCTCGAGCGGCTCACCCGCACGCTCGGCGGCCCCGTCGACGGGACGATGGCCGAACTGATGTGCCTGCCGGCCGAAGGCGTCGTGAAGGTGCCGGCGCACCTGACCGACGAGCAGGCGGCTACCCTCCCCTGCGCGGCGCTCACCGCCTGGAGCGCGCTGGTCACCTACGACACGCTGGCGCCCGGTTCGCGCGTGCTGGTGCAGGGCACCGGCGGCGTGGCGCTGTTCGCCCTCACCTTCGCCAAGCTGCTCGGCTGCCACGCGACGGTCATTTCGTCGAGCGACGAGAAGCTGGCCAGGGCGAAGGCGCTCGGCGCCGATGCCGGCATCAACTACACGACCACGCCGGAGTGGTCGAAGGCCTCGCGCGACATCACTGGCGGGCGCGGCTTCGACCACATCGTCGAGCTCGGCGGCGAGAAGACGCTGCCGCAGTCGCTGCGCGCCATCCGCCCCGGCGGCACGATCTCGATGATCGGCGTGCTCTCCGGCTCGGCGCTGTCCGCGCCGCTCGGCCACGTGGTCACGCGACAGGTCCGCCTGCAGGGCATCACGGTGGGCTCGCGCGATGGCTTCGAGGCGATGATGCGCGCCATCGAGCAGCACCGCGTGATTCCCGTGGTCGACAAGGTGTTCGCCTTCGAGCAGCTGAAGGAGGCAATGGAGGCGCTGAAACGCGGCGCGCACTTCGGCAAGATCTGCATCCGGCACTGAGCTCGCGCGGTCGTCCCGCGGGCGATCATTGCATCGAAAGCGGCATCAGATGATGCTATTCTGGATGCATCTGCCCACGGAGCCGAGACCATGCGCACCACGATCAACATCGACGACGAACTGCTCGCCAAGGCAACGCGGCTGCTCGGGCCGCTCGATCGCTCGACGGTCGTCCATGAGGGGCTGCGCGCGCTCATCGAGCGCGAAAGTGCGCGCAGGCTTGCCAGGCTTGGCGGCACTCAGCGCCGCCTGAAGGCCGCACCCCGCCGGCGCCAGCCGGCATGATCCTGGTCGACACGTCGGTCTGGGTCGACCACCTGCGTCGTGGCGACAAGGCGCTGGCGTCGCTACTCGACGACGGCCGCGTGCTAGTGCATCCCTTCGTGATCGGTGAGATCGCATGCGGCATGCTCTCCGATCGGGCCGTCACGCTTGATCTGCTGGAGAACCTGCCGTCGGCAGTCCTCGCCGAGCACCACGAAGTGCTCTCGTTCGTAGACCAGCACCGACTCTTTGGCCGAGGCATCGGTTACGTCGATGCGCACTTGCTGGCTTCCGTCGCGCTGATGCCGGGCACCGCGCTATGGACGCGCGACCGTCGCCTTCACGAAACCGCCGCCGTCCTGCGCTGCGCCTACGCGCCGGCCGGGCCGCACTGACTGCAATCAGACACGCCGCGGACGAGCGACCAGGAAGGTCATCAGCGCGCCGAGCCCCGCGGCGCCGGCCATGATCCAAATGCCGCGCTCCCAGGCGCCGGCGAGATCGCCCGCCGCGCGGCCCTGGTCGAGCACCCAGCCGACCAGCGGCTGCAGGATGCCCGTGCCGAGGAAGATGCCGACGTTGACCACCGAGGTGGCGATGCCCGAGTACTGCGGCGGGTTCGCTTCCTTGGCGATGGTCCAGGAGAGCGTGAAGCCGGGGATCAGCAGGCCCATCACGAAGAACCACGCCAGCGTCGCCCACATCGGCCAGGTGACCTGCGCGAGCCACGGCAGCCAGGAAAGCGCGTAGGCGACCACGAAGGCGCGCATCACGCCATGGCGGCTCCTCAGGCGGTCGGAGATCACGCCGATCGCCAGCGACCCGAAGGCGACGCCGAGCAGCAGCAGGCTGGTGTGCTGCGCGGCGGCGACCCGCGGCATGCCGTAAACCTGCTGCAGATAAGGCACGCCCCACAGGCCGGCGAAGGCGAGATAGCTGCCGCCGACGCCGGCGTTGGCGACGAAGGCCGGCCAGGTCGTGCGGTTGGCGAGCACGCGGGCCAGCGCCTGCGTCCACGGAACCCGCGCCGCCGAAGCCGGCACCGCACCGGCCACCGGCGCGAAGCCGAGCTGCTGCGGCGAGTCGCGCACGCGCAGCCAGGTGGCCAGCGCCAGCAGCGCCGAGAGCAGTGCGAGCGCGACGAACACCACGCGCCACGAGGTCAGCGTCACCGCCCAGGCCAGCGGCGCGCCGGCGGCGACCGCGCCGAGGTTGCCGGCGAACATCGCCACACCGGCCAGCGTGGCGAAGCGCTCGGGCGCGAACCACACCGCCGAGACCTTCAGCACCGCGATGAAGGCCACCGACACGCCGACGCCGACCAGCGTGCGGCCCACGGCGGCGATCTCCCACGCCGGGGCGAGTGCGAACAGCAGCGAACCCACGGCAGCGATCGCCGAGCCGGCGGTCAGGATGCGGCGGGGCCCCAGCGTGTCGGCGAGCACGCCCACCGGGATCTGCAGCAGCGTGTAGACGTAGAAATAGGTGGCGGCGAGCGTGCCGAGCACCGCGGAACCGATCGAGAACGCCTGCGTCAGTTCACCGGCGATGGCCGCCGGCGCGGTGCGGTGAACGAACGACAGCACGAAGCTGGCCAGCGCCAGCGCGAAGATCACGCGCGCCACGCGGGCGAGGCGCTGCGACGGTTCGGCCCCGGCGGAACTCACTCAGTAAGTCTCGAGATGAAGCCGCCCTTCCTGCTTCAGCCGTGCGTGCAGGCTTTCCCAGCCGAGGCCGCGCTTGTCTGCCGCGTGTCGCAGCGCTTCGAGCACGCCCTCTTCCATGCCGCGCAGTCCGCAGACGTAGACGTAGGTGTTCGGGTCCTCGAGCAGCGCGCCGACCTCCGCCGCCCGATCGCGCAACGCGTCCTGCACGTAGCGGCGCGGCTCGCCCGGCGTTCGCGAGAAGGCGAAGTTGATGTCGATGAAGTCCTTCGGCAGGTTCATCAGCGGGCCGAAGTACGGCAGCTCGGCCTGCGAGCGCGCGCCGAAGAACAGCATCAGCCGGCCGCCCTCGCCCTTGCCGCGGCGGCGGCGACGCCGCTCGGTCATCGCCCGCATCGGCGCCGAGCCGGTTCCCGTGCACACCATCAGCAGGTTGGCTCCCGCATGGTTCGGCATCAGGAAGGTGTTGCCGAAGGGGCCCATCACCTGCACCTTGTCGCCCTTCTTCAGGTCGCACAGGTAGTTCGAGCAAACGCCGCGCACCGGCCGGCCCTGGTGATCGGCGGTGACCCGCTTCACGGTCAACGAGAGGTTGTTGTAGCCGGGCCGCTCGCCGTCTCGTGGCGAGGCGACCGAATACTGCCGCGCGTGATGCGGGCGGCCGTGCTCGTCCACCCCCGGCGGCAGGATGCCGATCGACTGGCCTTCGAGCACCGGGAACGGCACGGCGCCGAAGTCGAGCACGATGTGCCGCGTATCGCTCTCCGCCGCGACTTCGGTGACGCGGTGGTTGCCCATCACGGTGGCAGTGATCGGCGCGCGGTGCGTGTACAGGTTGATGTACGGGTGCGAGGCCGACCACGGCGGCACGGCCGAGCCCGGCACGGCTGCCGCCGGCACCGGCGGGGCGTCCTCGGCGGCGACCTCCGCCGCCGGTGCGACAGCCGCCTCCAGCCCGAGCGACCTCTCCGCCGGCAGTTCGTCCCAGCCGAACTGCGCCACGATCGAATAGGCGTCGACGCGCAGCACGTTGCGCCAGTTGTCGATCGCCCCCGTCGGGCACGGCGAGATGCAGGCCAGGCAGGCCTTGCACTTGTCGGCCCACACCACGTAGTTGCGCGAGTCGTGCGTGATCGCGCCCACCGGACAGGTCTCTTCGCAGGTGTTGCAGCGAATGCAGACCTCGGGGTCGATCAGGTGCTGGCGCAGCAGTTGATCAGCGGGAGAGGTCATGGCATCAATGGCAGGCGCGAGCAGAGCCTGCTGCAATTTGAACTTGGCGATTCAAGGGCCCGGGTCCTCGCCGCGGCTGGCATGCCACAGAGCCAGCACTTCGAGCGTGTCGGCCCTGGCGCGGTAGTACACGAAGTATCGGATGCGCCCCAGTAATAGGCGCCGAACGCTCTTCAAGCTGGCACCGCGGCACGGCGTACCGATTCCCGGTTGCAGCGCCAGCAGTTCCAGCGCCTGGCCGAGATCGCCCCGAACGGCGCCTGGCGCAGCGGGTCGGTTCTCGGCCCACCATCTCGCGGCGTCGTGGATCTGCTTGGCTGCGCGTGCGGATACCTTGACGCGAAGCGCCATCGCTATCCGTACTTGCGCAGATCTTCGAGAAGCGCTTCGGCGGATACGAACTCGCCGCGCTCGATCTCTGCGATGGCGGCGAGCAACTCAGTCTCGTCTTCCACAGACAAGGAGAACGACCCGTCGGGATCCCGCGACAGCACGGCGACAACCGAACCCTCGTCGAGGCCAGCGCCCTCGACGACGACCTTGCCGCCGACAACCGTACCAAGTGTGAGTCGCATGATGGGATCCTACTCCGCAGGTGAATGGAGGCGGCCACCCTTCGGTTCAGTTAAACCGCACGTACTGGAAATCCACCGGTTGCTTGTTGATGCCGTTCGCCGGCGGCGCGATCCAGTGCGCGAAGCGGCCGGGTTCGGCGACGCGGCCCATCAGCGAGGCGA
>CAZSYX010000090.1:8105-11713 GCA_964610575.1 uncultured Burkholderiaceae bacterium
GCGATCCAGTGCGCGAAGCGGCCGGGTTCGGCGACGCGGCCCATCAGCGAGGCGACGAAGGCGCGGTCCTCCGGGCTCGGCAGCCACTCGCGTTCGTGCTGCGCCCACTCGGCTTGGCTCACCACGCGGCCGTCGGGGCTGACGCGAATGCCGGCCAGCGAGCCGATGCGGCGGTTGAACGCCTTGTGCGGCGCCTGCAGGCGGAACGGCACGCCGGCCTTCTCCAGCACACGGTTCCAGCGGCCGATGCCGGCGATCGAGTCGCGGATGTAGTCGTCGCGCAGCACCTCGTTCAAGGCGTTGAGCATCGGTACCTCGCGCTCGATCAAGCGGCCGTCGGCCACGCCGAGCACGGTGTAGGTGCGGCCGTGCAGGCGGTGGTCGTCGTCGCGCTTCGTTTCCTCGAAGCGCCCCTTCAGCCCCGAGTTGTAGAAGGTCGCCGCGTTGCTCGACTCGTCGGCGCCGAACAGGTCGATCGTCACGCTGAAGTGGAAGTTGAGATAGCGCTGGATCGTCGGCAGGTCGATCACGCCGGCGGCGCGCAGCCGGTCCGGATCGTCGGTTCTCAACTCGTTCATCACCTGGCAGGTGCGCTGGATCACGCGCGCGACGCCCGACTCGCCGACGAACATGTGGTGCGCTTCCTCGGTCAGCATGAAGCGCGTCGTGCGGGCCAGCGGGTCGAAGCCGCTTTCGGCGAGCGCGCACAACTGGTACTTGCCGTCGCGGTCGGTGAAGTAGGTGAACATGAAGAACGACAGCCAGTCGGGCGTCCGCTCGTTGAAGGCGCCGAGGATGCGCGGGTTGTCGGCATCCCCCGAGCGGCGCTCGAGCAGCGCCTCGGCTTCCTCGCGGCCGTCGCGGCCGAAATGCTTGTGCAGCAGGTAGACCATCGCCCACAGGTGGCGGCCTTCCTCGACGTTGACCTGGAAGAGATTCCGAAGGTCGTACTGGCTCGGGCAGGTCAGGCCGAGGTGGCGCTGCTGCTCGACCGAGGCCGGCTCGGTGTCGCCCTGGGTGACGATGATCCGGCGAAGATTGGCGCGGTGCTCGCCCGGCACTTCCTGCCACGCCGGCTCGCCCTTGTGGCTGCCGAAGTTGACCTGCCGGCCCGGCTCCGGGTTGTTGAGGAAGATGCCCCAGCGGTAGTCGGGCATCTTCACGTAGTCGAAGTGCGCCCAGCCGCCGGCCTCGACGCTGACCGCCGTGCGCAGGTACACGTCGAAGTCGTGCGAGCCGTCCGGCCCCATCTCCTGCCACCACGACAGGTAGTTGGGCTGCCAGTGCTCGAGCGCGCGCTGCAGCGCCTTGTCCTCGGCGAGGCCGACGTTGTTGGGGATCTTCTCGCTGTAATCGATGGTCGACATGGGATTCCTGGGTGATCGGTGATCGCGGGCTTAGACTCGGTGCCAATCGAAGGCGGCCTTCTCGCCCTTGCCGTAGACCTTCAGCGCGCCCTTCTCGCCGACGGCGTTCGGGCGGTTGAAGATCCAGTTCTGCCACGCGGTCAGGCGACCGAAGATGCGGGTGGCCATCGTTTCCGGGCCGTTGAAGCGCAGGTTCGCCTCCAGGCCGGTCAGCGCATCCGGCGACAGGCTGGAGCGCTCCTCGATGGCGATGCGAAGCTCGTCGGCCCAGTCGATGTCGTCCGGCGCCGAGGTGACGAGGCCGAGCGCCAGCGCCGCTTCCGCGTCCAGCCCGCCACCGACCGCGTCGTGCACCGCGTCGAGCGCCGCCGCTTCCTCGTAGAAGCGGCGCGCCAGCCGCGACTGGCCGGTGGCCATCGGATAGAGCGAGAAGTTCGCCTCGCCGACGACGATCTTCGGCGCGCGCGCCGCGTCCTCGGGCAGCGCCAGCATGTAGGTGCGGTCGCAGGCGAGGAGCAGTTCCAGCAGGCTGCCGGCAAAGCACGAACCCGGCTCGACCAGCGCGAACAGCGTGCGCGAGGAAACGTCGAGCCGCGAGAAGGTGCGCCGCAGCCAGCCGATCGTCTCGCGCACGAACCAGTGATGGCCGTGCTCGAGCAGCAGCGCATCGGCTTCGAGCACGGCGACGGCGTCGCCCTCGGTCTTCAGCAGCCACAGGCCGATCTCGGGCTCGTTGCCGCGCATCGACAGGATCGCGTCGTCCAGTTCGCGGGCGAGCGCCAGCGGCCACCAGTCGACGCCGGCGGCGACGATCTCCTCGACCGTGCGCGGCTGGCTGGCCTCGGGCGCCTTGACCGTGAAGGTCGCCGTTCTCTTCGCGCGGTCGATCTGCACCGTGATGTGCCGGTAGCGCAGCGCGTCGGTCTCGACCTCCCGCGCCAGCGGTGTCAGCGCAACGCCTGCGGCATCCGCGGGCCGGTCGCTCAATGCCGCCAGTTCCAACGCCCGCTCGCGCACCTTCTGCTCGAACACCGCCGGCTTGGCGATGCGGTCGACCAGCCGCCAGGCCAGCGCCTTCTCGCCGCGCACCCCTTCGGTGGTGGTGCAGAAGACATCGGCGAGGTCGTGCCGCACGCGGCGCTTGTCGGTGAGCCGCGTCAGCCCGCCGGTGCCCGGCAGCACGCCAAGCAGCGGCACCTCGGGCAGGCTCACCGTCGAGGAGCGGTCGTCGACCAGCATGATTTCGTCGCAGGCCAGCGCCAGCTCGTAGCCGCCGCCGGCGCAGGCGCCGTTGACCGCAGCGAGGAACTTCAGCCCCGAGTGGCTGCTGGAGTCCTCGATGCCGTTGCGCGTTTCGTTGGTGAACTTGCAGAAGTTCACCTTCCACGCGTGCGACGACAGGCCGAGCATGAAGATGTTGGCGCCCGAGCAGAAGATGCGCTCCTTCAGGCTGGTCACCACCACCGCGCGCACTTCCGGGTGCTCGAAGCGGATCCGGTTCAGCGCGTCGGCCAGTTCGATGTCGACGCCGAGGTCGTAGCTGTTCAGCTTCAGCTTGTAGCCGGGGCGCAAGCCCCCTTCCTCGGCCACGTCCATCGCCAGCGTCGCCACCGGGCCGTCGAAGGCGAGCCGCCAATGGCGGTACCGCGACGGATCGGTCTGGTAGTCGACGCGTTCGAGGCGGGCGGCTTCGGGCGCGTTCATTGGCTTCCCCGGAGTGCAAGAGTCCGAATATAGTACTGCAGTACCGATTTAGGCCGCGACGACAAGACCATCGCGGCAGCAAGGTCTGCGCACCGCGACTGCCGAGAGGATTGCCCTCGCGATCACGGCAACAACAATGACAGGAGACACACCATGACCGACCGGCCCCGATCCGCGGCCAAGGCTCCGCCCGAGCGCTTCAACTTCGCCCGCCACCTGTTCGCGCTGAACGCCGCGCGCGGGGCAAAGGACGCGTACCTCGACGACGCCGGCCGCATCAGCTACGCGCAACTCGAGGAGCGCGCGCGCCGCTGCGCCGCCGCGCTCGCCGCCAGCGGCCTGCACCGCGAGGAGCGTGTGCTGCTGCTGATGCACGACACCACCGACTGGCCGGTCGCGTTCCTCGGTGCGCTGTACGCCGGCGTCGTGCCGGTCGCTGTCAACACGCTGCTCACCGCCGACGACTACGCCTTCATGCTGGCGCACAGCCGTGCGCAGGCCGCGCTGGTCTCGGCGCCGCTGCTGCCGGTGCTGCAG
>CAZSYX010000091.1:0-11656 GCA_964610575.1 uncultured Burkholderiaceae bacterium
GCCCGGTGACGCGCGAGCTGCGCACCGAGCGCTTCATGAAGATCGTGTCGCTGGCACCGGAAGTTCTGTAAGGGAGCGCGCGATGGAACGCATCCGCAAGGGCGACGAGGTGGTCGTCATCTCGGGCAAGGACAAGGGCAAGCGTGGCGTCGTGCTGGCCCGCGTCGACGCGACGCACGTCGCGGTCGAGGGCGTCGGCATGGTCAAGAAGCACGTGCGGCCGAACCCGATGAAGGGCGTCGCCGGCGGCATCTCCGAGAAGACCATGCCGGTCGACATCTCGAACGTCATGCTCTTCAACCCGGCCACCAAGAAGGGCGACCGGGTCGGCATCAAGGTCGTCGACGGCAAGAAGGTGCGCGTGTTCAAGAGCAACGGCGCAGTCGTTGGCAGCAAGAGCTGAGGGGCGGGGCAATGGCGCGTTTTTTGACACAGTATCGCGAGCAGGTCGTGCCGCAGCTCGCCAAGCAGTTCGGCTACAAGTCGGTGATGGAAGTGCCTCGCATCACCAAGGTCACGCTGAACATGGGCGTCGGCGAGGCGATCGTCGACAAGAAGAACATCGAGGCGGCGGTCGCCGACATGACCAAGATCGCCGGTCAGAAGCCCGTGGTGACCAAGGCGCGCAAGGCAATCGCCAACTTCAAGATCCGGCAGGGCGTGCCGATCGGCTGCATGGTTACGCTGCGCGGCCAGCGGATGTACGAGTTCCTCGATCGTCTGGTGACGATCGCCTTCCCGCGCGTGCGTGACTTCCGCGGCGTTTCCGGGCGCGCGTTCGACGGCAAGGGCAACTACAACATCGGCCTGAAGGAACAAATCATCTTCCCCGAGATCGAGTACGACAAGATCGACAAGCTGCGGGGCATGAACATCAGCATCACGACGACCGCGAAGACGGACGAGGAGGCCAAGGCCCTTCTCGCTGCCTTCCGGTTTCCGTTCCGCAACTGACAGGCGGGGTGTCAATTGGCAAAGCTTTCGCTGAAGAACCGTGAAGCCAAGCGCATCGCGCTGGTGAAGAAGTACGACGCCAAGCGCAAGGCGCTGAAGGCTAGGAGCGCCGACCAGACGCTGTCGATGGAGGAGCGCCTCGAGGCGCAGCGGCAGCTGCAGGCGCTGCCGCGCAACGCCAACCCGACCCGGGTGCGCAACCGCTGCTCGCTGACTGGGCGGCCGCGTGGCACGTTTCGCAAGTTCGGCCTGGGCCGCAACAAGATCCGCGAGGCCGCGCTGCGCGGCGACATTCCCGGCATGGTCAAGGCCAGCTGGTAAGCGAGGAGATTGCATCAATGAGCATGAGTGATCCGATCGCCGACATGCTGACGCGCATCCGCAACGCGCAGCGGGTCGAGAAGACCGAGGTGGTGATGCCGGCCTCGAAGCTGAAGGCCGCCATCGCCCAGGTCCTGACCGACGAGGGATACGTCGAGGGCTTCAAGGTCGAGGCGAACGACGGCAAGCCGCAGCTGCACATCGGCCTGAAGTACTACGCGGGCCGGCCCGTGATCGAGCGCCTCGAGCGTGTCTCGCGCCCTGGGCTGCGCATCTATCGCGGCCGCGACGAGATCCCGCAGGTGATGAACGGGCTCGGCGTGGCCATCGTCTCGACTTCGCGCGGCGTGATGACCGACCGCCGGGCGCGGTCGCAGGGTGTCGGCGGCGAAGTGCTTTGCTACGTCGCCTGATGCGCTAGCGGGAGAACATCAATGTCACGAGTTGCAAAGGTTCCGGTTGCCCTGGCCAAGGGAGTCGAGGCGAAGGTCAGTGACGGCGAGATCGTGGTCAAGGGGCCGCTTGGAACGCTGTCGCGGCTGGCTTCGCCGCTGGTCAAGGTCACCGTGGCCGACGGCCGCGTCAGTTTCGATGCCGCCGACGAGACTGCGGCGTCCAGCGCCATGAGCGGCACCATGCGCGCTCTCGTCGCCGGCATGGTGCAGGGAGTGAGCAAGGGTTTCGAGCGCAAGCTGACGTTGGTCGGCGTGGGTTATCGGGCGCAGGCACAGGGCGACAAACTGAACCTGTCGCTGGGTTTTTCCCATCCGATCGTCTACCAGCTGCCGGCAGGTGTTAAGGCAGAAACGCCGTCGCAGACCGAGATCGTGATCAAGGGCACCGACAAGCAGAAGGTGGGGCAGGTCGCGGCCGAGGTGCGCGGCCACAAGCCGCCGGAGCCCTACAAGGGCAAGGGCGTCCGCTACGCCGACGAAGTCGTGGTGCTGAAAGAGACCAAGAAGAAGTAAGGCGCGGAGTCAAAGATGAGCGACAAGAAACTTTCCCGTCTGCGCCGCGCCCGCGCGACCCGCGCGCGCATCCGTCTGGCGCGCGAGAACCGTCTGACGGTGTTCCGCAGCAACCTGCACATCTACGCGAGCGTGATCTCGCCGGACGGCGGCAAGGTGCTGGTCACCGCTTCGACGGTCGAGCCGGAAGTGCGCAGCCAGCTGGCGGGTTCGAAGAGCAAGGGCGGCAACGCCTCGGCGGCGAAGGTCGTCGGCGCGCGGCTGGCACAGAAGGCCAAGGCGGCGGGCATCGAGTCGGTTGCATTCGATCGTGCCGGTTATCGCTATCACGGCCGCGTCAAGGCGCTGGCCGAGGCCGCGCGCGAAGCCGGCCTGAAGTTCTAAGGGGCAGATATGGCAAGAGTGCAACCGAAGGGCGTTTCCAGCCAGGAGCGCGACGACGGCCTGAAGGAGAAGATGATCGCGGTCAACCGCGTGACCAAGGTCGTCAAGGGCGGCCGGATCCTGGGGTTCGCCGCGCTGACGGTGGTCGGCGACGGTGACGGCCGTATCGGCATGGGCAAGGGCAAGGCACGCGAGGTGCCGGTGGCGGTGCAGAAGGCGATGGAGAAAGCGCGCCGCGGCATGCAGCGTGTGCCGCTGAAGAACGGCACGCTGCACCACCCCGTCGAAGGCAAGCACGGCGCGTCGAAGGTGATGCTGGCGCCGGCGGCCGAGGGTGCCGGCGTCAAGGCCGGCGGTCCAATGCGTGCGGTGTTCGATGTGATGGGCGTGCGCAACGTGGTGGCCAAGTCCCACGGCTCGACCAATCCGTACAACCTGGTGCGCGCGACGCTGAACGCGCTCGAGCAGCTGCGCACGCCGGCTGAAGTCGCGGCCAAGCGCGGCAAGTCGGTCGAGGAACTGCTCGGCTGAGGAGCGCCAGATGACGAAGAAGACACTGAAGGTGACGCTGGTCAAGAGCCCGATCAGCGCCAAGGCGGAACACCAGGCCACTGTTCGCGGCCTGGGGCTGAAACGGATGCACCAGAGCCGCGAACTCGAAGACACGCCGGCTGTGCGCGGCATGATCACCAAGGTCGCCCACCTGGTCAAGCTTGGCTGAGCGCGGCGGAAGGACAGTAACGATGCGACTAAACGATCTGAAACCGGCGCCCGGCTCGAAGAGCGCGCGCCACCGCGTCGGCCGCGGCATCGGCAGCGGCTGGGGCAAGACGGCGGGCCGTGGCCACAAGGGCCAGAAGTCGCGCGCCGGCGGTTTCCACAAGGTGGGCTTCGAGGGCGGGCAGATGCCGCTGCATCGGCGCCTGCCGAAGCGCGGCTTCACCTCGCTGTCGCGACGCTACGTCGAGGTCGTGCGCCTGCACGAGCTGCAGAAGCTCGGCGCCGACGAGATCGACCTGATGGTGCTGAAGCAGGCCGGCGTGGTCTCGGCGCTGGCGATCGATGCGCGCGTGATCAATTCGGGGGAGCTTTCGCGCAAGGTTGCGGTACGCGGCATCGGCGTCACCAAGGGAGCGAAGGCGGCCATTGAGGCGGCCGGCGGCAGTGTCGCCGTTGCCATCGTGGAAAAGAAGGCCGGCAAGAAGCAGGCACGGCTAGTCGAGCGCCGCAAGGCCCGGGAGGCGGCGATCGCCGCGGTCGGCCAGGCGCCTGCTGAGGCGAAGCCGGCGGGCAAGCCAGCACCGAAGAAGGCTGACAAGCCGGCACCGAAGAAGGCTGACAAGCCGGCGTCGAAGTAACGTTTTCAGGGACAAGCGTGGCCAGCAATCCGGCAACTCTCGGCAAGACAGGCAAGTACGGCGACCTGAAGCGTCGCCTTGGCTTCCTGGTGCTGGCGCTCGTCGTCTACCGGATCGGCACGCATATCCCGGTCCCGGGCATCGACCCGGACCAGTTGCGCCAGCTGTTCAATTCCCAGCAGGGCGGCATTCTCGGCCTGTTCAACATGTTTTCCGGTGGCGCGCTGTCGCGCTTCTCGGTGTTTGCGCTGGGGATCATGCCGTACATCTCGGCGTCGATCATCTTTCAGATGCTGACCTACGTGCTGCCGTCGCTGGAGGCAATGCGCAAGGAAGGCGAGTCCGGCCGGCGGAGGATCACCCAGTACACGCGCTACGCAACGCTCGGCCTGGCGCTGGTGCAGTCCTACGGCATCGCGGTGGCGTTGCAGTCGCAGCAGGGGCTGGTGCTCAACCCCGGGCTGATGTTCATCTTCATCTGCATGGTGTCGCTGGTCACCGGCACGATTTTCCTGATGTGGCTCGGCGAGCAGATCACCGAGCGCGGACTGGGCAACGGCATCTCGATCCTGATCTTCGCCGGAATCGTGGCCGGCCTGCCGAGCGCGATCGGCGGCCTGTTCGAACTGGTGCGCACCGGCGCGATCGGCCCGCTGGCGGCGATCTTCATCATTGCGCTGATCGTGCTGGTCACAGCGTTCGTCGTCTTCGTCGAGCGCGGCCAGCGCAAGATCCTGGTCAACTACGCCAAGCGCCAGGTCGGCAACAAGATCTACGGTGGGCAGAGTTCGCACCTGCCGCTGAAGATCAACATGGCGGGCGTCATTCCGCCGATCTTCGCCTCGTCGCTGATCCTGTTCCCGGCCACGCTGGCCGGTTGGTTCACCACCGGCGACGCGACGCGCTGGATCCGCGACCTGGCCGGCGCCCTGTCGCCCGGGCAGCCGCTGTACATCCTGCTGTACGCCGGGTTGATCATCTTCTTCTGCTTCTTCTACACGGCGCTGGTGTTCAACAGCAAGGAAACAGCGGACAACCTGAAGAAGAGCGGCGCTTTCGTGCCTGGCATCCGGCCGGGCGACCAGACCGCGCGCTACATCGACAAGATCCTGATGCGGCTGACGCTGGCTGGCGCCTTGTACATCACGCTGGTGTGCCTGGTGCCGGAGTTCCTCAACCTGCGCTTCTCGGTGCCGTTCTACTTCGGCGGAACTTCGCTGCTGATCGTCGTGGTCGTCACCATGGACTTCATGTCGCAGGTGCAGGCCTACCTGATGACGCACCAGTACGAGAGCCTGCTCAAGAAGGCGAACTTCAAGGGCTTCGGCCCCGGGCTGCCGCGGTAGATACGGCGAAGGAGAGCGCAAGATAAATGGCCAAGGACGACGTGATCCAGATGCAGGGCGAGGTTGTAGAGAACCTCCCCAACGCGACCTTTCGCGTCAAGCTGGAAAACGGACACGTCGTGCTGGGCCACATCTCGGGAAAGATGCGGATGCATTACATCCGCATCCTTCCGGGCGACAAGGTCACCGTCGAACTGACGCCGTATGACCTGACAAGGGCAAGGATCGTTTTCCGCGCCAAGTAGCGCGGCAGGAGAAACCGATGAAGGTGAATGCTTCGGTAAAGAAGATGTGTCGCAAGTGCAAGATCATCCGGCGCAACCGCGTCGTGCGGGTGATCTGCTCCGACCCGCGGCACAAGCAGCGCCAGGGCTGAGCGCCGGCGACAACGCGAACTGAGGTTACGAGATGGCTCGTATTGCAGGCATCAACATCCCGCCGCACCAGCATGCCGAAATCGGCCTGACGGCGATCTACGGCATCGGCCGGGCGCGCGCACGCGCGATTCTTGACGCGGCCAACGTTCCGCACAGCAAGAAGGTCAAGGAGCTGAACGACGGCGAACTCGAGCGCATCCGCGACGCGATCGGCCGGGTGGCGGTCGAGGGCGACCTGCGGCGCGAGATCCAGCTGTCGATCAAGCGCTTGATCGACCTCGGCTCCTATCGCGGCATGCGCCATCGCCGTGGCCTGCCAGTACGTGGCCAACGCACGCGCACCAACGCCCGCACCCGCAAGGGCCCGCGCAAGGCCGGTGTGTCCCTGAAGAAGTCCGCGTAAGCAGCACCAACCGGAGAACCTACCCCGATGGCCAAGAACCCGTCCAGCCAGCAGGTTGCTGCGCAGCGCGCACGCAAGAAGGTGAAGAAGAACGTCGCCGAGGGCATCGCCCATGTGCATGCGTCGTTCAACAACACGATCATCACGATCACCGACCGGCAGGGCAACGCCCTGTCGTGGGCCAGCTCCGGCGGCCAGGGCTTCAAGGGCTCGCGCAAGTCGACCCCGTTCGCGGCGCAGGTTGCTGCCGAGCAGGCGGGCCGCGCGGCCGTCGAGTGCGGCGTGAAGAACCTGGAAGTCCGGATCAAGGGCCCCGGTCCCGGGCGCGAGTCGAGCGTGCGCGCCCTGAACGCGCTCGGCTTCCGCATCTCCTCGATCCAGGACGTGACTCCGGTGCCGCACAATGGCTGCCGGCCGCCGAAACGCCGCCGCGTCTAGCGCAGGAGACCATCGCGATGGGCATCGACAACCTCGTGTCAGCGCACTGACCCCGGCCGCCTTGGGCGGCCGCGCGGCAGCAGCGCAGACTTAATGCAGATCACTGCAGGATAGGAAACAGCAAATGGCTCGCCATACCGGAGCAAAACTCAAGCTTTCGCGCCGCGAAGGCACCGATCTCTTCCTGAAGAGCGCGCGGCGCGCGCTCGACACCAAGTGCAAGGCCGACTCCAAGCCCGGCCAGCATGGCCGGATCTCCGGCGCGCGCATGTCCGACTACGGCGTGCAGTTGCGCGAGAAGCAGAAGGTCAAGCGCATGTACGGCGTGCTCGAGCGCCAGTTCCGCCGCTACTTCCAGGAAGCGGCCCAGCGCAAGGGCAACACCGGTGCCACCCTCATCGGCCTGCTCGAGTCGCGGCTCGACAACGTCGTCTACCGGATGGGCTTCGGCTCGACCCGTGCCGAGGCGCGCCAGCTCGTGTCGCACCGTGCCATAGCGGTCAACGGCGAGACGGCGAGCATTCCGTCGATGATGGTGAGGCCGGGCGACGTGATCAGCGTGCGTGACAAGTCCAAGAAGCAGGGCCGCATCGCCGAGGCGCTGTCGCTGGCCGAGCAGTCGGGCATGCCGTCGTGGGTCGAGGTCGACCCGAAGAAGATGGAAGGCAAGTTCAAGAACCTGCCCGAGCGCGACGAGGTCGCCCAGGACGTCAACGAGTCGCTGGTCGTCGAGCTGTACTCGCGTTGACCGGCGTATGAGCCGCCGGGTTCGCCGCGTGGTGAGCCCGACTACCTGTTTCCGGCATGGGGCAGCCGGCAACCTGCCCCCGACCGTCCATCAGCCTTATCGGTGTAACGAACCGAGGGTATTGAAAAGGGATCGTTCATGTCAGCTACTGCAATGCTCAAGCCGCGCGCCATCGAGGTCGAAGCGAGCGGCTCCAACTCCGCCATCGTCACGATGGAGCCTTTCGAGCGCGGCTACGGCCACACGCTCGGCAATGCGCTGCGCCGCATCCTGCTGTCGTCGATGATCGGCTATGCGCCGACCGAGGCGCAGATCGCCGGCGTGGTGCACGAGTACTCGACCGTCCCCGGCGTCCGGGAGGACGTTGTCGACATCCTGCTGAACCTCAAGGGCGTCGTCTTCAAGCTGCACAACCGCGAAGAGGTGACGCTGACCCTGCGCAAGGAAGGCGAGGGGCTGGTCACTGCCGCCGACATCGAGCTGCCGCACGACGTCGAGATCATCAACCCGGATCACGTGATCGCGCACCTGACCGGCGGTGGCCGACTGGAGATGCAGATCAAGGTCGAGATGGGCCGCGGCTACGTGCCGGGCAACCTGCGCGCGTTCCGCGACGATCATTCGAAAACCATCGGCCGCATCGTGATGGATGCGTCGTTCTCGCCGATCAAGCGCGTCTCGTACACGGTGGAGAGCGCCCGCGTCGAGCAGCGCACCGACCTCGACAAGCTGGTGATGACGATCGAGACCAACGGCGCCATCACGCCGGAAGAAGCGGTGCGCCAGTCGGCGCGCCTGCTGGTCGAGCAGCTGTCGGTGTTCGCCGCCCTCGAGGGCGTAGCCGAGCCGCTCGGTGCCGGCGGTGCGCGCGCGGCAACCCAGGTCGACCCGATCCTGCTGCGTCCGGTCGACGACCTGGAGCTGACGGTCCGCTCGGCCAACTGCCTGAAGGCCGAGAACATCTTCTACATCGGCGACCTGATCCAGCGCACCGAGAACGAACTGCTGAAGACGCCGAACCTCGGCCGCAAGTCGCTGAACGAGATCAAGGAAGTCCTGGCCGCCCGCGGCCTGACCCTTGGGATGAAACTGGAGAATTGGCCGCCTGCCGGCCTCGAGAAGTAGGGAAGTGGGAGCACTACCCCAACCGACCCGCCCATCGCAGGGATCGAAGAGTCGGAATCAACGAAGACTGAAAGGAACAACGAAATGCGTCACGGACACGGATTGCGGAAGCTGAACCGCACCAGCAGCCATCGCCTGGCGATGCTGCGCAACATGTCGAACTCTCTGCTGCGCCACGAGCGCATCAAGACCACGCTGCCGAAGGCGAAGGAACTGCGGCGCGTCGTCGAACCGCTGATCACGCTGGCCAAGGAGCCGACGGTGGCCAACCGCCGCCTGGCCTTCAACCGACTGCGCGACCGGGAGATGGTGGTGAAGCTCTTCGACGAGCTCGGGCCGCGCTACAAAGCCCGCAACGGCGGCTACACGCGCATCCTGAAGTTCGGCTTCCGCGTTGGCGACAATGCGCCGATGGCGCTGATGGAACTAGTCGATCGCCCCGAGACACCGGCGGTCGCGGCTGAAGGCGCTGAAAAGGGCGAGTAGCCGCTCGGCGATGCGCGGCTTCACTTCGTCGACGCCGAACGGCCCCGGTGGTGACGAGGTGCGACGTGCCCCCTGAAGTTCTGCTTGTGCTGACGAACTGCCCGGACGAGGAGACGGCCGACCGTATCGCCACCTCGCTGGTCGAGAACCGGCTTGCCGCCTGCGTCAACGCACTGCCGCCAGTCGAGTCGACGTACCGCTGGCAGGGTTCGGTGGAACAGGCCATCGAAGTGCCGCTGCTGATCAAGTGCACACGTGAGCGCTATCCGGCGCTCGAGGAGGCGATCCGTCAGTTGCACCCGTACACGGTGCCCGAGATCGTCGCCTTCCCCGTCGTCGCCGGGTTTGCGCCCTACCTTCGCTGGGTGGCGGACGAAACCACGCCGCCGATGGTGGCCTGACACGGCGGCGGATGCAGCCGCGTCAGGCGCGCTTGCCGCGCGTCAGGCGGTGATCTCGCGCGACACGATCCGGTACTTGAAGTTGTCGGGATCGAGGCTGTCGACGCGGCCGTCTGCGGTTTCCGCCTGCGGGTACATCAGGAAGCCGACCGGCGCGCCTTTCGAACCCGGCAGCTTGATGTCGTGGGCGTAGTTGTAGGCGAGCCAGTTGCCTTCCCAGTTGCCGAACAGGAAGGACCGCATCTGCTTGACCACGTCGTCGGCCAGCGTCAGGTTCGGCCGCTCCTCGAGCACGACCTTGCGAACGTCGGCCGGATCGACCGGCACCCAACCGATGTCGTGTGCATAGAACTCGGCGCGGCAGTGCTGCGCCTTGGTGATATCGCCGAGCCTGCCCATGCTCTTGTATCCGCGCGGCGACTCGACGACCCGCACTCCGTAGACGTCGCGTGCGGGCACCCCGGCGGCACGGCAAAGAGCGACGAACAGGGCGTTGAGATCGGCGCACTTGCCCGACAGCGCCCCCGTTTCGAGCATTGCCTTGACATCGCCGGCGCCGCAGCCGCGGGTCTTCGGGTCGCGGAACGTGTTCTCCACCGTCCAGTCGTAGATTGCGCGCGCCTTCTGCACATCGGTGCGCGCGCCCCTGGTGATCCCGTCGGCAGTCGTCTTGACGATGCCGTCGGTCGGCATCAGTTCGGTCGACCTCAGATAAAGCGTCTGCTCCTCGCGGGACGCCAGCATGCCGGCGCCCGGCTTCAGGTCGACGTTTCGCTCGCGCACTTCAAAGCGGCTGATGACTTCCAGCACCGGCTGAGTTTCGCCGGGCTTGAAGACGGCTGATGCGATCACCGCGCGATAGCTGGGGTCATAGACGATCTCGACCTTCTCGGCGTTGCCGTTCCAGCTGTTGGCAAGCGTCTTGAAGTAGTCGGTGTCCTGCGAAAGCGGCAAAGGCATCCAGGCGCGAACCTGGCCCTTCGCCTGCGCGATCTCCAGCCGGGCGGACGTTTCGAAGCTTCGCCAGCCCCTGGACTGCGAGCGGGCGACGATAGGTTTCGCCGCGGCAATGATCGCGGAGGCCGGAACGGCTTTCAGCAAAGTACGGCGCTGCATTGGTGATTGCCTTCGATCGAATGGGCCCCTCCGGGGCACCGCTCAGCATGCATGCGCATCAGCAACGCACGCCCGCGCGAAGTCTAGCGGCGCGGGCTTCCCGGGCGGGACGGCCGCAACAGCGCGCGCAGGGTCTTCTCCACCTCGGGGTTCGCCCAGTCGATGGTCCCGACCAGCACGTAACGGAGGGCCCCGTCGGCATCGATGACGAAGCTGCTGGGAAAGATTCGCACCTTCCAGGCCCGGGCCACGCCGCCGTCGGTGTCGCGCACGATGGGAAAGGCCACCGGCACCTTCTTCAGGAAGGCGCGGATGCGCGGTTCGCCCTCCTGGAAGTTCACTGCAAGGATCTCGAAGGCCTCGCCTGCCAGCTTCTCGCGCAGACGCTGCATCGACGGCATCTCGTCGATGCACGGCTCGCACCAGCTGGCCCAGAAGTTGACGACGACCACCTTGCCTTGAAGGTCAGACAACGCAAGGGGCTGGCCGTCGAGCGTTCTGAGTTGGATCGCCGGCGCCTCGGTCGGCCCGGTCCACACCTGCAGCCCACCCTGCGCATGGGCTGCGAGCGCTGCAGCGGCGACCAGCAGAGCGGCCGCATGGCGACCGAAGACGCCTAACAGCAGCCGAGCAGCCATTGCGCTTGCGCGGGTCACGGACTGTTCCTGAGAGGGACCGACAGGGGTGCAGGCGCGCATTATTCCGCGGTCCGGTCCGCGCGCGATGCGCCCACTATGATCGGTGCGATGGAATCCGAAGGTCGCGTTCGCATCGACAAGTGGCTGTGGGCCGCGCGTTTCTTCAAGACGCGCACGCTGGCGGCCGATGCGGTCGACCTCGGGCGAGTGAGGGTGAACGGCGAGCGGGTCAAGCCGGCGCGTGAGGCACGGGTGGGCGATCGCGTCGAGGTCCATCTCGGCGAGATGCGCAGCGAGTTCGTGATCCGCGCACTGTCGGCGCAGCGAGGGCCGGCGCCGGTGGCGCAGCAGTTGTACGAGGAAACCGCCGACAGCCGCATGCGCCGCGAGAGGCGCCGCGAACAGGTGCATTACGGTGCCGAGCCGGCGCGATCGATCAAGGGCCGGCCGACCAAGCGCGAAGGTCGCGTGCTGCGCTCTGCGCGCGGCAGATCGCCCGACGGCGATTGAGGCGCCGGCAACCCATTGCTCTCAGGGCCCGCTCATCGGCCGGCCCGGATCCTGCTGGCGCATCCGCCGCCGCCACCAGCGGC
>CAZSYX010000092.1:0-11582 GCA_964610575.1 uncultured Burkholderiaceae bacterium
ATGCCGGCAGTGGTGCCGCAGCTGAAATCGATCACGCTCGGCGGCGCGGTGGCGGGGGTCGGCATCGAGGCCACCTCGTTCCGCCACGGCCTGGTGCACGAGACGGTGCTCGAACTCGACGTGCTCACCGGCACCGGCGAGATCGTGCGCGCGCGGCCCGACAACGAGCACGCCGACCTTTTCCACGGCTTCGCCAATTCCTACGGCACGCTCGGCTACGCGCTGCGCGTGCGCGCAGCGACGCTGCCCGTGAAGCACCATGTCGCCGTCGAGCACCGCCGCTTCGGCGATGCGGCCGGTTTCTTCGCCGCGCTGGCGCGCTCCTGCGGCGGCGACGCCGATTTCGTCGATGGCGTGGTGTTCGACGGCGGCACGCTGGTGTTGAGCCAAGGCCGCTTCGTCGACGCCGCGCCGTACGTCTCCGACTACACGTTCGAGCGCATCTACTACCGCTCGCTGCTCGAGCGCGAAGTCGATTACCTGACGGTGCACGACTACCTGTGGCGCTGGGATACGGACTGGTTCTGGTGCTCGAAGAACCTCGGCGCGCAGTGGCCCTGGCTGCGGCGGCTCTACGGCCGCAGGCACCTCAACTCGCGCACCTACACGAAGCTGATGCGGATCAACGGCCGGCTCGGCCTCACCCGCGCCTACGACCGGCTCTCGGGGTGGCACCGCGAATCGGTGATCCAGGACGTCGACCTGCCGATCGAGCAGGCCGCCGAGTTCCTCGCCTTCCTGCTGCGCGAGATCGGCATCCTGCCGGTGTGGGTCTGCCCGATCGGCGCCACGCCGCAGGCGGCGCGCTTTCCGCTGTTTGCCCGCCGCGCGGGGCTGTACGTGAACTTCGGCTTCTGGGATGTCGTGCGCAGCCGCCAGAAGCACCCGCCGGGCCATTTCAATCGCCTCATCGAACGCGAGGTCGCGCGTTTGGGAGGAATCAAGTCGCTCTATTCGGAGAGCTACTACGCTGCCGACGAATTTTGGGCGACCTACGGCGGCGAGGCCTACCGCAGGCTCAAGGCGCGCTACGACCCGCAGGGGCGGCTGGGCGATCTCTACGCCAAGTGCGTGCTGCGGCAGTAGCGGCTTCGGGTATCACCTGCTCAATCGTTGTCTGCTGTCGATGAAGCTCGCTGCCGGACTGATCCTTCCCTTCCTCGCCCTTGTGCTGCTGGCCGCGCATTTCTACCGCGCCGACTGGATGTCGCTGGCAGCGCTGTCCGCCGCGCTGACGCTGCTGCTTGCCGTGCCGCGGCCGTGGGCGGCGCGCACGCTGCAGGTGGCACTGGTACTCGGCGCAATCGAATGGCTGCGCACGCTGGCGGCATTTGCCGCCATGCGGGTGGCCGTCGGCCAGCCGTACCTGCGGCTGGCCCTGATCCTCGGCGCAGTGGCTGCCTTCACGCTGCTCGCCGCTTGGGTCTTCCAGGGCCGCGCACTTCGCGCCCGCTTCCGGCTCGCCTGATCGGCGCGCTGGCTGCCGCCGATGCGGTAGCGCACAGGTTCAGGCGACGCCTCGATTGACGGAGGGCATGCTCCGGCCCGCGCTGCGGGTGTAGCTTGAGCCTGGGTTCGCGGACCGTCATGGAGGGCGGATGGCTGCGATCATCGAAAGGCCCCCTGCGTCAAAGGCGAAGCCGATGCCGCAGCGCGAATGCTGGCGCGAGCGCAGCGACAGGCTGCTGGCGCGCATTCCGAGCGCGTGGGTGCGCAACTCGATGGCGATCGTGCTGGCCGGCGGCCGCGGCACGCGGCTGGCGCAGCTGACCGACTGGCGGGCCAAGCCGGCGGTGTCCTTCGGCGGCAGCTACCGGATCATCGACTTCGCGCTGTCGAACTGCGTCAACTCGGGCCTGCGCCGCGTCGGCGTGTGCACTCAGTACAAGGCGCAGAGCCTGATCGGCCACCTGCAGCGGGCGTGGAGCTTCCTCGATGGCCGCTTCGACGAGTTCGTCGAACTGCTGCCGGCCCAGCAGCGTCTGGAGCCGGTGTGGTACCGCGGCACGGCCGATGCGGTCTACCAGAACATCGACCTGCTGCTGCGGCATGGTCCGCAGTACGTGGTCGTGCTGGCCGGCGATCACGTCTACAAGATGGACTACCAGATGCTGCTGGCCGAGCACGTCGAAAGCGGTGCCGAGGCGACCATCGCCTGCATCGAGATGCCGCTCGCCGAGGCATCGGCCTTCGGTGTCGTCGAAATCGACGGCGAGGGCTGGATCAGGTGCTTCGACGAAAAGCCGGCGCAACCGCGGCCGATGCCGGGGCAGCCCGGCCTGGCGCTCATCAGCATGGGTATCTACGTATTCGATGCCGAGAGGCTGTATGCCGCGCTGTCGCGCGACGCTGCCGCGCCCGAGTCGCAGCACGACTTCGGCCGTGACGTGATCCCGGCGCTGCTTGCCAAGGGTTGCCGGGTGCGCGCGCACAACTTCCGCGCCAGCTGCGTCAACATGGCGCGGGGGCTCCCGTACTGGCGCGACGTCGGCACCATCGATGCGTTCTGGGAGGCAAATCTCGAACTGACGCAGGTGGTGCCGGATCTGAACCTGTACGACCGCGAGTGGCCGATCTGGACCTTCCAGGAGCAGCTGCCGCCGGCCAAGTTCGTCTTCGACGACGACCATCGCCGCGGCATCGCTCCCGACTCCCTGGTGGCCAGCGGCTGCATCGTCAGCGGCACCGTGGTGCGCCGCTCGCTGCTGTCGACCAATGTGAAGGTGGACGACGCGGAGCGGATCGAGGACTCGGTGCTGTTGCCGAACGTGCACGTCGGCGAGGGCGCGGTGCTGCGGCGGGCGGTGGTCGACAAGTACTGCCACATCCCGCCGGGCCTGGCGGTCGGTGTCGATGCCGAAGCCGACCGCAGGCGCTTCCACGTCACCGACAGGGGCGTGACGCTGATCACGCCCGAGATGCTCGGACAGGTCCTGCACGTGCACCCATGACCGATTGCGCATCGGCGGCGGGCCGGTGCAGGCCGATCATCTTCGAAGCGGAGATAGCGATGACACGAAGACCCACGCAAGACCCGAACTCGAAGGTGAGTGCGACCACCGACCGAGTCGCGGCGCGGCCCGACGGCTATTACTGGGTGGCCGACGACGGTGAACAGGAGTTCGGCCCGTATCCGACCGCGGCGCAGGCGCTGGCGGCGGCGACCGAGGCGATCGAAACCACCGTCGAGGAAGCGCAGGCGCTGGAAGACGCAGAGGCAGAGATCGGCGTTGCCGAGCGCCAGGACCACGACATCGTCGAAGTGGACGAGCAGAAGGCGCCTGCCGGCGAGCGGAGCTGAAAGACCACTTTCCGGCTCCAGGCAGCACGAAGCCGGGCACGCATTGCCGGGTGCCCGGCATTCGGAGCGTCGAGGGCTACGCCTGGTGCTTGCCGGCGCTCACCCGTTTGGCCTGCGGACCCTCGGCGGCCAGTTCCTCGATGAACTGCACGACGGTGCCCAGTTCGAGGTGCTCGAACGGCGGATGGACCACGTTGTCGCGGCTGAAATACAGTTCACGACCGTCGCTCGTCTCGATGAAGCCGTAGCCTTCGTCGAGCCGCATGCGGGCGATCGTGCCGTGCAGCGCCGGCACGTGCGTCTTCACGTCGCCGCGCAGTTCGCGCGCCGTTTCCTCGAGCTGGCGCTTGGCTGAATCGAAGGCGTCGCGCAGCGCGACGTAGACATCCTCGTCGTGGTCGCGCGTGGCGACGATTTCCTTGCCGGGAACGCGCAGGTCGACCTTCACCGCGAAGTGGCGTCCCTGCTGGTGATGCTTGCGCATCTGCTCGACGGTCACCCGGCAGCGGGTGATCCGCGAGTGAAACTGTTCGAGCTTGGCGGCGTGCTCGTGGATGGCCGTATCGAGCGCATCCGAGCGGTCCATGTCGCGGATGGTGATCTGAAGCGGGATTTGCATCTTTTCCACCTTGTCTCTCAAGGAAAGAGCGGCCGCCCCGGGGGTTGCCTCACCCCTGCAGGGGCGGTCCGGCACTACGCAAGTTGCTTGGGCTCAGCGAGCCCAGTGAACCCGCAGCAGGTTCTCTTCCTTGTTGTAGTGGTACTCGAGGTCGCCTCGGTAGGCCGAATACACCGCCTCGCCGATATTGCGGGCCAGGTGCGTATCGGTCGTGGTGATCTGCACGCCGCCTTCGACGTCCTCGATGTCCATGATCCGCTCGAGCGGATGTTCCGCCTTTTCCTGGGCTTCCCGGTTGCGGGCCAGTTGCAGCAACTCGTCGCGGTGCCCGGCGAGGAACTCCCCCTTCAGCACCACGTAACCGGCCGGGAACCGGTCATGCACACGGTGACAAGCGGGGCAGCGCTCCTCATGCGCCTGCGCGGGCGTCAGGCCCCAGTTCCAGCGGCCGCCGCTGTAGACGGCACCACAGTCCGGACACCGTGTAGGTTCCGGAAGCTTCATTTTCGACCTGTATGTGTCGTGAACGAGTTCGTCACGCAATTCGTCGCGCCGCAGCGGGCGCCAAGATCCACGATCGGCTTTCATCGTCTTACCTCGTTTGCCCCGGGGCTCGCCCCAGGCTTCCCCGGGCACTTCCAACATAGTCCCCGAGCCGGCGAGGCTGATGACCTCAGTCAACACTCGGCTTGGCACCGCGCCGCAGCCACGGCACGACCGCCTGCTCGACGCCGAACGGCAGTGCCAGCAGGGCGCCGATCTCCTCGTCCGGCGCGGCGCCGCGGTTCAGGATCCGGTCGACCATGGCGGCAATCGGCATCTCCACACCGAGCCGGGCGGCCAGCGCCGCCACCGCACCGGCCGAGTGCACGCCCTCCTGCACGGTGATGCGTTCGCCGAGCACCTCGGCAAGCCGATGTCCCTCGCCGAGCGCGATGCCGAGCGACATGTTGCGCGACTGCGGGCTGTTGCACGACAGGTCGATGTCGCCGATGCCGGACAGGCCGAGAAAGGTCTCGAGCCGTGCGCCCAGCGCCAGGCCGAGGTCGACCGTCTCCGCCAGGCCGCGGGCGACCAGCATCGCCCGCATGCTGTTGCCCAGCTGCTTGCCGGTGACGATGCCGCAGGCGATCGCCAGCACGTTCTTCATCACGCCGCCGATCTGCGCGCCGACGACGTCGTCGGACAGATAAGCGCGGAAGCGCGGCCCGCCGATCTCGCGCGCCAGCTGTGCGCCGAGCGCCGGCTCGGCGCAGGCCAGCGTCACGCCGGTCGGCCGGTCCTCCGCGATCTCCGCGGCGAACGACGGCCCCGACAGCACCGCCGCCGGCGCTTCCGGCAGCGTTTCGCCGAGCACCTGCGTCATCAGCGCGCTGGTCCCGCGCTCGAGCCCCTTCGAGCAGGTGACGACGGGGACGCCCGCGGTCAGGTGAGGGCGCAGCTGGGTGGTGACCGCGCGCATGTGTTGCGCGGGTGGCGCGAGCAGCACGAACATCGCCTCGTGCACGGCAGTCGCCATGTCCTGCGTGGCAACGATGCCTTCGGGCAGCGGCACGCCGCGCAGGAACATGCTGTTGACGCGGTCGCGGTTGATCGCCTCGACCACTTCGGCTTCGCGCGCCCAGAGCCGGATCTCGTGGCCGCGCCGGCGCAGCACGCAGGCCATCGCGGTGCCGAACGCGCCGCCGCCGATGATGCCCACGCGCGCCATACGGGCCCTCGACGACCTGTTGCGGGCGGCTACGTGCCGCGCCGCTTGGCGAGGATCAGCCGCGCCAGTTCGGCGAAGCCCGCGCCCTCGGCGCCGCGCATCACGTAGGTGGGCGGGTGCTCGATCGAGTCGGCGAAGTCGGCGATGTTGGCCACCGCGATCGAGTTCGGAAAGAAGCGGAACATCGGTTCGTCGTTGGGCGAGTCGCCGACGAACGCCAGCCGGTCGCGCTCGCTCTCGAGGTCGATGCCGAACTGCTCGCGCATCAGCCGGCGGGTCATGGTCAGCTTGTCGTAGCTTCCGAACCAGGCGTTCACATGGATCGAGCTGACCTTCACCGTCAGCCCGTGGCCGTGCAGCAGGTCGACCACCTTCCGCACCTGCTCGTTGCCGAGCGCCGGCACGTCCTCGCACCAGTCGATCGCCAGATCGGCTTCGCGGTAGCGCTGGTCGGCGGCCAGCGCGGTGCCGGGCACCTCTCGCAGCACTTGCTTGCCGATCTCGGCCAGCCGCGCGCGGTCCTGCTCGCGCTGCGCATCGTCGCGCGCCCAGGCGCGGGTCATGCGGCGCGTTGCATGGTCGTAGCGGAAGTAGAAGGCGCCGTTCTCGCCGACCACCGCCGTCACCGGCCAGAAGCGCGCGATCAGGTCGCACCAGCCGGCCGGACGCCCGGTGACCGGCACCACGTGCACGCCGGCAGCCTGCAGTTGTTCCATCGCGCGGTAGGCGGCGGCGCCGAGGCGGCCATCGGTGGTCATCGTGCCGTCGATGTCGGCGAGCAGCGTGTGCACGCGCGCCACCGCCGCCTTCGGCCAGGCCGAGGCGCGCTTCACAGTTTCTTGCCGCAGTAGTCGACCAGTTTGTCCAGCGTGGTCAGCTTGGCGGCGTCGGCATCCGGGATGTCGATGCCTAGCTTGGCGTGCAGCGCGACGAGGAAGTTGAGCCAGTCGGCCGAGTCCAGATCGACCTGGTCGCGCAGCGGCTTGGCAGGGGCGAGTGCGGCGGCGTCGATCTCGGGGGCAATGCCGGTCAGCGCATCGAGGATCGCGGCGAGCAGTTCTTCTCGTGTCATGGCTGGGCCTTAGGGCCTGGTCAGTTCGGCCGGATTCTGCAGCAGCTCGCGCAGCGCGGCGAGGAAGAGCCCTCCGCGATGGCCGTCGCTGACGCGGTGGTCGGCGGCGAGCGTCGCGGTGACGACCGGCGCCACGCGCAGGCCGCCGCCGACCGCCCACGGCCGCTCGGTCACGCGGCCGAAGCCGACCAGCGCCACCTGCGGCGGATAGATGATGCCGTAGACGGCGCCCACGCCCTGGTCGCCGAGGCTGGTGACGGTGATCGTGCCGGCCGACAGCTCCGTGCTCTTCAGCGACCCCGCGCGGGTACGGCGGATCAGGTCGAGCAGTTCGCGGTTCAACTGGTCGATGTCCTTGCGGTCGACGTCCAGCAGCGCAGGGGTCACGAGCCCGCCGGCGCGCAGCGAGATCGCCACGCCGATGTGGATGCCGTCGCCCGGCGCGAAGGCGTCGTCCCTGTAGTAACCGTTCAGTTCCGGATAGCGGCGCAGCGCGGCGGCCACGCACTTGAGCAGCAGCGGCGCGAGCAGCAGCCGGTCGGTCACGCCGCGCGATATGTTCTGCTGCGCGAGCCACTGCATCGCCTCGATCAGCGGCACGTCCTCGGCGAGGTAATAGTGCGGGATCTCGCGCTTGCTGCGCGCCATCGCCGCGCCGATCACCTTGCGCATCTGCGCCGAGCGTTCGGCCATCGTCGCCGCAGCCGGCGCTGCCGGGGCAGGGGCTTTGGCCGCGGGCGGCGGTGCTGCTGCGGCGCGCGCGGCCTGCTCGACATCGGCGAGCGCGACCGTGCCGTCGGCACCTGCCGGCACCTTGTCGCTGTCGATGCCAAGTTCGAGGGCTCGCTTGCGCGCCGCGGGCGAGACGCGTCGCCGCCCGGCCGGCGCCGCTGCCACCGGCCTTGCTGCAGCAGGCGGTGCCACCGGGGCGGGCGCAACGGTCGGCTTCGCCGCGGGCAGGGCCGGCGCGATCCGGCGCTCGACCTCGGCCTCCGACTCTCCCGCCTCGCGCAGGATCGCCATCGGCGTGCCGACCGGGATCGTCGTCCCGGGCTCGATCAGCAGCCGCTGCACGGTGCCGTCGTGCCAGCACTCGACGTCGATCGCCGCCTTGGCGGTGTCGACGACGCAGACGACCTGGCCCTTCTTCACCGTGTCGCCGGGCTGCACGCGCCACTCGAGGAGCTTGCCCTCGTCCATGTCGGCGCCGAGCGACGGCAGGCGGAATTCGATCATCGTTGCGAACCGCTATGCCTTGCCGCAGACCTGCCGCACGGCGGCGACGATCTTCGGCGGCATCGGCAGCGCGGCCTCTTCCATGTGCTTGGCGTAGGGGATCGGCACCTCCTCGGTGCACACGCGCGCCGGCGGCGCGTCGAGGTCGTAGAAGGCGCGCTCGCCGATGCCGGCCATGATCTCCGCGGCCAGGCTGCAGGTGCGCCAGCCTTCGTCGACGACGACCACGCGGTGCGTCCTTTGCACCGAGGCGACGATGGTGTCCCAGTCCAGCGGCCGCAGCACGCGCAGGTCGATGACCTCGGCCTCGATCCCTTCGCGGGCCAGTTCGTCGGCTGCCGCGATCGCGCGCGGCAGGCTGCCGCCGTAGGTGGCGATGGTCGCATCCCTGCCGGCACGCCGCACGGCGGCGCGCTCGATGTCGACCGCCGGCGGCGGATCGGCCAGCGTCCCTTCGAGGTTGTAAAGCTGCGCGTGCTCGAAGATCACCACCGGATCGGGGTCGGCGAGCGCCGGCGCGAGCATGCCGCGCGCATCCTCGATCGTCGCCGGGGCCAGCACGCGGATGCCTGGCACGTGCGCGTACCAGACCTCGAGGCTGTGCGAATGCTGCGCGGCCAGTTGCCGGCCGGCACCGGTGGCCATGCGGATGACGATCGGCACCGAGAACTGCCCGCCGGACATGTGGCGCAGCGTCGCGGCGGTGTTGACGATCTGGTCGAGCGCCAGCAGGCTGAAGTTCACCGTCATCACCTCGACGATCGGCCGCATGCCGCCGAGCGCCGCGCCGATGCCGGCGCCGACGAAGGCCAGTTCCGACAGCGGCGTGTCGCGGATGCGGTCTTCGCCGAAGTCCGCCAGCAGCCCTTTGCTCACCGCATAGGCGCCGCCGTAGCGGCCGACGTCCTCGCCCATCAGGAACACCCGCGGGTCGCGCGTCAGCGCCTCGCGGTGCGCCTCGCGCAGCGCTTCGCGGTAGGTAGTGGATCTCACGACGGCGTCCATCCGTATCCCCGCATGCAAGGGCGGCTAGCTAGCGCGGGCCACCCCTCTCCCCTCGCGGGAGAGGGGCCGGGGGAGAGGGGGCCACCGCCGGCGTGCAGACGTCGCGCGCCAGTTCCTCGACCGGCTCCCAGCTGCCCGCCTCGGCGAAGCGCACCGCCGCGTCGACCTCGGCCATCGCCTCGCGGTCGATCGCCTGGAACTGCTCCTCGCTCATCATGCCCGCCGACTTCAGCCGCTCGGTGAAGGTGTGGATCGGGCCGTGCTGCTTCCACCGCTCCACCTCGGCCTTGTCGCGGTAGAGCTCGGCGTCGAACATCGAGTGGGCGCGGAAGCGGTAGGTGTGCAGTTCGAGGAAGAACGGCGCCTGCATGGCGCGCACCTGCGCGACGGCGTCCTTCGCCGCCTCGTGCACCGCCAGCACGTTCATGCCGTTGATGTGCGCCGTCGGCAGGCCGTAGCTTGCCGCCTTCTTCGTCAGGTCGATCTGCGCCTCGGAGCGCGCCAGCGCGGTGCCCATCGCGTACAGGTTGTTCTCGCAGATGAACAGCACCGGCAGCTTCCACAGCGCCGCCAGGTTCAGCGACTCGTGGAAGGCGCCCTCGGCGACCGCGCCCTCGCCGAAGAAGCAGGCGGTCACGCAGTTCGGACGAGGCTTCAGCTTGTCGGCCAGCGCCATGCCCACCGCCAGCGGCAGCCCGCCGCCGACGATGGCGTTGCCGCCGTAGAACCGCGTCGCGGCGTCGAACAGGTGCATCGAGCCGCCGCGGCCGCGCGAGCAGCCTTCGACCTTGCCGTACATCTCGGCCATGATCGAACCCATGCGCACGCCGCGCAGCAGCGCCTGGCCGTGCTCGCGGTAGGTGGCGACCACGTTGTCCTGCGGCAGCAGATTCGGCATCACGCCGGCGGCCACCGCCTCCTCGCCGATGTACAGGTGCAGGAAGCCGCGGATCTTGCCTTCGCCGTATAGCTCGGCGCAACGCTCCTCCAGCCGGCGGATGCGCACCATGTCGCGCACCCGCGCCAGGCAGAACTCGCGCTCGTAGCGCGTCACGTCGGTCGTGAAGCGCGACAGCTCGGCGATGCGCTCTTCGGGGTTCATCGCTTCGGATAACCGACCGATTGCGCCAGCGCGATTCGCTGGTGCGGCTTCAGCCCCGCCGCCTGCGTGAAGCCCGGGCGATCGACCATCGCGAAG
The DNA here is from genome assembly GCA_964610575.1 of uncultured Burkholderiaceae bacterium. Classification (GTDB taxonomy): domain Bacteria; phylum Pseudomonadota; class Gammaproteobacteria; order Burkholderiales; family Burkholderiaceae_F; genus JADJWR01. The sequence continues at coordinate 10,143 of CAZSYX010000092.1, forward strand.
ACCACGCTGGCCAGCCCTTCGGAGGCGCAGAACAGATACACGTTCTGCGCGATGAACGCGGCATCCGCCGCGGCGTAGGTGCGCCGCGATTCCTCGTCGGCGTTGCCCATCTTCTGCTCGTCGGCGACATAGACCAGCGTCACCGGCGCCTCGCGCGAATGCGGCTGCGCGCCGATCTGCGTGCGTACGTCGCGCGCCACGACGCGCTTCAGGCCATGCGCCTTGGCGTCGTAGACGTACAGGCCGTCGGACAGCGCGACGTACACGTCGATCTCCTGCCAGTTGCGCGCCGACGGTGCCGTGCGATGGCCATCGGGGCGGTTGATGCCCCACGCGGCCCAAAGCAGGTTCGACAGCACCTGCGGCGCCAGCGGCTGCTCGGCGAAACTGCGCGTGGTGCGCCGTTCCTTCAATGCCTGCATCAATGGCTTGCCGCCTTCGGTCTGCGGCGGCGGCAGCACGATGTCGGCGGGCTGCGCGGCCACCTGGGCGACGGCGAGCAGGGCGGCCAGTAGTGCCGCCTTCAGTGCGGTGATGCGCAGCCGGGTCAGGCGAAGTCGGGTTCTCGGGTTCATGGCGACCCTCAGGTGATGGTCACGCGGCGGCGTGTACGTGCACGTGACGAGGCGTCGCGCGCGTGCTGCGTCCGCGCTGCAGCTCATGCACGAACGCGTCGAGGCGGCTGTCCAGCTGTGCGTCGACCTGCGCTTCCAGCAATGACAGGGTGGCGACCGGCGCGCGATGCGTCAGTTCCTGCATCGTCGCGAACACGCGCTGCGCCCCCGAGCCGCCCATCGTGCAGAAGAAGGCGACGCGGTGCTTCAGCGGCTGCCTCTCCAGCCAGCTGCGCGCCGGGCTGGACAGGCTCCAGAACCACACCGGCGTGCCGATCAGCACGAGCTCGTAGGCGGCCGGGTTCCGGTGCATCGGCCGCAGCGCCGGCGCCAGCCCGGCGATGGCTTCGATCGCGCACATCGCGTAGCCGGCGATGCCGTCGAGCGGCTGCACGATGCGGATCTCATCGAGATCGGCATCCAGCCGCCGGCCGAGCGCCTGGGCCACGCGCCTGGTGTGGCCGGTGCGCGAGTGATAGACGATCAGTGTGCGTTTCATGCGGTCCTCGCTGTTTGCAGCCGCTGCTACTTGTCCGCCTCGAGCGTCGAGGTGTCGCCTTCGGGCAGGCCGAGTTCGCGCGCCTTCAGCAGCCGCCTCATGATCTTGCCGCTGCGGGTGCGCGGCAGCTTGGGCGTGAAGTCGATTTCCTTCGGCGCCACGGTCGGGCCGAGCCGCTTGCGCGCGTGGCCGAGCAGTTCGCGGCGCAGTTCCTCGCTGGCGACGAAGCCGGTCTTCAGCGAGACGAAGGCCTTCACGGTTTCGCCGAGCAGCGGATCGGGCTTGCCGATCACGCCGGCCTCGGCCACCGCCGGGTGCTCCATCAGC
>CAZSYX010000093.1:0-11332 GCA_964610575.1 uncultured Burkholderiaceae bacterium
CGCCGGGTGGGATTCACACCCACTGGAAAGCGCCGCCTTGTCACGGCGCACACCCCCTTGCTGACATTTCGCCCCTCTGCAAGGCGGACGCGCTGGCCGCCCCCCAAAGCAGTCACGACGCCCTACAGATAGTCGTCTTCGCGCTGATGTCGAACGGCAAGAATCGTGACCACGTCGCTGCCCTCGATTTCGAAGAGAGCCACATACCCTGAGGACCCAAACGGAATGACCAGCTCGCGCAGGAACGGGCTGCCTCCTCCCCCGGCCTTCCTATAGCTGAACGGCGACCGCTCAAGCCCGGAGATTGCGTGACGGACGGCTTCGAGAGCGCGCTGCGCCACCTGCCAATCCGTGGCATCGCGATCGAGGATGAACTCGTAAAGCCGAACCAGGTCATCCTCGGCTTCTCGCGTGAAGCGGACGCGAAAGGTCACTTCCTGGCCGCGGACCGTTTGGCCCTTTCCAGCATTCCTTCCAGACGCGCCAGCACTTTCGGAGCCGGAACGTACTCCTGGGACCGCCGCGCCGCGTTCCTCGACCTGAGCCCCCGCGCGATGAATTCGCGCTGCGCCTGTCGACGCTGCACGCCATCCCGAATCGACTGCTCAACGAAGCTGGACAAGGTTTCACCTTCTTCCAGAACGTCTTCGGCCGCCGTCCTGAGTTCGGGATCAACTCGGAGCGATGGAATGGTGGCTGACTTCATCAGAGTCAAAGCTCCATGCGTTGCAAATGCAACGCATTGTCGGTCAAGCCGGCCGTGTCCGCAAGTGTGCCGGCTCCAACCCATTGGAAGCGACGGCTCGTGGCCGACTGCCGCTCTTGGTAGCGCCGAGACTGAGGGACCGCAAATCGCGGAGGGCCGCGGCGACCGGCCCGGCCGGCGGGTTCTAGTCGACTCTGATCTCTTGACAGAGGACGGTCAGAATCCATCGGACGTTGTCTGTCCAGTCAGATTCCGGTCAGGACGTTTGCGCCCAGGGGCGATCAACCGGATGCCTTTGCCAAGCGGCGCGTCCCTCGTCTCGTCGCGAACGGGCAGTGCTGTTACACTGCGTTCCGCGGTATGTGACCAGCGCCGTCGTGACATCTCCCGACGGTTCATCACCGCAGTCAATCCTGACCTGCTTTACCACCTCGTTCGTCTGCAATCGGCTGGTCGATGAACGCCTGAGAAACCGGACTCCGGTTTCCGGCGGCAGGCCGACCACTTGAGAGTTCTCCGATGTCTTTTGCAAGCCTCGGCTTGTCCGACGCGCTCGTGCGCGCGGTCACCGAAGTCGGCTACACCACGCCGACCCCCATTCAAATGCAGGCGATCCCCGCCGTGCTCGCCGGCCGCGACGTGCTCGCCAACGCGCAGACCGGCACCGGCAAGACGGCCGGCTTCGTGCTGCCGATCCTTGATCGCCTGGCCGCCCAGCCCGCCGCGGGCCGCCGCATCATCCGCGTGCTGGTCCTCACCCCGACACGCGAACTCGCGGCGCAGGTCGAGGAAAGCGTGCGCGTCTACGGCAAGCACGTGTCGCCGAAGTCGACCGTGATCTTCGGCGGTGTGAACATCAACCCGCAGATCGATGCGCTCAAGCGCGGCGTCGACATCGTCGTCGCCACGCCTGGCCGGCTGCTCGATCATCACGGCCAGCGAACGATCGACCTGTCCAAAGTCGAGGTGCTGGTGCTCGACGAAGCCGACCGCATGCTCGACATGGGCTTCATGCCCGATATCAAGCGCATCCTCGCGATCCTGCCGAAGAAGCGGCAGAACCTGCTCTTCTCGGCCACGTTCTCCGACGAGATCCGCAGCCTCGCCACCGGCTTGCTGCACGATCCGCTGGCCATCCAGGTCACGCCGCGCAATTCGACGGTCGAAGCGGTGGCGCAGAAGGTGCTGCCGGTGGACGCCAAGCGCAAGAGCGAACTGCTGGCGCACCTGATCAAGGAGAATTCCTGGTACCAGGTGCTGGTCTTCACCCGCACCAAGCACGGCGCCAACCGGCTCGCCGCGCAGCTGGAGAAGAACGGCATCAGCGCGCTGCCGATCCACGGCAACAAGAGCCAAAACGCGCGCACGCGGGCGCTGGCCGCCTTCAAGAGCGGCGAACTGCAGACCCTGGTGGCCACCGACATCGCCGCGCGCGGGCTCGACATCGAGCAGCTGCCGCACGTGGTGAACTTCGACCTGCCCAACGTGCCCGAGGACTACGTGCACCGGATCGGCCGCACCGGCCGCGCCGGCGCCACCGGCGAGGCGATCTCGCTGGTCAGCCGCGAGGAGCAGCCGCTGCTGCGCGACATCGAACGGGTGATCCGCCGCCAGCTGCCGCGCGAAGTGGTGCCCGGTTTCGAGGCCGGGACCCTGCCGAGCGCAAGTTTCGTCGATTCGCCTGCACCTCGGGATGGGCGCCCGGCCCCGTCGCGTGGCCAGCCGAAGCGCGAACACGCCGGCCGCAGCGACTCGCGCAGCGCGCCGCGCGGCAAGCCGCGAGCACCGGCACACGGTGCCGCCGGAAAGACGGCGCCGGCGCGCGATGCCGGCGCGGCCGCACCGAAGCCTCGCTCGGGCAAGCCGCCGGCGCGAACGCGGCCGGACGCTCCGAAATCCGACACAGCGGCCGGCAATGCGCGGTCAGGCCGTCCGTCGCAGCACCGCCGCGATGAGCAACCCGGCACGGTGCGCAGCAATCTGCCGCCGGGCTGGAAGTAAGGCGCTGCGCGCCGCCTAGGCGCGCAGGTCGATGACCTTCAACCGCACGCGGCGCTGCTTGCCGTCGCGCTCGACCGTCAGTTCGGTGGTGTTGTCGACACCGACACGGTCGAGCTCGGCGACGAAGGTCGACAGCGTCTCCACGCGCCGGCCGTTGACGGCGACGATCACGTCGCCAATTTCGCCCGTGCGCTGGTCGAAAGGCCGCAGGCCGGCCTGTGCTGCCGGCGTGCCCGCACCGACACGGGCAATCACCACGCCGGAGATGCCGGCGCGCGCCACCAGGTCCGGCCGTACCGGCGTGATGCCGATGCCGGGCAACGGCGCGCGTCCGCGCGCGATCAGCACCGGCACGATGCGGTTGACGAGATCGACCGGGATCGCAAAGCCGACACCCGCGGAGGAGCCGCTCGCCGAGCGGATTGCCGTGTTCACGCCGATCAGCCGGCCGGCCGAGTCGAGCAGCGGCCCGCCGGAGTTGCCTGGGTTGATCGCCGCGTCGGTCTGAATCACGCCAGCGACCTCGCGGAAGTCCGTCGTCGGCAGTTCGCGGTCGAGCGCGCTGACGATGCCCTGCGTCAGCGTGCGCTGCAGCCCGTACGGATTGCCGATCGCATAGACCGCCTGGCCGATGCGCAGGTCGCTCGACGAGCCGAGCGGAATCGGCCGCAGCCCGCGGGGAACCTTGTCCAGTTTCACCACCGCGAGGTCGTACTCCGGCGAGGCGCCGACCACGCGCGCCTCGATCGCATCGGCCGAATCCAGCCGTACGAATACACGCCGCGCCCCCAGCACCACGTGGTAGTTGGTGACCACGTGCCCGGCAGCGTCCCAGACGAAGCCGCTGCCGGCCCCCTGCGCCACCGCCGCGGTGAAGAAGCCGGTCGCGCGAAGCTGCTCGGTGGTGATATAGGCGACCGACGCCGCGGTCTCGTCGAACAGCCGCACCAGCGCCTGCTCGTAGGCAAGCAGCGGACCGCGCGGCGTGACGGCACGCGGCTCGCTGGCGGCAATAGGCAACGCGGCGGCCGCGCCGACGGCGGCGGCAAGCAGCAGCGCCTTCGGCAGCAGGTCATTTCGATTCAGCCAAAATGGCATCGGTCTTCCCCTCTTATCGGCGGTCGAGCCCGCCTTGGCCGCGCAACTCATGCGGCAGCCCGGGCGCTGTCGTGTCGGCAGTGCCCGGGCCGCGTTCGTGGAAAATGGGCGCCCGGCCACCCCAATTCAAGTCGACCCTGCTGGTGCCCACCGAAGTCGCTGTCCGCCACAACCCGCAAGCCTCGCGTTTCGAGACCGAGGTCGAGGGCCGGCTCGCCCGCTGCGACTATCGGATGCACGACGGCGTGATGCATCTGGTCCACACCGAGGTGCCACAGGCAGCGGAGGGGCGCGGCATCGGCGCGGCGCTGGTGCGCGGCGCGCTCGAGCACGCTTCGGCGGAAGGGCTGCGCGTACGGCCCAGATGCTCCTTCGTCAGCGCCTATCTGGCCCGGCATCCCGAGTACCGCCGCCTGCTTGGCTGACAAGGCGGCAGTCGCAACAGCGAACGACCGTTCGCAATGGAACAAACCACAAGGCAAACGTCAAGGGAGCCGGTCGCGACGATTGTCACAGGTCAGCGGTTTTAGATGTTTCCTTCGGATACCCCCATATGTACAAGATCGGAGTGCTAGGCTTCGCCACGAAGGTTGTGGTGCGGTGGGTTGATTGATCGATCGACGCCGAACCCGCAGCACAACGGCAGCTTGTCTCCTCCACCTCCTCCTTGGTGGTTCAGGCCCGGCCTCAACGCCGGGCCTTTTTTTCCCACCATCGCCGCGAGGGCAGCCGCGGCGCTTACAACTGGTAAAACACTCGGCCTCGGGCCGGTGCACGGCCGGCGCGCCCGTCCGTTCTTGGGATACCTGCCCAAGGAGGACAAGATGAAAGCTGCCATCGCCGCCATTGCCCTATCCGCAGTCGCTGTCGCCGCCCCGATCGGCGCCGCCCAAGCACACACCGCCATTGCGGTCGGCATCGAAACGCCCGCGTTCGGCATCCGCTTCGGTGCTCCCTACGCCTTCGTCGCCCCTGTCTATCCGGCGCCGGTCTATGTTCCGGTCCCGGTCTATGCGCCACGGCCGCCGGTGCTCTACGCGCCGCCGCCGGTGGTGCTCCGCCCGCCGGTGGTCTATCCGGTCGTCTACCCGTACGGCCCGCCGGTGGTGAAGCATCGCAAGCACCTCTACCGGGACGCGAACCGCGTTATCGTGCCTGGCGGGCACGCATACGGCCGCTACTAGGCAAGACTCAGGCGGGCTCAAGCCTCTCCCAACTGCGCCGATGACGCAAACGTCGCCCGCTCCGATGCCGATCGCTGCGCGCCTGCAGCTGCTCGTGCTGCGTCTCATTGGCGTCGTCTTCGCGGCCGTCTTGGGCGCCGGCGCCGCGCTGGCGCAGTCGACGGAAGACCCTGAGGCGGTCGACCCGCCGGGTCGCGTCGGCAGCGTGACCCTGCTGGCCGGCCCGGTGACCATGGTCGATCTCGCCACCGGCAGCCGCGAGGACGCGCTGCTGAACTGGCCGGTGACCGGCGGCTGGCGCATCGAGACCGGCCGCGCCGGGCGCGCCGAAGTGCGCATCGGCTCCACCGCGCTGCGGCTCGACGACGACACGACGGTCGACTTCGCGCGCCTCGACGATCAGTTGATCCAGGTTGCCGTGCTGCGCGGCAGCGTTTCGCTGCGCCTGCGCAACCGCGAGATCCTCAATGAGATCGAGCTGCTGACTCAGCGCGAACGAATGGTTTTCGAGGACGTCGGCCGCTATCGCATCGATGTCGACCGGCCCGCCGGCCTGACCGCGGTCACCGCGTTTGCCGGCCGCGTGCGCATCGGCATCAACCGCAGCACCTTCGTGGTCGGCAGCGGCCAGCGCGGCGAACTCGCCGCCTCGCCGCTGGTGAGCTTCGAGATCACCGGCGCGGTCGCCGATCGCTTCGACGAATGGGCCGCCGCGCGCGATGCGCGCGAGGATGCGGTCCGCAGCGCCGCCTACGTGTCGCGCGAGACCACCGGTGTCGAGACGCTCGACGAGTACGGCGACTGGCGCACGGTCGAGGAATACGGCCCGGTCTGGTTCCCGCGCGGCGTGCCCGCGACCTGGGCACCGTATCGCTACGGCCGCTGGGTCTGGGTCAGCCCCTGGGGCTGGACCTGGGTCGACGAGGCGCCGTGGGGGTTCGCGCCGCTGCACTACGGGCGCTGGGCGGTGGTCGGCGGCTACTGGGGCTGGATTCCCGGCGTCGTGGTGCCGCGGCCGATCTACGCGCCTGCCTTGGTGGCCTGGTTCGGCACGCCCGGCTTCGGCTTGACCGCTGGCGCGCCGATCGGCTGGTTCCCGCTCGGGCCGCGCGAGTTCTACGTGCCCGCCTATCGCCACACGCCGCGTTACCTGCGCGTCGTCAACGTGCAGCACGTGCCCAACGTCGCCCAGGTCACCATCGTGCAGACGCCGAACTACGTGCACCGACACCCGGATCGCTCGACCTGGGTGCCGGACGATCGCTTCGGCCGGCCGGAACCGGTGCACCGCGGCCAGCGGCCGCCGCCGTCCGAGTGGCGCCAGTACATCGGGCGGCCGCAACCGCCGGTGAACGTGCCGAACACCAAGCGGCGGCAGGCGACCGACGGTGTCGCTCGCCCCGCGCCAGTGACTGCACCGGTGACAGCGCCGTCCGCGCCGGTCGACACGCGGCCCGCCGTTCGTCCGCCGTCGCCCGTGCCGCGCGCGGTCGAAGCGCCACGGCCGGCCGCCGTGCCACGTGCCATCGAAGCGCCGCGCCCGATCGAAACGCCGCGCGCCGTCGATGCCCCGCGTGCCCTGCCTGCCGCTCCCCCGCCGGCAGTGCGGCCGGCACCTTCGCTTGGGGCAGGCGAACCGCCGGCCGTCGGACGAGACGATCGACGCACGGCGCCACGAGCGCCGGCGCCGTCGGCGCAGCAGCCGTCGGCTCCCTACACGCCGCCTGCCGTGCGATCGCAGCCACGCGAAATCGTGCCTGCGCCGCTGCCGCCGACGCAGCCATCGACGGCGCCATCTGCGCGACCGATCGAACGGACACGGCCGCGCGATGGGGCGCCTGTGCCGGCGCCGTCGATGCAGCCGCAACCACCGGCGGCCCCATCCTCACCGCCACGGCAGCGTGACGTGACCCCACCGCCAACTGCGCCACGTTCAATCGACACGCCCGCGCCGCGCGGCCGCAGCGAGGGCGCCGCGCCTCGCGATGGCCAGCGGCAAGCGCCGCGCGGTCCCTCGGCGCCGGCGATGACAGCGCCGCCACCGGCGGCCGCTCCGCCACCGGCGGCACCACCGGCGGCGGCACCGTCGAGCAGTCGCGATTCAGGCCGCCAGCCCCCACCCGCGCGACCCATTGCGCCGACGCGACCGGACAGCGGCGAGCAGCGCGGCAGCGATCGCTCCGGCGGCGGGACTCGCGAAGCCGTTCGCTGAACGCCGGCCGGCGGCTGCGAGCCGCCGACGCCACGCTGCGAGGCGCAGCGAAATGTGCTAACAAACGACCTCGGCAGACAAGCGCTCGCGGGAACTCGGGCGTGACGTGGAGGTTCCTTGATGCGCCAGTTTTCTTTCCTTTGCCTGCTACCCGTGGGCGGACTCGTTGCCGCCGTGCTCGCCGGCTGCGCCGCCCAGAGCACGACACCGGCGATCAAGGTCGTCGCACCGCAGGAGCGGCCAGCATCGGCATCCGCCAGCCAGGTTACCGTCGACAGCGCCAAGACGCCGGCGCAGATCGAAGTGGTCTCGGCGCAGTTCGGCGTGTTCGGCGCCGACGAGGACGGCCGCCGCATCCTGCTCGAGACCGACCGCTTCCCGGCCGTGGTGTCGGCCCCCTTCGGTTGGTACATCGTCTTCAAGGCCGACAAGCCGACGGTGGTCTGGCGCGAGGAGTTCGAACTGCCGGTCGAGCCGCGGACCTGGGGTCCCGGCGAGGCGATGGGCATCTACGTCATCTCGCCCGACCGCAAGACCGCAGTCACGGAGCGGATCATTCCGACCCGGCTCGGCTTCGTCGCCAACGAGTGGCGCTACGCGCCCGGCGACCCGATCGGCGCCCACGCGATGCGCGTCTACCTCGACGGCCAGCTGATCCGCGAATTCAAGTTCGACATCGAGGAAGGCCCGGCGCAGCTCAAGCGCGCGCCCCGCACGCCTGACCGCGGTTCGTCGACCTGAGCGCCCGCCGGCCGCAATGCACTTTCCGCCGCGTTGCACGCGACGGCTCGCTGCGGTGGCGCTCACGGCCCTCGCCACTTCATCGCTCTGCGCCATGGACATCGATTCCTTCTGGGAATACTCCGATCCCGCGGCAAGCGAGGCGCGCTTCCGCAGCGCGCTCGATCAGGCCAAGGGCGACGACCGGCTCGAACTGCTGACGCAGATCGCCCGCACGCACAGCCTGCGCCGCGATTTCACGCAGGCGCACCGGCTGCTCGACGAGGTCGAGCCGCAGCTGGCCACGGCCGGCGCGGCGCCGCGCGTGCGCTATCTGCTCGAGCGCGGCCGCTCGTTCAACTCGGCGGGCGACAAGGAGCGCGCGAAGCCGCTGTTCATCGAGGCGTGGCAGATCGCCAGCGCCAATGGCCTCGACGGGCTGGCCGTCGACGCGGCGCACATGGTGCCGATCGTCGTCGGCGGCGCGGAAGGCGCCGAGTGGACGCGACGCGGCGTCGAGCTGGCGCGCCGCTCCACGGACGCCAAGGCGCGTGCGCTGCTGCCCGCGCTGCTGAACAATCACGCCTGGAACCTGCACGACGAAGGCCGCCACGCGGAGGCGCTGCCGGTGTTCCGCGAGGCCGAAACGGCGTGGCTCGCCACCGGCAAGCAGCCGCAGGGGCGCATCGCGCGCTGGTCGGTGGCGCGCTGCCTGCGCTCGCTCGGCCGCTATGACGAGGCGCTGGCGATCCAGCGCGTACTGGAGCAGGAGTGGGCGGCTGCCGGCCAGACCGACGGCTACGTGCTCGAGGAACTGGCCGAACTGCTCGACGCGACCGGCAAGCCCGAGGAAGCGAAACCGTACTACCGGCGCGCGGCCGACGAACTGGGCAGCGATGCCTGGCTGGTGAAGAACGAACCCCGCAGGCTCGCCCGCCTGCGCGAGCGCGGCGGCGGTTGATGCTCAGGCGTCGCGCGACGGAATCCGGTACATCCAGATCGCCAGCAGCACGCCGAAGGCCGCCAGCAGTCCCTGCAGCCAGGGCGGCTTGACGAAGAAGACGATCGACACCGCCAGCGTCGCCGACATCAGTGCGATCGCCGTCAGCTTGGTCCGGCGCGGCATCGAGCGGTGTTTCTCCCATTCGAGGATCAGCGGGCCGAAGGTGCGATTGGCGAGCAGCCAGTCGTGAAAGCGGCGCGACGAGCGCGCGAAGCACGCCGCCGCCAGCAGCATCAGCGGCGTGGTCGGCAGCAGGGGCAGGAAGATGCCAATCACGCCGAGCGCGACGCAGACCACACCGGCGGCAATCAGCAGCCCGCGGACCAGCGGCGAGCCGTGCTCGCGCACACCGCCGTTCGTCTCCTCCGCCTGTCCGACGGCCGCTGCCGCCCTGCGCTCCTCTTCCATGCCCGGAAAGTTAACGCAAGCGCGTGAGGCCCGCTGTCGGAGCGCGGCCGACCATCATTAGACTGGCCGGCAGAGGAGACAACGGCGAGACAGAGCGGGCACAACTGACCTTGCCGCTCGCCGCTTGGGGAGGGGATGGGCACGCCTTCGATGCGCCGGCTTGCCGCCGTGATGATCGCCGACGTCGCCGGCTACAGCCGGCTGATGGAGCGCGACGAGGCCGGCACGCACGCGCGCCTGCTCGAGGTCCGCGCCGAGGTCACCGACCCCGCCGTGCGCCGCCATGGCGGCCGCATCGTGCGCACGGTCGGCGACGGCCTCCTGGTCGAGTTCCCGAGCGCGCTGTCGGCGCTGCAGGCGGCGATCGAGATCCAGCGCACCATGGCCGAGCGCAACCGCGGGTTGCCCAGGGGCCGGCGCATCGATCACCGCATCGGCATCAACCTCGGCGACATCCTCGTCGACGAGCACGACATCGCAGGCAACGGCGTCAACGTCGCGGCGCGTCTCGAGTCGATTGCGCCGCCGGGCGGCATCGCCATCTCCGGCACGGTGCGCAGGCAGGTCGGCGACGACCTCGGCGTCGGCTTCGTCGACGCCGGCCAGCAACAGGTCAAGAACATCTCGCGGCCGATCCGCGTCTTCCGCGTCGAACTGGACGGTCCGCCATCGCTGTGGAGCCGCCTGCGCTGCCGCCGCTGGCCTCGCTGGGCATTGGCCGCAGCGGCCTCGTTGGCGCTCGTCCCCGGCATCTGGCTCGGCTACCCGCAGCAGCAGACGGATACTTCGCTGCCATCGCTGGTCGTGCTGCCGTTCGGTCATCCGGCCCAGGCGCCGGATGCCGAGGCGCTCGCCGACTCGATGACCCGGCAACTGACCGGCGCGGTGTCTCAGCTGACCGGGCTCGCCGTCACCGCGCCCGCCGTCGCGGCGCAGCTCGGCAGCCGACGCGGCGAGATGCAAAGGATCGGCCGCGAACTGAAGGTGCGCTACGCGCTCGACGGCCGCATCGAGCGCGTCGGCAGCCAGGTCGTCGCCATCGTCCACCTGGTCGACACCGGCAGCGGCAGTTCGCTTTGGAGCGGCCAGCTGCGGGCGCCGGCCGTTGCCACCGATACCGCGCCGCTGGCGCTGGTCGGGCAGTTGGCCGAATCGCTGCGCGCCGCCGTGCGTGCGGCGGAACTCAAGCGGGTCGCGGCGGAGAAGGAGGAGGCGAGCGCCTATGCGCTGGCGCTCGCCGCCACCGATGAACTGCAGAAGACCACCGACCCGAAGCTGCTGGCCGCGATTCGTACGCGCTTCGAGTACGCGCTTGCGCTGGACGCCGATCACGTTCCGGCGCTGACCGGCTACGCGCACTCGCTCGTCTACGAAGCCGACCGGACCGAGGCGGGACCGATGCGCGACGCGCTGCTGCGCCGGGCCGACCAAGTGTCGCTGCGCGCCGTCACGCGGCGACCCGACGATGCCGAGGCGTGGGGCGCAAGGGCCAACGTGCTGTTCTTCCGCGGCCAGCTCGACGCCGCCGCCGAGGCCGTGCAGCGCGGCCTGCTGCTGAACCCGTACCTGGTGCCGCTGCAGTCGTTCAGCGGCCAGATCCGGCTGGCGCAGGGTCGCGGCGAGCAGGCGCTGGCCGCCTTCGACCGCAGCATCGAACTGAACCCGGTCAGCGCCGGTCACGGTGTGCTGATGCACTTCCGTTGCCGCACGCTGCTGCTGCTCGCCCGCTATGCGGAGGCGATCGAGTCGTGCGAGCGCGGCATGGCGTTCGGCCCCGAGTGGCCCGACTACATGGTGCTGACCGCCGCCTACGCGCTGCAGGGCGACCCGCAACTCGCGCGGCACGCGCGGGCGGAGCTGATGCGGTTGCAGCCGTCGTTCTCGATCCGCTGGCACGAGGCGCTCGCCGGCCGCAGCGCCGGCGGAGCACGTACGCAGTTCGACGAGCTGCTGCACGCCGGGCTGCGCAAGGCGGGCGTGCCTGAGTGACAGTGCGCTAG
>CAZSYX010000094.1:0-2195 GCA_964610575.1 uncultured Burkholderiaceae bacterium
CTACGTCGCTGCGGCGGCGCGGGAGCGGGCACCGCGGCCTGCGGAACCGCCGGCGGCGGCCGCTGCACCAGCCAGTCCGAGTAGCCACCCGCGTACTCCCGCCAGAGCCCGTCGCCCTCGGCGACCAGCGACTGCGTGGCGATCGCATCGAGGAACGCGCGGTCGTGGCTCACCAGCAGCAGCGTGCCGGAGTAATCGGCCAGCACCGACTCGAGCAGTTCCAGCGACTCGATGTCGAGGTCGTTGGTCGGCTCGTCGAGCACCAGCAGGTTGGCCGGCAGCGCGAACAGTCGCGCCAGCAGCAGCCGGTTGCGTTCGCCGCCGGACAAGGTCTTCACCGGCGCGTTGGCGCGGCGCGGCGGGAACAGGTACTCGCCGAGGTAGCTCATCACGTGCTTGCGGCTGCCGGCGACCTCGATCCAGTCGCCGCCCGGGCACACGGTCTGGGCGACGGTCTTGTCCTCGTCCAGTTGCGCGCGCAACTGGTCGAAGTAGGCCACCGCCAGGTTGGTGCCGAGCTTCACCGTGCCGGCATCGGGTGAAAGCTCGCCGAGGATCAACTTGAGCAGCGTGCTCTTGCCGGCGCCGTTGGGGCCGATCAACGCCAGCCGGTCGCCGCGCTGGATCGTGAGGTTCAGCTCCCGCACGATCGCGCGGCCGCCGAAGGACTTCGACACCCCGCGCAGCTCGGCCACCAGCTTGCCGCTGCGTTCGCCGGAGTCGAGTGCCAGCTTTGCGGTGCCGATCCGCTCGCGCCGCGCGCTGCGCTCGTTGCGCAGACTCTGGAGCCGGGTGACGCGGCCGGCGTTGCGCGTGCGGCGCGCCTCGATGCCCTTGCGGATCCACGCCTCTTCCTGCGCCCAGAACCTGTCGAACTTGCGCTGCGCGGTGGCCTCGGCCTCCAGTTCCACCTGCTTGCGCGCCTCGAACCGGGTGAAGTTGCCCGGGTAGCTGTGCAAGGCGCCGCGGTCGAGCTCGACGATGCGCGTGGCCACGCGGTCGAGGAAGCGCCGGTCGTGCGTGATGACGATCGCGGCGCGGCTGCCGCGCGCCTCGGCGACGATCATTTCCTCGAGCTGCTCGATGCCGTCGATGTCGAGATGGTTGGTCGGCTCATCCAGCAGCAGCAGGTCGGGCTCGAGCGCGAAGGCCAGCGCCAGCGCCGCGCGCTTGCGCTCGCCGCCGGAGCAGCTTGCGGGAAGGCGCGTGCCGTCGACGCCGAAGCGGTGCAGGAACTCCGTCAGTCTTGCCTCGACGCGCCAGCGCTCGCGCTCATCGTGCCCCCATCGCCCTTCGGGCTGTCCCCCCGAGGGGGAGCGCTCGCCTTCGGGGCGGCCGTGCGGCTCGCCGCGCATCGACGGTATGTGCCCGCGCAGCAGCAGGCTGTCGTGCAGGTGCGCGGCCGGCGGCAGCAAGGGCTCCTGCTCGACGCGCACCACGCGCAACCCGTCGGTACGCTTGAGTTCGCCGCCGTCCAATGCAACCGCTCCCGCGATCACGCCTAGTAACGACGACTTGCCCGTCCCGTTGCGGCCGATCAGTCCGATGCGCTCGCCCTCGGTGATCGTGAGCCCCGCGCCGTCGAGCAGCGGCAGGTCGCCGTAGGCGAGTTCGGCGTCGAGCAGGGAAACGAGGGTCATGCGGGTTCGTCTGTGACTGAGGCTGCCGAAGATACGCGACTGGCGACAGCCCCGATCCTTGCGCCAGCGCAGAACTGCGATGCGTCCGCGTTGCGGGGGTCATCGCGCGGGACGATGATCAGGCGCACGCTGGGCTGAATGCTCGGGTGTTCGCCGTCGCCCCGGCGTAGGCCGGGGCCCAAGTTTGCTGCGTTGAGATTGGGTCCCGGCCTGCGCCGCGACGACGGTTGCCCAAGTTTCGCGCCGAGCGCGACGAATCGCCGACCAAGATGGACCAGGACCTGCGCCACCCTGCTGCCCCCGGAGCGCCGGCCGCCGCCGCGGAAGACCAGGCGCGCCGGCTGCTCGAACTGCTTCGCGTGCTGGTCGCCGAAACGCAGCGCGGCGCCCCGCCGGCGATCCACCTCGACAGCCGGCTGGTCGAAGACCTCGGCATCGACAGCCTGGCGCGGGTCGAACTGAACCTGCGCTGCGAGCAAGCGCTCGGCCGGCGGCTCGATGACGCGCAGCTTGCCGCGGTGGCTACGCCGCGCGAGATCCTCGCCGCGCTGCGCA
>CAZSYX010000094.1:2295-8317 GCA_964610575.1 uncultured Burkholderiaceae bacterium
GACGCGCAGCTTGCCGCGGTGGCTACGCCGCGCGAGATCCTCGCCGCGCTGCGCATCGCACCCGCCGCCGCGGCCCAGCGGTTGGCGGTCGAAGCGGAAGCGCCGGCAGCCTTCGCCGGCAGCCCCGACGACGCCACCACGTTCACCCAGGTGCTCGACTGGCACGTGGCCCGCCACCCGGGCCGTGTGCACGTCACGCTGCTCGTCGACGACGAGCACAGCGAGACGCTCACCTATGGCGACCTGCATCGCCGCGCGCGACGTGCCGCGGCCGCGCTGGCAAGCGCCGGCCTCGCGCCGGGGCAGACCTGCGCGCTGATGCTGCCGACCTCGCTCGACTTTTTCGTCGCCTTCTGCGGCGTGCTCGTCGCCGGCGGCGTGCCGGTGCCGCTTTATCCGCCAGCGCGCCCGGCGGCGCTCGAGGATCACCTGAAGCGTCAGGCGGGGATACTGGCCAACTGCGAGGCGCCGCTGCTCGTCACCGTGCAGGAAGCCAAGCCGCTGGCGCACCTGCTCAGGCCGCTGGCGCCGACGCTGCGCCACGTGCTCACCCCCGCCGAACTCGACGCCGAGCCTGCGGCCGCGCCGGCGTCGCGTGCAGCCGACGACCTCGCGCTGCTGCAGTACACCTCGGGGAGCACCGGCAACCCGAAGGGGGCGATGCTCACGCACGCGCAACTGCTCGCCAACCTGCGCGCGATGGGCCGCGCGGCCGGTGCCGGGCCGCGCGACGTGTTCGTCTCCTGGCTGCCGCTGTATCACGACATGGGCCTGATCGGCGCCTGGATGGGCAGCCTGTACTTCGGCGTGCACCTGGTGCTGATGTCGCCGCTGGCCTTTCTCGCGCGGCCGGTGCGCTGGCTGCGCGCGATCTCCGCGCATCGCGCCACGATCTCGGCGGCGCCTAACTTTGCCTTCGAGATCTGCGCCTCGCGCATCGACGAGCGCGAACTCGCCGGCCTCGATCTGTCCTGCCTGCGCTGGATGTTCAACGGTGCCGAGGCGGTGAGCGCCGAGACGCTCGATCGCTTCGCCAAGCGGCTGGCGCCATTCGGCTTCGACCCGCGCTCGATCGCCCCCGTGTACGGGCTCGCCGAATGCGCGCTCGACCTCGCCTTTCCGCCGCCCGGGCGCGGCGTGCGCGTCGACCATATCGACCGCGAGGCGCTGATGTTCACCGGTGCCGCGGTTCCGGTGCCGGCAGGCGATCCGCGCGCCGCCGGCATCGTCGCCTGCGGCAGCGTGCTGCCCGGCTACGCGATCCGCATCGTCGATGCTGCCTCCCGCGCGCTTCCGGAGAGGCAGCAGGGCCGCGTGCAGTTCCGCGGGCCCTCCGCCACTGCCGGCTACTACCGCAATCCCGAGGCGACCGCCGAGCTGATCGACGGCGACTGGCGCAACACCGGAGACCTCGGTTATCTCGCCGACGGAGAACTGTTCATCACCGGCCGCGACAAGGACCTGATCATCCGCGCCGGCCATAACCTGCATCCGGTGGAACTGGAGGCTGCGGTCGGCAAAGTGCCCGGCATCCGCAAGGGGTGCGTGGCCGTCTTCGGCGTGCCCGACGCGCGCGGCGCCACCGAGCGCGTGGTCGTGGTGGCCGAAACGCGCGAGACCGATTCGCAGCGGCAGCAGGAACTGCGCAGCGGCATCCAGGCGCTGGCGTCCGAGCTGATCGACGGCCCGGCCGACGACGTGGTGCTGGCGCCGCCGGGCAGCGTGCTCAAGACCTCCAGCGGCAAGCTGCGCCGCGCCGCCACCCGCGATGCCTACCTCGACGGGCGCCTTGGCGCCAGCGCGCGCGCCGTGTGGCTGCAACTGGCGCGCCTCGCCTTGCGCGGCGCGGCCGCCCGGATGCGGCAAGTCGGGTCGCGCACGGCGCAGGTCGGATTCGGCCTCTGGGCGTGGGGGGTCGGTGCAGCGGTCGCCGCGCTGGGCTGGCTCGGCGTGCTGACGGTGCCCGGTCTTGAGCGCCGACGCCGCGTGGCGCGCGCGCTGGCCCGCGCCGGCCTGCGGCTGGCCGGCGTGCGCCTCACGATTGAAGGCGAAGAAAACCTGCCCGCCGGGCCGCACGTACTTGTGTGCAACCACGCCAGCTATCTCGACTCCATCGTGCTCGGCGTGCTGCTGCCGCCGCGCTATGCGTTCGTCGCCAAGCGTGAGTTATGTGAGCACTGGCTCACCGGCAAACCGTTGCAGGCGCTGGGTGCCAAGTTCGTCGAGCGTGCCGACACGGCGCGCAGCATCGAGGACACGCGGGCGCTCTCCGCCAGCCTGGCGGCCGGCGAATCGCTGGTCTTCTTCCCCGAGGGCACCTTCGGCGCCGGCAAGGAACTGCTGCCGCTGCGCATGGGCGCATTCGTGCTCGCCGCCCAGGCCGACGTGCCGCTGGTGCCGGCCGTGCTCGACGGCACGCGCCAGTTGCTGCCGGCGAACGCCGTGCTGCCGCGGCCGTCCGCCGTGACGCTGCGCATCAGCGCCCCGCTGGCGGCGACGGGCTTCGGCTGGAACGACGCCGTGGCGTTGCGCGACGAGGCGCGCAAGGTGCTCGAGGCGAAGCCGTAGGTGTTGCGGCTATTGCGCCGGAGCCGGCGCGGGCGGCCGCCCGCTGGCAATCAGCACCACGCCACTGGAGGCCAGCAGCAGCGCCGCCGCATGCAGCGCGGTGAATGTCTCGCCCAGCAGCCACACCCCGATCACCGTGGCGCTGATCGGCAGCGCCACCGTGAACACCCCGGCGTGGTTGGCCGGCACGTGGCGCAGCCCGGTCATCCACAGCCACACCGCGGCGAGGCTCGCCGCCAGCGAATAGAACACCAGCAGCGTCCACAGGCCGGGCGTAAGCGCCGCGAGGTCGAAGCGCGCCAGTTGCCACAGGCCAAACGGCGTCATCAGCGCCAGCCCCCACAGGTTGATCAGCGCGGAGACGCGCAGCGGGCTGCGCACGCGTGCCAGCCGCTTGCCGATGATCACGTAGGAGGCCTCGCACAGCACCGCGCCAAAGAGCAGCAGGTTGCCGAGCAGCGTGGAGCCGCGCGCCGCGTCGTCGGCCGGGCGCGCGAACTGCAGCAGCACGATGCCGATCACTGCGGTAGCGATGGCCGCCAGCGCGCGGGCCGACAGGTGCTCGCGGAGAAAGATGCGCGAGCCCGCCGCCACCGTCGCCGGCAGCGTCGCCATGATCACGCCCGCGGCGGTGGCGGTGGACAAGCTGACACCGGCCAGCATGCAGATCGAAAACAGGAAATTGCCGAAGAACGACATCGCGAACAGCAGCAGCCGTTCGCGCGACGCGAGCGGCTTCTCATCGGTGCGCGGCAGTGTCCACGGCAGCATCGCCACCGCGGCGATGCCGAAGCGCAGGAAGGCCAGTGCGAACAGCGGAATCGCCGCCACCAGCGGCTTGGACAGCGCCACGTAGCTGCCCACAAGCGCCATCGACGCGGCGAGCATCGCGTAGGCGAACCAGGGGCGGGCGGGAGAGGGCGGCGGCATGCCGGGCGACGATACCGGAGCGGATTGCGCCGCTGAGCCCGCGGCTGCCGGGCGAATCTAGGGGGAATCCGGTCCGGGCGGGTCCTGCGACCGGGGTTGCCGCGTTGCCAACAGAAGCAAACCGCCCACAAGTCCGAACATCGCGCCCGGCATCAGGAATACGAAAGGCAGCGCGAACATCAGTCCGCCGGGCGGCCATGTGAGCAAACCGAATAGAACGAGTAGCGCGGCCAGCCCGACGAAGATCCAGCCAAGAACGCGAGCTACGCGCCGCATTCTTTCCCGCTTCTGGAGCGCCAGCGTCCAGCATCAGCTGCGGCGCGAAGCGCCGACCGCTGCCCGCCGATGTTGGGCACCCCGTTCACGCGGCCGCCCACGCGCCAGACAGCAGCTCTGCTTGCTCCAGCACCGTCTGCGTCGCCTTCTCCTGCTTGTCCGGCGGGTAGCCGTACTTCCGCAAGATCCGCTTCACGAGCACGCGCAGCTGCGCGCGGACGTTCTCGCGCAGCGTCCAGTCGATCGTGACATTGGCGCGCACCGTCCTGACCAGTTCCTGGGCGATGGTGCGCAGCGTCTCGTCGCCCAGCACGGTGCAGTCAGAAGGTCGGCGGCGCCGGTGATCACCGCGGAACGGGGGGAGGCTCGACTCGGTCATGGTGGGGTCCTCAACAAGGGCCGGTCACCCTGGGATCCAGCGCGAGGCCGGCTGAGACAGGAACTCGCCCAGCTCGATCCCGTCTCCGCCGACCAGCAGGCTGCGCTGCGGCTTGAAGGCCGCTGCGAAGGCCGCCGTGCCACGGTGAGCCTGCGGCGCGCGCCCGCTCTTGACTTCGATCGCGGCCAGCCGGCGTCCGGCCTTCACCACAAAGCCCACCTCCTGGTTGCGCTCGCGCCAGTAGTAGAGCTCGAGTTCGCCCCCCGCCGCCGCGTTGGCCAGATGCGCGCCGACAGCTGATTCCACCAGCCGCCCCCAGAACTCGCCGGCCTCCCCGGCGGCGGCCTTGCGCACCAGCGCCAGGGCGGCTTCCAACTCGCGCGCGTTGTGCTCGAAGCGTTGCTGGTTGATGGTGTAGCCGCGCACCAGGTGCTCGCGCAGCGTGCGCGTGGCCCATTGGCGAAAGCGGGTGCCCGCGAGGGACTTGACCCGGTAGCCGACCGAGATGATTACCTCGAGGTTGTAGAACCGGACGGGCTTGTCCGAACCGGCAATGTGCAAATTCTGCACATTGCCTTTCTCGTCGAGTTCGCCCTCCGCGAACACGTTGCGGATGTGCTTGGTGATGACCGAGCGCTCGCGCCCGAACAGTTGGCCCATCTGCTCCTGCCGGAGCCAGACGGTTTCCTGCTCCAGACGCACATCCACCCGGGCGCCACCGTCGGGCGCCTCGTAGACGAGGACTTCGCCGCCGGGTGCCTGCGCCATCACACGGCCCTCCCGACGAAATTCTCAACAACCTTGGGCCGCAGATCGCCGCGGACGAGCGGCAACAACGGCTCGCGGAGGCGGTGGGCCAGGGCCACCAGTGCGTAGTCGTCGCGTGCGTAGTGGTCGCGCGCGGCTGGGGGCTTGCCGGGGACCGATTTCTTCTTCACTTTGGGCACGTGTTGCTTCTTGCGGGCTCTCGCTGCGCTCACTTCGTCCCGAATAACCGATCCCCCGCATCCCCCAGCCCCGGCACGATGTAGGCGTGCTCGTCGAGGCGCTCGTCGAGCGCGGCGACGTACATCGGCACGTCCGGGTGCTGCCTCTGGTACTCGGCCACGCCCTCGGGCGAGGCCACCAGCGCCACGAAGCGGATCCGCTCGGCGGGCACGCCGCGGCTCTTGAGCACGCTTACTGCGTGCGCGGCCGAGTGGCCGGTGCCGATCATCGGGTCGCAGACGATGAAGCTGCGGTCCTCGATCTCCGGCAGCCGCACGTAGTACTCGACCGGGCGCTTGTCCTCGTTGCGATACACGCCGATGTGGCCGACGCGCGCCGACGGGATAAGTTCCAGCAGGCCGTCGGCCATGCCGAGCCCGGCGCGCAGCACCGGCACGATCGCGAGCTTCCTGCCGGCGATCACCGGCGCGTCCATGGCGGTCAGCGGCGTTTCGATGCGCCGCGTCGTCAGCGGCAGGCCGCGGGTGACCTCGTAGCCGAGCAGCAGCGTGATCTCGCGCAGCAGTTCGCGGAACGTGCGCGTCGAGGTGGCCCGGTCGCGCATGTGACTGAGCTTGTGCTGGACCAGCGGGTGGTCGACGATGAACAGGTTCGGGAAGCGGGGGTCCTGTCGCATGGGTGGGGCCCGAAGCAGATCGCTCAGTCGGCAGTTGGCCCGGTCGCCGGCAGGCGGACCAGATGCTGGCCGGTCTTCTCGTCCTTGGTGACGGCGAGCAGGCCGCGCGCCACCATGTCGTCGAGCAGCGCGGCGAAGCCCTTGTAGCCGTGGTAGCTCTCGTTGAACTCGGGCCGGCGGCGCTTCAGCGCCTGCTTGACCATCGACGAGTAGATGCGCTCGTCGGAGCCGCGCACCTCGATCAG
>CAZSYX010000094.1:8417-9731 GCA_964610575.1 uncultured Burkholderiaceae bacterium
CGCTCGGACTTCCTCGGCTCCGCCTTCTTCGCGGGAGCCTTGCGCGCCGCGCTCTTCGTCTGCTTCGCCTGCTCGACCCGCACCAGGTCGTCGTAGAAGATGAACTCGTCGCAGTTCTTGATCAGCAGGTCGCTGGTGGAGGCCTTGACGCCGACGCCGATCACCAGCTTGTTGTTCTCGCGCAGCTTGGACACCAGCGGCGAGAAGTCCGAGTCGCCGCTGATGATCACGAAGGTGTCGACATGCGCCTTCGTGTAGCAGAGGTCGAGCGCGTCGACCACCATGCGGATGTCGGCCGAGTTCTTGCCGCTCTGGCGCACGTGCGGGATCTCGATCAGTTCGAAGGCGGCCTCGTGCATGCCGGCCTTGTAGCTCTTGTAGCGCTCCCAGTCGCAGTAGGCCTTCTTGACCACGATGCTGCCCTTGACCAGCAGCTTCTCCAGCACGACCTTGATCGAGAACTTGTCGTACTTGACGTCCTGCACGCCGAGCGCAATGTTCTCGAAGTCGCAGAACACCGCCATGTTGTTGATCTCTGTCGCAGCCATAAGCTCTCCTTTCAGGCTTTGCGGCAGTCTAGCCGTCGCTGCGCGCGCCCCTAGAGCGGAACCTTCGGCTCGAACTTGCTGCGCTTCACCGCGAAGAAGCTGCGCACGTTGCGCACGTTGGCTTGCGCCGTGAGCACGCGGTGGGCGAAGGCGTGATACGCGGCCACGTCGGGCACGAACACGATCAGCACGAAGTCCGGCCCCGAGGCGACGCGGTAGCACTGCTGCACCTCGGCGGCGGCAGCGACGTGGCTCTCGAAGCGGTCGAGCAGTTCGGCCGTCTGCTGCTCCAGCGTGACCTCGACGATCGCAGTGACGCCGGCCCCCGCCGCTTCGGCGTTGACGATCGCGATGCGCCGCTCGATCACGCCCGCCTGCACCAGCCGGCGAACGCGGCGCAGGCTGGTCGCCGGCGACACGTGCGCGCGGCTGGCCAGTTCGTCGTTGGTCAGCGCGCAGTCCGCTTGCAGCAGGCTGAGCAGGCGCCGATCGGTGGCGTCGAGTTCAAGCGGGGTCGGTTTCATGCTTGCCGCGTAGCGCAGTCCCTGCTGCAGACGCCGTTCCAATTTGCGGTACGGTCTCGCTGCAAATCAACCGCACGATGAGCGCCCAGCGAAAGAATATTTCTTGTGACTGTCAATGCGCAAGATTATTGCGACCATGCACTATTTTCGCAAGCCTATATCTCGCAGCAAAGCGTAGCCTTTTGTTGTATCGCGTGAATTTGGGAGAGCTTTATGTGTGGAATCGTCGGCGCCGTGGCGCA
>CAZSYX010000094.1:9831-11280 GCA_964610575.1 uncultured Burkholderiaceae bacterium
ATCGCCGCCGGCTACGTCTTCGACAGCCAGACCGACACCGAGGTCATCGCCCACCTGGTCGACCAGCTCTACGAGGGCGACCTGTTCGAGGCGGTGCAGCGCGCGGTGCGTGAGCTGCAGGGCGCCTACGCGATCGCCGTGTTCTGTCGCGACGAGCCGCACCGCGTGGTCGGCGCGCGCAAGGGCTCGCCGCTGGTCGTCGGCCTGGGCCGCAACGAGAACTTCCTGGCCTCCGACGCGCTGGCGCTGGCCGGCACCACCGATCGCATCATCTACCTGGAAGAAGGCGACGTCGTCGACCTGCAACTGGCGCGCGTGTGGATCGTCGACACCGACGGGCGCCCGGTCGAGCGGCCGGCGCGCACGGTCTCCGGCCACTCGAACGCGGTCGAGCTCGGGCCGTACCGGCACTTCATGCAGAAGGAGATCTTCGAGCAGCCGCGCGCCCTGGCCGACACCATCGACGACATCACCGAGATCACGCCGGAGCTGTTCGGCGATGCCGCCGCCGAGGTGCTGCCGCGGGTGGACAGCGTGCTGATCCTCGCCTGCGGCACCAGCTACTACGCCGGCTCCACCGCCCGCTACTGGATCGAGTCGATCGCCGGCGTGCCGTGCACGGTGGAGATCGCCAGCGAGTACCGCTACCGCACCTCAGTGCCGAACCCGAATGCGCTGGTGGTGGTGGTGTCGCAGTCGGGCGAGACCGCCGACACGCTGGCGGCGCTGAAGCACGCCAAGAGCCTCGACATGCACCGCACGCTGGCGATCTGCAACGTCGCCACCAGCGCCATGGTGCGCGAGACGGCGATGCAGTTCATCACCCGCGCCGGGGTGGAGATCGGCGTGGCCTCGACCAAGGCCTTCACCACCCAGCTGGCGGCGCTGTACCTGCTGGCCAACGCGATCGCCAAGGCGCAGGGACGCCTGAGCCCCGAGCGCGAGCACGCGGCGATCCGCCGGCTGCGCCACCTGCCGGTGGCGGTGCAAAGCGTGTTGGCGCTGGAGCCGCAGATCATGGCGGTGGCCGAGACCTTCGCCCGCAAGGAAAACGCGCTGTTCCTCGGCCGCGGGCTGCATTACCCGATCGCGCTCGAAGGCGCGCTGAAGCTCAAGGAGATCAGCTACATCCACGCCGAGGCCTATCCGGCGGGGGAACTCAAGCACGGACCGCTGGCGCTGGTCACCGAGGCAATGCCGGTGGTCACCGTGGCGCCGAACGATGCGCTGCTGGAGAAGCTGAAGAGCAACATGCAGGAAGTGCGCGCCCGCGGCGGGCAGCTGTACGTGTTCGCCGACGCCGACACGCATATCGAGTCCAGCGACGGCGTGCACGTGATCCGCCTGCCCGAGCACTACGGCGACCTGTCGCCGATCCTGCACGTGGTGCCGCTGCAGCTGCTCGCGTATCACACGGCAGTGGCGAGGGGCACGGATGTGGACAAGCCC
>CAZSYX010000095.1:0-11199 GCA_964610575.1 uncultured Burkholderiaceae bacterium
CGGATCGGGCTTGCCGATCACGCCGGCCTCGGCCACCGCCGGGTGCTCCATCAGCGCGCTTTCGACCTCGAACGGGCCGATCAGGTGGCCGGCCGACTTGATCACGTCGTCGGCGCGGCCGACGAACCAGTAGTAGCCGTCGGCATCGCGCTTGACGAGATCACCCGTCAGATAGAGGCTCCCGGCGAAGCACTTGCGGTAGCGCTCCTCGTCGTTGAGATACCCCCGGAACATCGACGGCCAGCCGGCGCGCAGCGCCAGCTCGCCTTCGACGTCGGGCGCCTCGACGATGTCGACGCCGCCTTCGCGCCGCTGCACGACGAACGCCTCGATGCCGGGCAGCGGCAGCCCCATCGAGCCGGGCTTGATGTCCTGCGCCACCGTGTTGGCGATCATGATTCCGCCGGTCTCGGTCTGCCACCAGTTGTCGTGGATCGGCAGGCCGAACACGTCCTGGCCCCACCAAACGCCCTGCGGATTGAGCGGCTCGCCGACGCTGGCGATGAAGCGCAGCTTCTCGAAGGTGAAGCTGCGGGCGATCTCGGCGCCGGCCTTCATCAGCATGCGCACCGCGGTGGGCGCCGTGTACCAGACGGTGACCCCTTCGTCCTGCAGGATGCGGTACCAGCGCTCGGGGTCGAACTCGGCCTCGTCGACGATCATCGTCACGCCGTGCACCAGCGGCGCGATGATCCCGTACGACATCCCGGTGACCCAGCCGGGATCGGCCGTGCACCAGAAGATGTCATCGGCGTGCAGGTCGAGCGCATACAGCCCGGTGGCGTAGTGCGCCACGACCGCCTCGTGCACGTGGATCGCGCCCTTGGGCTTGCCGGTGGTGCCGCTGGTGAAGTGCAGCAGCGCCATCTCGTCGGCCGCAGTGGCCACGGTGGCGAACTCGTCGGAAGCCTCACGCAGCAGTGCGTCGAGATCGTGCCCGCCGGGCGGCAGAGCAGTGTCGGCGTCGCAGCCGGCGAGCAGCACGTGCTCGAGCGTCGGGATCTGGCTGCGCACCGGCGCCACCTTGCGCGCATACAGCGGCGCAGTGGTGACCAGCGCGCGGCCGCCGCCGAGGTTCATCCGGGTGGCGATCGGCTCCGGCCCGAACGCCGAGAACAGCGGCGAGACGACCACACCCGCCTTCAGCGCGCCGAGCGCGGCGACGTACAGCGCCGGGATGCGCGGCGCGAGCAGGAACAGGCGGTCACCGCGCTTCAGCCCCAGCGCCGTGATCGAATTGGCGAAACGGTTGCTGCGCCGATGCAACTCGGCAAACGTGATCACCTGACGCGCCCCGTCGGCGCCGAGCCAGATGATCGCCGGGTGATTGGCGCGTTCGCGGCGTGCGTGGCGCTCGACGGCCTCGGCGGCGATGTTCAGGCCGCCGCCGGGCATGCCGGTGAGCTGCCGGCGCGCATCGCTCCAGCGGAAGCTGTCGCAGATCGCCTGTCGGTCGAGCAGATGCGGGGTCACAGGCAAAGACGCCGCTTTGCCGATCCGCGACGGTCGGTCGCCAAGCACAACGTCGGGCATCCAACCCTCCTGCACCGAGCGTCAACGCGTCGATGCACACGAGCACGTTACGGCGCAGGGGGAGGGCGGCGTTGACCCGAGTCAACGGAGCGGCGGCGGCGAGGCGCGTTGCGTGGGCCGGTGCCTGCGGCCGTGCTCATGCTCGCCGGTGTCGGTTTGTCGGTACTGCGTTTCGGTGACCCCGGGAGATGCGGTCCCTTGGTGTCCGTCAAAGTCCCGGCAACGAAAAGGAGTACAAGATGATTGAATGCTTGGGCGGCTCCGCAGACCGGGCTGACCACTCCTGAGCGCGGCGCGGAGCCACAGTGAAGGAGGTGTTATGAGCAACATCGTTCGCACCGATCCGTTCGACGTCGCATTTCGCGATTTCTTCCGCAACATGCTGCGGCCGACGCATCTGGATCTTGAAACCGCGCCCGAAATCCGGCTCGACCTGAAAGAGACCGAGAAGGCCTACACCGTGCACGCAGACATCCCCGGTGTGCGCAAGGAGGACATCGAGGTTTCGATCGAAGGCAACCTCGTCACGATCCGCGCCGAGGTCAAGCGCGAGAAGGAGGAAAAGGGCGAGACCATGCTGCGTTCCGAGCGCTACTACGGCGCCGTGGCGCGCAGCTTCACGCTGGCTACCGATGTCGACGAGAAGACGGCCACCGCCAAGTACGCCGATGGCGTGCTTGAACTGATGCTGCCGAAGAAAGCCGGCGGCACCACCCGTCGGCTGCAGATCCAGTAACGCGGCTTTCCCGGCGACCTCGGTCGCTGGCCGCGCCCCGCTGACTCGTTCGCCGGGCAATGCAAAGCCGGCGTCGAGCAGTGGCCGCGGTAACGCGCGGCGCGCCGTCTTTGAAGCGGCCGCCGCGCGTTTGTTCTAGCGCAGGGTCTCATCCGCCATCGCGCCCACAATCAACGGTGCCGGCGCAAGCGGAGTGCGTCGGCTGTTGTCGCAAGGCGATGAGAAGGTGGCGCTGCTGCGGAGATGGCGACGCCGCTGCTCATGGCAGCGCGAACTGACCGCGGAGCAGCGATGACCGTCACTCCCCTGAACGTCGGCCAACTGGGTCGCCACGTCGACCCGGCGACGCTGCCGTTTGCAACGACGGCCGAAGCAGCGCCGCGCGAGGAGGTAATCGGCCAGGCGCGCGCGCTCGACGCGCTTCACTTCGGCGCCCGCATGCAGGCGCCGGGGTTCAACCTGTTCGTGATCGGCGCGCCCGGCGCGGGCATCGACCGCACCGTGCGCGCGCTGCTGCAGGAAAAGGCGCGCAGCGAGCCGCCGCCGGAAGACTGGGTCTACGTCAACAACTTCGCGCTGGGCCACAGGCCGCGCGCGCTGCGCCTGCCTTCGGGGCGAGGGCCGCAGTTCCGCAACGCCATCGCCGAACTGATCCGCGACCTCGGCGCGGCGCTGCCGGCCGCATTCGAAAGCCAGGACTACCAGGCGCGCCGGCGGGCGATCGACGAGGCCTTCCGCCGCAAGCAGGAACAGGCGTTCTCGGGCCTGACCAAGGAGGCCGGCGAGAAGAGCGTCGCCATCGTGCGCACGCCGTTCGGCTTTGGCGTGGCGCCGCTGGCCGAAGGCGGCGAGGTGCTGAAGCCGGAAGCCTTCAACGCGCTGCCCGAGGCCGAGCGCGACCGGCTGCACCAGCTGCTGCGGCAGTTCGAGGCCAAGCTGCAGGAGATCCTGCAGAACGTGCCGCGCTGGGACAAGGAACGGCGCGAGGAGGCGCGCTCGCTCGACCGCGACACGGCGCGCTTTGCGGTCAGCCACTCGATCGACGAGACCAAGACGCACTTTGCCGACCTGCCGGTGGCTCTCGAGCACCTCGACGCGATGCGCAACGACCTGCTCGACAACGTCGGCGTGTTCATCGGACCGGCGCAGGCGGCCGCGCGCGACGAAGACAACGGCGAGGAGCAGGAGTGGGCGAGCATCGGCCCGCTCGAGCGCTACGAGGTCAACGTGCTGGTCACCGCCGAGGGTGCGGCCCCCGGCGCGCCGGTGGTCGAGGAACTGCACCCGACGCTGCGCAACCTGGTCGGCCGCATCGAGCACGTCTGGCACCGTGGCGTGCTGTCGACCGACTTCAGGCGGCTGAAGGCAGGCGCGCTGCACCGGGCCAACGGCGGCTACCTGCTGATCGACGCGCGCAGCCTGCTGATGGAGCCGTTCTCGTGGGCGGCACTCAAGCGTGCGCTGAAGACGCGCCGCATCCGCTTCGAAAGCGTCGACGACATCCTCAGCCTCACCAGCACGGTGTCGCTGGAGCCGGACCCGATCCCGCTCGACGTCAAGGTCGTGCTGATCGGCGAACGCTGGCTGTACTGGCTGCTGGCGGCGTTCGATCCGGAGCTGGCGGTGCACTTCAAGGTGCTGGCCGACTTCGAGGATGCGCTCGACCGCGCACCGCAAGCCGAGGCCGGCTACGCGCAGATGGTCGCGGCGCTGGCGCGCGACGCCTCGCTGCAGCCGCTCGACGCGCCGGCGGTGGCGAGGGTGATCGAGCACGCGGCGCGCATGGCCGAGGATGCGGAGAAGCTCACCCTGCACGTCGACCGCATCCGCGACCTGCTTGCCGAGGCCGACTTCTGGGCCCGCGACGCCGGCCGTCCGGTCACCAGCCGCGACGACGTGCAGCGCGCCATCGACGAGCAGATCCGCCGCGCCGGCCGGCTGCGCGAACGCGTGCAGGAGGCGATGCTGCGCGAGATCGCGCTGATCGCCACCAGCGGTTCGAAAGTGGCGCAGATCAACGGCCTGTCGGTGCTCACGCTCGGCGACGCCTCGTTCGGCCGGCCGACGCGGATCACCGCCCGCGCGCGGCCGGGCGCCGGCAAGCTGGTGGACATCGAGCGCGAGGTCGAGCTCGGCGGGCCGCTGCACTCCAAGGGGGTGCTGATCCTCGGCGGCTTCCTCGCCGGCCGCTACGCGCTCGGCGCGCCGATGTCGCTGCACGCCAGCCTGGTGTTCGAGCAGTCCTACGGCGGAGTGGAGGGCGACTCGGCCTCGCTGGCGGAGGCCTGCGCGCTGCTTTCGGCGCTCGCCGACGCGCCGCTGCGGCAGGACCTCGCGGTCACCGGATCGATCAACCAGCACGGCGAGGTGCAGGCGATCGGCGGGGTGAACGAGAAGATCGAGGGTTTCTTCGACCTCTGTGTGGCGCGCGGGCTGACCGGCACCCAGGGCGTGCTGATCCCGGCCGCCAACGCGCAGCACCTGATGCTGCGCGGCGACGTCATCGAGGCCTGCAACGCGGGCCGCTTCTCGGTGTCGACCGTGGCCAGCGTCGACGACGCACTGGCGGCGCTGACGGGCGTGGCTGCCGGCGAGCGCGATGCCGACGGGCACTTCCCGGCCGACAGCATCAACGGCCGCGTCGAAGCGCGGCTGCTGGCGTTCGCGCAGACGCGGCGCGACTTCAACGCGCGTCCCGCGGCGGAAGGACAGTAGGCCGAGATGGTCACTCCGCTCCTGTACACGCGGCTGGTGGCGAGTTTCCCCGCCGGCGTGGCGCCCGCCGCCGTCGACACGCTGATCGACCTGGCGCGCGCGCTCGGCGCCGAACTGCAGGCGGTGCTGCTCGAAGACATCGCCACGCTGGCGCTGGCCGAACTGCCGTCGCCGCGCACGTTCGACCCGCGCGTTTCGCTCTGGCGCGACGTTGAGCGCGCCGAGCTGCAGCGCGAACTCGATCTGGCCGCCGCCGTGCTGCGCCGGCGGCTGGAAG
This sequence comes from uncultured Burkholderiaceae bacterium, assembly GCA_964610575.1. GTDB lineage: Bacteria > Pseudomonadota > Gammaproteobacteria > Burkholderiales > Burkholderiaceae_F > JADJWR01. Next base: position 5,262 of record CAZSYX010000095.1, read on the forward strand.
CCGCGAGTCGCGCCGGCCTGCACACGCAGGTGACGGTCGCCCGCGGCGAACCCGGCTCGTTTCTGGGAGAGTGCGCGCAGGCCGGCGACCTGCTCGTCGTCACCGAGCCGGCCGATCCGATGGCGCGCTGGGTTCAACCGTTCACCGGCCTGCTCGAGGCGGCGCTCGCCGCGCCGCCGGCGCTGCTGTACCTGCCGCACCGCGGCGCGCGCGGCAGCGGGCCGATCGCCGCCTTCGGATCCGCCGTGGCCACGGATCTGGCGCGGGGCCTGGCGCAGGCGCTCGGTGCGCTGTACGTCGAGGCGGAGGCCGGGCAGCCTGCGGTGCGCACGCGTTCGCTGCACGCGCTGCTGGCGCAACTGGGCGAGCGGCGTGTGCGCGTCGTCGTCTGCGACCGGGCAGCGCTCGGTGCTCACCCGCAGCGCACCCTGCAGGAAGCGGGCGACCGGCGCCTCGCGGTGCTGCTGACGCCGGCGCGGGAGGCTGCCTGAACCGTTGCGATGGCCGCCTCGTACAACAAGAAAGGGCCGGCCAACGGCGCGATGGCGCGGCACGCGGCGCTGGTGGCGGCGCTGCGCAGCGCGCTGAGGGCGACCACCGGCCGCCCGGTCACGCTGATCCAGACCCACATCTCCAGCGTGCTGCTGGCCGGCGAGCACGCCTACAAGCTGAAGAAGCCGGTGGCCTTCGGCTTCGTCGACTTCAGCACGCTCGCCGCGCGGCAGCGCTGCTGTGAGGAGGAGCTGCGGCTGAACCGGCGCACTGCTCCGCAGATCTATCTCGACGTGGTGCGCGTCACCGGAGCCGAGGATGCGCCGCGCATCGGCGGGCGGGGTCCGACAATCGAGTACGCGGTGCGCATGCGCCGCTTTGCCACGCGCAACCTGGCCGACCGCCGCGCCCGCGCCGGCCGCCTGAACGCGACGCACATCGACCGGCTCGCCGCCGAGGTGGCGGCATTCCACGCCGCGGCTGCGCCCGCGCCCGCCGGCGCCGACTACGGCGCGCCCGAGAAAGTGCTGCGCTGGGCGCGCGAGAACTTCGCGTTGTGCCTGCTGCGGCTGGACGACGAGCCGCGGCGCGCGCGGCTGCAGCGGCTGGCGCAGTGGACCGAGGACGAGTTCCGCGCCCGCGCCGGCTGGTTCGCCGCGCGCAAGGCCGGCCGCTTCATCCGCGAGTGCCACGGCGACCTGCACCTGGCCAACATCGTGCTGCTGGACGAGGTGCCAGTGCCGTTCGACGGCATCGAGTTCAACCCGGAACTGCGCTTCATCGATGTCGCCAGCGACATCGCCTTCACCTTCATGGACCTGATCGAGCACGGCCTGCCGCGGTTGGCGTGGCGATTCGTCGATCGGGTGCTGGCGGCGAACGGCGACTACGGCTTGCTGGCCGGCCTGCGCTTCTACGCGGTGTACCGCGCGCTGGTGCGCGCCAAGGTCTCGCTGATCCGCGCCCATCAGCCCGACGCGCATCCGGCCGAGCGGCGCAAGGCGGCCGCCGCATTCGTGCGCGACCTGGCGCTGGCGGAGCGGCTGGTGGTGGCGCCGTCGCCGTTGCTGGTGGCCGTCGGCGGGCTGTCGGGCTCGGGCAAGACCACCGTCGCCGGCCTGCTGCTCGAGCATCTCGGCGCGGTGCGTGTGCGTTCCGACGTCGAACGCAAGCGCCTCGCCGGCTTCGCCGCCGGCGCGCGCAAGGCGGCCGCCTTCGGCGTGGGGCTGTATGCGCCGGAGATGACCGCGCGCACCTACGAGCGGCTGCACGAGGTGGCGGCGACGGTGCTCGACGCCGGCTACCCGGTCATCGTCGACGCGGCGATGCTCAAGCGCGCCGAGCGCGACGCGTTGCGCGAGCTGGCCGGGCGGCTGAAGGTGCGCTGTGAATGCGTGTGGTGCGAGGCGCCGCTGGCCACGTTGCGGCTGCGCATTGCGCGGCGGCAGGCGAAGGGCGCCGATGCCTCGGATGCCACGCTGGCGGTGCTGGAGCAGCAGCGCACCTTCACGGAAGAGCCCGCGGCCGGGGAGCGCGTGCTGCGCTTCGACAGCCGCGTGGCGCGCGCAGGGCTCGACAGCAAGGTCGAGCGACTGGCAGCGGCACTGAGGCAGCAGCGATGAACCCGATCGAGATCGACGTCTTCAACGGCGACGCCGACGGCTTGTTCGCCGCGCGCCAGCTGCGGCTCGCCGAGCCGGGCCCCGATCCGGGGCGGGTGGCGATCGTCACCGGGCTGAAGCGCGAGATCGCGCTGCTCGAGCGCATCGAGTTGCCGGTCGGCAGCGACGCGCTGCCTCATTTCCCCCTCTCCCCTCGCGGGAGAGGGGTCGGGGGAGAGGGGGCGCAGCATCCGCCGCTGCAGCTTCGCGTCTTCGACATCGCGCTCGGCCGCAACCGCGCGGCGCTGGAGCGGCTGCTGGCGGCCGGCGCGACGGTGCGCTGGTTCGATCACCATCACCCCGGTTCCATTCCCGAACACCCGCGGCTGCGCACGTGCATCGACACCTCTCCCGACGTCTGCACCAGCCTGCTCGTCGATCGCGAGCTGCGCGGGCGGTACCGGCGCTGGGCCGTGGCGGCCGCCTTCGGCGACAACCTCGCAGCGGTCGCGCACGCGCTCGGCGTCTCGATGGGGTTGACCGAGTGCGAGCTGGCGCAGCTGCGCGAGGTCGGCGAGGCGGTCAACTACAACGGCTACGGCGAAACGCCGGACGACGTGCTGCTCGCGCCGGCGGCCCTGTACGCGCGGCTCTCGGTCTACACAGACCCGCTCGATTTCGCCTGCGAAGATCCGATCGTCAGCGATCTCGCCGCGCGCCGTCGCACCGATCTCGCCACCGCGGTGCAGCTGCCGCCGTGGCGCGAGAGCGCGACAGGCGCGGTGTTCGTGCTGCCCGACGAAGGCTGGAGCCGCCGCGTGCTCGGCAGCTTCGCCAACCTGCTCGCCGAGCGTTCGTCGGCAAGCGCCTTTGCGGTGCTCAAGGCGCGCGCCGACGGCAGCTACATGGCGAGTGTGCGCGCGCCGGTCGACGCGCCGAAGGGCACCGACCGCCTCTGCCGGCGCTTCGGCGGCGACGGTCGCGCCGGCGCCGGCGGAATCGATCGGCTGGCGGCCGACGAACTCGACGCCTTCGCGCGGGCGTTCGAGCAGCACGACTGGGGCAGGTGACGGCGGGGCAGCGGCGTCGAGCTGCTACATGAACTGCGCCAGCCGTGTGAAGTCGGCTTCGGCGACGGTGGCCTTGCCGAGCGCCACCAGCGTCGCCGCGGCTTCCTCGGTGGCGACATCGATGCCCAGCCCCGCATCGCGCGGCCACGGCGCATCGAGGTGCAGATAGCGGTCGCCGAGGCGGTCTTCCATCATCGCCTGCACGTGCTGCTGCTGCACCGAGATCAGCGTCAGGATCAGCCGCCCGTCGGACAGCCAGCCGATGGCGCCGTCGTCTTCGTCGACCGAGTCCGCCGGCTGGTAGTTGGCAGTGGCGGTGCCGACGGACAGCATGGTCACCCGCTCCGGGGGCACGCCGAAGAAGTGCTCGGCCTCGTGCAAGGCGACCTGGTCGGGGGCGGTGGCGAACAGGCCCCCGTCGGCGTACAGCGTGTCGCCGATGCGCATGGCGGGGAAGTAGGCCGGCGCCGCGCAGGCGGCCAACGCCACGTCGACGACGGCGAGATCCTCGTCACCGGTCGATTGCTCCGTGTGCGGCGTCTTGAAGACCTTGGTCTGGCTGCGGGTGACGTCGACTGCCGGGATCACCACGTTGTGCATCGCCTCGCCCAGCGTCCGGCGGCCGAGGTCGCGGATCAGCACCTCGCGCAGCGCGGCGCCGGTGTACTTCGGGCCGAGTACCGAGCGCGACAGGTCGAGCAGGCGCGTCACCGTGCCGCGCGGCCTGGCGCGGGGAGAGAACACTTCCGATCCCCGCCCCTGGAACAGGCGCACCACCCGCTGCAACGGCACCTCGAAGGCCATCGCCAGCGCGGCGATCGCGCCGACCGAGGTGCCGGCGACGAGGTCGAAGCGGCGACCGAGCGGCTCGCCGACGCGTTTCTCGAGTTCGGCCAGCACCGTGGCCGTGTACAGGCCAAGGTAGCCGCCGCCGGCAAGCGCCAGGATGCGCATCGGACTGCCACGGCCGCGTGCTGTCGCGTTCACTTCTGCCGCCCTGCGCTCCACTGTCCGATCTCACTGTAGGAGCCGACGCGATGACGCAGTTGACCTGCATCATCGGAGCGGCGCGCGAAACGTGCCGGCCCGAGCGGGCGGGCGTAATGTTGCGTTCACGCTTCGCTGGTGGTGCAACCAGGAGGACCGACGATGAAAATCCTCGTACCGCTCGATGGCAGTGACTACAGCAAGAAGGTGGTGGGCTTCCTCGCATCGCGCAGCACGCTGATCGGCGCGGAGCCCGAAGTGCATCTGCTCAACGTGCAGCCGGCGCTCCCCGGGCAGGCCGCGGCGCAGCTCGGCCGCCAGACGGTGCGGCGCATCTACGAGAGCGAGGCCGAGACGGTGCTGGCGCCGGCGCGCCGGGCGCTCGCCCGGGCCGGCATTGCCGTCGAGACCCATGCCGACAGCGGCCACCCGGTGGTGCGCATCGTGCAGATCGCCGACGACCTGAAGGCGGACCTGATCGTGATCGGCGCGCACGGCTACTCGGAGTTCAAGGGACTGCTGTTCGGCTCGGTGACTCACGGCGTGCTGGCGCGAAGCAAGCGGCCGGTGCTGGTGCTGCGCGGAGCGCGCGCGCCGCGCGGCGACGGGCTGCGGACCGGCATCGCGATCGACGGCAGCAAGTTCGGCCTGGCGGCGGTGAAGTTCGCGCTGCGCCACCGGTATCTCTTCGGCGCCGCCGCGCGCATGACGCTCGTGCACGTGGTGCCCGACTTCGTGATGCCGGTGATGGCCGATCTCGGCGGCGTGGCGGTGCCGACGTACACCGAGCAGGAGATCAAGGTCCTGCAGGACAGGGATTTCGAGAAAGCGATCGCCCCGGCGCGCCGCCTGTTCGAAAAGGCCGCCGCAAGCGCGGGCGAAGTCCGGCTTTCCGGAATGCCCGGCGACGAGATCGCCGCCTACGCGAAGAAGAACCTCGACGTGCTGCTGGTCGGTTCGCACGGCTACGGCGGCTTCAAGACCGCCGTGCTCGGCTCGGTGGCCACGCGCATCGCCGCCAAGTGCGACACGCCGCTGCTGATCGTGCGCGCGTAGGGCGTTGAGCCAGGTTGGCTGTGTCGCCCTCCCCCTTGGCGGGGGGAGGGTGGCGCGAAGCGCCGGGACAGGGGGAGCGTCAATGCGAGTCGATGCTCGCTTTGATGCTTAACTTGCCTGCTTCCGGCAATGCCTCGCAAACCAACTTGCTGCCAGTTCCTGCACCTGTTCGAGCGTGCCCGGCTCCTCGAACAGGTGGGTCGCGTGCGGCACCACCGCGAGTTCCTGCTCGCACTTCATCTGCCGCGCGGCGGCGCGGTTGAGCATCAGCACCTCGGTATCGGCACCGCCGACGATGAGCAGCGTCGGTGCGCGGACCAGTGGCAGTGAGTCGCCGGCGAGGTCCGGCCGGCCGCCGCGCGAGACGACGGCGCTGATCTCGTCGGGCCGCTCGGCGGCGGCAACCAGCGCCGCCGCGGCGCCGGTGCTCGCACCGAACAGCCCGATCGGCAGCGCGCGCGTCGCCGCATGAGCGCGCAGGAAGTCGATCGCCTCGCCGAGCCGCTGCGCCAGCAGAGGGATGTCGAACACGTTGCGGCGGTCGTCGGCTTCGGCCTCCGTGAGCAGGTCGAACAGCAGCGTGCCGAGGTTCTCCTGCTGCAGCCGCGCTGCCACCTGCCGGTTGCGCGGGGAAAAGCGCCCCGAGCCGCTGCCGTGCGCAAAGGCGATCACCGCCTGCGGCTGCGCCGGCAGGATCAGCGTGCCGGGCAGGTTGTGGGGAGGGATGCGGAT
>CAZSYX010000096.1:0-1983 GCA_964610575.1 uncultured Burkholderiaceae bacterium
CGGAGCACCTGCCGCGGCTGACCGAGCGCTTCTACCGGGTCGACCGCAGCCGCTCACGCGAGACCGGCGGCACCGGCCTCGGGCTGGCGATCGTCAAGCACGTGCTGATGCGTCACCAGGGCCGCCTGCTGGTGGATTCGGAAGAAGGCCGCGGCAGCACGTTCGGCGCCTGGCTGCCCGGCGCGCGGCTGCAGACCGGGTCGGCGCCACTGCGGCGCGCGGCTTGAGCGCCACGGCGTCAAATTGCCGCCCCCACGCTGCACGCGTATCATTCGCGCTCTTCGGGGCGTAGCGCAGCCTGGTAGCGCACCTGCCTTGGGCGCAGGGGGTCGGAGGTTCGAATCCTCTCGCCCCGACCAGATGCACCTGCCGACTGCCTGCGCCCGGCCCGACAGCCCGACCTGCCCGTAGCTCAGCCGGACAGAGCACCGGCCTTCTAAGCCGGGGGTCGCAGGTTCGAGTCCTGCCGGGCAGGCCAGAATTGAAAACGCGGTGGCCGTAGCTCAACGGTAGAGTCCCGGATTGTGATTCCGGTTGTTGTGGGTTCGAATCCCATCGGCCACCCCACTGCTCGCTGATCTTCTCCTGATGAGCAAGGCATTCGTCAGGGAATCCGACGTCGACGATGACGACGACGTCGCGGTGCCCGAGATTCCGGCCGGAAGCAAGAACTACGTCACCCCGGCCGGACACCGGCAGCTGAAGGACGAGCTGCTGCAGCTGCTGAACGTCGAGCGGCCCGAGGTCGTGCGCACGGTTTCCTGGGCGGCCTCCAACGGCGACCGGTCCGAAAACGGCGACTACATCTACGGCAAGAAGCGGCTTCGCGAGATCGACCGCCGGATCCGCTTCCTGACCAAGCGCCTCGACGCGGCTGAGGTCGTCGATCCAGCCACGCGACCGCCGACCGACCAGATCTTCTTCGGCGCCACCGTGCGCTACCTCGACGGTGCCGGTCGCGAGCAGGAGATCACGATCGTCGGTATCGACGAGGTCGATCCGGCACGTGGCCGGGTCAGCTGGATCTCGCCGATCGCCCGCGCGATCACCAAGGCGCGCGAAGGCGACACGGTGCCGCTGCGTACTCCGGCGGGTGTCGAAACGCTGGAAATCCTCGACGTCCGTTACCTCGCCGGCTGAGGCCGGCCCGGCCGGGCAGCTACTCGCTCGCGCCTTTGTCGCCCGGCTTGAGGCGCACCACGCGCGAGACCTGCGGCACCCGGCGCAGCATGCGCATCACGCGCGCGAGATGGCGGCGGTCGCGCACCTGCAGCTTGAAGTTCAGTTGCGCCTGCTCGGCGTTCTCGTCTTCCATGCCGACGTTCAGGATGTTCGATTCCGCCTCGGCGATCGCCACTGCGATGCGCGCCAGTGTGCCGCGTTCGTTGGCAGCGCTGACCGCGAGCTTGGCGCCGAACGACCCCGACGCATCCTCTGCCCACTGCAGGTCGATCCAGCGCTCCGGGTCGGCGCGCCGGCCGCGGGCCGCGACCGGGCACTCGGCCTGATGGACAGCAAGGCCCTGATCCTTGCGCATATGCCCGACGATGGCGTCGCCCGGGATCGGGCTGCAGCAGCTGCTGGTCTGTAGCGCCATGCCTTCCGTGCCGCGGATGACCACCGGCCCGGCCGCGGCGAACAGCGCCCGGCTCGTTTCGGTGATCGCCTCGCCGGGCGCCAGCTCGGCGCCTGCAGGCGCCGCGCCAAGCATCAGCTGGCGCGCGACGACGGCCGCCAGCCGCCGGCCCAGGCCTATGTCGGCGAGGATCTCGTCGCGATCCTTGGCCTGTCCGTCGCGGATGATCGCTTCCCAGCGCTCCGCGGGCACGTCGGCGAGCGCCACGCCGAGCTGGCGAGCCGACTGCCCCAGCAGTCGTTCGCCCAATTCGACGGATTCCTCGCGCTTGATCGTGCGCAGGAAGTGCCGGATCTCGGCGCGCGCCTTGCCGGTGCGCACGAAGGTCAGCCAGTTCGGGTTCGGCC
>CAZSYX010000096.1:2083-11103 GCA_964610575.1 uncultured Burkholderiaceae bacterium
TCGCCGGTCTGCTGCTGGATCTCGAGCAGCGACTGCAGCCACTGGTGGGTGCGCGACTGCAGTTCTGTCAGGCTGGTGTCGTCGGTCTTGTACAGCCAGTGCGCGGCCACCCCGGCCTCCGCGACGCGATGCATTTCATGCGTGCGGATCTGGAACTCCACCGGCGTGCCAAACGGCCCGAGCAGGGTCGTGTGCAGCGACTGGTAGCCGTTCATCTTCGGGATGGCGATGTAGTCCTTGAACTTGCCGGGCACCGGCTTGTACAGCGCGTGCAGGGCACCGAGGGCCAGGTAGCAGTCCTGGCGCGTGTTGACGACGATGCGAAAGCCGTAGATGTCGAGCACCTCGGAGAAGGACAGGCTCTTCTCGACCATCTTGCGGTAGATGCCGTAGATGTTCTTCTCGCGGCCCTGGATCTCGGCCTTGACCCTGGCCTGCGCCAGCGAGCGCCGCACCGACTCGTTGATCTTGCCGAGCACCTCGCGCCTGTTGCCGCGCGCGGCCAGCACCGCCTTGCTCAGCACCCGGAAGCGCAGCGGGTGCATGCGGGCGAAGCTTTGCTCCTGCAGTTCGCGGTAGATGGCGTTCAGCCCGAGGCGGTGCGCGATCGGCGCATAGATCTCGAGCGTTTCGCGCGCGATACGCCGCTGTTTCTCGGGCTCCATCGCCTCCAGCGTGCGCACGTTGTGCAGCCGGTCGGCCAGCTTGATCAGGATGACCCGCACGTCGCGGCCCATCGCCAGCAGCATCTTGCGGAAGCTCTCGGCCTGCGCCTCCTCGTTCGAGTCGAAGCGCAGCCGGTCCAGCTTGGACACCCCGTCGACCAGTTCCGCCACCACTGGCCCGAAGCGCTCGACCATCTCCTGCTTGCGCACGCCGGAGTCTTCGAGCACGTCGTGCATCAGCGCAGCCTGGATCGCCGCCGAGTCGAGTTTCCAGTCGGCGAGCAACTCGGCCACGGCCACCGGGTGGGTGATGTAGGGCTCGCCGCTCTTGCGGAACTGGCCGAGGTGGGCCGCATCGGCGAAGCGGAACGCCTCCTTGATGCGGACGATCTCGGCTGAGGGCAGGTACTTCTTCAGCCGGTCGGTCAGCTGGGCGAAGCTGACCACCGACGGCGGCGCCGGCTCGGCCGGGCCGGAGCGCCAGACCGCAGCGCCGGCCTTGCGCAGGACCTCGGCAGCGCGACGCGCCAGCACCGCCGGCGAATAGTCGGCCGGCAGGTCGGGCGTCAGCGGTGTCGATCGGTCCGAGCCGGGCATAAGGAACAGGCCAAAGCGCTAACGTAGCGCGGCCGCCGGAGGCGCGCAACGCGCCCCGGCGGGAGTGTTCTGTTCAGGTAGATCGCTGCCGCCGCCCGATGTTCCCGGCCGTCGGCAGGTAATTGCGTGCTCCGATGCCCGGAGGCGTCAGGTCGGGACCTTGCGCAGCATCTCGATGCCGACCTTCTGGGCGGCAATTTCGCGCAGCGCCGCCACCGGCGGCTTGTCCTTGACGTCGAGCTTGGGCGTGTGGCCCTGGGCAAGCTGGCGCGCGCGGTAGGCCGCGGCCAGCGCCAGCTGGAAACGGTTGGGAATCTGTTTCAGGCAGTCTTCGACCGTGATCCTTGCCATGAATGCTCCTAAGCGGTATCGACGCGCATTCTAGCCGAGCGGCCTCGCCGGACCGGCCTCGAAGCGATGGGTCAGGTGAGGCCGAGCTGCGCGAACAGTTCGCGGTGGCGGCCGGCCTGGCTCGCGTAGCGCAGCCGGGTCGCAGTGACGATCGCGCCGAGTTCGTTGAGGGCGTGGTCGAAGTTCTCGTTGATGATCACGTAGTCAAACTCGGCCGCGTGCGAAATCTCGGCGCCGGCGGCCAGCAGACGGCGCGCGATCACCTGTGGCGAGTCCTGGCCGCGCTTGTGCAGCCGAGCTTCGAGCGCCTCGATCGACGGCGGCAGGATGAAGATGCCGATCGCCTGCGATAGCGCGTTCCTGACCTGGCGGGCGCCCTGCCAGTCGATTTCCAGCAGCACGTCGCGGCCGGCGCCGAGCCGCTGCTCGATCCACGGTCGCGAGGTGCCGTAATAGTGGCCGTGGACCTCGGCCCATTCGAGGAACTCGCCGCGCGCGCGGCGCGCGAGGAAGTCGTCCGCGTCGGTGAAGTGGTATTCACGGCCGTTCGTCTCGCCTGGCCGCGGGGCGCGCGTCGTGTAAGAGATCGACAGCTCGATGCCCGGATCGCGCGCCAGCAGCGCGTTGACCAGCGTCGACTTGCCCGCGCCGGAGGGCGCGACCACCATGAAGATGCTGCCGGCCGGGCGTGCGAGGGTCGTCGTCATCGGCTGAGTCTCTCCCTCACTCGAGGTTCTGGATCTGTTCGCGCATCTGCTCGATCAGCAGCTTCAGCTCGATCGCCGACTGCGCCAGGTCGATCGCGGTGGCCTTCGATCCGAGCGTGTTCGCCTCGCGGTTCAGCTCCTGCATCAGGAAGTCGAGCCGCCGGCCCACCGCGCCTCCGGCATCGACCACGCGCCGCACTTCGGCCACGTGGGTGGCCAGCCGGCTCAGTTCCTCGTCGACGTCGGCGCGCAGCCCGTAGAGGGTGACCTCCTGGCGAATGCGCTCGGTCACCTCTTCGCGCGACAGTGCGGCGGCCGATGCGAGCGGCGCGCCAAGCGCTTGGTTCAGCCGCTCGCTGAGCTTGCGCTCGACCGCCGCCCGCAGCTCGGGCAGGCGGACACGGAGCTGCTCGACGATTGCGGCGATGCCATCGCACCGGCTGCGCAGGCCATCGGCGATCGCCGCACCCTCGCGGGCCCGGCTCTCCTGCAGGCGGTCGAGCACCTCTTCGAGCGCCGCCAGCACCGAGGCGCGAAGCGCATCGGCATCGAGTGGCGGCGTCTCCAGCACGCCGGGCCAGGCCAGCACGTCGGCCACCGCCAGCGGCGCCGCCTGCGGCAGCAGCTGCCGCACTTCGTCGACGAGCCGCTGCAGGCCGGCGAGCGCGGCCGGGTTCAGGCGCGTCGATTCGGCGGCAGCCGCACGCTGCACGCTCAGCCGGCACTCGACCTTGCCCCGGGCCAGCCTGGCGCTGATGCGCTCGCGGATCTGCGGCTCGAAGGCACGCAAGTCGTCGGCGATCTTCAGCGTGAGATCGAGGAAGCGCGAATTGACGGAACGGATCTCGATGGCCGCCTGGCCCATCGGCGTCGCAAACGAGGTGCCGGCGAAGCCGGTCATGCTGACGGGAACGGGCATGGGCAGTTGGGCGGACTCGGATGTTCAGATGAGGGTCGAAGTCCCGCGCCTGCGCGGCACTTGGCTAGAATCAGCCCGTCTTGATCAACGGCCAGCTTCCGCGCGCTGGTGTCATCGATCGTCACCCATGGCGGCGCAGACCAACGCAGCTTTGCCCGAAGGACTCGAGGTCGGCGGGTATCGGATTGTAAAGAAGATATCCAGCGGCGGCTTTTCGATCGTCTACCTGGCGACCGACGAGCGCGGCCAGTCCGTGGCGATCAAGGAATACATGCCGGCGGCGCTGGCGAGCCGCAACGCCGGCGAGCTGAACCCGGTGATCGCGCCGGAGCACCTGAACACCTACCGGATCGGCCTGAGGTGCTTCTTCGAGGAGGGCCGCGCGCTCGCCTCGATCTATCACCCGAACATCGTGCGCGTGCTGAACTTCTTCCGCGCCAACGAAACGGTGTACATGGTGATGCACTACGAGTCGGGCCGCTCGCTGCAGGAGCACGTCGTCCGCAACCGCAGCAAGGAACAGAAGGACGTGCTGACCGAGCGCTTCATTCGCCGCGTGTTCACGCAGGTGATGAACGGGTTGCGCGAAGTGCACTCCAACCGGCTGCTGCACCTGGACGTGAAGCCGGCCAACATCTACCTGCGCATGGACGGCACGCCGATCCTGCTCGACTTCGGCGCCGCGCGGCAGACCCTGCAGCGTGACATCAGCAAGTCCTATCCGATGTACACGCCGGGCTTCGCGCCGCCGGAGCTGTACAAGCGCGACGCCGAGCTTGGCCCCTGGACCGACGTCTACAGCGTGGGCGCCTGCATCTATGCCTGCATGTCGGGCATGCCGCCGCAGGAGTCGGACCAGCGGCTGAAGGAGGACAAGATGCCGAATGCGCTGCGCGCGTTCCGCGGGCTGTATTCGGCCGAGCTGCTCGCCATGGTCGATCGTTGCCTTCGCCTGAATTCGCTGGAGCGGCCGCAGACGGTGTACGCGGTGCAGAAGGAACTGCTGAGCAACGTGCCCGAGCAGCCCGAGTTCTCCTTGCTGGAGCGCACCGGCGCCCGCGTGCGGAACATCCATGACCGCGTGTCGCGCTTCATGAAGGACCACAACATCACGTGGTTCTGAGCCTGGCGACGCCGACGCGGCGGGGCGCAGACCGCGTAAGCGCGCCGCTCGACAGGGCAGCCGGGTTGCCCGTGCAAGGACAGGTCGCGTAGCGATGCGTTTTTCCGTCTATCAGGAAAGCAGGAGGGGCGGTCGCCTGGTCAACCAGGACCGCATGGGCTACCTGTACACGCGCAAATCGCTGCTGATGATGGTGGCCGACGGCATGGGCGGCCACGCGCGCGGCGAGGTTGCTGCAGAGACGACGCTGCAGACGCTGGCGACGATCTTCCAGCGCGATGCCAAGCCGATGCTGGCGGATCCGGCGGCTTTCCTCGATCAGGCGATCCAGGCGGCGCATCGCGACCTGCATCGCTATCGCGCCGAAAACCGGTTGCCGGAGGCGCCGCGTACCACCGTCGTCGCCTGCGTCGTGCAGGACGGCGTCGCCACCTGGGCGCACGTCGGCGACTCGCGCCTTTACCTGCTGCGCGGCGGCCAGATCGCCCAGCGCACCTTCGACCATTCGCGCGTCCATCACCTGGTCGTCTCCGGCCTGGTCCGGCCCGAGGACGTGAAGGACCATCCGGAGCGAAACCGCATCCACAACTGCATCGGCGCCTTCGTGACGCCGAAGGTGGAGATCGCCAGGAAGGTGGCGCTGCACGCCGGCGATACGATGCTTCTGTGCAGCGACGGGCTGTGGGGCGCGCTGTCGGACAGGGACATCATCGAGACGTTCGGCCGCCTCACTGTCATGCGCGCGGTGCCCGAACTGATGGACAAGGCAATGGCGCAGAGCGGGCCGGAACCCGACAACTGCACTGCCATCGCGATGAGCTGGGCGGGAAGCGAGTCGATGGACATGATCCCGCCGACCGAGTCGCCGGTATCCACGCTGGTGATCCCGGAAGGGTCGATCGCCTCCACCGTGCAGATGCCGCAGCCCGGCGAGCCGTCGGCCGACGAGCCGCTGACCGAGGCGCAGATCGACGATGCGGTCGCCGAGATCCAGCGCGCGATCCAGCGCTCGAGCAAGCTGATCCAGAACAAATGAACGGCGAACGTTCCTATGGCCGCGCCGCCGGCGCGCTGCGTCCGGTGCGCATCGAGCGTGGCTATGCGCGCCATGCCGAGGGCTCTGCGCTGATCGAGTTCGGCGACACGCGCGTGCTGTGCACGGCGTCGGTCGAAGAGCGCGTGCCGGCGTTCCTCAAGGGCAAGGGGCAGGGCTGGCTGACGGCCGAGTACGGCATGCTGCCGCGCTCGACCTCTACGCGCACCGAGCGCGAGGCCGCGCGCGGCAAGCAGGGCGGGCGCACGCTCGAGATCCAGCGCCTGATCGGTCGCAGCCTGCGCGCGGTCGTCGATCTTTCCCGGCTCGGCGAGCGCACGCTGCAGATCGACTGCGACGTGCTGCAGGCCGACGGCGGCACCCGGACGGCGGCAATCACCGGCGCCTTCGTCGCCGCCTACGACGCCATGCGCTGGCTGCATGCCCGACAACTGATCGCCGAACCGCCGCTGCGCGATTTCGTCGCCGCGGTGTCGGTCGGCATGCACGGCGGCCGCGTGCTGGTCGATCTCGACTACGCCGAGGACTCGACCTGCGAGACCGACATGAATGTCGTGATGACGGGCAGCGGCGGCTTCGTCGAGGTGCAGGGCACCGCCGAAGGCGCGCCGTTCTCGCAGCAGGATCTCGACGCGATGCTCGCCGCGGCGCGCTCGGCAATCGCCGTGCTGGTGGAGCGGCAGCGCGGCGCGCTCGGCATTGCCTGACCTGGCTGTGCGCAGGCTCGTCCTCGCTTCGGACAACCGCGGCAAGCTGCGCGAGCTCGCCGCGCTGCTGGCGCCGCTCGGCATCGAGGTGCTGCCGCAGCGCAGCCTCGGCGTCGAGCCGGCCGAGGAACCACACGCGACCTTCATCGAGAACGCGCTGGCCAAGGCCAGGCACGCCGCAGCAGCGACGGGCCTGCCGGCACTGGCCGACGATTCCGGACTGTGCTGTGTCGCGCTGGACGGTGCCCCGGGCGTGCGCTCGGCGCGCTTCGCCGGCGAGGGTGCCAGCGACAGCGCCAACAACGCGGCGCTGGTGCGTGCGCTAAAGCCGTTCTCCGACCGCCGCGGCCACTACACCTGCGTACTGGTCGCCGTGCACAGCGCAACGGACCCGGAGCCGTTGATAAGCGATGCGCGCTGGCTGGGCGAAGTGATCGACGCCCCGCGCGGCAGCCACGGGTTCGGCTACGACCCGCACTTCTGGCTGGCGGCGCAGGTGTGCACCGCGGCCGAACTCGCGCCCGAGGTCAAGAACCGGATCAGCCATCGCGCCCTGGCGATGCGCGATATGGCGCGCCGGCTCAGTACCGACTGGGGCTGGCAGTGATACCGCTGCAGTCACAGCCGGCGCCGACCGTGCCGGACGTCGCGCATCTGCTTCGCCCGGGCACGCTGCGGCTGCCTGCGCTGCCGCCGCTGGCGTTGTACGTTCACTTCCCGTGGTGCGTCCGCAAGTGTCCCTACTGCGACTTCAACTCGCACGAGGCGGCCGGTGGCGTGGCGGCGATTCCCGAAGCGCGTTACCTCGACGCGCTGCGCGCCGATCTCGACGCGGCGCTGCCGCTGATCTGGGGCCGGCGCATCGTCAGCATCTTCTTCGGCGGCGGCACGCCGAGCCTGATCTCGGCCGTCGGGCTGGATCGCCTGCTGTCGGAACTGCGCGCACGTCTGCCGCTGGAGCCTTCCTGCGAGATCACGCTGGAGGCGAACCCGGGCACCTTCGAGGCAGCGAAGTTCGGCTCCTTCCGCGAGGCCGGCGTGAATCGGCTGTCGATCGGCGTGCAGTCGTTCAGCGACGAGCAGTTGCACCGCCTGGGACGAGTGCACGACCGGGCCCAGGCGGTTGCAGCGATCGAGGCCGCGCAGCGCGACTTCGACAACCTCAATCTCGACCTGATGTATGCGCTGCCCGGGCAGTCGATGGACGAGATGTGCGCCGACATCGATTTCGCGCTGCAGTTCGCGCCGCCGCACCTGTCGCTGTACCAGCTGACGCTCGAGCCGAACACGGTCTTCGCCAAGTACCCGCCCCAGCTGCCCGACGAGGACGCCGCGGCAGCGATGCACGAGTGGATCGAGGAGCGGATGACCGGGGCGGGCTACGAGCACTACGAGGTGTCCGCCTATGCGCGGCCGGGCAGGATGTGCCGCCACAACCTCAACTACTGGCAGTTCGGCGACTACCTGGGCATCGGTGCCGGCGCGCACAGCAAGATCTCGTTTCCCGGCCGCATCCTGCGGCAGGCCCGGCTGCGCCAGCCGGCCGGCTACATCGAAGGGGCACTGCGCGGCGCGCCGCTCGCCGAGTCGGCTGAAGTGCGGCGCGGCGACCTTGCCTTCGAGTTCATGCTCAACGGCCTGCGGCTGAACGCCGGCGTGCCGGTGCGGCTGTTCACCGAGCGCACGGGGCTGCCGATGTCGGCGCTCGAACCGGCGCTCCAGAAGGCCGAGGAGCGGGGTCTGTTGCAGACCGTGATCGAGCGGATCGCGCCAACCGACCTGGGCCGGCGCTTTCTGAGTGACCTCCAGAGCCTGTTCCTCCATCCGCACCGAAAGTAGGCGAGAGGAGGTTAAAATAGGGCGTAATGCACCGTCATGGTTCTCTTTGCCCCTGTCCATGCGGCCATTGGACGACAGCCTGACCGGACGGGGCCAATCGCTGCACGGCAAACCGTTGATGCACAAAGGCGGTGCGCAGTTCTCGGGCGCGTCTCCCCGGGGCGGCACGGTTTGTGCTTAAGACAAATCTAGTGATCTTGGCTGCCTGGCGACAGGCGACCGCGAATTCACCGTCCAGTGCTTCAGGTCCATCTCGCGAAAGGAGAGAGCTTCATGGGGACGCCCAAAGACGTGATCAAGATGATCGCCGACAACGAGGTCCGGTTCGTGGACTTCCGCTTCACCGACACACGCGGCAAGGAGCAGCACGTGTCCGTGCCGACCAAGCAGGTCGACCTCGACAAGTTCGAGCACGGCCACGCGTTCGACGGCTCGTCGATTGCCGGCTGGAAGGGCATCGAGGCCTCCGACATGCTGCTGATGCCGGATCCGGACTCGGCGCGCATGGATCCGTTCCGCGAGGAAAACACGCTGATCCTGACCTGCGACGTCGTCGAGCCGTCAACCGGCAAGGGTTATGACCGCGACCCGCGCTCGCTGGCCAGGCGCGCCGAGGCTTACCTGAAGTCGACCGGCATCGGCGACACCGCCTATTTCGGCCCCGAGCCCGAGTTCTTCATCTTCGACTCAGTGACGTGGGACTCCGGCATGTGGGGCTCGTTCGTCAAGATCAAGTCGGAAGAGGCGCCCTGGTCGACCGGCATCGAATACGAAGCAGGCAACCTGGCTCATCGCCCGTCGGTGAAAGGCGGCTACTTCCCGGTGCCGCCGACCGATTCGCTGCAGGACATGCGCTCCGAGATGTGCCTGCTGCTCGAGCAGCAGGGCGTCGAGGTCGAGGTGCATCACCACGAGGTGGCGGCACCGGGCCAGTGCGAAATCGGCACCAAGTTCGCGACGCTGGTCAAGCGCGCCGACTGGCTGCAGATCCTGAAGTACACGGTGTGGAACGTCGCCGCCAGCTACGGCAAGACGGCCACCTTCATGCCGAAGCCCGT
>CAZSYX010000097.1:0-1769 GCA_964610575.1 uncultured Burkholderiaceae bacterium
ACGGCGCTGGAGACCGACCAGCTGAAGGCCTACCAGACGGCCTTCGAGAAGGCCAACCCGGACATCGCGATCACCTGGGTGCGCGACTCCACCGGCATCATCACCGCCCGCCTGCTGGCCGAGAAGGCCAATCCGAAGGCCGACGTCGTGATGGGCGTGGCGGCGACCAGCATGGCGATTTTCGATACCGAGGGCATGCTGCAGCCCTATGCGCCGAAAGGGCTGGAGCGCATCGTGCCGCAGTATCGCGACCCGAAGAACCCGCCCGCCTGGGTCGGCATGGACGTCTGGGGCGCGACCATCTGCTTCAACACGGCCGAGGCCGCCAAGCGAAACATCCCGAAGCCGGAGACCTGGAAGGACCTGACGAAACCGGTCTACAAGGGCCAGATCGTGATGCCGCACCCGGCCTCCAGCGGCACCGGTTTCTTCGACGTCTCCGCCTGGCTGCAACTGTGGGGCGAGGCGGAAGGCTGGAAGTACATGGACGCGCTGCACGAGAACATCGCCCAGTACATGCACTCGGGCTCGCGCCCCTGCGCGTCCGCGGCCAACGGCGAGTTCGTGGTCGGCATCTCCTTCGAGTACCGCGCCAACCGCGAGAAGGCGCAGGGCAAGCCGATCGACCTGGTGTTCCCGAAGGAAGGCCTCGGCTGGGACCTGGAGGCGATCGCCATCCACAAGGGCACCAAGAACATGGCGGCAGCCCAGAAGCTGCTCGACTGGTCGGTCTCCGACGAGGCGATGGGACTGTACGCAAACAACTTCGCGATCGTCGCCGTGCCGGCGCTGAACAAGCAGCTGCCGAACGTGCCGGCCAACTACGGCAGCATGCTGGTGAAGAACGACTTCGCCTGGGCGGCGAAGAACCGCGACCGCATCCTTGCCGAATGGAGCAAGCGCTACGAAAGCAAGGCGGCACCCAAGTAGCAGGTGACAGATGACGCTGCTCCCGCCGTCGCGGGGGCAGGCTCGACGGCGGCGATGCCGGTGCTGCAAGCCTGTGCGCCCTGATCATCGCTGGCGCCGGCCGACCTCGTAGGCGGCGCAGCCGCCGCCATTCGTCATCCGCAAGGCCGTGCGCGCGAGTCTCCTTTCACGATGCAGTTGAACAAGCCCACGGCCGAAGCGCTCAGGCTCGAAGGCATCCACAAGGCCTTCGGCAGCTTTGTCGCGCTGCAGTCGGTCGATCTCACGATCGAGCGCGGCGAGCTGGTCTGCTTCGTCGGGCCGTCCGGCTGCGGCAAGACGACCCTGCTGAGGATCATCGCCGGGCTGGAGACGCAGACGCGCGGCCGGGTGATCCAGGACGGGCGCGACGTCTCCAGCGCGCCGCCGGCGGCGCGCGACTACGGCATCGTCTTCCAGTCTTACGCGCTGTTTCCCAACCTGACCATCCGCGACAACGTCGCCTACGGGCTGGTGAACCGGCGCCGGGGCCGCGCCGAGATCGATGCCAGGGTGGCGGAGCTGCTGAAGCTGGTCGGCCTGGCGGATTCGGGGCCGAAGTATCCGGCGCAGCTGTCCGGCGGCCAGCAGCAGCGCATCGCGCTGGCGCGGGCGCTGGCCACCGCGCCGAGCCTGCTGCTGCTCGACGAGCCGCTGTCTGCCCTCGATGCCAAGGAGCGCGAGCGGCTGCGCGGCGAGATCCGGCTGCTGCAGCGACGGCTCGGCGTGACCACGATCCTGGTGACGCACGACCAGGAAGAGGCGCTGTCGATGGCCGACCGCGTGGTGGTGATGAACCATGGCGTCATCGAGCAGGTCGG
>CAZSYX010000097.1:1869-10419 GCA_964610575.1 uncultured Burkholderiaceae bacterium
TTCCTCACCGTGCCGCTGGCCAGCCTGCTGGTGCGCAGCCTCGAGAGCCGCTCGGGCGAGTTCGTCGGCGTGGCGAATTTCGTCGCCTACTTCTCCTCGCCGGCCTTTGCCAACTCGGCAACCAACACGCTCGCCTTCGCCGCCCTGACGACGCTGTTCACCGTGCCGCCGGCCTTTCTGTTCGCCTACGCGATCCAGCGCAGCTGCATCCCGCTCAAGGGGCTTTGGCGCAACATCGCGATGATCCCGATCCTGGCGCCGTCGCTGCTGGCGGCGCTGTCGTTCATCTACCTGTTCGGCAACCAGGGCTGGCTGAAGTTCGTCATCGAGTGGTTCGGGCTGAAGACCGTGTACGGCCTGCCGGGCATGGTGATGGCGATGAGCTTCGCCTCGTTCCCGCACGCGGTGATGATCCTGCTCGCCGGACTTGCCTTGTCCGACGCCCGCCTGTACGAGGCGGCCGACTCGATGGCGACGCCGGGCTGGCGCAAGTTCCTGACGATCACGCTGCCCGGCGCGCGCTACGGCCTGATCTCGGCGGCGCTGGTGGTGTTCACCATGGCGGTGTCCGAGTTCGGCGTGCCGAAGGTGATCGGCGGCAACTACTCGGTGCTGGCGATCGACATCTACAAGCAGGTGGTCGGCCAGCAGAACTTTTCGATGGGTGCGGTGGTGGGACTGGTGCTGCTGGCGCCCGCCGTCGTGGCGTTCGCCATCGACACCGCAGTGCGGCGCCGGCAAAAGGCGCTGCTGACCGCGCGCAGCGTGCCGTACGCGCCGCGGCCCGAGCGTCTGCGCGACCTGCTGCTGCTCCTTTACGTGCTGGCGATTTCCGCCGTGCTGCTGCTGGTGCTCGGCATGGCGGTATTCGGTTCGTTCGTCAAGGTGTGGCCCTACAACCTCTCCTTCACCCTGAACCACTACACCTACGGCTTCGAGGAGGCCGGCGTCGACAACGCCTGGGGCAACAGCGTTGTCATGGCCGCCTGGTGCGCGCTTGCCGGCGCCGCGGTCACCTTTGCCGGCGCCTACTGGCTGGAGAAGACCGGCATCGAGAAATCGCGTGTTTTCGGCTGGTTGCGTCCGCTGGCGCAGATGCAGGCGATGATGCCGATGGCCGTGCCGGGCATGGTGCTGGGCATCGGCTACATCGTCTTCTTCAACAGCCCGGCCAACCCGCTCGGCTTTCTCTACGGCACGATGGCGATTCTCGTGCTCTCGACGATCGTGCACTTCTATTCGAGCAGCCACCTGACCGCGGTCACCGCGCTCAAGCAGCTCGACAACGAGTTCGAGTCGGTGTCGGCATCGCTGAAGGTGCCCTTTTACAAGACCTTCTGGCGCGTCACCGTGCCAGTGTGCCTGCCGTCGCTGATCGACATCAGCCGCTACTACTTCGTCAACGCAATGACGACGATCTCGGCGGTCGTGTTCCTCTATTCACCGAAGACCACGCTGGCGGCGATCTCGATCCTGCACCTGGACGAGGCCGGCAACGTCGGCGCTGCCGCGGCGATGGCGACGCTGATCGTGGCGACCTCGGCTGTCGTCACCGCCGTGTTCTTCGTCATCGAGTGGTGGCTCGTCGTGCGCACGCAGGCCTGGCGTCGCACGGCGCGCCGCTGAAGAATTTCCGCCAAGGAGCTTTCAATGACAGATTCCGTGATCTCCCGTCTATCGACCGCGGGTCGCGTGCCCGACGACATCCGCCATGCCGCGGCCCAGCAGCGCAAGTTCGACGCCGAGAACACGCAACGCAGCGTCGGTTACGTCATGCTGGACTGCTCCGGCACGACGATGGACCGCTATGTGGATGCGCCGGCGATCGTCTTCGTCGAAGTGTTCAAGAGGTACGGGCTGGAGATCTCGATGCCCGAGGCCCGCGCGCCGATGGGCTTGCGCAAGGACCTGCACATCAGGGCGATCACCGAGATTGCCTCGGTTCGCGGGCGGTTTGTCGCGAAGTTCGGTCGCGAGCCGACGCAGGCGGACGTCGATGCGATGTTTGCGGACTTCGTCCCGACGCAGCTCGATCTGCTGCGCAAGGGCAACTATCACGAGCTGTTGCCCGGCGTAGGCGACGTCGTCAAGGGCCTTCGGCAGCAGGGCATCAAGATCGGCGTCACCACGGGTTTCACCCGCGACATGCTCGACATCCTGCTCGCCGGTGGCGCCAAGCAGGGCTTCGTCCCGGACACGGCATGCGCCGGCGACGAGGTCGAGATGCCGCGCCCGACCGCGTACATGGTGATCAAGAATCTCGAGCGCCTGGGCGTGTACAACCTGGAAAACGCGATGCGCCGCACCGTCAAGGTGGACGACACCGTATCCGGGGCCGGCGAAGGTGCGCCGCTGTGCTGGCGGGTGGGCGTGTCCAAGTGGAGCAACTACGTTGCCGACAGCTGGGATGCGGTGAAGAAGATGAGCGCGGCAGAGCTCGAGGCACGCGAGCGTGCCTCCAAGGAGAAGCTGATCCAGGAAAGCGGCGCGCACTATGTGATCGACGATCTGCGCGACCTGCCGGCGGTGATCGCCGACATCAACCAGAGGCTCGCTGCCGGCGAGAATCCCTAGGACGGAAACGAACTCTCTCGGAGACATCGATGATCCGCGGAAACGACCCGATACTGCTGACCCCGGGGCCGCTGACGACCTCGCTCGAAACGAAGCAGGCGATGCTGCGCGACTGGGGCTCCTGGGATGCAGCCTTCAACCAGATCACCGCCAACATCTGCCGCGACCTGGTCGACATCGTCCACGGCGGCGACGGATACGTCTGCGTGCCGCTGCAGGGCAGCGGCACCTTTGCGGTGGAGGCGGCGATCGGCAACCTGGTGCCGCGCCAGGGCAAGGTGCTGGTGCCGAACAACGGCGCGTATTGCGCGCGGATCGTCAAGATCTGCAGGTACCTGAACCGCGCCGTGGCCGACCTGCCGATCGCCGAGGACCAGCCGGCGACGGCGGCCGCGGTCGAGGCGGCGCTGGCTGCTGATCCTTCGATCACCCACGTCGCGCTGGTCCACTGTGAGACCGGCGCCGGCCTGCGCAACGACCTCGAGGGCATCGCGCAGGCCTGCCGCGCGCGCGGCAAGGGACTGATCGTCGATGCGATGAGCTCGTTCGCCGCGCTGCCGATCGACGTGCGCAGCACGCCTTTCGACGCGCTGATCGCGGCCAGCGGCAAGTGCCTGGAAGGGGCGCCGGGCATGGGCTTCGTGATCGTCCGCCGCGACACGCTGCTGGCCGGCGCCGGCAACTCGCATTCGCTGGCCATGGACCTGCACGACCAGTACACGTACATGCAGCGCACTACGCAGTGGCGCTTCACGCCGCCGACGCACGTGGTGGCGGCGCTGCGCGCGGCCATCGACCAGTTCATCGCCGAGGGTGGCCAGCCGGCGCGCGGCGCGCGCTATGCCGCCAACTGCGCCACCCTGATCGAAGGCATGCGTGCGCTCGGCTTCCGGCCGTATCTCGAACCCGCGGTGCAGGCGCCGATCATCGTCACCTTCCACGCCCCGTCCGACCCGGGCTACGAGTTCAAGGCCTTCTATGCGAAGGTGCGAGCGCGCGGCTACATCCTCTATCCCGGCAAGCTGACGCAGGTGGAAACCTTCCGCGTCGGCTGCATCGGCGCCATCGACCCCAACGAGATGCGCAACGTCGTGTCGGCGATCGGCGCGACGCTGCACGACATGGGCATCGGCAGCACCGCCGCCCTGCGCGCGGCGTGATCACCCCGTCAAGCCAAGCGGCGCCCGCAACCCGCCCGGAGACAGTCCAGTGAAGATCGGCGTTCCGAAAGAGATCAAGGTCCATGAGTACCGCGTCGGCCTGACGCCGTCGTCGGTGCGCGAGGTCGTTGCGCACGGCCACGCGGTGCTGGTGCAGACGCAGGCCGGCGCCGGCATCGGCGCGACCGATGCCGACTACGAGCGCGCCGGCGCGACCATCGTCGGCACGGCGGCCGAGGTATTCGCCGGCGCCGAGATGATCGTCAAGGTCAAGGAGCCGCAGGCGGTCGAGCGCAGCATGCTGCGCGACGGCCAGGTGCTGTTCACCTACCTGCACCTGGCGCCCGATCCCGACCAGGCGCGCGACCTGATCGAAAGCCGCGCCATCTGCATCGCCTACGAGACCGTGACTTCGCCCGCCGGCGGCCTGCCGCTGCTGGCGCCGATGTCGGAAGTGGCCGGCCGGATGAGCGTGCAGGCCGGCGCCCATTGCCTGGAGCGCGCCGCCGGTGGCATGGGCATCCTGCTCGGTGGGGTGGCCGGCGTTGCGCCGGCGCGCATCGTGATCCTCGGTGCCGGCGTGGTCGGCCGCAACGCCGCGCAGATGGCGGTCGGCAGCGGCGCGCAGGTGGTGGTGATCGACAAGTCGATCGATGCGCTGCGCCACCTCGACGCGATGCTCGGCAGCCGCGTCATCACCGTCTTTTCGAACCGCGACAACGTCGAGCGCGAGGTGCTGCGCGCCGACCTGGTGATCTCCGGTGTGCTCCTGCCGGGCGCGGCGGCGCCGAAGCTCGTCACCCGAGAGACGCTCGGCCGCATGAAGAAGGGCTCGGTGATCGTCGACGTGGCGATCGACCAGGGCGGCAGCGCCGAGACCTCGCGCCCGACCACGCACGCCGAGCCGACCTACGTCGTCGACGGCGTCGTGCACTACTGCGTGGCCAACATGCCCGGCGCGGTGCCGCGCACGTCGACCTACGCGCTGAACAACGCCACGCTTCCCTTCGCGCTGGCACTGGCCGACCGCGGCTGGCGCGAGGCGCTTCGTCGCGACCCGCACCTGAGGGCCGGGCTCAATATCGCCGCTGGCCAGGTGACCTACAGGGAAGTGGCCGATGCGCTTGGCCTGACCTACACGGCCGCCGAAGCCGTGATCGGGTGAGGCGTCCGCGCGCCGCTCGGCGCCGCGCCACTGCGCGATGAGCCTCGCCGTCTCGATGGCGGTGCTGCTGGCGGCACTGCTGCACGCCAGCTGGAACGCGATGATCAAGGGCGGCGGCGACGTGCTTCACGACACCGCCGGCATCATCGTCGGCGCGATGCTGATCGCGCTGCCGTTCCTGTTCGTGGTACCCGTCCCGACCGCGGCGGCCTGGCCGTTCATCATCGCCTCGGTCACCGTGCACCTCGCCTACTACTGGCTGATGATCTCGGCCTATCGCGTCGGCGACCTGTCGCTGGTCTATCCGCTGATGCGCGGCGTGGCACCGCTGATCACCGCAGTGGCCGGCATCGCCGTTCTCGGCGAGATGCCGGCAGCAGTGGCCTGGCTCGGCATGCTGCTGGTCTCCGGCGGGGTGTTCATGCTGGGCTACCGCGCGCTCGGCCATGCGCCGTCGCGCGCTGCAGTCGTCTTCGCGCTGGCCAACGCGGCGGTGATCGCGCTCTACACGCTGATCGATGGCCAGGGCGCGCGCATTTCCGGCGACGCGTGGAGCTACATCGTCTGGCTGTTCGTGCTCGACGGCATCCCGTTCTCGCTGTGGATGCTTGCCAAGCGGCGGGCGACGTTCATCGCCCACCTGCGGGGCCGCAGCCGGCGGGCGCTGATCGGCGGCGGACTGTCGGCCGCCGCCTACGCGATCTCGGTGTGGGCGATGACCAAGGCGCCGGTGGCCCTGGTCGCCTCGCTGCGCGAGACCTCGGTGCTGTTTGCCACGCTGATCGGTGCGCGGCTGCTGCACGAACGGCTGTCGGCGCGCCGCTGGAGCGGCGTCATCGCGGTGGTGCTCGGCGTGCTGGCGCTGAAGGCGGCCTGATCCGGGCGGTCGTGACAGGGGCACGGATTGGGAGAAACGCTCCTGTACGAAAGCAGCGGTACTGGTTAGCATCCCGCCGCCGAAACCCGCCTTCTCGCCATGGTCATCCTGCGTCTGTCTGCCGCCGTCCTGTTCGCCGCACTCGCCGGCTGCGCGGCGATCGCGCCTGCACCGTCGACGCACGAGGTGGCGGCCTTTTCCGACAATCGCGAGGGAGCCACTGCACCACGTGGCTGGCAGCCGCTGATCGTCACCCGCGCCAAGGCGCCGACCCAGTACAGGCTCGTCTACGACGAGCGCGCGCGTTCGGTCGTCGTCCACGCGAGGGCCGAGCGTTCCGCCACCGGCTTGAAGCAGCCGCTGAACGTCGACACCGCGGCACGGCCCCGGGTGGCTTGGCGCTGGCGGGTGCAGGACCTCATTGCCGGCGCCGACAACCTCGACCGCCACGCCGAGGATTCGCCGGTGCGGCTGATGCTGTTCTTCGAGGGCGACAAGCGGCGCCTGCCGCCGCGGGACCAGATCGCGCTCGAAATGGCGGAGATGGTCAGCGGCCAGAGCGTTCCCTACGCCACCCTGGTGTACATCTGGGAGAACCGCCAGCCGGTGGGCACCGTGATCGACAGCGCGCACACCGGCCGCATCAAGATGGTGGTCGCCGGCAGCGGCCGCGACCGGCTCGGCCAGTGGAAGCACTTCGAGCGCGACTACGCCGCCGACTTCGAGCGCGCCTTCGGCGAGCGGCCCGGGCGTCTGGTCGGCATCGGCATCATGACCGACACCGATAACACCGGCGCCGAGATCGAGGCCTTCTACGGCGACATCGAACTGCGCAGCGAGTCCTGACGCGGAGCGGCTTGTCGCCGCAACGACAAACACGAGGGTTTTCCCGGGCGTGACGGTGCCTTCCGGCGCCGCGTCGCGTTGACCGGGCTGCAGCCTTGGTGCAGGATCACCCGGCTGCACTCCGTGCGCATCCCGTTCAAGGAGAAAACCGATGCTTCGCCATGCCATTGCCTCGATGCTGGCCGCCGTGCTCGTCGCCGCGCCCGCGCTCGAGGCCAAGACCCTGCGCTGGGCCAGCCAGGGCGACATCCTGACCTTCGACCCGCACTCGCAGAACGAGGGCCTGAACAACACGGCCAACTCGTACATCTATGAGTCGCTGATCACCTACAACGAAAAGTTCGAGCTGGAGCCGGCGCTGGCGGTCAAGTGGAGCCAGGACACGCCGCTGATCTGGCGCTTCGAACTGCGCAAGGGCGTCAAGTTCCACGACGGCACGCCGTTCACTTCCGCCGACGTGGTGTACTCGATCGAGCGGGCCCTGCAACCGACTTCGAACTTCAGCGCCTATACGGCGGCGATCCAGGGCGCACGCGCGGTCGACAGCCACACGGTGCTGATCATCACCTCGGCGCCCAACCCGGTGCTGCTGCGCCAGCTTCCTGAGTTGCGGATGATGAGCAAAGCCTGGTCGGAGAAGCACGGCGTCACCACGCCGACCAACTTCGTGCAGAAGCAGGAAAGCTACGCCGTGCGCAACGCCAACGGCACCGGCCCGTTCATGCTGAAATCGCGCGAGGTCGACATCAAGACGGTGTTCGTCGAGAACCCGAACTGGTGGGGAAGAACGGCCAAGAAGGGCAACGTCACCGAGATCATCTACACGCCCGTCAAGTCGGACGCCACCCGCACCGCCGCGCTGCTGTCGGGTGAACTGGACTTCGTGCTCGACCCGCCGACGCAGGACCTGGCGCGGCTGCGCGCGAATTCGGCGATCAAGGTGGTCGAGGGCGCCGAGAACCGGACGATCTTCATCGGCTTCGACCAGCAGCGCGACGAGTTGCTGTTCTCCGACGTCAAGGGCAAGAACCCGTTCAAGGACCTGCGCGTGCGCCAGGCCCTTTATCAGGCGATCAACATCGAGGCGATCCAGAAATCGGTGATGCGCGGCTCCTCGGATCCCACCGGCGCCATCATGCAGCGGGCCGTCAACGGCTGGACCAAGGAGGCGCACCAGCGGCTGCCGTTCGATCCGAAGAAGGCGCGCGAACTGCTGACGGCCGCCGGCTACCCGAACGGCTTCTCGTTCACCCTCGACTGCCCCAACAACCGCTACATCAACGACGAAGAGATCTGTAAGGCGCTGGTCACGATGTGGGCGCAGGTCGGGCTGAAGGTCAGCCTGAACGCGATGCCGCGCGCGACCTACTTCCCGAAGATCCAGAAGTACGACACCTCGGCCTACCTGCTCGGCTGGGGCGTGCCAACCTTCGACGCGCTGTATTCGCTGCAATCGCTGGCGCGCACCGTCGGCAAGGGCGGCGACGGCAACTTCAATCTCGGCCGGGTCAGCAATTCCGAGTTCGACAAGCTGGTCGACGCGATGAAGAGCGAGGTCGACCAGAAGAAGCGCAACGACCTGATCGCCCGCGCGCTGATGGTGCATAACCAGAACGTGATGCACATCCCGCTGCACAACCAGGTGATTCCGTGGGCAATGCGCAAGAACGTCACCGTCGTGCACCGGGCTGACAATCGGCTGGAAGCGCGCTGGGCGCGGATCGACTAGCGAGGCGCTTCACGCGCTTCCAGTCGATTGCGTTGAAGGCTAACTTCGGCGGAGCCGAAGTTAAGGGTGGGCGCGGAGGCGCCCACCCGGCCGGAAACACAACTGGCGGGGGAGGGCGCGGTGCGCGGATCGACTGGGGCCGACCCCGAGCTCCGCGCTCCACTCAAAAGGGGCTGCCGCCGGCAGCCCCTTTCTTCGT
>CAZSYX010000098.1:0-10315 GCA_964610575.1 uncultured Burkholderiaceae bacterium
GGCATTCCTTCGCCACGCATCTGCTGGAAGCTGGCGTCGACATACGCCGCGTTCAGGAGTTGCTCGGCCACAGCGACGTGAGCACGACGATGATCTACACCCACGTGCTGAAATCGTCCGCCGCCGGCCTGCCCAGCCCGCTCGACGCACTGCCGGCGCTTCAATGACCTCTCAGCGCCGGCATTCCTGCACGTCCCACCGCTGCGGCTCGCTGCGTCCGAAGAACGCCTCGATCCGCGGTAGATAGGGTTGCGGGTCGATCCCGTTGGCCTTCAGCCAGGCATCGTCGTAGTAGCTGTGCGCGTATCTCTCGCCACCATCGCACATCACCAGCACCACCGAACCCTCCTCCCCCGCCTGCGCCATCCGCTGCAGCAGCGGCAGCGCGCCGTACAGGATGGTGCCGGTGGAGCCGCCGGCGCGGCGGCCGATCACCTGCTGCAGCCAGTGGATGGCGGCGATGGAGGCGGCATCCGGCACCTTGACCATCGCGTCGATCGAATCGCGCATGAACGAGGCCTCGACCCGCGGCCGGCCGATGCCCTCGATGCGCGAGCCGCGTTCGCAGGTCAGGCTACGGTCGCCGCTGGCGTAGTAGTCGAAGAACACCGAGTCCTCGGGATCGGCGACCACCACTTCGGTGGCCCGGCGGCGGTAGCGCACGTAGCGGCTGAAGGTGGCCGGCGTGCCGCCGGTGCCGGCGGCGCAGACGATGTAGCGCGGCTCCGGATGCGGCTCCAGCGCCATCTGCGCGAACACCGACTCGGCGATGTTGTTGTTGCCGCGCCAGTCGGTGGCGCGCTCGGCGTAGGTGAACTGGTCCATGTAGTGGCCGCTGCTCGCCGAAGCCAGCTTCGCGGCAGCGTCGTAGATCTCCGCGGCCCCTTCGACGAAATGGCAGCGGCCGCCGTAGAACTCGATGGCGGCGATCTTTTCCGGCGAAGTGGCGCGCGGCATCACCGCCACGAACGGCAGCCCGAGCAGGCGCGCGAAGTAGGCCTCGGAGACCGCGGTCGAGCCGCTGGAGGCTTCGACGATCGTCGTGCCCTCGTTGATCCAGCCGTTTGCAAGCGCGTAGAGAAAGAGCGAGCGCGCCAGCCGGTGTTTCAGGCTGCCCGTCGGGTGGCTCGACTCGTCCTTCAGATACACGTGCACGCCCGGCAGCGCGGGCAGCGGCAGCGGGAGCAGGTGCGTGTCGGCGCTGCGGTTGAAGTCCGCCTCGATGATGCGGACGGCGTTGCTGATCCAGGTGCGGGAGGACATGAGCGTGGGGGAGCGGTCGCGTTGACTCGGCGCAGTGTAGGCGGCGGCTGCCGGCGGCCGTTAGCATGGCGGCCGCAGACATGAATGATTCGCTCTCCCCTCGCCTGCCCCTGATCGACGCGCTGCGCGGCTTCGCGGTCGCGCAGATGATCGTCTATCACTTCATCTACGACCTCAACTACTTCGGCTGGCTGCACCTGGCGATGACCCGCGACCAGCCGTGGGTCGGCTGGCGCACGGCGATCGTGTCGCAGTTCCTGCTGCTGGTCGGCGCGAGCCTCGTGCTGCGGCTGGCGCACAGGCCGGACTGGCGCGAGTTCTGGTGGCGCTGGGCGCAGGTGGCCGCCGCGGCGGCGCTGGTGTCTCTGGGCAGCTGGCTCATGTTCGAGCAGCGCTGGATCTACATCGGCATCCTGCACTTCATCGCCGTCGCACTGATCATCGCCCGCGCTCTGGCGCCGCTGCGCGAGTGGAACTTCGCGCTCGCCGCCGGCGCGTTCGTCGCGTGGTGGCTTTATCGCGACCCGGCCTTCAACGCGTTCCCGGCAAACGTCATCGGCTTCGTCACCATCAAGCCGCGCACCGAGGATTACGTGCCGCTGTTTCCATGGATTGCGCTGGTGCTCGCCGGGCTCGGCCTCGGCGCGCTGTGGCAGCGGCGCGGCTTCGCGCTCACGCCGCGCTGGCAGGCACTGAACGCGCGGCCGCCGCGGCTGCTGGTGCTCGCCGGAACCTGGGCGCTGACCGTGTACCTGATCCACCAGCCGATCATGATCGGCCTGCTGTGGCTGGTCAGGCGACTGGCTTGACGAGTGCAGCGGGTTGCGGAGCGTCGCGGCGCAGCCATTCGGGCTGCAGCGTGATGTGGTCGATGCCGAAATCGCGCCGCATCAGGTGCCGCACCTGGTGCAGGATCACCGGCCAGCGCTCGATGTCGTCGACCAGCACGTGCGCCGACAGCGCGCCGCGCCCCGGCACCATCGCCCACACGTGCAGGTCGTGCACCGAGACGATGCCCGGCACCTGCGCCAGCGACAGGCCGACCTTCTTGTAGTCCACGCCGTGCGGCACGCTGTCGAGCAGCACGAAGGTGGTCTCGCGCAGGACGCCGAAGGTCGAGCGCAGGATCAGCGCGGCGACGAACATCGACAGCAGCGGGTCGGCCATCAGCGGCCCGCCGAAATAGATCACCAGGCCGGCGACGATCGCCGCGATCGAGCCGAGCAGGTCGCCCATCACGTGGATCAGCGCCGCGCGCGTGTTGACGTTCTCGCGGTCGCGCGACAGCGCCCAGGCCACCAGGACGTTGATCAGCAGGCCGATGCCGGCGATCAAGAACACGCCCAGCCCCTTGACCGGCACCGGGCTGGTCAGCCGGTCGATCGCCTCGTAGAAGATCCACGCCACCACGCCGAGCATGGCCAGCGCGTTGACGAAGGCGGCGATGACCTCCACGCGTGCCAGCCCGAACGAGTGGCGGTCCGACACCGGCCGGCGGGCGATGAAGTTGGCGGCCAGCGCGAAAAGCAGCGCCGCCGAATCGGTCGCCATGTGGCCGGCGTCGGCCAGCAGCGCCAGCGAGCCCGACCACAGGCCGCCTGCCAGCTCGATCACCGCGTAGCCGAGCGTGAGCGCGACGGCGATCGCCAGCGGGCGCGCGCCGTGCGGCCGCGACTGGTGCGTCCAGACGCTGTCGCCGCGCTCGTGGCCGCCGAAGTGGTTGTCTTCGAAGTGCCGATGGGCGCCGCTCATCGCGCCTCCGTTCAGCAGGCCGCGGCCTTCAGGCCTTTGCTCCCAGGTGCGACAGGTGCACGTGGCAGCCGGTCTTCAACCGCACTTCCTCGGGCTTCACGCCGGGCGCCAGCTCGACCGCCTTCAAGCCGTCCTCGGTAACGTCGAACACGCCCAGGTCGGTGACCAGGCGGTTGACCACGCCGACACCGGTCAGCGGCAGCGTGCATTTCTGCAGGATCTTGTGCTCGCCGTTCTTGGCGCAGTGCTCCATCAGCACCACCACGCGCCCGACGCCGGCGACCAGGTCCATCGCGCCGCCCATGCCCTTGACCAGCTTGCCGGGGATCATCCAGTTGGCGAGATCGCCCTTCTCGCTCACCTGCATCGCGCCAAGGATGGCGAGGTTGATGTGGCCGCCGCGGATCATCGCGAACGAATCGGCGCTGGAGAAGTAGCTCGACCCCGGCAGCGCGGTGACCAGCTGCTTGCCGGCGTTGATGAGATCGGCGTCGACCTCCTCCTCGGTCGGGAAGGGGCCGATGCCCATCAGCCCGTTCTCCGACTGCAGCATCACGCTCATGCCGGGCGGGATGTAGTTGGCCACCAGGGTCGGCAGGCCGATGCCGAGGTTCACATAGAAGCCGTCGCGCAGTTCCTGCGCCGCGCGCTCGGCCATTTCTTCACGGGTCCAGGCCATCTTCGGTCTCCTAGGCTTTGGCGCGCACGGTGCGCTGCTCGATGCGTTTCTCCGGCTTGCTGTTCAGCACCAGCCGCTGCACGAAGATGCCGGGCGTATGCACGTGTTCGGGATCGATCGCGCCGTTCTCGACGATCTGCTCCACCTCGGCGATCGTCACCCTGCCGCACATTGCCACCACCGGGTTGAAGTTGCGCGAGGTCTTGCGATAGACGAGGTTGCCCTCCTTGTCGGCCTTCCACGCCTTGACCAGCGACACATCGGCGCGGATGCCGCGCTCCATGATGTAGTGGCGGCCGGCCCACGGGCCGTCGAACTCGCGCGCCTCCTTGCCCTCGGCGATCACGGTGCCGTAGCCGGTGGCGGTGAAGAAGGCGGGGATGCCCGCGCCGCCGGCACGCATGCGCTCGGCCAGCGTGCCCTGCGGCGTGAACTCCAGCTCGAGTTCGCCGGACAGGAACTGCCGCTCGAATTCCTTGTTCTCGCCGACGTAGGAGGCGATCATCTTCTTCACCTGCCGGGTGGCGAGCAGCACGCCGAGGCCGAAGTTGTCGACACCGGCGTTGTTGCTGACGCAGGTGAGGTTCCTGACTCCCGTATCGCGAAGTGCGGCGATCAGCGCCTCAGGAATGCCGCACAGGCCGAAGCCGCCGACGGCGATCGTCTGGCCATCCTTGACGACGCCGGCGAGCGCCGCCGCCGCCGATGGATAGGTCTTGTTCATTGTTGCCTCCGAAGAATCGCTGCCAGCGAAAGTCTAAGAGATCGCTGCCCGGATGCTGTCCGGCCACGGCACCGACTTGCCGGCCTGGTAGTCGTACCAGACCAGCACGCTGCGTCCGGTGGCGTAGATCACGTCGGGCTCGTCGCTGCGGCCGATGGTGATGTTCAGGTCCAGGCTGGTGCGGCCGACGCGGGTGACGGTCTGCTCGATCACCGCGATCCCGGGGTAGTTCAGCGCACGGACGAAGTCGCACGAGCAGTGGGCGAGGATCGGCGCGCCCTCGTTGGGCAGCGTGGCGAAGCCGAACTGCTCGAACCACTGGATCCGCGCCTGCTCCATCAGCCGGAAGTAGGCCACGTTGTTGATGTGGGCCATGGCATCCATGTCGCCCCAGCGCAGCGGCACCTCGAGGCGGAAGGTCTTCACGTCACGCTCATCCCGTCGTCCACAGCGATGACGGCACCGTTGATGAACTGCGATTCCTCGGCCACCAGCAGCAGCAGCGTGCCGTCGAGGTCGGCGGCGTCGCCGACGCGCCGGCGCGGCAGCATCGCGATCAGCTTCTTGCCGGCATCGGTCTCCCAGTGTTCGGCGTTGATCTCGGTGCGGATGTAGCCGGGGCAGATCGCGTTGACGTTGATGCCGTAGCGGCCCCACTCCAGCGCCTGCGCACGCGTCATGTGCACCACCGCCGCCTTGCTCATGCAGTACACGCCGATCTGCGGCAGCACGCGCAGGCCGGCCACCGAGGCGATGTTGACGATGCGGCCGTGGAAGTTCGGCGTGTCCTTGGCGCGGCCGATCATCTGCCGCGCGACTGCCTGGGCGACGAAGAACGAGCCGCGCACGTTGGTGTTGAAGACGTAGTCGAAGTCGGCCGGCTCCACTTCCGCGAGCCGCTGCTGCGTCGACACGCCGGAGTTGTTGACCAGGATGTCGATCGGCCCGACCGTCGAGCCGACCTCGTCGATCGCCGCCTTGATGGCGTCCTGGTCGGTGACGTCGAGCGCCACCGCATGCGCCTCGCCGCCGGCCGATTCGATCTGCGCCCGCAGTTCCTTCAGCCGATCCATCCTCCGCGCCGCCAGCACCACCAGCGCGCCATTCGCCGCCAGCACGCGCGCGAAGCGCTCGCCGAGACCACTGCTGGCGCCGGTGACCAGCGCCACCTTTTCTTTGAGGTTGGTTCTCATTGCCCTGCCCCCTCGCGATGAGCAGGGATGATGGCACAGCGGCAAATAGAATCCTTCCTCGACGGAAAGCTCGGACAATCGCAGCAGTCATTTGCGCGGGAGCGGCGATGCAGGACATTGAACGCGAATCGATGGAATACGACGTCGTGATCGTCGGCGGCGGGCCGGCGGGCCTCGCGGCGGCGATCCGGATCAAGCAGTTGACTGCGGAAAAGGGCTCCGAAGTCAGCGTTTGCGTGCTGGAGAAAGGCTCCGAGGTCGGCGCCCACATCCTGTCCGGCGCGGTGATGGACCCGATCGCGATCAGCGAACTGTTCCCGGACTGGAAGGAGCGCGGCGCGCCTCTGAACACCCCGGTGACCGAAGACCGCTTCTACATCCTCACCGAGAAGGGCGCGATCTACAACCCGCACTGGCTGCTGCCCGACTGCTTCGTCAACGACGGCTACTACATCGTCAGCCTGGCCAACGTGGTGCGCTGGCTGGGCCAGCAGGCCGAGGCGCTCGGCGTCGAGATCTTCCCCGGCTTTGCCGCTGCCGAAGTGCTGTACGACGACAAGGGCGCCGTGAAGGGCGTGGCCACCGGCAACATGGGCGTGGGCCGAGACGGCGAGCCGACCGCCAACTTCCAGCCGGGCATGGAACTGCACGGCAAGTACACGCTGTTCGCCGAGGGCGCACGCGGCCACCTCGGCAAGCAGGTCATCCGCAAGTACGCGCTCGACTCGGGACGCGACCCGCAGACGTGGGGCATCGGCATCAAGGAGGTGTGGGAACTCGCCCCGGGCAAGCACGTGCCCGGGCTGGTGCTGCACAGTGCCGGCTGGCCGCTGGACAACAACACCTACGGCGGCGGCTTCATGTACCACTTCGAGAACAACCAGGTCTCGCTCGGACTGGTGGTCGGCCTCGGCTACACCAACCCCTACCTGGAGCCGTTCCAGGAGTTCCAGCGCTACAAGACGCACCCGACCATCCGCGCCTTCCTCGAAGGCGGCAAGCGGGTGGCCTACGGCGCGCGGGCGATCAACGCCAGCGGGCTGCAGAGCCTGCCCAGGCTCGCCTTCCCCGGCGGCGCGCTGATCGGCTGCGACGCAGGGTTGCTGAACGCGCCGCGCATCAAGGGTTCGCACGCGGCGATCAAGAGCGGCATGCTGGCAGCCGAAGCGGCGTTCGACGCGGTGGCCGCCGGGCGCGGCGGCGACGAACTGGCGGCGTACCCGGAAGCCTTCGAGAAGAGCTGGCTGCGCGACGAGCTATACCGCGCGCGCAATTTCAAGCCGTATCTCGACAAGGGGCTGGTCACCGGCGCCGTGCTGTGGGGCATCGACCAGATCGTCTTCCGCGGCAAGGCGCCGTGGACGCTGCACCGCTCGCTGGCCGACCACCAGAAATTGAAGCCCGCCGCGCAGTCGCAACCGATCGACTACCCGAAGCCCGACGGCAAGATCACCTTCGACAAACTCTCCTCGGTGTTCCTGTCGAACACCAACCACGAGGAGAACCAGCCGGCGCACCTGACGCTGAAGGACGCGTCGGTGCCAGTGGCCACCAACCTCGCCCGCTACGCCGGCCCCGAGCAGCGCTACTGCCCGGCCGGCGTCTACGAGTTCGTCAAGGTGGACGGCGCCGACAAGCTGCAGCTCAATTTCCAGAACTGCGTGCACTGCAAGACCTGCGACATCAAGGACCCGACGCAGAACATCGTCTGGGTCGTGCCGGAAGGCGGTGGCGGGCCGAACTACACGAACATGTAGCTCCAACCAATGACCGTGCGCATCGTCAGGCTCGGCAGCCCGAGGGCGAAGGACGAGGGCACGCGCATCGGCACCGTGCGCCGCCCGCCGCGCGGCGTGCCGAAGACGCAGTTCGCCGCGCAGGACTTCTACGACGTGTGGTTTCCTAACCTGGCGCCGAGCGTCGAAACGATGAAGATCGGTCAGCAGGCGACGACGCCGAAGGACTGGGCTGCCTTCGGCAGGCGCTACCGGGCGGAGATGACCACCCTTGAGGCAAGCCGCACGCTCGACGTGCTGGCCGCGCTGTCGCAGCACGCGAACTTCTCGGTCGGCTGCTACTGCGCCGACGAATCGCACTGCCACCGCTCGATCCTGCGCGAGTTGCTGCTCGAAAGGGGTGCAAAGGTCGGTTGAAGACGAATGCAATTCCCCAGGGGCCACCCGGGGCCTTATCCACATCCGGCGACGAGGAAGAGGCAATCCGCGACGCGTGACTGCGTCGCTTGCGACTTGATCTCGTTCACTCACTGGCGCTGACCGCGCTCTCAAACCGAGCCTCGCTGGTCCGGCAGTACCGCTCCGGCCCCATTGCCTTCAGCAGCGCGAGCGTCAGCAGTTCCTGATTGACGTCGCCGTCGGCCGAGAACAGGTGCTGCACTCGGCCGCGCTTGTTGCCGGCGGCGTGCGTGATGGCCGGCGTCAGTGCCTCGCCCATCGTGGCGACCATGCAGCCATTGGGCGCGACATTCAGCACCAGGTCGGAGCCATGGCGCAGTTCGCCGATCGCCTCGCCGGCGTAGGTGGCGATCTCGCTCAGCGGGCGCAGGGTCGGCAGCAGTTCCCGCGTCACGCTCATCGCGCTGCCGGCAGCGATCGGCATCGCCAGGCGCGCTGCCCGATACAGCGGCCCGGCCACCAGGTCGCGCAGCACGACCTTGAGCATTCGCGTGGCGCGAATCCGGGCGCGCGCGCCGCGCAATGCCCGCCGTCGCTCCGGCCCTGCCGCCCCGGCGCTCAGCCGGCCGATGCGGTCTCGCTCGATCTCCTGCGCTTCTTCCAGCCCGTAGTCGAGATAGTTCCAGACCGGCGTGTACTCGAGTTCGAAGCGGCGGAAGCCGAGATTGGCGAGCAGCAGGCGGAAGATCTCCTCGCCCTGGCTGGCGCGCATGTAGACCTCGCCGGTCAGCGCAATGCGGAAGCGGTTCTCCTGGTGCGCGCGGTCCTTGATCCACTTGTCCGCGAAGCGTCGAAGCGGCTTCACCAGCCCGCGCCCCGACAAGCCGTAGGCGAAGTACTTCAGCAGCGGCCCGACGCAGGCCACCTTGCCGAGCTTGCGGAGGGCAGCGGCCGTCGCCGGGCCGGGCCCGCGGAAGGTTTCCTGCGCCCGATAGAGTTCCTGCTTCAGAGCACGGAAGTCGGCCATGAAGGTTTCGTACTCGGCGTAGTCGCGGCACGACGCCCCACCGGCGAACAGCAGGCTCTGCAGGACGCCGTGCAGCACGGCTCCCTGATGCGAGCGCGCCAGCACCCATTCCTCGATGCCGATGTCGTAGCCCTTGGTCTCCAGCCCGACCAGGAACTGCACCGTCGTGCTGTCCGGCATGGCGGGACAACGCCCCGCTTCCGCCGCCGAGTGCCGCCCTCGCCTGCTGCTGCGATGGAACAGCAGCCGGTGCGCGTCGAAGTACTGCCCCTGCCGGCAGGGCCCGGGGCCCTTGTTGTCGAAATAGAGCAGCCGGCGCTTGCCGGCGACCAGCGGATCGCCCAACCCGCGGCGGCGGGCAAAGTCGTCGACGGCCCGCTCCAGGTCGGCGTAGACCGCGGCCAGCGGCGCGCACATGGCGTCGCCTGCGGTTCGCCGGCCGGCACGCACCAGGCGCGCCAGGTCGTATTCGCGCTCGTCGTAGTTGTCGATGCAGGTGTAGCCCGCGCCGCGCAACGTGGCGGTCAGCACACGATTGTCGGCCAGGGTCGGGAAGTAGATGACGTCGGTCTCGCGATCGACGCGCCCCGCGTTCCGCAAGTCCGCAAGCGCGACTATCTCGAAAGCGTCCGCGCCACCTGCCTTCAGCCGCTGGTGCAATCCGAGTTCGAGTTGCTTGATGTAGGTGTTGACGCGGTTCTCGAGGTGCGCGAGTTCCTTGATCACGGCGTCCGACTGGATCAGCAGGAACGGACGCTGCCGCATGATCTCTGCGACGAAAGGCTGCACGACGCTGTCCGGCCCGCAGCTGAACGTGGACACCTGCACCACCGGCAGCAGGTCCGGCCCCTGTTCGACGGCGCGGAACACCTCGCGCAGCCGCGCGTGCCGCAGCTTCAGATGCAGTTGCCGGCGCGACACCGCGTCGAGCAGGCTGACGACAAAGTGCGGATTGCGCCAGTAGACGTGCGCATAGTCCGGGTTCAGCTCGAGATCAATCACGAACGAAGGCAGCACCGTCATGTGCTTGTCGCGCAGCAGCCGCCGCACGTGGCTGTCGTAGATGCCCGGGTTCAGCACGTATTCGCGGCCGACGACGACGGCGATCCGGCCGCCCTGCGCCAGCGCTTCCTCGGCCATGTCCGCCGCGAGGTCGGCCGCCTCGGCGCGCAGCCGCAAGTGGTCCTCGATCGCGCCTGCCAGCGCCTTGCGCAAGGCGTTCGCATCGGGCGCGAGTCCGTAGTGCAGGAAGACAGGGGCCAGACGGTCCTGCAGCTGGACCCGAAGCGCCTCGGCCTCGAGCACCGACAGGTCGACATTGAACAGTTGAACCGTCGCCTCGGGATGTGCCAGTCGGGCGAGGTTCATGGCGACGCCGATGCCGCCCTGGTTGAGCGTGCAGGTACGCCCGGCGCTCGTTCCGCCCGTCGGCAAGAACTCGATCTGCGGCGCCACGATCAGACCGTGCGGCTCTCCCGCCAGGCGCCGGAACTGCCCCACCGCGCCGATGTGCGGCGCGCAGGTGTCGATGTGGAACAGCGG
>CAZSYX010000099.1:0-9976 GCA_964610575.1 uncultured Burkholderiaceae bacterium
ACCGCCACCAGATCGCCGACTCGCGCTCGATCCGCACCACCGCGCTGGCCCAGCGAGTCACGTACTACACGACGATCGCCGGCGGGCGGGCGGCGGTGGAGGGCATGAAGCACCTCGCCAGCCTCGACGTCTACGACCTGCAGGGACTGCACCGCTCGCTCGCCGCGGCCGCCTGAGACCGGCGCTCGTCCCGGTTGCGCCGCCTCAGCCGGCGGGCTAGAGTTCGCGCAACTGCCCCGGCTGCGTCGGGGCATTCTTTTTGGGAAGACACCTGCGATGCCGATTCCGATCACCGCTGCCGGCGCCGAACGCCTGAAGACCGAACTGCAGCGGCTGAAGGCCGTCGAGCGGCCAGCGATCATCCAGGCAATCAAGGAGGCGCGCGAAAAGGGCGACCTGTCCGAGAACGCCGAGTACGACGCGGCGCGCGAACGCCAGGGCTTCATCGAGGGCCGCATCATGGAACTCGAGGGCAAGATCGGCGCGCTGCAGATCATCGACCCGGCCAGCGTCGATTCGGGCGGCCGCATCGTCTTCGGCGCCACTGTGCTGCTCGAAGACCTCGCCGCCAGCGACCACGTCAAGTACCAGATCGTCGGCGACGACGAGGCCGACATCAAGGCCGGACTGATCTCGGTGTCGAGCCCGATCGCGCGCGCGCTGATCGGCAAGTCCGAGGGCGACATCATCGAGTTCCTCGCACCCGGCGGCCGGCGCGAGTACGAAGTGCTGGAAGTCAGGTACGTCTAACGCCGGCCAGGGCCGCAGAGCAGATGGCCGCGCTGCTGGCCGGAATCCGGGTCCTCGACCTCACCAACGTCCTCGCCGGGCCGTTCTGCGGCTACCAACTGGCGCAACTCGGCGCCGACGTGATCAAGATCGAGGTGCCGGGCAGCGGCGACCTCGCGCGCCAGCTCGGCGCCGACGCGGCGCTGAACCGGCGGCTGATGGGCGCCTCGTTCCTCGCCCAGAACGCAGGCAAGCGCTCGGTGACACTCGACCTGAAGCGTGCGGCCGGCCGCGAGCTGTTCCTCCGCCTGCTGGCCACCTCCGACATAGTGCTGGAGAACTTCCGTCCGGGGGTCATGGAGCGGCTCGGCCTCGGCTATGCAGCACTGAAGCAGGCCAAACCCGGCCTCGTCTACTGCGCCATCTCCGGTTTCGGCCAGGACGGGCCGCTGCGCGACAACCCCGCCTATGACCAGATCATCCAGGGCTTCGCAGGCGTGATGAGCATCACCGGCGACGAGGCAAGCGCGCCGCTGCGGGTCGGCTTCCCGCTCGCCGATACCCTGGGAGGCATCACCGCCGCCTTCGCCATCGCCACCGCCCTGCTGCGGCGGGAGCGAACCGGCGAAGGCGAATTCATCGACGTGTCGATGCTCGAATCAACGCTGGCGGCGATGGGCTGGCCGCTGTCGAACTACCTGATCGCCGGCCAGGCGCCGCAGCCGATGGGCAACGACAACGCCACCGCCAGCCCGTCCGGCACGTTCCACTGCCGCGATGGCCTGCTGAACATCGCCGCCAACAAGCAGGAACAGTTCGAGGCGCTGTGCCGGCTGCTCGGCCGCGAGGATCTGATCAGCGATCCGCGCTTTTCAGGCCGCGAGGAGCGCAAGCGCAACCGGCGGGCACTGAGCGGCGAGATCGAGGTGGCGCTGGCAGGACAGACCGCCGAGCACTGGGAGACCGAGTGCAACCGGGCCGGCGTGCCTGCCGGACGCGTTCTCTCGGTGCCGCAGGTGCTCGAGCACGCGCAGGTCCGCGAGCGGAAGCTGCTGCGGCGGTTCGAAGACGTGCCGGGAGTGGATCGCGCTGTCCAGGTGGCGCGCGCCGGTTTTCGCCTCGCCGATGGCGACCCGGGGCCGCTGGCTCCGCCGCCGCGGCTGGGCGAGCACACCGAGGAAGTGCTGCGTGAGATCGGCTGCTCGGCCGGGGAGATCGCCCGGCTGCGCGCCGACGGCGTGATCTAGCGGCCGCGGCCGCTGCTACGGCGCGGCACGGCACGCGAGGCGGGGCCCGTCGGGCGGCCTTTCGGCGGCATCGGCCGCGACCGGGCGGCAGCCTTGGCGGCCTCGCGCGGGCGCGGCGCCGCGGCCGGCTTCACCGGCTCTTCCTCCGCGGGGCGCGGCCGGTAGAGCACGAGCAGCTTGCCGATCACCTGCACGCGGGCGGCGCCGAGCCGATCGGCAAGCTGCGCGCATATCGCCTCGCGTTCGTCGCGATCGTCGCCGGGAATGCGCACCTTGATCAGTTCGTGTGCGGCCAGCGCCCGGTCGGTTTCCTTGAACACCGCCTCGGTCAGGCCGGCAGCGCCGAGCAGCACCACCGGGTTCAGGTGGTGGGCACGGGCGCGCAGCCGCAAGCGCTCATCACGGGTCAGGGTCAGTTCACTCATTCGGGGTTCTTCTCGCCGCGCTGGAAGGATTCGCGCTTGGTGCGGCCCGCCGCGCTCAGGCTGTCAGGTTAACCTAGCGGCCGATCGTCCGAGCGCCAGCCGATGCCAGTCGCCAGCAAGAAGCACCGTTCCAACCGGGCGTGGATCCAGCGCCACGTCACCGATCCGTTCGTCAAGGCGGCCACGGCGCAGGGCTACCGGGCACGGTCGGCGTTCAAGCTGATCGAGATCGACGACAAGGACCGCCTGCTGAAGCCGGGCATGACCGTCATCGACCTCGGCGCCGCGCCCGGAAGCTGGACCCAGGTGGTGCGGCAGCGGCTGGCAGGCGCCGACGGCCGGGTCCGCGGCCGCATCATCGCGCTGGACATCCTGCCGATGGACCCGGTCGCCGACGTGGTCTTCGCTCAGGGTGACTTTCGCGAGCAGGAGGTGGCCGACCAGCTTGGCGCCGCGCTCGGGGGTGCCAAAGCCGACCTGATCCTGTCCGACCTGTCGCCGAACCTCTCCGGCATTGCCGTGGCCGACGCCGCGCGCGGCCTGCATCTGCTTGAACTGGCACTGGAATTTGCGCTGTTGCACCTGAAACCCGGCGGCACCTTGCTGGTCAAAGCATTCCAGGGAAGCGGCTTCAGCCAGTTCGTCGCCGAGTTGAAGAAGCACTTTGCGTCGGTCGCCACGCGCAAGCCTGCCGCCTCGCGCGCCGAGTCGGCCGAGACCTATCTGCTGGCGCGCCGCTTCAAGGGTTCGCCCGAAGCGCCATCGGCTTGAAAGCGGCGGTATCAGGGCCATCTAGTGTTTTCGTCTGGTAGGCGAGGGTCTTACCTTCGACCTACAATGCTCAGCACCCGGCCGCAGAGTCGGCCACCTAGGAGTCGAACTTGAACAACAGCATGTTCGCGAAAGCCGCCATCTGGATGGTGATCGCGCTGGTCCTGTTCACCGTATTCAAGCAGTTCGAGGGCCGCCAGCGGCCCGGTGAGCGGACCCTGCCGTACTCGGAATTCCTCGCCGAGGTGAAGTCCGGCCGGATCAAGATGGTCGAGATCCGGGAGTCCGGTGTCACGCCGGAGATCGTCGCCACCACCGCGGAAGGCGAGCGCCTGCGCACCATCGCCACCGTGCTCGACCGCGGCCTGATGGGCGACCTCATCAACGGCGGCGTCAAGGTCGAGGTGAAACCGCGCGAGGAACAGTCGCTGCTGACTTCGATCTTCGTGTCGTGGTTCCCGATGCTGCTGCTGATCGGCGTGTGGATCTTCTTCATGCGGCAGATGCAGGGCGGCGGCCGCGGCGGCGCCTTCAGCTTCGGCAAGAGCCGCGCGCGCATGCTGGATGAGTCGAACAACTCGATCACCTTCGCCGACGTTGCCGGCTGCGACGAGGCCAAGGAAGAAGTGCACGAACTGGTCGAGTTCCTGCGCGACCCGTCCAAGTTCCAGAAGCTCGGCGGCCGCATCCCGCGCGGCGTGCTGATGGTGGGCTCGCCGGGTACCGGCAAGACGCTGCTGGCCAAGGCGATCGCCGGCGAGGCCAAGGTGCCTTTCTTCTCGATCTCCGGCTCCGATTTCGTCGAGATGTTCGTCGGTGTCGGTGCGGCGCGCGTGCGCGACATGTTCGAGAACGCCAAGAAGCATGCGCCCTGCATCATCTTCATCGACGAGATCGATGCGGTTGGCCGCCAGCGCGGCGCGGGTCTCGGCGGCGGCAACGACGAGCGCGAGCAGACGCTGAACCAGATGCTGGTCGAGATGGACGGCTTCGAGACCGGCATGGGCGTGATCGTGATCGCCGCCACCAACCGGCCCGACGTGCTCGACCCGGCGCTGCTGCGTCCGGGCCGCTTCGACCGCCAGGTAGTGGTGCCGCTGCCCGACATCCGCGGCCGCGAGCAGATCCTCAACGTGCACATGCGCAAGGTGCCGATCGGCGCCGATGTGAAGGCCGACATCCTCGCGCGCGGCACGCCGGGCTTCTCCGGCGCCGATCTCGCCAACCTGGTCAACGAGGCAGCGCTTTTCGCCGCGCGGCGCAGCGGGCGCGTGGTCGAGATGCAGGACTTCGAGAAGGCCAAGGACAAGATCATGATGGGCGCCGAGCGCAAGTCGATGGTCATGTCCGAGGAGGAGCGGCGTAACACCGCGTACCACGAGTCCGGCCACGCGATCGTCGCGCGGTTGGTGCCGAAGAGCGACCCGGTGCACAAGGTGACGATCATCCCGCGCGGCCGCGCGCTGGGCGTCACCATGCAGTTGCCCGAGCAGGACCGCTACGCCTACGACCGCATCTTCCTGCTGAGCCGCATCGCGGTGCTGTTCGGCGGTCGTATCGCCGAAGAGATCTTCATGAACCAGATGACCACCGGCGCCAGCAACGACTTCGAGAACGCCACGCACATGGCGCGCGACATGGTCACCCGCTATGGCATGAGCGACGTGCTCGGGCCCATGGTGTATGCGGAAAACGAAGGCGAGGTGTTTCTCGGTCGCTCGATCACCAAGACGGTCAACATGTCCGAGGAGACGATGCGCAAGGTCGACGCCGAGATCCGTCGCATCATCGACGAGCAATACGCGCTGGCCCGGCGGCTGATCGAGGAGAACCGCGACAAGGTCGAGTCGTTGACCAAGGCTTTGCTCGAGTGGGAAACGATCGACGCCGAGCAGATCGACGACATCATGGCGGGCAAGCCGCCGCGACCGCCGAAGTCGAGCGGCTCGACGCCGCCAGCAGGTGGCAAGCCAACCGCGGGCGGCATCGAGGGCGCCGCGCAGCCGGCCTGATCGGCCGGAGGCGGCAACTGATCTGCGGGGCCGGTCTTGCCGGCCCCGCGCCTTTTCCGGCAATGAAGTCCAGTCTTGTCGACGCCAATCCGGTGACCGCCGCACTGGCACAGCGACGCCTGCCGCTGGTGATGGGCATCGTCAACATCACGCCCGACTCGTTCCACGACGGCGGGCGGTTTGCCGCCACCGGTGATGCCATCGCACAGGCGCACCGCCTGATCGACGAGGGCGCCGATATCCTCGATCTCGGCGGCGAGTCGACCCGTCCCGGTGCGCTGCCGGTGCCGGCCGAGCAGGAACTGGCGCGCGTGCTGCCGGTGCTCGAGGCGCTGCGCGGTTCCGGTGTGCCGGTGTCGATCGACACCCGGCAGCCCGTGGTGATGCGCGCCGCGCTGGCCGCCGGGGCGGCGATGATCAACGACGTCAATGCTCTTCTTGCGCCGGGGGCGGTCGAGGCGGTCGCCGAAACCGACGCATCCGTCTGCCTGATGCACATGCAGGGCGAACCGCGGACAATGCAGCAGGCGCCGCGCTACGCCGACGTTGTGAGCGAAGTGACCGCTTTTCTGCAGGCGCGGGCCGAGGCCTGCATTGCGGCCGGCATCGACCGCGGCCGGATCGTTATCGACCCCGGCTTCGGTTTCGGCAAGCGATTCGAGGACAACTTGGCGCTGGCCCGCGCGCTGCCGGAACTGGCGAAGCTCGCGCCCGTGCTGGTGGGCCTTTCGCGCAAGTCGATGATCGGCGCGATGACCGGCCGTTCCGCGACTGCCGATCGGCTTTCGGGCAGCGTGGCGGCGGCGCTGTGGGCGGCGCGGCATGGCGCAGCGATCCTGCGCGTGCACGACGTCGCGGCGACACGCGACGCGCTGGCGGTCTGGCGGCAACTGGAGGGAGAGGGTCAATGAACAGGAGGTTCTTCGGCACCGACGGCATCCGCGGCACGGTGGGCGAGGCGCCGATCACGCCCGAGTTCGTGCTCCGGCTCGGTCACGCGGCCGGCCGCGTGCTGGCGCGCGAAGCCACGGCCTCGAGGCCGACGGTGCTGATCGGCAAGGACACACGGGTCTCCGGCTACATGCTCGAAGCGGCGCTCGAAGCCGGATTCGCCAGCGCCGGTGTCGATACCGTGCTGTGCGGGCCGCTGCCGACGCCCGCCGTGGCCTACCTGACGCGCGCGCTGCGGCTGTCGGCCGGCGTGGTGATCAGCGCCTCGCACAACCCGTATCCCGACAACGGCATCAAGTTCTTCTCCGCGCTGGGCAAGAAGCTGCCCGATGATGTCGAGACGCAGATCGAGGCCGAGCTCGACAAGCCACTGGCCTGTGTCGACTCGCACCGCCTCGGCAAGGCGCGCCGGCTCGAGGATGCGGCCGGCCGCTACATCGAGTTCTGCAAGAGCACCTTCCCCAACTCGCTCGACCTGCGCG
This sequence comes from uncultured Burkholderiaceae bacterium, assembly GCA_964610575.1. Taxonomy (GTDB): domain Bacteria; phylum Pseudomonadota; class Gammaproteobacteria; order Burkholderiales; family Burkholderiaceae_F; genus JADJWR01. Next base: position 6,618 of record CAZSYX010000099.1, read on the forward strand.
GCCTGAAGCTGGTGGTCGACTGCGCGCACGGCGCCGCCTACCACGTCGCGCCGGCGGTGTTCCACGAACTCGGCGCCGAGGTGGTCGCCATCGGCGCCGAGCCGAACGGCTTCAACATCAACGACGGCGTCGGCGCCGTGCACCCGCAGGCCCTCGTAGACGCGGTGCGCGAAAGCGCCGCCGACCTCGGCATCGCGGTCGACGGCGATGCCGACCGCCTGATCCTGGTCGATGGCGAAGGCAGCCAGTACAACGGCGACCAGCTGCTGTACGTGATCGTGCGCGATCGAATGCGCGACGGGCCGGTGGCCGGCGCGGTCGGCACGCTGATGACCAACTTCGCGCTCGAGCGCCGCCTGGCCGAACTGAACGTGCCATTCGCGCGCGCCAAGGTGGGCGACCGCTACGTGCTGGAGATGCTGGAGGAGCGCGGCTGGAGCCTCGGCGGCGAAGGTTCCGGCCACCTGCTGTGCCTCGACCGGCACACGACAGGCGATGGCATCGTCAGCGCCCTGCAGGTGCTGGCCGCCATGCGCCGCGCCGGAAAGAGCCTTGCGCAGCTGACCGACGACCTGCCGCTGATGCCGCAGTCGCTGGTCAATGTGCGGCTGGCGAACGGCTTCGACTGGAGGAAGCACGAGCCGCTGCAGGCCATGCTCGATCAGGTGCAGCGCGAACTTGCCGGGCAGGGGCGGGTGCTGATCCGGCCCTCCGGCACCGAACCCCTGCTGCGGGTGATGGTCGAGGCGGGCAGCGAGGCATCGGCGCAGAAGCTGGCGCGCCGGCTGGCGGAGTGCGTGCCGGCAGGCTAGGGACCGGCAGTGACCGGTCAATGAAGAAGCAGTGTCGATGTGATGACCGTGCGGCACCGATCGGTTGACACGCCGCCGGACGCGGAGGCTGCTTCTAGGCGCGGGACGAGGCTGCCAGCGATTGGCCGCGTGAAAGCCGAAACGGCCGTTGCAGCGAAATGAACTCCCTGGTCGCTGCGGCCCACGACCGCCAAAGTGCGAAGTTCCGGCAGCGCTGGCGGTCGATCTTCAGGGCCGACGCCGCAGCGACCCGCAGATCTTCGTGAAGCACGCCGACATCGGAACGCCCCAGTACGTCGATGGGCCCCTGGACGGGGTAGGCAGCCACGGGGGTACCGCAGGCCAGCGCTTCGAGCAGAACCAGGCCGAAGGTGTCAGTCCGGCTCGGGAACACGAAGACGTCGGCTGCGCTGTACAGCCGAGACAGGTCGGGCTGTCCGAGGATGCCGACGAAACGCACCTCGGGGAAGCGCTTCTTCAGCATGGCCAGCGCCGGACCTTCTCCGGCTACGACCTTGCTGCCCGGTAGGTCCGCGACCAGGAAGTCGGCGATGTTCTTCTCGACAGAAACGCGACCCACGTAGAGCAAGATCGGCCTCGGCAGGTCGAGCGGAAGCGGCGGCGATGGCTTGAAGATGTCAGTGTCGACACCGCGCGTCCAGAGCGCGACGTTGCGTATGCCGTGCTCGCGCAGTTCACGAGCGACCGTCGGCGTCGGCGCCATCACCACCGAGGCCGCGCTATGGAAGCGGCGCATCACCGAGTAGGTCCAGCCCTCGGGCACCCGGTACATCGCCTTCATGTACTGCGGGAAGCGCGTGTGATACGCGGTGCTGAACGGCACGCCGTGTCGGCGGCACCAGCGGCGCGCGGCGCGCCCGAGCGGTCCCTCGGTGGCAACGTGAACGGCGACTTCTTCACCGCCCGCCATCTCCGCAGTCAGCATGCGCCCGAGGCGCAGGTGCGGCGCCACGGCCAGGCGGATGCCGTCGTAGCCGGGGCAGGGGACGGTCAGGAAGCGGTCGGGCGAAAGCACGACGGACTGGTGGCCCGCCCGCGCCAGCTCGCGGTTGGTCGCCTCGATCGTTCGCACCACGCCATTGACCTGCGGCGTCCAGGCGTCGGTGACGGTGATGATCTTCAAGCGGTGGCCTCCATCGGCGACGTCTCGGCGTCACTTCTCGTCGATGCACTGGCGTGCTGTTCAAGGTGCGCCAGGGCCGGTTCGGGCTCCGACCAGTGCGGCACCGGTTCGCCGGGCGAGAGGATCTCGTTCCAGCGCACGATGCGAAGCTCGCCGTCGAGCGTTTCGACTACGGCGGTCAGGCTCTCCACCCAATCGCCGCTGTTGCAGTACAGCAGCCCGTCCACCGTGCGGATCTCGGCGTGGTGGATGTGGCCGCACAGCACGCCGTCGTAGCCGTGCCGGCGCGCCTCGCGGGCCAGCACGTGCTCGAAGCTGCTGATGAAGGCGACCGCGTTCTTCACCTTGTGCTTCAGGTAGGCCGACAGCGACCAGTAGCCGAGGCCCAGCCGCGCCCGCATCGTGTTGAAGTGACGGTTCAGCCACAGCGCGAAGTCGTACAACTGGTCGCCGACGTAGGCCAGCCACTTGGCGTGGAGGATCACGCCGTCGGCGATATCGCCGTGCACCACCCACAACCGGCGGCCATCGGCGAGCCGGTGCTCGACCTGGTCGCACAGCGAGATGCCGCCGAAGTCCAGGCCGACGAACTGACGACCGAACTCGTCGTGGTTGCCGAGCACGTAGACGACCCGTGTGCCCTTGCGCGCCTTGCGCAGCACCTTCTGCACGACGTCGTTGTGCGCCTGCGGCCAGTAGAAGCCGTTGCGCATCGCCCAGCCGTCGATGACGTCGCCGACGAGGTACAGCACGTCGGACTCGTTGTGGCGCAGGAAGTCGAGCAGGTACTCGGCCTTGCAGCCGCGCGTGCCGAGGTGGATGTCCGAAATGAAGATCGCCCGGTGCCGATGGCCTGCATGGTGACCCGCGGCGCGCTTGCCCGCTGACGGGCCGGGCGCACTAGGCGAGGAGGCGAAGTCGGCAGTCAATGCCGCAGGCTGTCGCGCATAACCAGCGAGGAATCGGAAACGCATGTTGCGCCGAGGCTAGATGCCGTGCGTGACGCGCCCGTGACGCGCTTGCCCGCGCCTGCAGCCCTGTCGCTTCACTGCGACGCTTCTTCCACGGCAGGTCGGAGCCGACCGTCATCCGGCGGTCACCGCAGAGTCACGCGGTCGCAACACCGTCGCGCGACAGTTCGCACCTTCCTAGTGAAACTTCCCGGCGCGGGATTCTTGAGAAAGGACGAGGATGAAGCTCAAGTCAATCGTCATCGCCCCGATGGGCTGCGGCCCGCGTGCCGCCCGCGGCAGCGACGACGACCCGGTAGCCGTCACGGCGGTCGAGTTCACCGGCGCCGACAAGAACGACGTTCTCGCCGCCCTCAACTCCAAGTGAATACCGCCAGGCGGCTGCGCCGGATGCCGCTGCTGCCACCGATTGATGCAACCGGAAGCTAGCCA
>CAZSYX010000100.1:0-9975 GCA_964610575.1 uncultured Burkholderiaceae bacterium
ACGACCTGTTCGACGCGCACCTGCCGCTGATCCGCTACGAGCAGCAGCAGGGCGTGGGGCTGGCGGTGCGCAAGTACGTGCTGATGAAGCGCGGCGTGATCGCCTCGGAGGCGCAGCGCAAGCCGGGCGCAAAGCTCGCGCCGGCTGCGCGCGCCGAGGTCGACTACCTGCTTTCGCGCGTGGCCCGCACCGATGCGCGCGCACGTCTGGCTTGACCCAATCGATCGAACCAGGAAACCGCGAGGACGCCATGCCCACCGAATCCCTGCCCTTGGACCCGAAGATCATTGAGCAACTGTCCGGCGTGTCGACCGCCACGCTGACCACCGTGCTGCTGAAGAAGGGCCTGCGCAACGTCTGGCTGCGCGGCACGCAGCCGCTGCGTCCCGATCAGCCACGCATCGTCGGCCGCGCCTTCACGCTGCGCTTCGTGCCGGCGCGCGAGGACCTGGCCACGCCGGAGTCGTGGTCGTCGCCGATCTCCACCCGCGCGGCGATCGAGGCGATGCCGGGCGGCTGCGTGGCGGTGGTCGACGCAATGGGTGTCACTGATGCCGGCATCTTCGGCGACATCCTCTGCTCGCGCATGCGCAAGCGGGGTGTGGCGGCCTTGGTGACCGACGGCGTGGTGCGCGATGTCGCCGGCGTGCTGGGAACCGGCCTGCCGGTGTGGTGCCAGGGGGTGGCCGCGCCGCCGTCGGTGGCCGGACTGACCTTCGTCAACTGGCAGGAGCCGATCGGCTGCGGCGGCGTGGCGGTGTTCCCGAACGACGTGATCGTCGTCGACGCCGACGGCGCGGTGCTCGTCCCGGCCGCGCTGCTCGACCAGGTCGTCGCTGCGTCAGCGGAGCAGGAACGGCTCGAGGGTTGGATCATGCGCGAAATCGAGGCAGGCGCCGCACTGCCCGGCCTGTATCCGCCGAATGCCGAGAACCGCGCCCGTTATGAGGCGGCGATGAAGGCGGCAGATCGCTGACTTGCTGCATCGGCCGGGGCCGTGCGTGGGCCGCGGGCGGATGCCAGGAGGCCGATCTCAGGAGGCCGATCTCAGGAGGCGCCGGCGACCCGCTTCTTGGGCGCCAGGGGCACCTCGGCGATGAGCGGAACCATGGCTGCCTCGCGTTCCCGTTCCTTGACGAAGGAGGGAATCTGCTCGGGCGGCAGCGCGGCACTGAAGACGAATCCCTGCGCGCGGGCGCAGGAGTAGCGGCGCAGGAAGTCCGCCTGCTGCACGGTCTCGACCCCCTCCGCGACGACGATCTTGCCCAGGGCGTTCGCCATCTCGATGATCGCGCTGGCGATGATCGCTGCCTGCGGGTTGTCGACCACGTCGACGATGAAGGTGCGGTCGAGTTTGAGGGTGTTCGCCGGCAACTGCTTGACGTAGGCGAACGACGAGTAGCCGGTGCCGAAGTCGTCGACGGCAATCTCGACGCCGCGCTCGCGCAGCCGCTCGAGGGTGGCCACCGCGTCCGGGCCGGCGTCGAAAAGCAGCGACTCGGTGACCTCGAGTTCCAGGTAGTTCGGCGGGGTGGTCGAGCTGTTGAGCGCGCCTTCGACGGTCGCTGCGAACGAGGTATTGCGCAACTGCAGCGCGGAGACGTTGACCGACACCCGCGGGATCACGGTGCCGGCGTCGACCCAGCGGCGATGCTGCTGGCAGGCTTCGCGCAGCACCCAGGTGCCGATGGCCTCGATCAGGCCGCTTTCCTCGGCATGGTCGATGAAGAACTCGGGGATCAGCAGGCCGCGGTGCGGGTGCTGCCAGCGCAGCAGCGCCTCCACCGCGCAGACCTCGCCGGTGGCGAGATCGATCTGCGGCTGGTAATGGAGGCGGAACTCGTCGCGCTTGAGCGCCTCGCGCAGTTCGCGGTCGATGGTGACGCGGGCCGACGCGTCGGCGTTCATCCGTTCCTCGAAGTACGCGTGCCGGCCGCGGCCGCGGTCCTTGGCGAGATACAGCGCGGTGTCGGCCTTCTTCAGCAGGTCGGCGCTGCTCTGGCCGTCCTTCGGGAAGATCGAGATGCCGATGCTGGCGCCGGCGTAGATCTCGTGGCCGTCGATCTCGAACGGTTCGTTCAGCGCCTTGATCAGCGTGCGCGCCACGGTGCCGGCGTCGCGGGCGCTTTTCAGCTTGGTCAGCACGACCGTGAATTCGTCGCCGCCGAGCCGGGCGACGATGTCGATGTCGCGCACGGCGCGGCGGATGCGCGCCGCGGCGTGGCGCAGCAGCACATCGCCGGCGGCGTGGCCGAGCGTGTCGTTGGTGCGCTTGAAGCGGTCCAGATCGATGTACAGCACGGCCAGCACGGAGTTGTCGTTGCGCGCATGGGTCACCTGCTGCGCCAGCATGTCCATCAGGTAGTGGCGATTGGGCAGGCCGGTCAGGCTGTCGAAGTGCGCCTGGTCGTGCAACTGCTTGTCGCGCGCGACCGAGGACAGCGCGACGGCCAGCCGGTCGATCACGCCAGCCAGCGCCAGCGCCTGCTCGCTGGACAGCGCCGTCTTCTCATTGTGGCCGAGGACCACCACGCCCCAGACCTTGCCGGCGCGGGCGATCGGCAGCAGGTATAGGTACTTGGCGCCGTGCTCGTGCAGCATCGCCCGGTAGGGGCCCGGCAGCCGGATCGAATGCGACCACTTGCGCAGGCTGGCATCGGCGCCCGACAGATCGAGCGCGCGCGGCAGCTCGTCGCGCAGGGTGGCGCCGTCGTCGGCACGCAGGTACACCTTGGTGCAGCCCGGCGAATCCGCCTCGAGCAGGCCGAGGCTGACGACCTTGATGCGCGAGATCTCGTGAATGCAGTTGAGCGCGATGTCGGCCACCTGGCGGATGTCGACGGTGGTCAGGATCGTCCGGTCGATCTCGGCGAAGGCGGAAAGCGTGCGGAAGTGAAGGCCGAGCTGGGCGGTCATCGAGTTGAACGATTCCGCCATCTGCCCGAACTCGTCGCCGTCGGTCACCGGTACCGGCGAGCCGAAGTCGCGCGCCGCGACCCGCCTCATGCCATCCAGCACCGCGTGCATCGGCACCAGGATACGACGGACCTCGAAAAGGCTCACCAGCAGCACCAGCAGCACCGACAGGACGGCAATCGGCAGGAAGGTGGTGCGGAAAGTCTCGGTCGGGTCCAGCAGCAGCGCTTCCTGCCTGGCCGCCGCAATGACGATTTCCGACCCGACGAGATGCGTGCTCGCGTCGAGGATGGCGGCGCCGGCGCGCATGGCCACTCCGTCCAGGGTGAACTGCGCCAGGCGGTCGGTCTGCACCGGCTCGGCCGCCAGCCTCAGCAGCGCCTCATCCGGCATCGGTTGCGAGCAGAACAACCGCACGCCGGCAGCGGTAAGTGCGCAGAAGCTGGTCTGCTGCGGGTCGGCTGCGCTATCCGACCAGAGGAACGCCGGCGAAAGTGCGACGGCGATGAGGCCGATCTGTTCCGCCCCATTCGGTGCATAGACGAGGCCCTGCGCCCCGGCCTTGTCCGAGCGCCAGGTCAGCAGTGCCGAGCGGTGATCCCGGGGCGCGCGGCTTTCGGAGAATCTAGCGAGCTCGGCCAGCGGTGGTGGCTGTCCGCCCTGCGCCAGCGGTCGGCCCCTGTGGTCGAGGATGACGAAGCCATCCAGTTCGTGGCCGACCCGTGCCGACAGGCTGGCGACCGGCGCGGTGCCGGTGGCAGCCACGCTGACGAGCGACTCGACCCAGCGCAGTCGGTCGAGAACCGCGGCGCCGTAGACGCGCGCCGATTGCACCAGGTCGTTGTCGTGCTGCTGCCGCATCGCGTCCGAGACCTGTGAGAACGACAAGCCGGCCATCAGGGCGACCGGAGCCAGCGCCGTCACCACGAGTGTTGCCAGCAACCGGCGGCCGACGCCGCTGCTCAGCTGCCGCGGCAGCCAGTGCAGTGCGCCCCTCCTGTCGGACGAGGAAGTCATTGCGCCCATGCCGGACGCGTCAACGCCGCTGCTGTCCGGTGGCGTGGCGACTTGCGTCGGGTGGGGGCCGCTCGCCTCGTCGCCCACCTGGACGCCGACCGCGACCGACACCTTGGCGGCGCAGCCCGTTTCCAATGGGCCGAGTGCAGAACTCAGCGGGGGTGAGCCGGAAGCGCGCGTGTCGAAGGCCATGAGCAACGGGTCGGGAGTCGCAGCCGAGGATCCTGTCCGCGGGTCAAGCCGCGGAAACTGGGAGGTAGCCCGTCACAGCCGATCCACCGGCCCGCGCTCCGTCGGCACATGCGGTGCATCCTATACCGCATAAACGGTATCAACGAATTTTTGACCGTGCCGGCGATCCGGGTCGGCATGCCGTCAATCAGGCCGAAGAACACCTGTGGGCTAGTACACAGGCAGTGCAAATGTGAGCGCACACTGTCTTCAGGACAATTGAATTTCTTTCAGTTGACTCGGAGTGTGGCGCGCCTTGCCGGTTGTCAGTGCTGCTGCGGCAGGTGTCGCATCAAAGTGCACGGCTGGGCGTCGGGAAAGACGTCGCAGAGCGTTACTTATCGCCCAATCACGTCATGCCGCTCGCCGACACTGACGCGGAAGACGGCACCGGAAGCGGGATCGACTTCGATCCGGATCCACTCCGTCCACGGGTAGCCGAATGCCTGCACGCGACGCAGGTTCGGCGCCGAAGGTGAACCGCCGGCCAGCGGTCGGTCGACGAGGAAGATGTGGCCGTCGCCGTGCAGCAGCAGAACCGGTCGGCCGAATTGAGCCGTCAGCCGGCGCAGCGCGTCGATGATTGCCTCGAAGCCGGCGCGCCGCTCGTCACCGGTCGGCAGTTCGAACCGAGGATTGGCGTGCATCAGGACGACCATGGCGATCGCCTCGCCCGCGCTGGCCTGGGCGAAGGCGGCGGCGAGCCAGGCGAGGTTGGCCGCTTCGCGGTGACTGAACGCCGCCATCTGCTCGTCGCGGAGCGCGGGGCCTTCAGACGGCGTCGGCGCTTTCCAGGGCTCGAGGCCGTTGTTGCTGCCGGTCACGTGCAGCGTGACGAACATCACGCGGCCGTAGGTGAGCTGCGCGTTCTCGGGAGCCCCGGCTTGTGACTGCAAGGCCAGGGGCACCTGGCCGAACGAGCGGCCGGGATCCGGATAGGCAAGGCGGCGCAGCGCTTCCAGTCGCTCCAGCGGGTGGTGGCCGCCGGCGCCCGCGCGATGGCAGTCGGTCCAGTCGTTGTCGCCCGGCGTGTAGACGAGCGCGGTTCGCACAACCTGGAACTGCGCCAGCCGCCGGCGCAGCAGTTGGTCGCTGCACGGCTCGGCGCTTCCCTTCAGGTCACCCGCGTGCAGCACGAAACGAATCGATGGGTCGTCGTTGATCTGCTGCAGCATCTGCTCGAAGCGGTCCTCGGCGCCGGAGCTGTATGGCGTGTCGCCGATCAGCGCGAATGCGAAGACCTCACCGGTCGGTGCCGACGTGCGCTGAGCGCAGGCAGCGAGCAGCACCAGGGTCGCAGCGAGGATTCCGCGGAGCATCTGAGTGGAAGTCATCCGGGTGCGCACGAAAGCAGAGGCAACTCGCATCGCTGCGCCCTGCCTACAATGGCCGCGCGCTGCCAAAGCGCGCCGGAGCCTCAACATGCACCGCGACTCGCACATCCTGCACCGTCAACTGCGCGGCCAGTATCCGCTGGCGGTCCGTGCGGAGGGCTGCTTCATCGAGGACGCCGAAGGCCGGCGCTATCTGGACGCCTCCGGTGGCGCGGCCGTTTCGTGCCTGGGCCATGGCCACCCGGACGTGCTGGCCGCCATGCACGCGCAGCTCGACCGCATCGCTTACGCGCATACCAGTTTCTTCTCGACGCCGGTGGCCGAGGAGCTCGCCGACGTGCTGGTGGCCGACGCGCCGGCCGGCATCTCGCACGTGTACCTGGTCTCCGGCGGCTCCGAGGCGATGGAGGCAGCGCTGAAGCTGGCACGCCAGTACTTCGTCGAGATCGGCCAGCCGCAACGCTCCAGGTTCATCGCCCGCCGCAACAGCTACCACGGCAACACGCTCGGCGCGCTGGCCGTCGGCGGCAACGCCTGGCGGCGGCGGCAGTTCGCGCCGTTGCTGATCGACGTCGAGCACGTCGCACCGACCTACGCCTACCGCGACCGCCGGGCCGATGAGACCGATGCGCAGTACTGCACGCGGCTCATCGCCGAGATCGAGCAGGCGATCGACCGTGTCGGCGGCGACAAGGTGATCGCCTTCGTCGCCGAGACCGTCGGTGGCGCCACCAGTGGCTGCCTGACCGCGCCGCCCGGTTACTACAAGGCGGTGCGCGAACTGTGCGACCGGCACGGCATCCTGCTGATCCTCGACGAGGTGATGTGCGGCATGGGCCGCACCGGCACCTTGCACGCCTGCGAACAGGAGGGCGTGGCGCCGGACCTGATGGCCATCGCCAAGGGGCTGGGCGGCGGCTACCAGCCGGTCGGCGCGGTACTGGTGGCGGGGCGCGTGATCGATGCCATCGCCCAGGGATCGGGCTTCTTCCAGCACGGCCACACCTATATCGGACACCCGATGGCCTGCGCGGCGGCGCTGGCGGTGCAGCGAGTGTTCAAGCGCGACCGCCTGGTGGAGCGCTGCGCGCGGCAGGGCGAGAAGCTGATGACACGCCTGCAGGCGGCGTTCGGGCAGCACCGGCACGTCGGCGAGATCCGCGGCCGGGGGCTGTTCCGCGCGCTCGAACTGGTGGCCGATCGCGGCACCAAGGCGCCATTCGATCCGGGCCGCCGGGTCGCCGCGCGGGTGCGCGCCGAAGGCATGGCAGCGGGGCTCTTGTGCTATCCGATGGCCGGCACGATCGACGGCAAGCGCGGCGACCACGTGCTGCTGGCGCCGCCCTTCATCGTCGACGACGCCGAACTCGACCTGCTGGTCGAGCGACTGCAGCGGGCCATCGATGCGGCCACTCGCGCGGCTCCCTAGTCTGGAGTAGCGTTCGCTCTTCAAAGGAATGGATGGGGTCGGCCGCCGTGGCGAAGCCCCGCATGTCGAGTCATTTTCCCGCAGCTCGATCGCCGCTGTCGCGGTCGGCTTCAGTCAACCCAAGGAGATCACGATGCGTCTGACGCTTTCCCTTTGCGCCGCGGCACTGGCCGTGGGCTTTGCCGCTGCCGTGCCGCAACCGGCCGCCGCGCAGCAGAAGTTCATCACCATTGGCACCGGTGGCGTCACCGGTGTCTATTACCCGGCCGGCGGCGCGATCTGCCGCCTCGTCAACCGCGATCGCGCCAAGCACGGCCTGCGCTGCTCGGTCGAGTCCACCGGCGGCTCGGTGGCCAACGTCAACCTGCTGAAGTCGGGCGAGATCGAGTTTGGTGTCGCGCAGTCGGACATCCAGTTCAACGCCACCAACGGTCAGGGGCAGTTCCAGAAGGACGGCGCGATGGGCGACCTGCGCGCGGTGTTCGCGCTGCATCCGGAGCCGTTCACCGTCGTCGCCCGCAAGGAAGCCAACATCACCAAGTTCGAGGACTTCAAGGGCAAGCGCTTCAACGTCGGCAACCCGGGCTCGGGCACCCTGGCGTCGATGAACGAACTGCTCGCCGCGATGGGCTGGAAGATGAGCGACTTCGGCCTCGCCTCCGAGCTGCGTCCCGATGAGCACGGCCCGGCGCTGTGCGACGGCAAGATCGACGGCTTCTTCTATGCCGTCGGCCATCCGTCGGCGAACATCCAGGACCCGACGACCATCTGCGGCGCCAAGCTCGTGTCATTGTCGGGGCCGGCGGTCGACAAGCTGGTCAAGGAACGGCCGTACTACGCGATCGCGACGATCCCCGGCGGCATGTATCCGAACAACCCGAACCCGACCACGACCTACGGCGTGCAGGCCACGGTGGTCAGCTCGGCCAAGGTGCCGGCCGACGTCGTCTATGCCGTCACCAAGGCGGTGTTCGACAACTTCGACGAGTTCAAGAAGCTGCACCCGGCGCTGGCCAACCTGAAGCCGGAAGACATGGTGAAAAACGGCCTGTCGGCGCCGCTGCACGACGGTGCTGCCCGCTTCTACAAGGAGAAGGGCTGGATCAAGTGACCGCGCGCGGGTGAACTGCGCGTAGAGTTCGACGGGCGGCTTCGGCCGCCCGTTGCGTTTCAGTGGAGCGGCCGTGGACAAGAAGAAGCTGGAAGAACTGGAAGAGGAGCTCAGTCCCACCGCCGCGATGGAGCTCGGCGAAACCGACGTCCAGCAACTCGTCAAGGACGCCGACTTCGGCGGCCGCTCGACCGTCGGCTTCGCCGGCAAGGTGATGCTCGGCCTCGGCCTGCTCTGGGTCCTGTTCCAGCTCTGGTACGCCTCGCCGCTGCCGTTCGCGCTGCGCTTCGCCGTCTTCAACGACACCGAGGCACGCTCGATCCACCTGGCGCTGGGCCTGTTCCTCGCATTCATGGCCTTCCCGGCATTCAAGCGCTCGCCGCGCGATCACGTGCCGGCTTTCGACTGGCTGCTGGCCGCCGCCGGTGCGGTCTCGGCGCTGTACCTGATCATCTTCTACAAGGAGCTCGCCCTGCGGCCCGGCAATCCGACGCAGCTTGACGTCATCGTCGGTGTCGTCGGCATCCTTGTGTTGCTCGAGGCGACGCGCCGCGCGGTCGGCCTGCCGATGGCGGTGCTGGCGGTGCTGTTCCTCACCTACATCTTCGCCGGCCCCTACCTGCCGGACGTCATCGCGCACAAGGGCGCCTCGGTGCCGCGGGTCGTTTCGCACATGTGGATGGTGACCGAGGGCGTGTTCGGCATCGCCCTCGGTGTGTCGGTCAGTTTCATCTTCGTGTTCGTGCTGTTCGGCACGCTTCTCGACCGCGCCGGCGGCGGCAACTACATGATGCAGGTGAGCTTCGCGCTGCTCGGCCACCTGCGCGGCGGACCGGCCAAGGTGGCCGTCGTCTCCTCGGCGCTGAATGGGCTTATCTCCGGGTCGTCGGTCAGCAACGTGGTCTCGGGCGGCATCTTCACGATTCCGCTGATGAAGCGGGCGGGCTACGGCGGCGTGAAGGCGGCGGCGATCGAGACCTCGTCGTCGGTGAACGGCCAGATCATGCCGCCGGTGATGGGCGCGGCGGCGTTCCTGATGGTCGAGTACGTCGGCATTCCGTACTCGGACATCGTCAAGCACGCCTTCATCCCGGCGGTGATCAGCTACATCGCGCTGTTCTACATCGTGCACCTCGAGGCGCTGAAGCTCGGCTTGAAGCCCACGGCGCGCGAGCGCGACCGCACGATGGGTAACCGGCTTTCGTCCTGGGGCCTCGGCCTGTCGGGCACGGCCATCGTGATGGCGCTGATCTACTACATCGCGCTCGGCGCCAAGGCGCTGATCGGCGACGCGGCGCCCTACGTGCTCGGCGCGCTGCTCACGGTGCTTTACATCTACAGCGTCCGGGTGGCGGCGAGGCAGCCGGACCTGCCGACCGAGATCGACGTCACGAACCCGGTGCTGCCGCCGACCTGGCCGACCGTGAAGGCCGGTCTGCATTTCCTGATTCCCGTCGGCGTGCTGATCTGGTGCCTGATGGTCGAGGAGATGTCGCCGGGGTTGTCGGCGTTCTGGGGCGTGACCACGCAGGTGGCTCTGATGGTGACGCAGCGCCCGCTGATCGCGTTCTTCCGCAAGACGGGCGACTTCAGCCGCGAATTCACCGCCGGGCTGAACGACGTGATCGTCGGCAGCAACGACGGCGCGCGCAACATGATCGGCATCGCGGTGGCGACCGGCTGCGCCGGCATCATCGTCGGCGCGATCACGCTGACCGGGCTCGGCCTGCGCATGACCGACTTCGTCGAATTCGTCTCGGCGGGCAACGTGATGGTGATGCTGCTGTTCACCGCCTTCGTCTGCCTGGTGCTCGGCATGGGCGTGCCGACCACCGCCAACTACATCCTGGTGGCCACGCTGATGGCGCCGGTGATCGTCGAACTGGGCGCGCAGTCGGGACTCGTGATCCCGCTGATCGCGGTGCACCTGTTCGTCT
>CAZSYX010000101.1:0-9790 GCA_964610575.1 uncultured Burkholderiaceae bacterium
GTTCACGCTAAATGCGGGAGATGCGTTGGGCCGCAATGCGGACGGATGCGCGAAGGGCGGCGCCGCGCAGGGCGGCTCCCCTGCGCAAGCCGTCCGACAAAGCAGACGCCGCATTTCGGCCCAACCCTTCGCACTCCCGGCTTTAGCGTGAACAGGCCCTAGAACGAGCCGAACGCGCTGCCCAGCACGATGACTGCCGCCAGGGCGACGATCGGCCCGACGATGGCCGCCATGGCGATGTGAAAGTAACTTTCCCGATGCGTCGCGCCGCAGACGGCCAGCAGCGTCACGATGGCGCCGTTGTGCGGCAGGCTGTCGAGCGTGCCCGCGGCCATCGCCGCCACCCGGTGCAGGATGGCCGGGTCGACGTCCTGCAGTTCGGCGAGCGAGAGATACGTGCCGCCGAGCGCATCGAGCGCGATCGTCATGCCTCCCGACGCCGAGCCGGTCAGGGCGGCGAGGATGTTGGTCGACATTGCCAGCGAAACGAGCAGTCCGCCCTGGATCGACAGGACCCAGTCGCGCACCAGTTCGAAGGCCGGCATGGCAGCGACCACGGCGCCGAAGCCGACCAGGCTCGCCACACTGAGCACCGGCAGCACGGATGCGTTCGCGCCGGCGTCCATCGATTCGCGCACCGTCGGCAGGCGGCCGCGGTTGAGCAGCAGCAGGGCGCCGATGGCGCAGATCAGGGCGACGATGACCGACCACACGCCGCTGGCCCCTGCCAGCGAAAGTCCGCCCCAGCGTTCCTCCGCCAGGAAGCTCATGTCGAGCCGCGGCAGGACGAAGAACGACATCAGCAGGTTGACGGCCACGACGACGACCAGTGGAGCGATCGCAACGGCGAAGTCCGGCTCCTGCGCCGAGGGCTGCCCACGGCTCGCCTCCGGCGGATCGAAGGTGCTGGCGGTCGTCGCGCGCTCGCGGACCAGCGGGTCCGCCGCCACCGGCGTCACGTCAGCCACCGCGCCGGAGAAGCCCTCGCCGCGGCGCCGCGCGCCGGCCTCGGCATACGACAGCCACGCCAGGCCGAAGGCCAGCATGATGGCCGAGCCGATCAGTCCCAAGCCGGGCGCGGCGAACGGCGTCGTGCCGAAGAAGGGCATCGGTATGGCGTTCTGGATCGCCGGTGTGCCGGGCATCGCCGTCATGGTGAAGGTCGTGGTACCCAGCGCGATCGCCGCGGGCATCAGTCGCCGTGGAATGTCGGCGGCCTGGAACAGCGCCATTGCCATCGGGCCGATGACGAAGAAGGCCACGAAGAGGCTCACCCCGCCGTAGGTCACCAGCGCACCGGCGAGGACGACGGCAAGGATCGCGCGGCGCGCGCCCAGCTTGGCGGTCATGAAGCGGGCGATCGCCGCCACGGAGCCGCTGTCCTCCATCAGCTTGCCGAACAGCGCGCCGAGCAGAAACAGGGGAAAGAACTGCGCGACGAAGCCGCCTGCGGAGCCCATGAAGGTGTGGGTCCAGTGCGCCAGCAGCGGCTCGGCGGAGAACGCCGCCACGATAAGCGCCGCCGCCGGCGCCAAGAGCAGCACGCTCCAGCCGCGGAACGACAGCCACATCAGGACCGCCAGGGCAAGCAGGATGCCGAGCAGGCCCATCAGGCTTGCCTTCGCGCTTCGTGCTCCGAGGTGAGCGCTTCGGAACGGCCGTACGCGCTCACGGCGTCAGACGCCCTCGAGGTAGTGGTCGATGTCGAGCGTCGAGCGCACGCCGAGGTCGGCGCCGTGCCGCTGCAGGAACTCCTCGGCAGCGTTGCGCCCGGCGTCGCGCAGCATCAGGAAGAAACTCCATTCGGCGAGCAGCTTCGACGAGTAGCCCAGGTCGAGCATGATGTCGCTGGCGATGCGATGCATGCGCATCCTGGCCAGCAACTGGCCTTCGCCGGTGCCGGGGTCGGCCACCTGCCGCAGCAGCGCGGCGGCCCGGAATTCCTTGATCAGCGTCGAGTTGAAGGCGATCTCGTTCAGCCGGTTGTGGATCTCGCGCGCGGTGCGCGGCGTTCCCGGACGCTCGATCGGATTGATCTGCACGATGATCGTGTCGTGCGACGAGCACTCCCGGATCAGCGGCGCCAGCGACGGGTTGCCGGAGTAGCCGCCGTCCCAGTAGGCCTCGCCGTCGATCTCGACCGCCTGGAACATCGTCGGCAGGCAGGCCGAGGCGAGCAGCACGTGCGGCGTCACGTCGGCATTGCGAAAGACCCGCCCGCGGCCCGTGCGCACGTTGGTGGCGGTGACGAACAGCTTGATCGGCGCCTGTTTCAGGCGGTCGAAATCGATGCAGTCGTGCAGGATCTTCTCGAGCGGATTGCCGCCGAACGGGTTGGTGTCATACGGCGAAACCATCCGCGCGGCGAGATCCATCGCGACGAACAGCGGCGAGTAGTCCAGCGTCCAGCTTCCGGTAAGCACCTCCAGCGGTCCGCGCTGGATCGGACTGAAACGCGCCGCGTCGGACACGGCGCGCCAGAAGCGCTCCAGCGCTTGCCGTGCACCCTCCGCGCCGCCGGCGGCGTAGCCGTCGATCATCACCGCCGCGTTCATTGCGCCGGCCGAGGTGCCGGAGATGCCGTCGTAGGTCAGCCAGGTCTCTTCGAGCAGGCGATCGAGCACGCCCCAGGTGAACGCGCCGTGCGCGCCGCCGCCCTGCAGCCCGAGGTCAGCCAGGACCGGCTTTCGCTTTGTTTCCTTCATGGGAATTTCGTCCGTTGACTGGGCGCAGGGGGTGCCGCAGGGCACTGAGTGCGCTAGAAATCGACGAGCAGCGACCGCCCGCGTCGGCGGTACCGATACCGCGGCTGCGTTTGCTCTGCGACGGCGGGCCGGTTCGCCGCGACCGCCGAGCGGCCGCGGCGGAAAGGCGGCTGACTACAAACTCAGTCGCGTGATGCGGCTGCCGTTCAGGCTGATGTTGCCCATCAGTCCGGCATTGGTCATCACGAAGCCGATGACTTCCTGCTGCGCGGTCTGGGTCGTGACCTGCGCGTTCGCGCCAACGGTGATCATCGTGATGTTGGCATCGGCCCCGGCGGTCCAGCCGCTGCTGGACTCGAATCGCTTCAGTGCGCCGTCCGTCATGAACAGGATGAACACCGCCTGCGACTGCGCGCCGGCCAGCAGGCCGACCGCGCCCTCGGTCATCCTGAAGTAGCCCGACGTCTTGCCGCCCTTGCGCAGGACGCCTTGCCCGCTCGAAGCGCCGACGATGAAGCCGGCCGAGACGACGGTCGGGAAAATGAGCACGCCGCGCGCCGAATTGATGAGTTCTCTCGAGCCGGCGTGCTGTGCGTAGAGCCGCGACAGCGCGCTGTCGGCCGATGAATCGAGCGCTTGCCGCTGGGCGGCGGGGTCACCGCCGGTGTCGGAGGTTGTCGTGCAGCCGGCCGAAGCCAGGGTGAGAACCGCCACTCCGGCGCCGGTGATGATGACGTTACGTCTCTTCATGTCCATGGTCCAAATCCTTCGCATGTTGGATGAATAGGTGTTGCTCACTGCAATCAGCCGGTCGCCCGGCGCTATCGGAAAGGGCAGTGCACGCCGCAAAGCTGGATGGCCTCGATCGCCCGGGCAGGTCAGAAAGTCCAGTTGCCGTAGACGGAGACGACCACGGACGTGGTGTTGTTGTACGAGCCCACCAGATCGCCGCGCCCGCCGACGGCCGGCGGCAGGACGCTGCGCTGGTTCACGTTCAGCGTCCCCCCGTAGAGTAACTCGCCCGCGATGCCCCACTTCATGGACTTGCCGATCTGTTGCTCGCCGCCGACGCCGAAACGCCAGGCCGCGTTCACCGGGACCAGCGGCGACACGTTGCCGCCGTCCTGGAAGCCCGAGTCGTAGGCGACGCCGAAGTTCAGGCGCCAGGGATCGCTCACCCGGTACTGCGCGCCGGCCGCGACGTGCCAGGTGTCCTTGAACGGGATGCTGGTGGTGAGGGCGACCGGATTGGCCGTGTTGTCGATGCCGATCGCGACCTGGCCGAACCTCGACCACTGCTGCCAGCCGACGTTGCCGAGCACGGCCCAGCGCTCGTCGATCTGCGAGAAGGCGCTGGCCATCACCTGCTGCGGGATCTTCGTGCCGATGTTCACTTGCGCGTCGAGCAGCCCGCGCGAGGCGAGGAGTGCGGACAGCGCGGGGCCGAGGCCGGAAAACTGCGCCGGTGCCGTGAAGTCGAGGTCGACCTGCGAGGTCCACGTGAGCCCGACGCGCGTCCCGGGCGCGACCTCGTAGAGCAGGCCGACGTTGCCGCCGAAGCCCCAGGCCTTGTCGTCGAGTTCGAGCCTGCCGTCCGCCGCCGAGGGCAGCACGTTGTTGATTGCGACCTGCTGGTCGAAGATTCCGTAGACGGCATTGATCCCGGCACCGACCGACAGCTTGTCGTTCACCCGGTAGGCCACCGACGGCACGAACTGGATGCCGAGGAGCGTGGCCTGCTGCACGCGGTAGCGGCCGACCCACGCCTCGTCGTAGTCGATGATCGAGCCGAAGTTGCCGGCGACCGAGAAGCCCAGCTTGAGGTCCGGCGAAATGCTATGGGCGACGAACGCGCCGGCCCCCGGGACGAAGCCGTTCGCGCCGATCGCGCGGCCGCCGTCATTGCCGCCGAGCCCCGGCGAAGTGCCGTCGCCGATCGAGAAACGGTTGTTCAGCCACATGAGCTGCCCGCCGGCGAGCGCCTGTGTGCCCTCCAGGCGCGTCATGCCGGCCGGGTTGGTGAACGCGGTGGAGGCGTCCTGCGCCCGCGCGGCGTAGCCCGCCGCCGCCAGTCCGGGTTCGGCGGTGCCGAACTCGTACAGCAGCAGCCCGCCCGCCGCGGCGGGTCCGGCGCCGAGCCCCGCGGCGGCAAGCAGGACGGCGACGCCGAGGGTCCGTGCCGGAGCCATGGGCGAGGGCATCTGCTCTTCCCCCTGCCCGCGCTCAGTCGCCGATCCGCGGATCGAACTTCGGTGCTTCGAACGGCTTGGGCGCCGCCGAAGGCACTTTCGGCGCGGTGCCCGGCAGGACCTCGAAATCGGGCGTGAACGGGACGAGGATCGAGCGCAGCTGGTCGAACCCGGCCCGGTTGCCGTCGAACTTCGCCTTGCCGGCCTTGATCAGGTCGTCGAACGTCGCCACGCCCATCATCACCTGGTTGAGATCGGCACGGGCGACCGTGACGGTGAGGTCGGGCTTCTTCGCCTGGAAGCCCTTGACGCTGGTGAGCGTCGCGTTGCTCATCTCGACGACGAATTGCTCGCCGTTGTCGGGCGTGACGAGGTTGATCGTGAACTTGATTCCCTCGGCCCGCTTCGGGTCCATGCTGATGCCGACGAAGTCGAGCCACTGCTCGGTCGACATCGCGCGCACGACGTCCGGCCCCGTCGACCGCGGCGGCACGCCGCCCGGCTGGCCGTTGCGCAGTTCGAAGGCGCCCTGCAGGAAGGTGTTGCGCGCGCTGGTGCTCTCGGCCCGGTAGCCGAGTTGCTCGTAGGCGTCGGCGAGCAGCCGGCGCGCCGCCTGGTTCTGCGGCTCGGCGAACACCAGCCTGTTGAGGATCTCGGTCGCCTGCAGGTACTTGCCCTGCGCGATCAGTTCCTCGCCCTTGGCGAGGATCTTCGCCGAGCCGCCCATCATCTCGACGTAAAGCGGCGCCGAGTCCCTCGGCGACAGCGGGATCAGGTTGACCGGGTTGCCGTCGAAGTGGCCGAGGAAGCGGTTGATCACGCCGCGCACGTTGTTCTGCACGTCGCCGTGGTAGCTGCGCACGGCCCACTGCTCGCGCAGGGGCTTCGGCACCTCGTAGACGTTGTGGATCTCGTTGATCGTCACGCCGCGGTTGGCGTAGTGCAGCGACTGGTTGTTGAGGTTGGCGTAGGCGTCGCGCTGCGCGCGCAGCACTTCCTGGATGCGGTCGTTGCCCCAGCGCGGCCAGCTGTGCGAGGCGAACATGACCTCGGCCTCCTGGCCGAACTTGTAGAGCGCTTCGTTGATCTCCTTCGACCAGTTCAGGGCGTTGCGCACTGCGGCGCCGCGCAGCGTGTAGATGTTGTGAATGGTGCCGGTGACGATCTCCGCCGCCCAAAACGCCTTGAACTGCGGGAAGTAGGTGCTCATCTGCACCGGCGCCTCGGTGTCCGGCGCGTTCTGGAACACCATCTTCACGCCGTCGACCGTGATCTCCTCGAAATCCTTGGCGACGATCCGGTTCGGCGGGATCAGCCCGGTATTCCCGTGTGCCACGTTCTTGCCGATCGCCTGGTCGACGTGGCCGAAGGGGCCGCGCTGCAGCAGCACTGCGTACTGCCACTGCAGGCGCCGCGACATCGCATTGCCGGCGAAGACGTTCTCGGAGATCGCCGCCTCGAGGAAGCCCGCGGGCGCGATCACCAGCGCCTTGCCGCTGGCAACGTCGGCCTCGTCGACCACGCCGCGCACGCCGCCGAAGTGGTCGCCGTGCGAGTGCGAGTACACCACGGCCACCACCGGCCGCTTGCCGAGCTTCTCGTTGATGAATTCCAGCGCCGCCCGCGCCGTCTCCTTGGCGGTCAGCGGATCGAAGACGATCCAGCCGGTGTCGCCCTTGATGAAGCTGATGTTGGCGAGGTCGAAGCCGCGCACCTGGTAGATGCGCCCCGGTACCACCTCGTATAGCCCGTAGGCCATGTTGAGCACCGCCTGGCGCTGCAGCGAGGGATGGATCGTCTCGAAGTCCTTGCCGGTGAGCAGCCAGCCGTAGCTCGCCATGTCCCAGGCGACGTGGCCGGCGTCGGCCATGATCTTCGTGTAGGGCGGCTCGGCGATGAAGCCGCGCTTGGCTTCGTCGAAGTCGCGCTTGTCGGCGAAAGGCAGCTGGGCCTTCTGCCCGTTGCGCAATTCGAGCGTGAACTTCGACGGCGGCTTGCCGAGCGGGTCGAAGTGCTTCGCTGCGCTGGCGCCGCCGTCGGCCGGCATCAGCGAGGCACCGGGAGTCTGCGCCTGCGCGGCCGTGGCGACTGCGCCGGCGAACGCCAGCAGCAGGGCGAGATGGCGTGGATTCCTAACTGTCATGCGATGCTCCGCAACGTCTGTGAGTCACTGAATCGATAGTGCGGAGCGGTTGATGGAGCGGCTGCGCCGTGCCGGCCTCGGCGGCCGCGTGCGACCCGCCCTGCAAGACTGTGATTGTTCAGTCCGCCCGGCGGCGTGTCCAATGCCGCCGGGCAGGGCGGGTCATATACTGCGTGCATGACCCTCGACCTGCGCCAGCTCCGTCACCTGCTCGCGCTCGCCGGTCACGGCAGCTTCGGGCGTGCGGCTGCGGCGCTGGGCATGACGCAGCCCGCGCTTTCCCGCAGCATGCAGAGCCTCGAGCGGCAGGTGGGCGCCGCGCTGTTCGATCGCTCGAAGAGCGGCGTCACGCCGACCGACGTGGGCCGCGTGCTCATCCTGCGCGCCCGGACGCTGGTGCAGGCCGCCGACGAACTCGATCGCGAAATCCTCCAGCGCAAAGTCCCCGGTTCGGGGCACGTCAGCCTCGGCGTCGGCCCGTATCCGGGCGAGACGATCGTGCCCGCCGCCCTGACGCGTTTCGTCGCGGCGCATCCTTTGATCCGCGTCCGCGTGCTGGTCCGCGGCGACTGGGACGAATTGCTCCGAAGGCTGCGGGCGCGCGAAGTCGATTTCCTCGTCTGCGAGCTCAGCACGCTGGACGGCGAGCACGACCTCGATGTCGCGCCGCTGCCGCCGCACCCGCTGTTTTGCATCGGCCGCCGCGGGCATCCGCTCAGCCGCCGGGCGGTCGTCAGTTTCGTGCACACGTTTGCGTATCCGCTCGTCGCGGTGAGTCGCATTCCGCCGCGGGTTCTCGAACCCATGCTGGCGACGCTGCCGGAGTCGAATCCGCTGCAGCTGGGGCGGCCGTTCCCGGCCATCGAACTCGCCTCGCTGGCGGCCGTGAAGCGATTGCTGGCGGACTCCGACGCGATCGCGTCGCTGCCGCTGCCGTGCGTGGCCGAAGAGGTCGAGCGCGGAACCCTGGCGTTACTGCTGACGGAAAGCTGGCTGTCGACCAGCTACGGGTTCGTGACCCTCAAGGGCGAGGTGCCGGGCGCCGCGGCGCGCGCGCTGCTCGAGCGACTGCGCGAGGCGGAGGCGGCGATCGTGCGCGAGGAGGCCACGCTCGTTGCGCGCCACGCGCCGGCGGAGAAGACGCCTAAGAGGCGACGCAAGCGCAACGCCGGATGACACCTGCGGCGGGCCGCAGGCGCCGGCCGCCACTTGCGTGCGGCCGGCAGGAATCCGATCACTCGCCGCAGAGCAGCCGCATCCGCCGTTCGGCGGCGTCGAATTCCTCGTCCGTCTTTGCCGCCAGAACCTGCTGCTTGGCCTGCTCGCAGGCGCTCGCCTGCTGCGCGTCGGCGGCGGGCGGCGGGGCGGCCTTCGCCGGTGCGGGCTGCGCGCGCGGCGCGCAGCGGCTGTCGGGCACCAGGCGCAGGTTCGCGAATTGCCCCTGCTCGACGGCGACGCAGTCGCCGACGCGCTTGCCGGCCTGGTCCGAAACGATCTGGACCGTGGTCTTGCCGTCGACCAGCACCGTGTACTCGAAGGCCTGCGACCGGCCGGCCAGCGTGCCCACGCCGCGGCCGGCAGCCGCGCCGCCGATGCCACGCAGCGCGCGGTTGCTGGCCGACTGCCCGCTGCCGGAAACGACGCCAATGCCGCCGCCGACGAGCGTGCCGATGTTTCTCGCCGTGCTGTCGGTGACGGTGGTCGTCTGGACGTTGGTGATGCGGCCGTACTGCACGCGCACCTGCGCGTCGGCCGCCTCGGGCAGCAATAGCGCGGCGACCGCGGCAACGGAAATTGCGCTCAAGCGGTGAATCATGGAATGCCTCCCTCAGGAAAGATGCATGAAGCTAGATGATGCCGTCCTTTTTCATCGTCTCGACGATCAGAGCGACGAACTGCTCGATCAGTTGCGGCACGGAATCCCAGCCGGTCGAAGTCGTCGTCGCCGCCGACCAGACCACCGCGGCGGTCCCGGCATCGAAGACTCGCGAGTCGGCATGGACGTTTTGCGTCGTCGTTACCCGCGGCGGGACCGACGTGGCCCACGTCGCGTTGTGGTAACGGGCGAAACCACTCCAGCCGGGGCCCCAGCCGCTGCTCCAGCCCCAGCCCGGCGTCCAGGTCGGACCCATCACCATTCCGGGGGTGACGTTGACCTCGGTGGTGACATTGATGATCCGGCTGATCAGGGCATGACCGACGCCGGCATCGGCGACCGCGCGCCGCACCTGCTCTTCGCTCACCGGACCGTCCGCCGGGATGAAACTGTAAGACGGCACCGCCTTGACACCCGATGCCGACAGCGCAGTGACCATTCGGTCCTCGAAGTTCCGGCGGCTGGTCGAATCGCGTATCGCCGCCATCACCATCACGCTGCGGACCGACCGCTGGCCGGCGGACTCGGGATTGACCCACCGGGCGTCGAGCGTCGTCGAAGGGGTGGCACAGCCGGCGAGCGCGATCGTCGCGACTGTGGCCGCGGCCACGGCGAACCAGCGGAAGAACATGTCGAACTCTCCCTTAGTAAGGGCCGGCACGATAGGGGGCAGCGCGGCGGCCGATCTTGACACAGGTCACTCGCCCGATGCGCAGGCGCAGCTTCGCCAGCGGGGGATCGGCGCGCGTCGACTCTACGGCTTCGCGACGGGACCGGGACGGTAACAGGGATCGCCCGAAGACGGCATCCGGGCGGAGCAATATGGTGGAGGCGGCGGGAATCGAACCCGCGTCCACGAGTGGTCCTCAGACGGTTC
>CAZSYX010000102.1:0-9537 GCA_964610575.1 uncultured Burkholderiaceae bacterium
ATCGTCTCGCTGTCGTTCTACGGCATGTCGACCTTCGAGGGGCCGATGATGTCGATCAAGACCGTCAACGCGCTGTCGCACTACACGGACTGGACCATCGGCCACGTGCATTCCGGCGCGCTCGGCTGGGTCGGCTTCATCTCGATGGGGGCGATCTACTACCTGCTGCCGCGCCTGTACGGCCGCACCGAGATGTACAGCATGCGGCTGGTGACGACGCACTTCTGGATCGCCACCATCGGCATCGTGCTGTACATCGCGGCGATGTGGATCGCCGGCGTGATGCAGGGCCTGATGTGGCGCGCGGTGAACGAGGACGGCACGCTGACCTACACGTTCATCGAGAGCATCAAGGCGACCTATCCCTTCTACACGATCCGCCTGCTCGGCGGCCTGCTGTACTTCGCCGGCATCTGCCTGATGGGCTACAACGTCTACAAGACGGTGCGGGCCGGCAAGCCGGTCGACGATCCGGTGCCCGCGGCACTGGCGCACGCCTGATCACGGAACGCGAGGAAACGGAACCATGAAGCTCACACACGACTTCATCGAGCGCAATTCGTGGCTGATGATCATCCTGATCGTGCTGGTGGTCGCCGTCGGCGGCCTGGTCGAGATCGTGCCGCTGTATTTCCAGCGGCAGACGACCCAGCCGGTGGCCGGCATCAAGCCCTATGAGCCGCTGCGCCTGGTCGGCCGCGACATCTACATCCGCGAGGGTTGCTACAACTGCCATTCGCAGATGGTCCGGCCGTTCCGCGCCGAGACGCTGCGCTACCAGGGCCATTACTCGGTGGCCGGCGAGTTCGTCTTCGACCACCCGTTCCAGTGGGGCAGCAAGCGCACGGGGCCGGACCTGGCGCGCGTCGGCGGCCGTTACTCGGACGAGTGGCACCGCGTGCACTTCAACAACCCGCGCGACGTGGTGCCGGAGTCGAACATGCCGGCCTATTCGTGGCTGGCGGCGGCGAGTGTCGAGAACGCCGACGTGCAGGCGCGCATGCGCGCGCTGCGCAAGCTCGGCGTGCCCTACACCGACGAGCAGGTGGCCAAGGCGCCCGAGCAGATGAAGGGCAAGACCGAACTCGATGCGCTGATCGCCTACCTGCAGGGGCTGGGCGTCGAGATGCGCAGCGTGCGCACCGGAGGCTGACATGGACGTCAACGACCTGCGCGCACTCGCCACCGTGCTCGCGTTCACGGCCTTCATCGGCATCATCTGGTGGGCCTGGCATCGCAAGAGCCAGAAGGGATTCGAGGAAGCGGCGCGCCTGCCGTTTGCCGACGACGAGCATCATGACCGCACTCTGGGGAGCCGCTAGATGAGCGACTTTACGAGCGTTTTCTGGGACTATTTCATCAGCATCATCACGATCGTGTCGGTCGTCGGCTGCGGCGTGTTCCTGTGGTCGCAGAGCACGCACCGCGTCAAGGTCGGCGCCGGCCCGGAGCCGGACACCACCGGCCACGTCTGGGACGGCGACCTGCAGGAGTTCCACAACCCGCTGCCGCGCTGGTGGATGTGGCTGTTCTACATCACCGTCGTCTTCTCGGTCGTCTACCTGGTTCTTTATCCCGGGCTCGGCACCCAGTTCAAGGGCATCTTCAACTGGACTTCGGCCCGCGAGCACCAGGACGAGGTCAAGGCGGCAGAGACGAAGTTCGGTCCGCTGTTCGCCTCGTACCTGAAGATGGACCTTCCGGCCGTGGCGGCGGACGAGCGCGGCCGGCAGATGGGCGGGCGCATCTTTCAGAACAACTGCGCGCAGTGTCACGGCTCCGACGCGCGCGGCAGCAGAGGCTTCCCCAACCTGGCCGACAGCGACTGGTTGTACGGAGGCTCGCCCGAGGCGATCAAGACGTCGATCGCAAATGGGCGCAACGGCGTCATGCCGGCGATGGCGGCGGCGATTGGTGGCGCGGAAGATGTCACCGATGTCGCTCACTACGTGCTGTCGTTGTCGGGTTCCCCGCACGACTCCGCGCGGGCGGCTCGCGGCCAGGCGAAGTTCGCGGCGTGCGCCGCGTGTCATGGTGCCGACGCGAAGGGCAACCAGACGCTGGGTGCGCCTAATCTGACGGACAAGATCTGGCTTTATGGAGCAACTGTCGCGGCGATCACGGAAACCATTACGAAAGGCCGCGGATCGAACACTCTGACGCCAGGCCAAAGCGTTATGCCTGCATGGAAGGGCTCGCTTACGGACGCCGAGATCCACCTGGTCGCCGCCTACGTGTACTCGTTGGCCAACTCCGGCCGGGCCGCTGCTGCGCCGCCGGCAGCGAAGTGATCGACTGGCACTGCGCGGCTTTGCCGCGCAGTGCCGCGTCCGGTTGGCTGGACTGGAAGTGAACGCGGTCGACGAAGGCAGGAAACTGCAGGAAGCGTCAACGTCGGCGGCGAAGCAGGCCGAAGCCGTCGAGTCGCTGTACGCGAAGCGCGTCGAGATCTATCCGCGCTCGAAGATCGGCGACGGACTCGCCTGGTTCCAGAAGTGGCGCTGGGCGACGGTCTGGATCACCCAGATCGTCTTCTACGGCCTGCCCTGGCTGATGTGGAACGACCGGCAGGCCGTCCTGTTCGAACTGGTCGCGCGCCGCTTCTACATCTTCGGCCTGGTGCTGTGGCCGCAGGACATCGTGTTCCTGACCGGCATCCTGATCATCGCCGCCTTCTCGCTGTTCCTGTTCACCGCCGTCGGCGGGCGCCTGTGGTGCGGCTACGCCTGTCCGCAGACGGTCTACACCGAGATCTTCATGTGGATCGAGAAGCTCATCGAGGGCGACCGGGCGCGCCGCATGGTGCTCGACCGCGAGCCGATGAGTCCGCGCAAGTTCCTGCTCAAGGCCGCCAAGCACATGGCCTGGTTCGCGGTGGCGCTGTGGACCGGCTACACCTTCGTCGGCTACTTCACGCCGATCCGCGAACTCGGCGCCGAGATGCTGGCCCTGCAGATCGGTGGCTGGTCGGCCCTCTGGGTGCTGTTCTACGGTTTCGCCACCTACGGCAACGCCGGCTGGATGCGCGAACAGGTGTGCAAGTACATGTGCCCGTACGCGCGCTTCCAGAGCGCGATGTTCGACCAGGACACGCTGATCGTCACCTATGACGAGGCGCGCGGCGAGCCGCGCGGACCCGGCAGCAAGAAGAAGAGCCGCAAGGATTTCGGTCTCGGCGACTGCGTCGACTGCGGCCTGTGCGTGCAGGTCTGCCCGACCGGCATCGACATCCGCAAGGGACTGCAGTACGAATGCATCGGCTGCGCCGCCTGCATCGACGCCTGCGATCACACGATGGAGAAGGTCGGCCTGCCGAAGGGGCTGGTGCGCTATTCGACCACCAACGCGATGCGCGACAACCTCGACTCGCGAGCCATGTGGCGGCGCGTGTTCAGGCCGCGCGTGCTCGTCTACGGCGCCTTCCTGCTGGCGATCACCGCCGCGCTGGCGGTCGCCCTTTCGCTGCGCGTGCCGCTGAAGGTCGACCTGATCCGCGACCGCGGCGCACTGGCCCGCGAAGCCGACGGCGGGCAGGTGGAGAACGTCTACCGGATGCAGGTGTCGAACACCACCGAAGCGCGGCGCTCCTACACGATGACGGTCTCCGGCCTGCCCGGCCTGGCCGTCGCGTCGGAAACGCGCTTCGAGGTCGGCCCGGCGGCGGTGGCATCGATCCCGGTGCGCCTGCTCGCCGATGCCGGGCAGGTGACGCCGGGCTCGCACAAGATCGCGGTCGAGGTGCGCGCCGAGGACGACCCAGGCGTCGCGGTCCGCGAGACCACCACCTTCCTCGGCTTGCGGCGCTGACCGCAGTCGCGGAAGGCAGGCCATGCAGGAGCAGCGCATGCATACGACGACGGCCCCCTGGTACCGGCAGCGCTGGCCTTGGCTGCTGATGGTGCCGCCGCTGGCGGCGGTGATCGGCTGCGTCATCACCATCGTGCTCGCCGTGCGCAGCAACGACGGCGTGGTTGCCTCCGACTACTACAAACGCGGCCTGGCCATCAATGCCGAACTGTCGCGCAGCCAGCGTGCCGTCGAACTCGGGCTGACGGCCGAGGTGCAGGCCGGCGGCGAGGGCGCCGGCGACAGCGTGTATGTGCGTGTCAGCAGCGCCGGGCAGGGTGTGCCCCCCGAGGCGGCGCTGCGCATCCGCCTCGTGCATCCCGGCCGCAGCGGCGCCGACCGCGTGGCCATGCTCAGCCGCGTGTCGGCCGACCCCGAGGGCCGCAGCGCCGACTACCGCGGCGCATGGGAGGAGGCAGTCGCACTGCATGCGCCGGTCGCCTGGCGGGTGGTCGTCGAAGGCCGCGACTGGCGGCTCGACGGTGGCATCGCGGCGGGCGAGGTGCGTGGTTTCAAACTGATGGCCGGACGCTGAGCGCCGCGTTGGAGGAAACGAAGATGCTGACCAGCAGCCTGACGCAACGAATCCTCTGGGTGCTGTGGCCGTCGTTCCTGGTTGCCGCGGTTGCCGAACTGCTCGTCTTCGCCGTGATCGACCCGGTCGATCTGCACGTTTTCGGCGTGCCGGTGGACGCCGGGCGGATGCCCGTGTACACGATCGGTTTCTTCTTCTTCTGGGCGCTCGGCGCCTCAGCCGCTGCGCTGACCGTGTTCCTGCAGCGCTCGCCGGTCGAGGTCAATCGCTGCCCGCTGAATGCCGATGACCGGCCGCCAGGATGCCCGAAGCGGCCTGATGCGCAGGACGCGCTCGGCTGAGCGCAAGACGGCTGCTCGCTGCGCCGAAGCGCAGTTCCGATCGACAGGCGAAAGAAAGCGCGGATCGCCCGCGCCCAGGATTCAGCGTTGTTCGGCCGGCGGCCCCTGGCCCGCCATGATCGAGCGCAGGCCCTCCGGGTCGACGATGCGAACGTGCTTCTGGTTCACTTCGATGAGGCCGTCGGTGGCGAAACGCGACAGCGCGCGGCTGACCGTTTCCAGCTTCAGTCCGAGGAAGCTGCCGATCTCGGCGCGGGTCATGCGCAGCACGAACTCGGAGCGGGAATAGCCGCGCGCCTCGAAGCGCTGCGACAGGTTCAGCAGGAAGGCCGCCAGCCGTTCCTCGGCGTGCATGCTGCCGAGCAGCAGCATGACCCCGTGCTCGCGCACGATCTCGCGGCTCATCACCTTGTGAAAGTGACTGCGCAGCGCAGGCACCGAAGTGGCGACCTCCTCGATGCGGTCGTAGGGAATCACGCAGACTTCGGTGTCTTCCAGCGCCACCGTGTCGCAGGAGTGCTGCTCGGCGCTGATGCCGTCCATGCCGACCAGTTCGCCGGCCATGTGAAAGCCGGTGACCTGCTCGCGGCCGTCGGCAGAGACGACCGTGCTCTTCAGGAAGCCCAGCCGCACCGCATACAGCGACTCGAAGCGGTCGCCGGCGCGGAACAGCGAATCACCCCGCTTGACCCGCTTGCGCGTGGCCACCAGCTCCTCGAGCTTGTCCACCTCGGGCAGCGACAGCCCCACCGGCAGGCAGAGTTCGCGCAGGTTGCAGTTCGAACACGCGACTTTCAGATGGAGCGCGGAAAAGTTCGGCGCATTCATCACAGATCTCCGCAGGCGTCGACGGGGCTTTTGCGACCGAGGCAAAAGTAACAGGACCCGTATCTTACAAACATTGCGTCATCCGGGTTCGGGGGGGGCCGAATTCGCGTCCGGCGGCCGTCCGGAAGCCGCCTTTTCCCTCTTGCCAGCAGGACTTTGTGCGTGGTTGCGGTTGACCCCCATCAACCCGCAGCGAGTGCGCGGCTCGAATAATCGCCCCCCAAGGTCGGCTCGCGATCCGCGCGCCGCAGGAACGCAGCAGGACGCGTATGCTTTCTCCCGCTATGAGCGTCAAGGACATCGAACTGCCGGGCGAAGCGCTGTTGCGCCGCTTCGACCACCCGGGCCCGCGCTACACCTCGTACCCGACGGCCGATCGCTTCGTCGAGGCGTTCGACGCGACGACTCTTGCTGCCCGCCTCGCCAGCCGCGGCGACCAGGTCGCGCCTCCCGGCCTGTCGATCTACGTCCATGTGCCGTTCTGCGACAAGGTCTGCTTCTACTGTGCCTGCAACAAGGTCGTCACGCGTCATCACGAGCGTGCCGCCGAGTACCTGGAGGCGCTGAAGACCGAGGCTGACCTGGTGAGCAGCCTGCTGACCGGCCCGCGCGAACTGGAGCAGTTGCACTTCGGCGGCGGCACGCCGACTTTCCTCAGCAACGCCGAACTCGGGCAGGTGATGGCGATGCTGACGGAGCGCTTCCCGCTCGCCGACAACGTGGAATGCAGCATCGAGGTCGATCCGCGCTCCACACCGCCCGAGAAGGTGCGCACCCTGGCGCAGCTCGGCTTCAACCGCATGTCGGTCGGCGTGCAGGACTTCGACCTCGAGGTGCAGAAGGCGGTCAACCGCCTGCAGAGCTACGAGATGACGCGCGAAACGATCGAGACCGCGCGCGCGGCCGGCTTCAAGTCGGTCAATCTCGACCTCATTTACGGCTTGCCGAGGCAGACCCGCGACAGCTTCTCGCGCACGCTCGACCGGGTGCTCGAGCTGTCGCCCGAACGCATTGCGCTGTATCACTATGCGCACCTGCCCGAGCGCTTCAAGCCGCAGCGCCGAATCATCGCTTCCGAACTGCCGCCGCCGGAAGAGAAGACGCACATCATGCTCGATGCGATCACCCGGCTCTCCGAGGCCGGCTACCGCTACATCGGCATGGACCACTTCGCCAAGGACACCGACGACCTCGCCCGCGCGCAGGTGCTGGGTCGCCTGCACCGCAACTTCCAAGGCTACTCGACTCGGCCCGACTGCGACCTGATCGGGCTGGGCGTCTCGGCGATCAGCAAGGTCGGCCCGACCTATTCGCAGAACGTGCGGGAGCTCGACGAGTACTACGACCGGCTGCATGCCGGCGGGCTGCCGACCGCGCGCGGGGTGCTGCTCGACCGCGACGACCTGCTGCGACGCGCCGTCATCATGGCGCTGATGTGCCATTTCGAGGTCAGCAAGGAAGGCATCGAGGCGGCGCACCTGATCAAGTTCGACGAGTATTTCCAGCGCGAACTCGAGGACCTGCGCACCTTCGAGGAGGCCGGGCTGGTCGAGATCACGCATGACTGGATCAGCGTGCTGCCCAAGGGCAAGCTGCTGGTGCGCGGGATCGCGATGGTCTTCGACCGCTATCTTCGCCAGGACCAGCGGCTGCGCCGCTACTCGAAGATCGTCTGAACGCGCGCCGCTGTCGGCGGAGAGAAAGGCTGACGAACGCTGACATGCGGGGCTGATTGCCCCGGGCTGTTGCCATGGAAACCCAACTCGCTCCACTGGCCACACAGGCCTTCGCTGCGTTCTCTCTGGCCATTGTCGGCGGGCTGCACTGTGCCGCCATGTGCGGCGGCATCGTTGGCGCGCTGCAGTTGAACCGGCCGAGCGGGGTGTCGGCAGCTCGCCTGGCCGCCGGCTATCACACCGGACGCCTGAGCAGCTACGCGCTCGCTGGCGTTCTGGTTGGATCGCTCGGCGCGGCGCTTTACGCCGCCGACGTGATACCGGTGCAGGCGGCGCTGATGCTGATCGGCAGCCTGATGCTGCTGGCCATCGGTATCTCGATGTTCGGCCGCGGCGCCTGGATGAGGCGCATCGAGCCCGCCGGCGCCTGGATCTGGCGACTGATCGCTCCGCTCGCGCGTCGGGTCTATCCGCCGCGGACCGGGCTGCAGGCGCTTGCTGCCGGGCTGGCCTGGGGCTGGATTCCCTGCGGCATGGTCTATGCCGCGCTGCCGCTGGCGCTGGTGGCGGGCGGCCCGCTGCAGGGCGCCCTGGTGATGCTCGCCTTCGGCCTGGGAACGCTGCCCAACATGCTGGCATTGGACGTCGCCGTGCATGGGGTCGGCCGCGCGAGCCAGGGCAGAGCGTCGCGCTCGCTGGCCTGGATCAAGCCGCTGGCCGGCGCCGCGATCGTCGTTTTCGGGATCTCAGGGCTCGCGCACGCGGCCCGCGTGGCCGGCGTCGCCGGGGCGGAGCACCCGGCGGTCGCCATGTTCGCGCGTATCTGCCACCACTGAGGCGGCGGCGCGCCGCGCCTACAGCCAGGCGGCGAGCAGGGTGCCGATCGTCAGCATCGCGCCATAGATCAGCTGCAGCATCACGGTGCGCATCAGCAGGCCGTTGAACGCCACGCCCGGCGGCGTCTTCGGCAGCACCCGCACGAGGTTGGCGGCGCCGGGCAGTGCGAGCAGAGGCAGCCAGAGCAGGTGGCTCGCCGTCTGCCAGACCAGCAACGGCACCATGGCGAACGGGGCCAGCATCAGCGCCGAGTAAAGCCCGGCCGAGGCCCGCGCGCCGAACAGCACGCCGAAGGTGCGCCGGCCGGTGCCGGCATCGTGCACGATGTCGCGATGGTTGTTGACCACCAGCACGGCTGCCGCCAGCGCGCCAATCGCTGCGCCGGCGGTCAGAAGCGCCGGCGTCACCGCGCCCAGCTGGATATAGCCGCTGCCAGCCACTGCGATCAAGCCGAAAAAGATGAACACCATCAGTTCGCCGAGCGGCGTGTAGGCGATCGGCCGCGGCCCGCCCATATAGGCGAGCGCGGCAGCGACCGAGCTGAAGCCCATCAGCAGCACCGGCAGGCCCCAGCGCGCCACCAGCGGCAATCCGATCAGGATCGTCGCCGCCACGGCCAGGACGATCGCCAGCCGCACTTCGCGCGGGGTCAGCAGGCCGGTCGAGGTGGCGCGTGGCAGCCCGACGCGCGTGCCGGTCTCGGCTCCGCGCGCGGTGTAGCCGACGTCGTTCTGCAGGTTGGCGATCGCCTGCAGCAGCACCGATGCGACCAGCGCCAGCGACGCGAACAGCACATTGACCTGCCCGCTCGCCAGGTAGGCGAAGCTGGTGCCGACGAACACCGGCACCGTGGCGATCCACAGGGTCCGCGTGCGGATGGCAATGCGCCATGCATCGAGCGAGCCCGGGCGGACGTCGATACTGGCAGGGGTAGGGGCCGGCGAGGACATAGGGCAACGGTTGTGCGGCAGGGTGGAACATACCGCGAAATGCCTTTGCCGGGATGCAGAGCCTGTCAACCAACCCCTGCCGGCACGCCTGCAGCGCCTACGCAAAGGCCAGCGCTGCGTTGCGGGAGAGGGCGGGGGCGCTTGATATCATCATCGACCTTCGATCTTCCCCGGCGAGCCGCGGCCACAGCAGTCGCTCGCCACTTCCTTCCGAACCATGAAAAGCGCCGAGATCCGCGACCAGTTCCTGAAGTTCTTCGAGTCCAAGGGCCACGCCATCGTGCGCGCCTCGTCGCTGGTGCCGGCCAATGACCCGACGCTGCTGTTCGTCAACAGCGGCATGGTGCAGTTCAAGGACGTGTTCACCGGCCGCGACAAGCGCCCGTACACGCGCGCGACCACGGCGCAGAAGTCGCTGCGCGCCGGCGGCAAGCACAACGACCTGGAGAACGTCGGCTACACCGCGCGCCACCACACGTTCTTCGAGATGCTGGGCAACTTCAGCTTCGGCGACTACTTCAAGC
>CAZSYX010000103.1:0-9230 GCA_964610575.1 uncultured Burkholderiaceae bacterium
GCGCCTCGACCGTGCCCTGGAACTCGGGCTTGACGACGAAGCTGTCGAAATCGAAATAGATGCTGCGCTTCGACAGCGGGCTGGCCGGGTCGTTGAGCGGATCCATCCCCTTGGAGGAGGTGGCGTCAACCCTGGCCACCGCGCGCGGATCGGCGGCCGAACCCGGCTTGCCTGTCGCCGCACCGCTGCTCGCGTCGGTGACCGGCGCGGCCGGCTGCTCCTCCAGCGGCGTGCTGGCGCAGGCGGCGATCAGAAGCGCCGCGGCCGCGCAGGCAGCCAGTCGCATCAGGCGGTTCGGTGTCATTGCTTCCCTCCTTGGTTACTTGATGAACGGACCCCAGGTCGGTTCCCTGACGTCGCCGCTCGGTCCGCTCAGCCGCGCGCGCACCCGCCCGTCGACCGATACCGAGGCGAGGATGCCGCGGCGGCCGACCTCGGTCGCGTACAGCAGCATGCGCCCATTGGGGGCGAAGCTGGGTGATTCGTCCAGTGCGGTGTCGGTCAGCGCCGTTTCCTGGTTGGTGGCGAGGTCGAGCGTGTGCACCTGGAAGCGGCCGCCGCGTCGGCCGACGTAGGCCAGCAGGCGCCCGTCCGGGCTCACGCGCGGGCTGACGTTGTAGTCGCCGCTGAAGGTCACGCGCGCGACGTTGGCGCCGTCGGTGTTCATGCGGTAGATCTGCGGGCCGCCGCCGCGGTCCGAGGTGAAGTAGATGAACCTGCCGTCGGGAGAGAACACCGGCTCGGTGTCGATGCCGGCCGAGCGGGTCAGCCGCTGCAGGTTGGAGCCGTCGGCGTTGATCGAATAGATCTGCGACAGCCCGTCGCGGGTGAGCACGACGGCCAGCCGCTTGCCGTCGGGCGCCCACGCCGGCGCCGAGTTGCTGCCGTGGAAATTCGCCAGCACCCGCCGCTGCCCGGCCGTGATCGTGTGCACGTAGACCACCGGCTTGCCGCTCTCGAACGACACGTAGGCGAGCCGGGTGCTGTCGGCCGACCACGCCGGCGACATGATCGGCTCTGGCGAACGCAGCGCCGGCTGCGCGTTCTCGCCGTCGGAATCGGCGATCTGCAACTCGAAACGGTTCTTTGCGAACTGCACTACGTAAGCGATGCGGGTGGCGAACACGCCGCGCTCGCCGGTGAGCTTCTCGAAGATGCGGTCGGCGATCCGGTGCGCGTTCAGCCGCAAGTCAGCAGCAGATGACTCAAAGATCTCCTGATCAAGACGCGTTTGCTTGACCGTGTCGTAGAGGACAAAGCGCAGGTCGAAGCGGCCGTTGGCCAGCCGTACCACCGAACCGACCACCAGCGCGTCGGCGCCCTTGCCCCTGAACTCCGAGAGACTGCCCGTCGCCGTTTCAGATAGAGGGGTAGCGCCGGCGTCGATCATCCGGAACCGCCCCGACCGCTGCAGATCGGCGCGGATGATCTCGTCGACGGGCTGCGGGATCTCGCCGTCGCGCCTGAAGTTGGCGACCGAAACCGGAAACAGGTTGGAGCCGACCCCGGTGATCTCGACACGCAGTTGCGCGGCCGCCGGGGACAGGACGAGCAGCGCTGCCAGCAGGGCGAACGCGTGAGCGAGAAGTCTGTGCATTGGCGGCGAATTATAGGAAGAGGATGTACGTGACCGTGGCCGGGAACTCCGTACGCGTCTGTAACAGTCGGTTAACGACAGGGCGTGGCTGCGCGAAGGTACTCGCGAACCGGCCGCTACGGGGCACGCGGCCTACTGCGCATCGACGGGACGAAAGCGGATGATCACGGTGCGTTCCACGGTGCCGTCGCGCTTGCGCGGAAACGGATCGGTGCGGCGAATGGCCCGCTCGACCGCCTCGTCATAGCCGGGCAATCCGCTTGCCCTCAGTCTTCGAACGGTGAGGATTTCGCCGGTGGGCAGCAGGTCGACCTGGAAATCCGCATAAACGCTCGCCGGCGTGTTCTCGGGGACCGCGAAGACGATGCGCGGACGGATCAGCGCGACCAGTTGGCCCACATAGCCCGCGTCACCGCCGCCTGCGCCTGCTGCCGCCGTGCCGCGCGCGCTGCCGCCGGCCGTGCCGCCTGCGCTGCCGGCGGAACTGCCCGCGCCGGCCTGCGCCAGCATGCGGGCCTCCTCGGCCTTGCGCACGGCCTCGCGGCGTTCGTCCTCGCGCCTGCGCTCGGCAGCCTGAGCCGCGGTCTCGGCCTGCTTCTTCCGCTCTGCTTCGAGCTGCTTCTTCTCGGTCTCGCGACGTTTCTCCTCCGCTGCCACGCGCTGCTTTTCGGCCTCGATGCGGCGCTTCTCAGCCTCGACCTTCTTGAGGTCAGGGGGCGGCGGCTCGACCTTCGGCGGTGCCTTCTTCTCCTGCTTCAGGACAATGTCGGCATTCGGTCGTTCCGGCTCGGGCTCGGCCCGCACCGGAGGAGGAGGCGGCGGCGGGGCAGGCGCGATGACGATCGGTTCCGCGGCTGGCGGGCCTCCCCACAGTTCGACGACCACCGCGCCGGAGGGTTCGGTGCGCCACTGCATCGAGATCCACAGCGCACCGACCAGCAGCGCGTGCATGGCGAGCGCAAGCAGGAAGGCAGCCGGCGTGTTCTGTTCCGATCGCGGCTGCTGCGGGCGGTGTTCGACGACGACGGCGGCCATTGGACTGCCTACTTCTGCTCTGGCTGCACGGCGAGGCCGACGCGCGCCACGTTCTCCTTCTGCAGCGCGCTCATTACCTTCATCACCTGTTCGTAGCGGACGTCCTTGTCCGCCGCGATGACGACCGGCGCCTTGAGCGTTGCGTCTGCTTGCGCCTGCTGGCGCTGCCTGATCAGTGCCACAGCGCCGGGCAGGTCGGCGGCAAGCTGCCTGCCGCCCTCGCGCAGCGACACCTGGCCATCCGCCTTGACCACGATCTCCAGCGGCCGGTCGGGCGCGCGCGACGACTTGCCCACCGACGGCAGGTTGACCAGGCTCGGGTTCACGAACGGCGCCGCGACCATCAGGATGACCACCAGCACCAGCATCACGTCGATGTACGGCACGACGTTGATGTCGGCCATCATCCGGCGGCGGCTGCCGGCGACGCGGCGGGCGAGCAGGGCCATCAGCGCTGCCGCTGCAGGATGTTCGAGAACTCCTCGATGAAGGTCTCGAAGCGGGTGGCGAGGCGGTCGATGTCGTGCGCAAAGCGGTTGTAGGCGACCACCGCCGGGATGGCGGCGAACAGGCCGATGGCGGTGGCGATCAGCGCCTCGGCGATGCCGGGCGCCACCGAGACCAGCGTCGCCTGCTCGAGGCTGGCCAGGCCGGTGAAGGCGTGCATGATCCCCCACACGGTGCCGAACAGGCCCACGTAGGGGCTGACCGAACCGACCGAGGCGAGGAACTGCAGCCGCCGCTCGAGCGCGTCCATCTCGCGCTGGTAGGCGGCACGCATCGCCCGGCGCGCACCGTCGAGGATCGTCTGCCCGCTTTCTCCCTCGCGTCCGCGCAGCTTGAGGAACTCGCTCATGCCGGCCTCGAAGATGCGCTCCAGCACGCCGGTCTTGTGGCGGCGGTTGGTCGCCTTCTCGTAGAGCTTGGCCAGTTCCGCTCCGCCCCAGAACTCGCGCTCGAAGCGCTCCGTTTCCTGCCGGGTGGCGCGGATGGCGAAGCCCTTGCCGAAGATCACCGTCCAAGAGGCAAGCGACACCAGGATCAGCAGCAGCATCACCACCTGGACCACCAGCGTGGCCTTGGTGACCAGGACGAGCATGGACAGGTCGGCGGCGGCGTTCATCTGCAGTGTTCAGGCGAGGGAAGGATCGGGCGACAGGGCCAGCCGTTCGACGAGCGCCGCCGGCAAGCGCGCCGGCGCCATCCGCCCGGTGTCGACGCACGCGACCTTGACGCGCGCCGAGGCAAGCAGCTCGGCGCCACGCCGCGCCCGCTGGCGGAAGACGACATAGGTCCGTGCCCGCTCGACGATCGTCGCGTCGATGGTCAGCGCATCGTCGAGGCGCGCCGGCCGGTGGTACTGGACGGCAAGGTCGGCGACGACGAACTGCAGTCGCTCACGCTCAGCGAGTTGCCGCTGGTCGAAGCCGAGCGAGCGCAACCATTCGGTGCGACAGCGCTCGAAGTACTTGAGGTAGTTGGCGTAGTAGACGATGCCGGCGGCGTCTGTGTCCTCGTAATAGACACGAACGGTCCAGCGGAAGACAGGGGGGTCGTTGGCGGCTTGCTCCACGGCGGCCGAGTGTATCGCGCAGGGCGCCATGGTCGGTTCCTGCGGAAGTGCGAGCGGGAAGCGGGGATGCCGCGACTACAATCGCGCGCTTCGATTCCGCTGTGCCCTGCGGGCCGAGGCAGGGAGGGTCCCGATGGTGAACAACAATGCGCTACGTCGGCTCGCCGCCACCCTGCTGGCGCTGGCTGCGGTCGCCGGCTGCAGCCGCGTGACCAACAGCCCGCATGCGGCCGGCGCCGAGTCGACCAATACGCTGTTCACCGCCTTCACTGCCCGCTCGCCGAAGTACCTCGATCCGACCAGCTCGTACTCGAACGACGAGACCCCGTACACCTACCAGATCTACGAACCGCCTTACAGCTACCACTACCTGAAGCGTCCGTACGAACTGAGGCCGCGCGCCGCCGAGCGGGTCGTGCTGCCGCGTTATTTCGATGCCGCCGGCAAGGAACTGCCGGCCGACGCGCCGGGCGATGCGATCGCCGAGAGCGTCTACGACATCCCGATCCGCAAGGGCATCCGGTTCGCGCCGCATCCGGCGTTCGCGAAGGACGCATCCGGCCGCTACGTCTACCACGCGATGAGCGCGAAGGACGTTGCCGACAAGTACCGGATCGCCGACTTCCCGCTGACGGGCACGCGCGAGCTGACCGCGCACGACTACGTCTACGCGATCCGGCGCCTGGCCACGCCGCGCATCAAGTCGCCATCGTTCTCGCTGATGAGCGAGTACATCGTCGGCCTGAAGGAGTACGGCGAGCGGATCGCCGAGACTGACAAGGCGCTGCGCAAGGACCTCGCGGCCACCGACCGCGACCTGCCGATGCTGGATTTTCGGCAGTACGCGTTCTCCGGCGTCGAGGCGATCGACGACCACACCCTGCGCATCCGCATCAGGGGCAAGTATCCGCAGTTCAAGTACTGGCTGGCGATGACCTTCTTCTCGCCGATCCCGTGGGAGGCGGAGAAGTTCTACGCGCAGCCGGGCATGGCTGAGAAGAACCTGACGCTGAACTACTGGCCGGTGGGCACCGGCCCGTACATGCTGACCGAGTTCCTCGAGAACCGCCGCCACGTGCTGGAGCGCAACCCGAACTTCCGCGGCGAGCCCTACCCCTGCGACGGGGAGCCGAAGGACGCTGCCTCCGGCATGCTTGCCGACTGCGGCAAGCCGACGCCGTTCGTCGACCGCGTGGTGTTCGACATCGAGAAGGAAGCGATCCCGCTGAAGACCAAGTTCTTCCAGGGCTACTACGACTCGCCGCAGATCGAGCGGCTCGACGTCGGCACCGGCTTCATCGTCGAGATGGCCGACTCGGCCGACAAGGACGCCGAGTACAAGGCCAAGGGCATCCGCCTGCCGACCACGATCGAGGCCAATACCTGGTATCTCGGCTTCAACATGCTCGACCCGGTGGTCGGCGACGGCGACACTGCGGAGCAGAAAGAGCGCAACCGCAAGCTGCGCCAGGCGCTGTCGATCGCCATCGACTGGGAGGAGCACCTCGCCATCTTCGAGAAGGGTCAGGGCGTAGCCGCGCAGGGTCCTCTGCCGCCGGGGCTGTTCGGCTACCGCGACGACGGTCCGGCCGCGTTCAACCCGGTCGTCTACCGCAAGGTCGACGGCCGTCTGGAGCGGAAGTCAATCGAAGAGGCGATGAAGCTGCTCGCCGAGGCCGGCTACCCCAACGGCCGCGACGAGAAGACCGGCCGGCCGCTGGTGCTCAACTTCGACTACCTCAGCGCGCTCACGCCGGCAGCGCGCTCGCTGATGGACTGGTACCAGAAGCAGTTCGCCAAGATCGGCGTGCAACTGGAGATCCGCGCCACCGACTACAACCGCTTCCAGGACAAGGTGAACAAGGGCAGCCACCAGATCTACTTCTGGGGCTGGCTGGCCGACTATCCGGACGCGGAGAACTTCCTCTTCCTGCTCTATGGGCCGAACGCCAAGTCGCTGACCAACGGCAACGGCGAGAACGCGTCGAACTACCGCAACAAGGAGTTCGACCGGCGCTTCGAGCAGATGAAGTTCGAGGAAGACGGCGCGGTGAAGGCGAAACTGATCGACGAGATGATCCGTATCGCGCAGGAGGACGCCGTCTGGAGCTGGGGCTACTTCCCGACCTCGGCGGCGGCGTTCCATCAGTGGGTTTTCAACGGCAAGCCGACACAGATCATCCGCAACCATATCCAGTACCTGCGCGTCGATCCGCAACTGCGCGCGCAGAAGATCGCCGAGTGGAACCGGCCGATCTGGTGGCCGGTGGCGCTGATCGTGCTGGCCCTGGTCGCCGCGGTGGTGCCGGCGTTGCGCGCCTACCGGCGGCGCGAGCGCGAGAACGCGGCGCGGACGCTGGCGCGCGAGGCCCACGCGGGGGCGGCGGAGTGAGTTTCACCGGGCTGCTGAGCCTGGGGGTCGTCGTCCCCGCGCAGGCGGGGACCCAGTGTCTTTCCGGCCGCATAACGACACTGGATTCCCGCCTGCGCGGGAATGACGAGGTCGGTGCAACCGACCGACGGAGCTGCCGATGCTGAACTACATCCTCCGCCGCATCGGCTACGGCGTGCTGATCCTGGTCGGGGTCAACCTGTTCACCTTCATCCTGTTCTTCGCGGTCAACACGCCCGATGACATGGCGCGGCTGAACATCGGCGGCAAGCGGGTGACGCAGGAGGCGATCGAGAAGTGGAAGGTCGAGCGCGGCTACGACAAGCCGCTGCTGTACAGCGCCAAGGACGACGGCGCGCGCAAGTTGACCAACACCATCTTCTTCGAGCGCTCGGTGCAGCTCTTTGCCTTTCAGTTCGGCGCCTCCGACAGCGGCCGCGACATCGGCTACGAGATCCGCAGCCGCATCGGGCCCTCGCTGGCAGTGGCGCTGCCGACCTATCTGCTCGGCGTGATGGCCACGGTCTGCGTGGCGCTGCTGATGGTGTTCTTCCGCGCCACCTATCTCGACTTCTGGGGCGTGACCCTGGCGGTAGTGCTGATGTCGATCTCGGCGCTGTTCTACATCATCGTCGGCCAGTGGTTCTTCTCCAACCTGCTGCGGCTGGTGCCGATCTCCGGCTTCGCCGGCGGCTGGAACCTCGCCGTCTTCCTTGCCCTGCCGATCGTGATCGGCGTGGTCGCCCGGCTCGGTGGCGACTCGCTTCTGTACCGGACCATGTTCCTGGAGGAGATCGGCAAGGACTACGTTCGCACCGCGCGCGCCAAGGGACTGTCCGAGGCGGCGGTGCTGTTCCGCCACGTGCTGCGCAATGCGTCGCTGCCGATCCTGACCTCGACGGTGGCCGTGCTGCCGCTGCTGTTCCTCGGCAGCCTGATCATGGAGAGCTTCTTCGGCATTCCCGGGCTGGGCAGCTTCACCATCGACGCGATCAACGCACAGGATTTCGCGGTCGTGCGTGCGATGGTGTTCCTCGGATCGGTGCTGTACATCATCGGCCTGATCCTGACCGACATCTCCTACACGCTGGCCGATCCGCGGATCCGCCTCGCCTGATCCGGCCGCCTGCCTCATGCCGAAACCCGTCTTCCTGGTTACCGACATCGCACTCGGCCTGCTGCTGGCAGCGCTGGCGCTGTACGTGTGGCATGCAAGCCGCTCGGCCGACCTGCGCGCGACCTGGCGTGTGGTGTTCCGCGACGCGGCGGCGATGAGCGCGCTGGTGATGCTGTCGCTGTTCCTGCTGGTGGCGGTGCTCGACTCGATCCACTTCCGGTCGCTGCTGCCGCCGGCCAAAGGTGCAGCGGCCGACGCCCCCGCCGCCTATTCGACGCGTACCTACTCGCTGCTCGACCGGCTGCTGCGCAAACAGATGGAAGGCACCGAGCGGACCTACTCGGCACCGCTGTCGTTCCGGTCGTACAGCAAGGAGACGGTCGAGGTCGATGGCAAGCCGGTGCGCGAGTTCCCGCGCCTCGTCCACGGCGGGGCTCACCTTACGGATCCGCAGCAGCAGTGGCTGCCGGACATCGCACAGCGCTCGGCACTGGGCATCGGTGGTGGCCTGATCGTGGCGCTGCTGCTGGCTGGGGTCGTGGTGGCGGCGCGCGCCGGCCGCCGGCGAATCGCCTTTGCCGATTGCGCGCGCGCGGTGTGGCGCCGCGAAACCGAGGTGCCGTTGCGCGCCATGCTGACGACCGCCGGCGCCGTGCTCCTGGTGGTCGGCTGGGTGGCGGCGATCTGGCCCGCCTATCACGTGCTGGGAACAGACCGCACCGGCAACGACGTGCTGTACCAGGCGCTGAAGTCCGTCCGCACCGCGATCGTGATCGGCTCGCTGGCCACGCTGGCGACTCTGCCGTTCGCCATCGCCTTCGGCATCCTCGCCGGCTACTTCAAGGGCTGGGTCGACGACGCGATCCAGTACCTGTACACCGTCCTGTCGTCGATTCCCGGCGTGCTGCTGATCGCCGCCTTCGTGCTGATGATCCAGGTGTGGATCGACAAGCACCCCGAGCTCTACGAAACAGGGCTGGAGCGCGCCGACGTGCGGCTGCTGCTGCTGTGCGTGATCCTCGGCGTCACCGGCTGGGCGACGCTGTGCCGGCTGCTGCGCGCCGAGACCCTGAAGCTCTCCGAGCTGGACTACGTGCAGGCGGCGCGCGCCTTCGGCGTGTCGAACCTCGGCATCATGCGCCGGCACATCTTCCCCAACCTGATGCACGTCGTGCTGATCGTCGCCGTGCTCGACTTCTCGGCGCTGGTGCTGTACGAGGCGGTGTTGAGCTACGTCGGCGTCGGCGTCGACCCGACCACCGCCAGTTTCGGCTCGATGTTCAACCTGGCACGCACCGAGATGAGCCGCGATCCGCCGGTGTGGTGGAACCTGCTGGCGGCGTTCCTGTTCATGCTGGCGCTGGTGCTGTCGGCCAACC
This sequence comes from uncultured Burkholderiaceae bacterium, assembly GCA_964610575.1. Lineage (GTDB taxonomy): Bacteria > Pseudomonadota > Gammaproteobacteria > Burkholderiales > Burkholderiaceae_F > JADJWR01. The sequence continues at coordinate 9,094 of CAZSYX010000103.1, forward strand.
TCTTCGCCGGCGCCGTGCGCGAGGCCTTCGACCCGCGCGCCCGCGCCTTCCGGCCGCGGCTGGCTCGGTCGCGGGCTGCCGCTTAACATCAGGCAAGTGCTGGATTGGAAATAGGAGCAATGCCGTGCCGACATTGA
>CAZSYX010000104.1:0-9138 GCA_964610575.1 uncultured Burkholderiaceae bacterium
GGGATGGGAAAGGGGACAGTGGAGCGGGCGAAGGGAGTCGAACCCTCGTCATCAGCTTGGGAAGCTGAGGTAATGCCGTTATACGACGCCCGCTTCGAGGCGCGGATTCTAGCCAAGTGCAGGCCGATGGGCACCACCGGTACCGGTAGTATCGCGCACCATCGTTTCCGCCGCCGGGACCGCCCGCCATGATCCTCGCCGAGCCCGCCCTGGACCTCATCTTCCGCAGCGCGCGCACGCATACCCACTGGCTGGACCGGCCGGTCGACGATGCGACGCTGCACGCCCTGTACGACCTGCTCAAGTGGGGGCCGACCAGCGCCAACTGCTCGCCGGCGCGGATCGTCTTCGTCCGCACAAGAGAAGCCAAGGAACGGCTGCGCCCGGCGCTGTCGGCGGGCAACCTCGACAAGACGATGGCGGCGCCGGTGACCGCGATCATCGGCCACGACCTGCGCTTCTGCGACCAGCTGCCGCGGCTGTTCCCGCACACCGACGCGCGCAGCTGGTTTGCCGGCAAGGACGAACTGATCCGCACGACGGCCTTTCGCAACGGCACCCTGCAGGGCGCCTACCTGATCGTCGCGGCGCGGGCGCTCGGCCTGGACTGCGGACCGATGTCCGGCTTCGACAATGCCAGGGTTGACGCCGAGTTCTTTCCCGGTGGCACGGTGAAGTCGAACTTCCTGTGCAACCTTGGCTACGGCGATCCGGCGAAGCTGCACCCGCGCAACCCGCGGCTGGAGTTCGACGAGGCCTGCCGGGTCGTGTGAGCGACGGGCGGCGCTCCCTCGTGCGTCGCCTGCCGGTTGCGGACGCGACGCACCAGCGAGCCGTCCTCGTCGCCAGTGGCGCTGTTCCGCGCCGGGCTCAGAGGCCCAGGCAGACGTACTTGATGACGAGGTACTCCTCGATGCCGTACTTCGAGCCCTCGCGGCCGATGCCGGACTGCTTCACCCCGCCGAACGGCGCCACTTCGTTCGAGATGATGCCGGTGTTCACGCCGACCATGCCGTACTCCAGCCCCTCGGCGATGCGCATCACGCGGCCGACGTCGCGCGAGTAGAAGTACGCGGCCAGGCCGTATTCGACCGCATTGGCGGCGGCGAGCGCCTCGGCGTCAGTGCTGAACCTGAACACCGGCGCCACCGGCCCGAAGGTTTCCTCGCGGGCAACGATCATCTCGCCGGTCACGTTGGCGAGCACGGTCGGCGTGTAGAAGGTGCCGCCGCGTTCGTGCCTCTTGCCGCCGGTGACCACCCGCGCGCCCTTGGCCACCGCGTCGGCGACGTGCGCCTCGACCTTGGCCAGCGCGTTGGCGTCGATCAGCGGTCCCTGCTGCACGCCCGCCTCGAAGCCGGAGCCGACCTTCAGCTGCGCCGCCTTGGCGGCCAGCTTCTCGACGAAGGCGTCGTAGATGTCGGCGTGCGCGTAGAAGCGGTTGGTGCACACGCAGGTCTGGCCGGCGTTGCGGTACTTGGAGACCAGTGCGCCGTCGACCGCGGCGTCGAGGTCGGCGTCGGGGAAGACGATGAACGGCGCGTTGCCGCCGAGCTCCAGCGACAGCTTCTTCAGCGTCGGCGCGCTCTGCTGCATCAGGATGCGGCCGACCTGGGTGGAACCGGTGAAGCTGAGCTTGCGCACCGTCGGCGAGTCGCACAGGACCTTGCCGATCTCGATCGAGCGCGACTCGTCGGCGGGCAGCACGTTGAACACGCCGGCCGGAATGCCGGCGCGCTGGGCGAGTTCGGCCAGCGCGAGTGCCGACAGCGGCGTCTGCTCCGCCGGCTTGACCACCACCGTGCAGCCGGCGGCCAGCGCCGGTGCGCACTTGCGCGTGATCATCGCGTTGGGGAAGTTCCACGGCGTGATGGCGGCGGCCACGCCGATCGGCTCCTTGAACACCAGCAGCCGGCGGTCGGCCTGGTGCGTCGGGATCACGTCGCCGTAGACGCGCTTGCCTTCCTCGGCAAACCACTCGACGAAGCTGGCGCCGTAGGCGATCTCGCCGCGCGACTCGGCGAGCGGCTTGCCCTGCTCGGCGGTCATCAGCTGCGCCAGGTCCTCCTGCGCCGCCATCATCAGCTCGAACCATTTGCGCAGGATGACCGCGCGCTCCTTGGCGGTCTTGGCGCGCCATGCCGGCATCGCCCGGGCGGCCGCGTCGACGGCGCGCTGCGCATCGGCGGCGCCACAGTTGGCCACCTCGATGAGCGCTCCGCCGTCGGCCGGGTTGTTGACGGCGAACTTGCCGTGCGCACCGTCGCACCAGGCGCCGTCGATGTACGCCTGTGCGCGCAGCAGCGCCGGATCGTTCAGCTTCGGCAGTGCCGAGACTCGCTGCAGCATGGTGTCCTCCTTGGTGTTTTTCGAAGGATACGCCGGCGACCGCGCGCTATTCTTGCCGCGGCGCAGGATGCACGGGGCACGCCGATGCGATTCGATTCACTGAACGCCGACCTGAGGCGCTGGCTGCAGACTTCGATCGGGGCCGGCCACGACAGCGAGGTGCTGCAGCAGGCGCTGCGCGCGGCCGGCTACGACAGCGGCTTCGCGCGCCAGGCCGTGGAGGCGGCGCTGGCGCGGTCGCGGCCGGTCGGTGCGGCGGTCGTGCAGTCGCAGCCAATGGCCGAGCCGTTCGCCTCCTCGACGAACACGATCGCCACCAGCGATCGCACGGTCGAGATCCTGATGACGCTCGGTTCGCCGCGCATCGTGCTGTTCGGCGACCTGCTGTCGGCGCACGAGTGCGAGCAGATGATCGATGCCTCGCGCCGCAGGCTGCAGCGCTCCACGGTGGTCAACGCCGAGACGGGCGCTTACGACGTGCACGCGGACCGCACCAGCAACGGCACGCATTTCGAGCGCGGCGAGAACCCGCTGGTCGCCCGGATCGAAGCGCGCATCAGCGAACTGGTCGGCTGCCCGGCGGAAAACGGCGAACCGCTGCAGGTGCTGCACTACGTGCCCGGCGCCGAGTACAAGCCACACCACGACTACTTCGACGCCGCGCAACCGGGCAACGACAATGTGCTGGCGATGGGCGGCCAGCGGATCGCGACACTGGTCATGTACCTGAACGACGTCGAGGCCGGCGGCTCGACGGTTTTCCCTTCGCTCGGGCTCGACGTGTCGCCGCGCCAGGGCTCGGCCGTGTACTTCGCGTACACCAGCGAGTCCGGCGAGACCGACCCGCGCACGCTGCACGGCGGCAGCCCGGTGCTGGCAGGCGAGAAGTGGATCGCCACCAAGTGGCTGCGCCAGCGCCGCTACGGCGGGCCGGGCGGCTGAGCGCGGCGCGCGTCCCCCGGCGGGTCTTACGCGAACATCAGCAGGTCCGGCCGCAGCAGCAGCAACGCACCGAGGCAGAGCAGCAGCGCGCCGCCGATCAGGTTCGACGCGCGTGTGTATTTGCCACTGAGCCCGGTGATCTGCAGCGTCTTCATCGCGGCGAAGAAGACCACCAGGTCGTCGGCCATGAACACCAGGATGTACAGGCTGATGTACGCGTAGTACTGCCAGCGCGGCAGTTCGTTCATCGCCAGCACCTGCGAATACACGGCCGGGATACCGGCGGAGCAAACGGCCTCGACCAGGTTGACCGCGAAGGCCAGAGCCACGATGCCGGCCAGCGCCAGCAGGAAGCTGCGCTCGGAGGCCAGCGCGCGCAGGCGCTCGAACACCTGCTTGCGGCGGGCCGGCGCCGTGACCTTGCACACGGCTTCCTTGTTCACGAAATACTCGCGGATGCAGTAGGCGCCGCCCGCCAGCGCCACGATACCGATCGCCGCCCGCACCCAGATCACCGCGCCCAGAAAGAGCAGCACGTTCAGCCAGGCCGCCATGAAGAGGAAGTACACGAAGGCGGAGGTGACGATGAAGGCCGAGCCCAGGGCCCACATCCGCGATCTGTCCTGCATGCCGAGCAGCAGGCCGATCAGGAACACCAGGGTCCACATGGCGCAGGGGTTGAAGCCGTCGAGCGCGGCCAGCAGGACGGTGAGCGCCGGCAGCGACAGGCGGCGCAGTTCGACCTCGCCGAACAGCGGCACGTGGATGCGCTCTGTAATCGGCCTCGCCTGGGCTGCCGGCGGCTCGGTGGCCGCAACATCAGGCGCCGGCTGCCCGGCAAACAGGCCGGCCAGCACATCGGGGCAGTGAAGTTGACGGCAGACCTCGATCAGCGCCAGGTATTCGGCGCCGGTGCTCGCGTCGTCGTAGTAGCCGACCAGGAAGCGCTCGCCGATCAGCACCGTCGGCACACCGATGTCGGCAGTGCCGAGTCGCGCCACGGCCGCCGCGAACAGGTTGCGGTTCTCGGCGCTGCGGGTCAGTTCGAGCACGTGCAACTGCACGCCGGCGATCGGCTGCGCCTCGCGGCGCAGGAAGTCGACTGCCTTCTCGCAGTGCGGGCAGCCCTCGGAGACGAAGGCGTAGACGTTGACGCTGCGCTGTGCCAGCGCATTGGCGCTGAACAGCGTCAGTGCAGCAAGCAGCAGGGTTGCGCTCAGTCTTGCACCGCGCGCGCGCCAGCGCCAGGCCGGCGAGAGCGCTTCGGGCGTCTGGTTTCGCACTCTCATCAACTGCGTCGTTACGCGAGGCACATTCGGCCACGCGACGGCGGTCGGTGTTGACAGGCGTCAACGGAATTTGGCGTGAGGCGGCAGTGATGAGTCAGCACGTTGCGGCACGCGCTGCATCGCGTTGCCAGCGCCCGGTCGCCCGGAGTTGCTCGATATCCGCAGGCGAAGTAGCGAACTCGACGAGTGACTTCGTGACGATGCCGCACCTGCCGATCGACGGGCGTGGCGGCAGCGTGTGCCCGCTGAAGGCCTCGACCACCAGGCCGACCTCATCGAAACCCAGGTGCAGCCTTGCCGCAGTCGAGCCCGTGAAGCGGCCGTTCAGTTCGTAGACGCGGAACTTTCCGTTGCTGTCGCGGCGGCCCTGCATGTTGAGCGCGCCGATCCATCCTGCGGCGGCAAACGTGTCGACGTAGCGACGCGCAACTTCACATGCCTCGGCATCATCTAGCGACACTATTCGCTCGGGCCTGCCCATCACCAGGTGTACGAAGGTGCAGATCAACCCGCGCATGCGCCCGTCCGGGCCGACGGGCAGCGCCGGGCGAAGTGCCGTCAGCCGCTCCTTCAGCTGCGCCAGCGCCAGCACGTCGTCGTCGCGTCCCGGCAGCACGAGATCCGGCTGCTCGCGGTTCAGGATCGCGGCCAGCCGCTCGAGGTACTCGCCCGAGCGGGTGGCCGGCGGTGCCAGATGGGCCCGGACGCAGCGGAAGCTGCTCGCCGCCTCTGCCGCGCTGTTGATACCGACGATCTCGAGACCCGCGCGGCAGGCCTCGAGCGCATCGAGGATGTTCTAGCCGACCGGGCTGCTGACGCTGGTGACTGCTGTCGTCGTCATTCGCTGTAACCCAGGCAAGAAGGCTGTCGGACCAGGCGAGACTTCGGCTCCGTGGCAAGTGACCCGTGACCGAGAAAACAAAGACCGCCACGCGGGCGGTCGTGCCGTGTCGCCGGAAGTCTACGAACTACCAGAAAGAAAGGGTCGAAGCGAGCTCTGCTGGGGCAAGGACTTCCTTTGAGAGTTTGACCATGGCCTGCTGGAATTCCGGCTTGCCGTAGCAAAGCCATGAGTACTGCTTCTTGATTATGTGCGGCTCGCCGGTTGCGATGGTGTGCTGGCGCATCGCTTCCATCACTTCTTCAGTTGGCTCCTTGCCCGCATATTGCAGGAGCCAGCATGTCTTGCCCTCCCAAAGGCCCTCGCGGATGATGAATCCGATCTTGTCCGGCCGCCAGTCTTCCGGAAAAGGGCTGCCGGGCTTGAGCCACCCGCAGATGAAGGACCTGCACAACTCGGGGCGGCTTTCATAGATGCCGCATCCCTCCGGCCCCAGGAACTTGCAGGGAACGCCCCCGCCCATCTTGTGGCCGAGTATTTCGGCGGTCAACCATCCACTGCAGCAAGTCCGGCACTCCCCGCAGACGCGCCGGACTGTCTCGCTGCTCTTCGCGGGCACGAGGGCGACTTCCTTCATGGTCTGCCGCGGCAACTGGTCGGCGGCCGGGCCGTCACTGACAAGAGAAGGCTCGATTCTGGTCCGGAATGCGCACGGATTGCCACTAGCAGGAGGGCGGGGCTTTCCTCTGCACTCGCTGCGCCGGTTTGTCGAACTCAACGTGATTCAAACTCCGGTGCCGGCAGGGCCGTCCGTCTTCGTAGGGCACGGAGTCACTCAACTTGGTGTGCTGGCAAGGCAGGGCCCCATCCTGCACCGCTCGCGCAAGTCGTTGAGTCGCGCGGTGCGCAGAGGACAATCCACAGATGAAGTGTATCGAAATGCGGCGGATGAGGGCCGGCTGATCCGTGCAGGATTTCCCTCTCGCTGGCTCGTCGGAGTGGTTGTTGCGTGCGCGAAAAGGTCGCCAAAGGCGTCGACTCACCGATGGCGATCTGCGCGCGGCTGGCACCAGCGCGATCCTGGGCAGATCAAGCGCGGGCAGTCAGAGATCGAGGGGCGAGCGGGAGCGGTTGCGGGAACCGGCGCGGGAGTTGCGCGAGGTCGATGGCCTGCGGGACAAACGCGCCGCTGGAGAGGACAAGAAGCCCTCCCACGCATGAGCTTTGATCGCCACACTTGGACAAGCATCTGGACTGAACACAGTGGGAACGCAAGCTGTTGCAGCACCGTTCGAAGGCGGTCAGCCGCTCGATGAACTTTGGCGGAGTTGACTGCCTTGAAGATCCTGCTTGCAGCGAAAGACGCGTTTGCCAAGAAGTTCGGGTGCGGCGACATGTCACTGCCGCGAAACGTCGTCTTGGTCGGCTGGTCGGCGGCCGATGAAGCCTGGTTCGTCACTCCACACTCCGTCAGCGAATCCGGGGTCTTTCGCGAGCGCGTTCCGGTGACGCTGGGATTCCTTGGTGCGGACGTCGTGCCAAGGTTCGTCGGGCGGTCGTTCTGGTTCGCGTTCTGCTTTTGGGATGGCTGGCGCGAGCGAATTCCATACTCTGCGCACTATCGGTGGGTACCCGTCAGCGATCTCGAGGGTGTGGATGAATGGCGTGAGGGTCCGGGGGAACTCCCCCTTTTCTCACCTGACCCTCGCCCGATTGCCTGCTACGGAGCGCATCGTGGCGATCCAAGTGCGTTGCTGCTGCCCGAAGCGCATTACCTTGCTCGCAACGGCTACACGGGGCTTTTCGCCGAAGTACGTGCCGACGTTGTGCCATGGAGCGCGCGGCCTTCTCGCGCCGTATTCTGCGGCGGGGACCATGGCGAGACCGCGAACTATTTCTCGCCGCTCGTCCCAGGAAGACCTCACCCGCGGCGATACCTGAAGGAACTCGTAACGAGTTCGCGAATCGACGTTGACGTGCATCTTGGGCAAGGTATCCCCCGCGCAGCGCAGATGGCCTACCGGTGGATTCTCGATGTCGATGGCTACGCTCGCACATGGGATGCTTGGGCTTGGAAGCTGCTCAGCGGTTCCGTTGTGCTGTCTCCGGCCTCGCCTTGGGAGTCGTTTTTTACGCGCCAGTTCGATGCGTGGGAGCACTACGTTCCGGTCGCCAACGATTTCTCGGACTTGGCGCAACGGCTCGAGTGGTGCCGGAGCCACGACGAGGAATGTCAGCGCATCGCGCAGCGAGCGCGTCAGCGCGCCGAGGACGTATATCAGCCAGATTGCGTAGTGCGCTCCGTCGTGCGGCAGTTGCGACCCCTGGCGGAAGACCTCGGACTCGCTGTCCGATTGGAGCAGTAGGTTGCCCCTTACTCGCGACGTGAAGAAGATCGGGTGCACAACTGCGACGAGGTCTCCCCCGATTCCGTCGAGGCGTGACTACTTCTTTGTCAGGATGGCGTGGATTTCGAGCACTGCTTCCTTGTACCAACTGACTGCGAACTCCTTGAATTCCGGCTCGCGTCTAGCAAGTTTCTCGTTCAGCGAGTAGCTAACAACGAAGTCGAAATCACAGCTGTAGCCGTTTGGATTGACGCTCGAATCCGTGTGGAGTGCTTCCCGTCTGCGCCAGTCGCGGGTCAGATAGTAGAAGCCCATCTCGCTGAATGGTTCTTTGTGCGTCGGATCGCCGTAGTAAAGACAACTTGCCCAATGCGGCAGGATCAAGGTCGCCTTTGCGCCATGGTGGAGCACCCGGCCAAGTTCGTTGAAGAAGTGAACTCGTTCCCATTTGCCACCGAGGTTGGTCAAGTGCTCTATGAAGTGTGAACAATGGGCTTCCGATACCGTTTCATCAGCCCAAGGCCAGCGTCCAGCCGCCAGATCACAGACGATGTCGACGCCAGGAAGGTTCAGCTGGTCGACGCCGACGAAGCCCTTGCGTTTATTGCTTCCACAGCCAATGTCGATCTTGATGGGTTCAGCGGTGATTCCCATGATCATGTCCCGTTACGTTGGAGCGGCTTGGACAGGGGCGATCATCAGGAGGGCTTCTTTGCCGCCAAGGGCGCGGCTGGCCTGGAAGTAAAGGTGGAAAGGTAGCAGAGCGTCCCGAGGGCCGTAGGCAGGTGGGCAATGAAGACTTCGGCTTCATCGAAGGAGTGATGAGGAAGTTTCGATTCACTGGAAGCCAGATTCTGGCGGTGCCGGCTGAGGGCGGGGCCGGGGTGCTGACAGTCGCGGTCTCGCTCAATCGAAGACTCAGGGGGCTCGCCGGCCGTTTTCTCTGGACCTCAGCAACAGGATGAACTCCGATGTGCGCCGGCCAGCTCGACCAGCCTCTGTCGCACTTCAGCGACGACGTGGGTCCAGTCATTGAGGGACGCCTGGCGAAACAGCGTCGCGGTTCGGTACCACGGGCTGCTGGAGCCTTCTCGCAACCAGCGCCAGTCGGCCCGGCGCTGCAGGAGCACCCAGGTCCGCTTCCCTAATGCTCCTGCGAGATGGGCGACCGAAGTGCAGACGGAGATGACCAGGTCGAGGTTGTCGATCAAGGCCGCGGTGTCGGAAAAATCCCTGATCTCGGCGGTGTGGTCGGCAATCTTCGGTCCGTTCCAGCCCGCGGATTGCAGCGATTGCAGCTGGCTCACCGCAGCGTCGCCGATCTGCAGGCTGTAGAAGTCGACGCCCTCGATGTTCAGCGCCTCCAGTT
>CAZSYX010000105.1:0-8916 GCA_964610575.1 uncultured Burkholderiaceae bacterium
TGCGTCGCCGTTTCCTCGGCGATGCCCTTGGCGCGCGCGCCTTCGACGAAGATCGACCGCTGCTTGGCCATCTCCTCGGGCTTCTTCTTGCCCATCGCCCGCCGCAGCACGTCGGCCCCGCCGAGCGAATAGCCGCCGACGACCTGCGCGATGCGCATGACCTGCTCCTGGTAGACCATCACGCCGTAGGTCTCGGCCAGGACCGCCTCGATCGACGGGTGCAGGTACTCGACCTTCTTGCGCCCGTGCTTGCGGTCGACGAAGTCCGGGATCAGGTCCATCGGCCCCGGGCGATACAGCGCGTTCAGGGCGATCAGGTCCTCGAGGCGGTCGGGGCGCGCGCGCTTGAGCAGTTCGCGCATGCCGCGCGATTCAAACTGGAATATCGCCGCCGTGTTGGCCTGCTTGAAGATCTCGTAGGTCGCGGCGTCGTCGAGCGGCAGTGTCTCCAGGGTGAGGGAGAACGACGGATCGAGCTGCCGCACATAGCGCAGCGTCAGGTCGAGGATGGTGAGCGTGGTCAGGCCGAGGAAGTCGAACTTCACCAGCCCGATCGCCTCGACATCGTCCTTGTCGTACTGGCTGACCACCGCCGCCTCGGAACCGCCGGCGCAATACAGCGGGCAGAAGTCGGTGAGTTTGCCGGGGGCGATCAGCACCCCGCCGGCATGCATGCCGACGTTGCGCGTCAAGCCCTCGAGCGGCCGCGACAGCTCCACCAGCTCCGCGTATTCCTCGTCGCCGGCCACCGCCTCGGCGAAGGCCGGCTCCTCCTTCAGCGCGCGCTCGAGCGTCCACGGGTCGGCCGGGTTGTGCGGGATCAGCTTCGACAGCGTGTCGCACTTGGTGTACGGCAGGTCGAGCACGCGGCCGGCGTCGCGCACCACCGCCTTGGCGCCGAGCGTGCCGAAGGTGGCGATCTGGCTCACCGCCTGCGCGCCGTACTTGCGCTTGACGTAGTCGATCACCCGGTCGCGGTTGTCCTGGCAGAAGTCGATGTCGAAGTCCGGCATCGACACCCGCTCGGGGTTGAGGAAGCGCTCGAACAGCAGGTCGTAGCGCAGCGGGTCGAGGTCGGTGATGCCGAGCGAGTAGGCGACCAGCGAGCCCGCGCCCGAGCCGCGCCCGGGCCCGACCGGGATGCCGTTGCGCTTGGCCCAGTTGATGAAGTCGGCCACGATGAGGAAGTAGCCGGTGAATCCCATGCCGGCGATGGTCGCCAGCTCGAGGTCGAGCCGCGCCTGGTAGCGCGGCTGCTGCGCCGCGCGCGCCGCCTCGTCCGGGTAAAGCGACTGCAGCCGCGCCTGCAGCCCCTGCTGCGCGAGGTCGCGGCAGTGCTCCTCGATGGTGACACCGGGCGGCGTCGGAAAATTCGGCAGCCGCGACTTGCCCAGCGTCAGTTCCAGGTTGCAGCGGCGGGCAATCTCAACCGTGTTGGCGAGCGCCGCCGGCATGTCGGCGAAGAGGCGCGCCATCTCCGCGCGCGACTTGAAGTACTGCTCCTCGGTGAAGTGGCGCGGCCGCCGCGGGTCGGCCAGCGTGTAGCCCTCGGCGATGCACACCCGTGCCTCGTGCGCGCGAAAGTCGTCGCGGGCGATGAACTGCACCGGATGCGTCGCCACCACCGGCAGGTCCAGGTCGATCGCCAGCCGCGCGCTGGCGCGCACCAGCGCTTCCTCGCCGGCGCGTCCGGCACGCTGCAATTCGATGTAGAAGCGATCCGGAAACAGCTCCGCCAAGCGCCCGGCTGCGGCGCGCGCCGCCTCGGTGTTGCCCAACGCCAGCTGCGCGCCGATTTCGCCCTGCGCAGCGCCAGACAGCGCGATCAGGCCCGAGCCTCCAGGATGCTCGAACCACTCCGGCCGCATCTCGGCGCGGCCGCGATGCTGGTTCTCGATCCATGAACGGGAGACCAGGTCGCACAGGCGCAGGTAGCCGCCGTGGTCCGTTGCCAGCAGCAGCAGGCGGTGCGGCGCATCGCGCTCTGCATCGTTGCTGATCCACACATCGACGCCGATGATCGGCTTCACGCCCTGCTCGCGCGCTGCCTTGTAGAAGCGCACGGTGCCGAACATGCTGGCGCTGTCGGTCAGCGCCAGCGCGCCCTGCCCATCGGCCGCGGCTGCCTTAGCCGCCTCGTCGAGTTGCACCAGCCCATCGACGACCGAGAATTCCGAGTGCAGGCGAAGATGGACGAACGGCACCGACATGCGATCGATTCTAGCGGCGCCGATCGCTCGCGCTTTGCGCTGGGTGCGACTGACAGTTGACGGCTTTCCATGGATACAATCCGCCGTCAATTTCACGCCAGCTCACGCTGAGGGAGTCGATCGGTTGTTCGATCTGCCAGGCCGCTGCATTGGTCGCATTGCTCCCGTCGGCGTAGCCCGTACGCCGGATTTCCACGCCGCCCGCCCTCGCCGGAGCATTGCGGTCAGACCGAGCGGCGCGCCCCCGCTGCCCAAGCTCGACATTGCTGCCACTCGGTCGTTGTCCCTGGCCGAGGCCGCGATGACCGCCGAAACCTGCACTGATTCTCCGCTGCCATGCCCCACGCCGTGATGACCAAGGACGACCTGCTCGAGCAGGTCATGCGCCACCTGCGCTTTGCCCAGGGCACGCCGGTGCTTCCGACCGCGGCGGCAGGCTGGCTGCGGGCGCTGGCGGCGGTATGCCGCGGCGAACTGGCCAGCCGCTGGAGCGAGACGCAGCGCGAGGACTTCGCCCGCCGCGCGCGGCGCATCAACTACCTGTCGATGGAATTCCTGATGGGCCGCGCCTTGGGCAACGCGTTCGATGCGCTCGACCTCGTGCCGGCGGCGCAGGAAGGCGTCGGCGGCGATCGAGCTCTGGCCGAACTGTTCGAGCACGAGTCCGATGCCGCGCTCGGCAACGGCGGCCTGGGACGCCTGGCCGCGTGCTTTCTCGATTCGATGGCCACCCTTGGCGTGCCCGCCTTCGGCTACGGCATGCGCTACCAGTTCGGCATGTTCCGGCAGGCGATCCGCGACGGCCGCCAGGTCGAGCAGCCCGATTCGTGGCTGCAGGCCGGCGATCACTGGTTCATCGACCGTCCGGAAGTTCGCTATCCGGTCGGCTTCGGCGGCACTGTCGAAGGCCCGCCGCAGGCCCGCCGCTGGTTGCCCGCCGAGGCGATCGAGGCCGATGCGTTCGACTTCATCGTGCCCGGCCACGGCACGCATCGGGTGGCGACGCTGCGCCTGTGGCAGGCACGGGCGGTCGAGTCGCTCGACTTCGCCGCTTTTTCGCGCGGCGAGTTCCACGCCGCCGCCGCGCCGCGCGCGCGGGCCGAGGCGATCAACTGGGTGCTGTACCCGGACGACTCGACGCAGGCCGGCCGCGAACTGCGGCTGAAGCAGGAGTTCGTGCTGGTCAGCGCCTCGCTGCAGGACATCGTCGCCCGCCACATCGCCGAGCACGGCCGGCTCGAGAACCTGGCCGATCACGCGGCGATTCACCTGAACGACACGCACCCGGCGCTGTCGCTGCCCGAGATGATGCGGATCCTGGTCGACGAGCGCGGCATGCCGTGGGCGAAGGCGTGGGCGCAGTGCGAGCGGATCTTCTCCTACACCAACCACACGCTGATGCCTGAGGCGCTCGAGACCTGGCCGGCGTCGATGCTCGAGCACCTGCTGCCGCGACACCTCGAGATCATCTTCGAGATCAACCAGCGCTTCCTGGCGCAGGTGCGCAGCCGCTTCGGCGACGATCCCGGCCTGCTGGCCCGGGCATCGCTGATCGAGGAAGACGGCGAGCGGCGCATCAAGATGGCGCCACTGTCGATCGTCGGCTCGCACCGCGTCAACGGCGTCTCGCGGCTGCACAGCAACCTGATGGTGCAGACGATCTTCGCCGACTACGCGCGCATCTTCCCGGGCCGCTTCACCAATGTCACCAACGGCGTCACGCCGCGGCGCTGGCTGGCGCTGGCCAACCGGCCGCTGTCGTCGGTGCTCGACGAGTGCATCGGCCGCGGCTGGCGGCTCGATCTCGACCTGCTTCGCGAGTTCGTCCGCTTCGAGGCCGATGCCGCCGTGCGCGACGCGGTGCTGGCGGCCAAGCGGGAGAACAAGGTCAGGCTGGCCCAGCGCATCGGCCGCGACCTCGACATCGCCATCGACCCGTCGAGCCTGTTCGACGTGCAGGTCAAGCGCATGCACGAGTACAAGCGGCAGCTGCTGAACGTGCTTCGCGTGATCGCCGACTACCTCGACATCGTCGCCGACCCGGAGAAGCCGCGCGTGCCGCGCACGGTGCTGTTCGGCGGCAAGGCGGCCACCGCCTACGTCGCGGCCAAGGCAGTGATCCAGCTGATCCATGACGTGGCGCGCGTGGTCAACAACGACCCCCGCGTCGGCGACCGGCTGAAGCTGGTGTTCGTGCCGAACTATGGCGTGTCGGTGGCCGAGCGAGTCATCCCCGCCGCCGACCTGTCCGAGCAGATCTCCACCGCCGGCACCGAAGCCTCCGGCACCGGCAACATGAAGTTCGCGCTGAACGGCGCGCTGACCATCGGTACCTGGGACGGCGCCAACATCGAGATCGCGCAAGCGGTCGGCGAGCCGAACATCTTCATCTTCGGCCTGCGCGCCGAGGATATCGCCGAGCGCCGTGCGCAGGGCTATCGGCCGCGGCAGATCTACGAGGAGAGCCCGCGGCTGAAGGCGGTGATCGACGCCGTCGCCGAGGGCCGTTTCGCGCCGGAGGAGCCGCACCGCTACTGGGGCCTGGTCGACTCGCTGCTCAACGTCGACCACTACTTCGTGCTTGCCGATTTCGCCGACTACCTGCAGGCGCAGCAGCGGGTCGATCGCGCCTTCGCCGAGCCCCAGCAGTGGGCGAGAATGGCGATCCACAACATCGCGGCAATGGGCCAGTTCTCCTCGGACCGCACGGTCCGCGAGTACGCGCGCAATATCTGGGGCATCGAGGTCCGGTAGCGCGCGGGCAACCTGCGCCGCCGGGTCTCGCGTCTCGCTGATTCGAATGCCGATGCTGTCGACCGGCCAGCCCTACCCGCTTGGCGCCACGCTTCGTCCCGACGGCGTGAACTTCGCCGTGGCCAGCGAGCACGCGCAGTTCGTCGAACTGTGCCTGTTCGACGAAGGCGGCCGCACCGAGAGCGGCCGCCACCGCCTGCCGGGGTACATGGACGGCGTCTGGCACGGCTTCCTCCCGGGAGCACGCGCCGGCCTCGTCTATGGATTTCGCGCACACGGCCCTTACTCGCCGCAGGCTGGGCACCGCTTCAATCCGCACAAGCTACTGCTCGATCCGTACGCACGCGAGATCGTCGGCCGCTTCGAGTGGCGCGACGAGCACTTCGGCTTCCGCCGCGGCCATGCCGACGACTCGACGAGCTTCGACACCTGCGACAACGCCGCGCTGGCGCTGAAGGCACGCGTTGCGGCGCCGCTGGTTCCCATCACTGCGCGCCCTGATCCGCGCCCGACGGACGAGATCGTCCTGTACGAACTGCACGTCAAGGGCTTCACCCGGCAGCATTCGGGCGTGCCCGAGCGGCTGCGCGGCACCTATGCCGGGCTCGCTCATCCCGCGGTGATCGAGCACTTCCTGAAGCTCGGCGTCACCACGCTGTCGCTGCTGCCGGTGCACTACGCGCTGACGGAAGAGCGGCTGCTGAAGCTGCGCCTCGCCAACTACTGGGGCTACAACACGATCGGCTTCTTCTGCCCCGACCCGCGGCTGTCGAGCACGCCGCACGACAGCGCCGCGGCGCGGCGCGAGTTCCGCGCGATGGTCGAGAGCCTGCATGCGGCCGACCTCGAGGTGGTGATCGACGTGGTGTTCAACCACACCGCCGAGGGCAACGAGAACGGGCCGACGCTGTCGATGCGCGGCCTGGACAACGCCTCCTGGTACCGCCTGGCGCCGGGGGACCGCAGCCAGTACGAGAACGTCACCGGCTGCGGCAACACCGTCAACGTGAGCCATCAGCGGGTGACGCAGTTCGTGCTCGACTGCCTGCGCTACTGGGTCGACGAGATGGGGGTCGACGGCTTTCGCTTCGACCTCGCGACGGTGCTTGGCCGCACCGCGCACGGCTTTGATCCGCAGGCGCCCTTCTTCACCGCGCTGGCGCAGGACCCGGTGCTGGCGCGCGCGCGGCTGATCGCCGAGCCGTGGGACATCGGCTACGGCGGCTACCAGCTCGGCGGCTTTCCCGGCCGCTGGCTGGAGTGGAACGACCGCTTCCGCGACGGCATGCGGCAGTTCTGGCTCACCCGCAGCGTCGACCGCGCCGACTTCGCCCGCCGACTGCTCGCCTCGAGCGATCGTTTCCACCACGGCACGCGCTCGCCGCTGGCCTCGGTCAACCATGTCGTCGCGCATGACGGCTTCACGCTGCGCGACCTCGTGAGCTACCGCCACAAGCACAACGAGGCCAACGGCGAAGCCAACAACGACGGCCACAACGCCAATTACAGCGTCAACTGCGGCGTCGAAGGCCCGACCGAGGACGCGGCGATCAACGCCGAGCGCGCGCGCCTCGCGCGGGCGCTGCTGGCCACGGTGCTGCTGGCGCAGGGCACGCCGATGCTGGCTGCCGGCGACGAACTCGGCCACAGCCAGCGCGGCAACAACAACGCCTACTGCCAGGACAACCCGATCGGCTGGATCGACTGGCAACGCGCCGATGCCGCGCTCGCTGCCTTCGTCTCGCGCCTCACCGAACTGCGGCGCAGACTGCCGGCGCTGCGCCAGTCCCGCTGGCTGTCGGACCACCTGCGCGCCGACGGCGGGCGCGACGTCGACTGGCGCGATCCCGCCGGCCACGAGATGACCGTGGCGCGCTGGCACGACACCGACCGGCAGTGCCTGACGGTGACGATCGCGCCGGAGGATGCCGATGCCGTGCTGCTGATCTTCAACGCCGAGCCGCGCGCGCACGACTGCGTGCTGCCGGCAGGCAGATGGCGCTGCGTGCTCGATTCAAGCGATCCCGATGCGGCCGACCGCACGCTGCAGGGCGAATGGGTCGAGGCGCCTCCGCAGTCGGTGCTGGTGCTGCAGGCGATCGACTGAAACAGGGCTCACCGTGTGACCACCCTCGACCGCCGCCGCTCGGGAATCCTGCTGCACCCGACCTCGCTGCCGGGTCCGCACGGCAGCGGCGACTTCGGGCCCGCGGCGTATCACTTCATCGACTGGCTGGCGGCCGCCGGCCAGAGCGTCTGGCAGATGCTGCCGCTGAATCCGATCGGCCCCGGCAACTCGCCGTATGCCAGCGTCTCCGCGTTCGCCGGCTCGCCGCTGCTGGTGGCGCTCGAACCGCTAGTCGACAAAGGCTGGCTGGCGCCTGTAGGCGCCGACGAGGTCGCGCGCTTCAGCGCGCAGCACGTCGATTTCGATCGCGTCACCGGCTGGCGCATGGCCAGGGTGCGCGACGCGGCCAAGGGCTTCTTCGCCCGCGCCGATGCCGCCGACCGCGACGCCTTTGCCGCCTTCTGCAACGCGCAGGCGCACTGGCTCGACGACTACGCGCTTTTCATGGCGGTCGACGAGGCCAACCGCGCCGCAGCCGGCTTCGTCCCCTGGCCGCAGTGGGACGCGGCGCTGGCGCGGCGCACTCCGCGCGCGCTCGCCGCGGCGCACCGCAAGCACGCCAATGCGGTCGCCTTCTGGCGCTTCACGCAGTGGTGCTTCGATGCGCAGTGGCATGCCGTGCGCCGCTACGCCAGCGAGCGCGGCGTACTGCTGGTCGGCGACCTGCCGATCTTCGTCGCGCACCACTCGGCCGACTGCTGGACACGGCCGGACCTGTACCTGCTCGACGAGCAGCTCGAGCCCACCGTGGTGGCGGGCGTGCCGCCCGACTACTTCAGCGCCACCGGCCAGCGCTGGGGCAACCCGCTTTACGACTGGGCGGCGATGCAGCGCGACGGCTACGCCTGGTGGATTGCGCGCGTGCGGCGGCAGCTCGAACTGGCCGACTGGCTGCGCGTCGACCACTTCCGCGGCTTTGCCGGTTGCTGGGAGATCCCGGCGGCGAACCCGACGGCGGTCGAAGGCCGCTGGGTCCCCGGGCCGGGCGGGGAGCTGTTCGAGGAGATGGCGCGGGTGCTCGGCCGGCTGCCGCTGATCGCCGAGGACCTCGGCGTCATCACGCCCGACGTCGAGGCGCTGCGCGACCGCTTCGGGCTGCCCGGCATGCGCATCCTGCAGTTCGCCTTCGGCGCCGATGCCGACCACCCCTTCCTGCCGCACAACTACGTCGCCAACGCCTGCGCCTACACCGGCACCCACGACAACGACACCATTGCCGGCTGGTGGCGCGCGGCTCCCGCGCGGGAACGCGAGTTCGCCGGCGCGTACCTGGACTGCGGCGCGGCCGACGCCCACTGGGCGGCAATCCGCGCCCTCAGCCAATCGGTGGCGAAGCTGGCGATGTTTCAGTTGCAGGACGTGCTCGGCCTCGACAGCACGCACCGGATGAACACGCCGGGGCTGGGAAAACAATGCTGGACGTGGCGTTTCACGTGGGACATGGTTGGCCCGGAAGCCGCTCGCCACCTGGCCCGCATCAGTGCCGCCTGCGGGCGCGCGCCGCTCGCGCATCTGCATCTGTCCGCCGTGAGTTAGCGTAGGAGCCCCCACCAGCCACGACTTCCCCCCTCTCCCCTTGCGGGAGAGGGCCGGGGAGAGAGGGGAAAGCAGTCATCCATCTTCCAGCTTGCGCATCTCCTTGCCCGGAGCTAGCTTCCTCACCATGCGCCTACTGACCGTCGCCATCTTTGCCGCCCTGCTCTGCACCGGCGCCGCCGCGCAGGACAAGATCTACCAGGTGCGCCTGCCTGACGGCCGGATCCTGTTCACCGACCGGCCGCCACCGGGTGCGAAGATCATCTCCGAACGGGAGGTTCCGCCGCC
>CAZSYX010000106.1:0-8910 GCA_964610575.1 uncultured Burkholderiaceae bacterium
GCATCGGCAGCGCCGACCTCGTGCTGTCGGAAGACTGGCGCGTTCGCCCTGACGAGGCGCTGGTCGAGGAGCTGCGGCAGCAGCCGAAGATTCGCGCGGCCGGCTTCAGCTACGGCTAAGCGGCGGCGTTCGCGGGACCGCCTTTTTCACTGACGATATGCGGGCGGCCGTTGAACTCGAGGGCAGTGGCATCCGACGCGTCCTGCAGATCATCGTCCTGCTCTGCCCGGCGCTGACGGTTGCCGTCAAGGGCGGCGCGAACGGCAGCCTGATGATCGCCGCGGCGCTGTCGCTGTCGGTGCTGCTCCGGCAACGCCGTATGAGCGAGGGCAGGGCGGCAGACCGATCCAGCCACTTGGTCCGTGCCTATGCGCTCGCCATGGCGGCGCCGGTCCTAGTGCTCCTCGCGGTGCAGACCCTGCACGGCGGACCGTGGGCGGTTGGCGCGATCAGTTCCTCGGCGCGGTTCCTGCTCGCGGTGCCCGTCGTGCTCGTCATGTGGCGTATCGGACGCGCCCTCGTTCCATGGGCAGACGCCTCTTTTGCGCTGGGAGCGCTCGCTGCCGGCGCGGTGATGCTGTTCGCACCACGCGAATGGTCGCCGGGGCGCTGGGGCAGCCAGTTTCTCGATCCGATCAATTTCGGCGGCCTTGCGCTGCTGCTCGGCGTGTTGTCCCTGCTCAGTCTCGACTGGTATAGGCGCGATCCGGTGCCGATCCGCGTGCTGAAGATCGCCGGATTCGTCAGTGGGCTAGGCGCATCTGTCCCGACCGGTGCCCGCGGGCCGTGGCTGGCGTTGGTGGTGCTGATCGTGGTGCTGGCGTTCACCACCCTGCGCGGGCGTTCGATGGCGATGCGCATCGCACTGTGGACGTCGCTGGCCGCGGCACTGCTCATCACCTTCGCAACGGTCGACGCCTTCCGCGGGCGCTTCGACCTGATGGCCGCCGACCTCGGCAGCTTCATCTGGGGCGGCGAGCGGGACACGTCGCCCGGGGTCCGGCTGCAGATCTGGCGGGCGGCGTTGATGGCGTTCGCCGAACGGCCGCTGCTCGGACTCGGCGGCGGCGGGTTCGAGAATGCCGTCGACGGCTATCTCAGCCTCGGTGTGCTGAGCCCGCTGGCGGCGGAAGCCGCGCGTGCGGAGATGCACAACAGCTATCTCGCGTATGCCGCCGACTTCGGCACCCTCGGACTACTGGCGCTCGCCGCCCTGTTTGCGGTGCCGGCAGCGGCGTTCGCCCGTCGGCTTGGCGCGGACCCCGTCGGCCGCCGGGCGGCGCTGATGGGCCTGGTCATCGTCACCATGTACGCCTCCTGCGCGATCAGCGTCGACGTGTTCAAGCTGAAGATGATGGCGGCGTTCTATGCTGCGGCCACGGCGTTCATGGCGGCGATCGCCTTCGCCGGCGCCGACGAGGACGCGCAGTCGACGGGCGGTAATCGCCGCGAGCCGCTGACGGGAAATGAGTTGAGATGCTGAGCATCCTGATCCCGACGTGGAACAACCTGCCGTACCTGCGCCTGTGCGTCGACAGCCTGCGGCGGCACTCGGTTTTGCCGCACGAGATCCTGGTCCACGTCAACGACGGAGCCGACGGCACCCTGCAGTGGGTGCGCGAACAGGGGCTGGCGCATACGCACAGCGGCGGCAACGTCGGCATCTGCCTGGCACTGAACCAACTGGCGGCGATGGCCCGCGGGCAGTGGCTGCTCTATCTCAACGACGACATGTTCTGCACGCCGGGCTGGGACCGCGAGCTGCTCGCCGCGGCCGGGCGGTGCGGACCGCAGCCGGTGTTCCTCTCCTCGATGCTGGTCGAGCCGGCGCGCACGAGCAACGTTCTCGTCAATGTCGCCGATTTCGGCGGCGATCCGGCGGCGTTCGACGAACAGGCGCTGCTGCGTTACGCATCGAGCCAGCGCTTCGCCGACATCGACGGCGCTGCATCGCAGCCGACGCTGGTGCGCCGCGCCGACTGGCAGCTGGTCGGCGGCTACAGCCTCGAGTTCGGGCCTGGGATGAGCAGCGACGACGACTTCCTGATGAAGCTGTGGCTGATCGGCTGCCGTACCTTCCGCATCGTCGGCTCGAGCGTCGTCTATCACTTCGCCTGCCGCAGCACGGCGAAGATCCGTCGCAACAAGGGCGGGCGGACGTTCCTGCTGAAGTGGGGTATCTCGCAGCAGACCTTCAAGGATCTCTGCATCTCGCGCACCGGCACCGCGCAGGGCGGCGAGGCGCCGAACCTGCCGACAGGCAGCTGGCACGACCGCATCAAGCGGGTCGGGTACGCCGCCGCTGGGTATCCGCTATCCGATCTGGCGAAGTGGGAGCCTGATCTTCCGCGCCTGCTCGAGCCGGGCGCAGGGCAGGGCGATCAAGGCGAGGAGACGCCCGGCTCGTAGCGCGTGCCGGCGCAAGCGGCTTCAGGCGTACTGCTCAACGCCGCGGCTGGCCCGCGTCTCGCCGCTGCCGATCCGCTGCTGCAACCGCTGCCAGTTCTCGCCCTCGCGGGCGCGGTCGTACTCGCGATGCCACAGATGCAACACGCCGGTGGCGAAGGCGCCGTACTTGCGCCGCACACCGAGGTTGAGCAGCCGCACCGCGAGGTCAGAGTCCTCGAAGCCCCAGCCCTCGAAGAGCTCGTCGAAGCCGTTGACCGCGCGGAAGTCGTCCGCCCACACGCCGAGATTGCAGGTGCGCACGCGCTGCCAGCGACGGCTGCCGAGCTTGCGCAACGGGCCGAGCGGCAAGTTGCGCAGCGGCAGCATGCGGTTGATCGCGCCGCGGCTGTGCGCCGCACGCCACTGCGCGAAGCTCCAATCGTGGATCGGTAGGTGGCCGTCGAGCACCTCGCGGGTGAAGGGCTCCGACAGCAGGATGCGGTTGCCGGCGACCATCCAGCCGCGCTCGGCCAGGCGGCGGTGCTGGGCGATGAAATCCGGCCGCGGCACGCAGTCGCCGTCGAGGAAGACCAGGTACTCGCCCTTCGCCTGCGCCGCGGCCCGGTTGCGCGCGGCACCGGCACGGAAGCCCTTGTCTTCCTGCCAGACATGCGCGATGCGCACCGGCGCGTCGCGAGCCGTGCGCTCGACCAGCGCGCGGGTGTCGTCGCGCGAGCCGTCGTCGGCGATCAGACCTTCGAAACCGCGGTCTCGCTGCGCCAGCAGCCCGGCGAGCACCGCGCCGAGCGCATCCGGCCGGTTGTAGGTGGTGACTATCAGGCTGACGAGCACCGGGCTGCGCGCGCTATCGCTTCAGGCTGTCCGGCAGCGGCGGCTCGGCACTGAGGGCAGCCTTGCGCTCGTAGTACTTGGCATAGCGATAGAACGTGCCTTCGAAGTTCGACAAGGCGATGACGAAACCAGCCCAGCCGTCGAGGAACCCGGCGCGGAAGACGTAATGCCTGAGAAAGGCGGCGACGCCGTGCGCCAGGGCGGCGGCCATCGACGGTGTCCTGCCGCGCTGTGCGAGTCGCTCGACGCCGAGCGTCGAATAGCGCTGCATCTTGTGCAGCACCTGTGCCAGGTCGCGGAAAGGCACCTGCGCGATCGGCTCCTGCAGTCTTCCGAGCCGGCCGTCGAGCACGTAGGTTTCATGCACGGCGTCGCTCGTGTAGCGAAGCCTGCCGCGGCGGAACAGCTGCGGCTGGCGGTAGTCTGGGTACCAGCCCGAATGGCGGATCCAGCGGCCGAAGAAGAAGTTGCGCCGCGGGACGAAGTAGGCGTCGGCCGCGTCCGGGTCCTCGATCACGCGCCGGATCTCTTCGGCAGCCGCGGGGGTGCAGCGCTCGTCGGCATCGAGGCTGAATACCCAGACGCCGGTGAGCTGGTCGATGACGTCGTTACGCAGCTTGCCGAAGCCCTCGAACGGAACCTGGATCACGCGATCGGTGTAGCGGCGGGCGATCTCGGCCGTCGCATCGGTCGAGTGCGAGTCGGCGACCACGATCTCGTCGGCCCAGGCGACGCTGCGCAGCGCGGCGTCGATCTTGTCGGCCTCGTTGAAGGCGATCAGGTAGACGGACAGTCGCGGTTTGGCGTCCATTAGACTGCTTCGGTCTGTTCCGGGTCATGCAGGCGCGCGCTGCGCGTGCTGCCCGTTGCTGTTGCGCCTGTTTCGTGCCCGCGTTCCATCGTTCCAGTTCCGCCGATCCGCCACCACCGCGAGCATCCGAGGCCGTCGTCCCCGATGCGGCCGGTACGCCCATGAATCGTAGCCGACCCGCATCGACCGTCCGGTTCTCGGCGGAGCCCGAGGTGGACGTGCTGATGCGCGTGCGGGCGCGCGAGCGGCGCCTGCTGCCGGTGGCGCGCTGGGCCGCGGTCGTCACCATGATCGGCGCGCTCCTGTCGCCGCCGCTGGCCAATGCGGGCGCGCTGCTTGTGCTGGTCAGCTTCGCGCTGCTGCCCTCGGCGCGGCAGCGGCTGCGCGCCGCGCTCGCGCTGCCGCTCGTGCGGGCCGCCCTGCTGGTGCTGGCCGTTCTCGCTGCGGCGATGCTGTGGTCCGAGGCTCCGCTCGCCTTGCGCCTGAAGTACTGGTGGGACTGGCGGACCCTGCTGCTGCTGATCGTCTGCCTGGTGTTGTTCGACGACGTGTCGGCGCGCCGCCAGGCGCTCATCGCATGGATCGCCGTTGCGGCGCTGATTGCGGTGTATTCGTTCTGGGCCTGGTTGCAGGGGGTCTCGCCGGCCGGCACCGACCACGGCTCGCCCGGCATCGTGGCGCGCAACTCGACCACGCAGGGCATGGCGTTCGCCGCCGCCTGCTTCCTGGCGCTGATGCTGGCATTTGGCGACCGCGCCACCGACCGGCGCATGCGGCTGCTGCTGGCGGCGGCGGCGGTGCTGCTGGCCTGCAACCTGGTCTTCATCACCTCGAGCCGCTCGGGACACCTGATGCTGCTGATCCTGCTGGCGGGCGCCGTCGTGCAGCTGCTGGCCGGCTGGCGACGTGTCGCGGCGATTGCGGTGCTGCCGCTGGCGGCGGCGCTCGCCTTCAGCCTGTCGCCGATGCTGCAGACGCGCTTCGGCATGATGGTCGATGAACTTCGCGCGCCGCTGGCTTCCGAGCAGATCTCGGGCATGGGCATCCGCGTCGTGATGTGGCGGGTCAGCGCGCAGATGGCGCTCGAGCGGCCCTTGCTCGGTTATGGCACGGGCGGCTTCCCGGCGGCCTACGAAAGCGCCATCAAGCGGTCTTCCTACCGCGGCTGGGCCGCGACGCCGACGATTGACCCGCACAACCAGTACCTGCTCGTGCAACTGCAGGCCGGGATCGTCGGCAGCGCGGCCTTCGCCTGGTTCCTGCTGGCCGGCTTTCGCAGCCGCAGCCCGGATCCGTGGCGCGCCGCGGGCAAGGCGCTGCTGCTCGGCTGGTGCGCTTCCGCACTGGCCACCTCCGTCTTCACCGCCTTCGCCGAGTCGCACCTGCTGATGCCGCTGCTGGGCATCCTGCTGGCGCCGGCGGCTGTCAAGATGGGTGTGCAGCCTGGCGGGCAGCCAGCTGCCGGCGAACCACCGCAGCCACCTCGCTGAAGCTCGGCCATCCGTCGGCGCTGCCGACGCCGACGGCAGCCGCCGACCAGGGGCCGGTGCGCCGCGCGTCCGTGACGCCGAACAAGGTGATGAGCGGCGCGCCGACGGCTGCGGCGACGTGCGCCGAGCCGCTGTCGTTGGCGACGACCAGCCGGCTGCCGGCGAGCAGGGCGGCGAAAGTGCCGACATCGGTCTCGGGCAGCAGGGTCGCGTCCGGGACTGCGGCACGCACCGCCTCACGCTCACCCGGGCCGGGACACGTCACGACCTGAACGCCCGCGCCGACCAGGTCTGCGCACAGCGCGCCGAAGCCGTTCCACGCCTTGACCTTGCCCTTGTGCAGGCCGATGGCCACCGGGCACAGCATCACGTACTGACCTTCGATGCCGGCGCCATGCAGCGCCTTGCGCGCGCGCTCGACCGCCGCTGGCGCAAGTCGCAGTGACAGGTCCGGCGGCACCGGCGGCGCCTCGCCGCCCAGGAAGGCGCGGGCGAGCTCGTGGTAGTACTCGACCATGTGCATCGGCGTCTCATCCTGCCGCCAGCGCGCCGGCACCGGAAACGCCTGCGACAGCAGCAGCCGGCGCGCATCGGTGCGGTAGCCGGCCGGGTGCAGCCGCGCCAGGCGGAAATCGAGGGCGCTGCCGAAGGAGTTGGTCAGCAGCAACGCCGGCGTTCCGGGCCGCGTGCGCGCGCGCAGCTCGGCAACACGCTCGCTTCGTTCCCTGGAAAGTTTCAGCACCGGCCACGGGTATGCGGCGAACAGATCGGCGGCCCACGCTCGTCCGGCCAGCGTCAGCTTGTGGCCGCGCCGGGAAAGAAGCTCGAGCGCCGGCAGCGCCATGCAGGCGTCGCCCAGATGGTTGGGCAGGCGGACGATCAGGTCGGTGCTCATCAAAGCCGGAGTTGACGGCGGTTCGCCTACACTTGACGACGGTTCGCCCGAGCGGCAGGAAGACGTCGCGGATTCTATGGGGGACCGCGTCCCGTCGATGGCTGCCTCCGATACCCGCCGACCCAGCTTTTACCGCGACCCGGTCTTCCGTCGCCTGTTCGCCAAGGTGCTGGTGCACAAGCGCGTGCTCGCGCTGGCCGCGGTGGCGATGGTGTTGACCGCGGCGATCGACCCGCTGATGGCACGCCTGACCGGCGTGCTGCTCGACAAGGGCTTCTACGAGCGCGACAGCGGCACGATGATGTGGCTGCCGGTGGCCTTCATCGGCCTGTTCATGCTGCGCGGGCTGTCGACCTTCAGCAGCTCGATGCTGCTGAACAAGGTTTCGCAGTCGGTGCTGGTCGACCTGCGCGCGGCGATGTTCGACCGGGTGCTGCACTGGCCGCAGGCGAAGATCGAAGGTACGCCCTCCGGACTGGTGGTTGCCAAGTTCCTCAACGAGGCGAGCAACGCGCTGAACCTCGCCGCCGAGGTGATGACCACCGCGGTGCGCGACACGCTGTCGGTGATCGCACTGCTGTCGCTGCTCATGTACTACAACTGGAAGCTGACGCTGCTCACCCTGCTGATCGCGCCGCTGCTCGCGCTGGTGATGCGCGGCTTCTCGTCCCGGCTGCGGCAGCTGAATCTCGACAACCAGGAGATGCTCGCCGAGATGACCCGCGCCGTGCAGGAGGCGCACGAGGGCAGCCGGGTGATCAAGGTCTACGACGGCTTCGAGTACGAGCGCGGGCGCTTCGCCGACATCAACGGCAAGCTGCGCCGTTTTGCGATGAAGATGCAGGTGGCTGCATCCGCGGGAACGCCGCTGACCCAGCTGATTGCCGCGATCGGCCTGTCGGTCGTCATCAGCATGGCGCTGTGGCAGTCGCGCGCCGGGCAGCTGTCGGCGGGCGAGTTCGTCACTTTCCTCGCCGCGGCGATGCTGCTGCTGCCGCCGCTGCGGCACCTCGCGGCATTGAACGGCCCGGTGGCGCGGATGCTGGCGGCCGGCGAAAGCGTATTCGCGCTGATCGATTCCGCGGCGGAGGAAGACCGTGGCACGCGCACGATTGATCGGGCGCGCGGGCGGATCGAGTTCCGCGACGTGAGCTTCGCCTACCCGGGTACCTCGGGCGCCGCGGTCGAGCACGTCGACTTCGTCGCCGAGCCTGGCGAGATGATCGCGCTGGTCGGACCCAGCGGCGCCGGCAAGACCACGCTGATCAACCTGATCCCGCGCTTCATCCGGCCCAGCAGCGGCAGCATCCTGTTCGACGGCATCGACATCCAGGAGTTGAAACTGGCCAGCCTGCGAAGGCAGATGGCGCTGGTGTCGCAGGACGTGATCCTGTTCGACGACACCATCGCCGCCAACATCGCCTACGGCGGGTGCCGGGAGGCGTCGATGGAGGCGATCCGCGCCGCGGCCGACGCCGCCTACCTGCTGCCGTTCATCGAATCGCTGCCCAATGGCTTCGACACCCGCATCGGCGAGAACGCGGTGAAGCTCTCCGGCGGCCAGCGGCAGCGGCTGTCTATTGCGCGCGCGCTGCTGAAGAACGTGCCGATCCTGCTGCTCGACGAGGCCACTTCCGCGCTCGACTCCGAGTCGGAGCGCTACATCCAGGCCTCGCTCGACCGCCTGATGAAGGGCCGCACCACGTTCGTAGTGGCGCACCGGCTGTCGACGATCGAGGCTGCCTCACGCATCGTCGTGCTCGAGGCGGGTCGCATCGTCGAAGTGGGCCGCCACGCCGAACTGCTGGCGCGCGGCGGCCTGTATTCGCATCTGCACCGGATCCAGTTTTCCGCACCAACGAGGGAGACAACGACATGAGTTCCACCGCAGCCGGCGGCGCGGCACTGCCGATCAGCCGCTACCCCGTTCCTGAACTGAAGGACCTCCCTGCCGACATCCGCAGCCGCATCGTCGAGGTGCAGACGAAGTCCGGCTTCGTGCCGAACGTGTTCCTGACCCTTGCCCACCGCCCGGCCGAGTTTCGCGCCTTCTTCGCCTATCACGATGCGCTGATGGAGAAGGACAGCGGCCTGACCAAGGCCGAGCGCGAGATGATCGTGGTGGCCACCAGCGGCGCCAACCGCTGCCAGTACTGCGTGGTGGCGCACGGCGCGATCCTGCGCATCCGTGCCAAGAACCCGCGCGTGGCCGACCAGGTGGCGGTCAACTACAACAAGGCCGAGATCACGCCGCGGCAGCGGGCGATGCTCGACTTCGCGATGAAGGTGGCGACCGAGTCGCACGCGATCACCGATGCCGACTTCGCCGCGCTGCGCGAGGCCGGCTTCTCCGACGAGGACATCTGGGACATCGGCGCGGTGGCGGCGTTCTTCGCGCTGTCGAACCGCATGGCCAACATGATCTCCATGCGGCCGAACGACGAGTTCTACCTGCTTGGCCGGGTGCCGAAGGC
>CAZSYX010000107.1:0-2825 GCA_964610575.1 uncultured Burkholderiaceae bacterium
CGTCAGCATTCCCACGAAGCCCAGCGCCAGCAGCAGGCCGAGCCCGGCGTACTTCAGCCCCTTGTACTCGTCGGCCGACAGCACGTTCTCGCCTGCGACCACGTAGTCGCCGGTGTACTTGCCCAGCCGCGGTTCGACGATGCGGTTGCTGACAAGGACGACCACCACCGTCATCACTGCGACCGACGCCGCCGAAAACCACAGGTTCGATGCCAGGTCGATCGACTTGTTGGGATCGAGCAGGTGGATCGCATCGTTGGTGATGCCGACCAGGATGCCGTCGACGGGCACGATCAGGATGTTGACCAGGAACACGCTCGCCACCGCGGCGAAGGCCAGCGCGAGACCGGCCAGCGGGTGCCGTCCGACGCTGATGAACGCCGCGCCCGCCAGGGGAATCAGCACCAGGTAGCCGGCATCGGCAGCGATGCTGGAAATGATGCCGATGAAGGTCAGGATCCAGGCCAGCGCCCAGGGCGGCGAGATAATCACGAGTTTTCGGATTAGCGCCTTGACCAGCCCGGCCTCCTCGGCCACGCCGACGCCGATCATCGCGACGATGATCACGCCGACCGCCTGGAAGTTCATGAAGTTGGACACCACCCCAGTGAACATGAAGCGAATGCCGTCGGCCGTCAGCAGGCTGCGCGCCGCGGTCGTCACCGTGTCGAGCTTGTGCGTCTCGGGGTTGATGACCTGATAGGTGATCGCCACGCCCATCAGGTAGAAGACGTGCGACAGCACGATCACCGCGGCGATCAGGATCAGGAAGATCACGACCGGGTGCGGCACCTTGTTGCCGACGCGCTCGACCACGTCGAGGATCTTCTGCATCGCGCCCTTCTGGGTTTGCGCGGCTTCTGCTGTCATCGGAGGCATCCTTTCGCTTTACCCGTTCATGTTCGCGGCCCGGCTGATAGTGCGCTTGCTACGACCTATAGCCAAGTTCGGAGCCGCGACTCTTGCCGAAGGATCGGAGCGCGGGGGGCAAGCCTGCCCCAACTATCTTGCCCTTTCAAGACAAATCGAAAGCGCGTGAATCGGCGAGCAGGTGCGTGACTGTCCCTGTTGACCCAAGTCAAGGCGAGTTCGGCCTGCGCCGATGCGCACCGCGGCGCATATTGCACTAAGCTCGGCCCTCGCGCAGTCAGGGTATGCGGCGCACACGGTGTACCGGTCTGCTGTGGTGCACCGCAGGCATTCCCACACGCCATCGGCGCCGGGTCGAGCACCTGGCTGATATCGCGCGGTGTTCATGTCTCGGTCAAACCGTTCGACTACATAGTAGACAGTAGAGCCGGCCGAGCCGACGTTTGCCGGGCCCGCGGATCGACCTGCAGTTGCCGACGAGGAGAACACCGATGGCCAAGAAGTCGAACTCGCGCGCCGGACTGCATCCGGCCCCGTCGCTGGAGGAGGCCGGCCGGATCAAGGTCAATGTGGCGCGCAGCATTCCGGATGATGCCGGCGCCGTCGGCATTGCCGTCGGCAGCAAAGGGGCCGTGCCGCGACAACTTGGCGTCGACCGCGATGCTCTCGCCGCCGCAGGCTTCGAGGGCAAGATCGGGCAGACCCTGGTTCTGCCGCGCGACAAGCACCCGGTGCTCGTGGCAGTGGGTATCGGCGACGCCGGACTTGACGCGGCGAACCTGCGCAACGCCGCCGCTGCGTTCGCGCGAGCCGCCTCCCGCCACTCGCGGCTTGCGACCGCCCTGGCCGACGTCGCCAGCGGCGTTTCACCCGCCGACGCGGCGGTGGCGGTGACCGAGGGAGTGCTGCTGGCGCGTTATCGCTACGAGCAGCGCAAGAGCCAGAAGAGCGACGTGCCGCTCGAACAGCTCACGCTCGTGACCACCGCCGAACGGCTCAAGGCCGAAGCGGCGGGCGCGAAGGTCGGGCAGATCATGGCTTCGGCCGCGATGCTGGCGCGCGATCTCGCCAATGCGCCCGCAAAGGAACTCACGGCCTCGCGCATGGCGGAAATCGCCGAGGAAGTCGCGCGCGACCGCGGTCTGCAGATCGAAGTGTTCGGCAGGTCCGAGCTCGAAAAGCTGGGCTGCGGCGGCATTCTCGGGGTCAACGCCGGCAGCACCGAGCCACCGCGCATGGTCAAGCTCAGTTTCAAGCCGAAGGGAAAGAGCAAGAGCCATCTGGCGATGGTCGGCAAGGGCATCATGTACGACTCCGGCGGCATCAACCTGAAGCCAGCGCAGGGCATGCAGCTTTTCATGAAGATGGACATGTCCGGCGCCGCGGCGGTCCTCGGCGCGATGTCCGTCCTGCGCGAGCTCGAATGCCCGACGACGGTCACCGGCTTCCTGATGTGCACCGACAACATGCCATCGGGCTCGGCCACCAAGATGGGCGACGTGCTCAGGCAGCGCAACGGCAAGACGGTCGAGATCCACAACACCGACGCGGAGGGTCGGCTGGTCCTGGCCGACGGATTGGCTCTCGCGGCCGAGATGAAGCCCGATGCGATCATCAACATCGGCACGCTCACGGGTGCGATCTTCGCCGCGCTCGGCGAGCATCTGACCGGCGTGTTCTCCAACCACGAAGGCTTCGTGGCGCAGGTCAAGGCCTCTGCCGCGCGCACCGACGAGACCGTGTGGCAGATGCCGCTCGACCGCCGCTACCGCAAGCAGATCGACTCGGCGATCGCCGACCTGAAGAACATGGGCGACGCCCAGCCCGGCTCGATCACCGCGGCGCTGTACCTGGAGGAATTCGTCGACGGCATTGCCTGGACTCACTTCGACATCTGCGGAACGATGAAGCTCGACGCCGACGATGCGTGGCGCCCGAAGGGCGCCACCGGGGTC
>CAZSYX010000107.1:2925-4256 GCA_964610575.1 uncultured Burkholderiaceae bacterium
CTGGGCACGGCGCTGGCGCTGTACTTCACCGGCATCCTCGACTTCCGCCAGGCGCTGGGCGGGCTGGGCGACCCGACGACGATCTTCATCGCCTCGCTGTTCGTCGTCAGCGCCGGCCTCGAGGTCACCGGCGTCACGGCCTGGGCAGGCCAGTTCCTGATCGCCAAGGCCGGCGACAGCCGCGTGCGCCAGCTGGTGCTGATCATGCTGGCCTGCTCGGGGCTGACGGCGCTGATCAGCCTGAACGGCGCCGTGGCGGCGCTGCTCCCGGTGGTCGTGGTGATGGCCGTGCGGCTGAGCCAGCCGCCGTCGCAGTTGCTGATGCCGATGGTCTTCGCCTCGCACGCCGGCTCGATCCTTGCACTCACCGGCTCGCCGGTGAACGTGCTGGTCTCGGAAGCCGCGCTAGACGCCGGCACCCGCAACTTCGGCTTCTTCGAGTTCGCGCTGGTGGGCGTGCCGCTGCTCGCCGGCACGATGGTGATCCTGGTGCTGCTGGGCAAGAAATTGCTGCCGAACTCCAGCGGCGCCTCGATGCCGAGCGATCTCTCGCGTCACGCCCGCACGCTGGTCGAGCAGTACCGGCTCGAGGGCAATGCCTTCAGCCTGCGCGTGCGTCCGAGTTCGCCGCTGATCGGCACCGCCACCGCGGCGCTGAGCCTGGATGCCTATCCGGGGCTGAGCCTGATCGGTGTGAAGGCCGGCGGCCGGCCGGCCGCGCGTCCGTCGATCGAGGAAGGCGACACGCTGCTGCTGCGGGGCGAAACCGCGGCCGCCGCCAGCTTCGCCAACGACATGCACCTGGCCTTCAGCCCGGAAGAAGCCGAGCAGGCCGTGTCCGACACGCTGTTCAACCGCTCCTCCGGCCTGGCCGAGGTCGTGATCCCGCCGCGCTCCGCGCTGGTGGGGCGCGAGGTCTTCCCCGGCATGGTCACCGAGAGCGGCGACCTGCTGATCCTCGCGGTGCAGCGCCGCGGCGAGGATCTCGGCCCGGGCAAAGTGGCTCTCGAGGTGGGCGACTCGATGCTGCTGCAGGGCACCTGGACCGCGCTCGACAAGCATCTGGCCGATCCCGAAGTGCTGGTGGTCGACTCGCCCGACCTCGTGCGGCGGCAGGCGGTGCCGATGGGCGCAGGCGCCAAGGCGGCGATTGCGATCCTCGTCGCGATGGTGCTTGCGCTGGCGCTGAACCTGGTCCCGTCGGCGGTGGCCGGTCTGGTGGCGGCGGTGGCGATGGTGCTGGTCGGCGTGCTGACCGTCGAGCAGGCCTATCGCTCGGTGAACTGGACCACGGTGATCCTGGTCGGCGCGATGACGCCGCTGTCGGCGGC
>CAZSYX010000107.1:4356-8725 GCA_964610575.1 uncultured Burkholderiaceae bacterium
ACGCCGGTGAACCTGATGATCATGGGCCCGGGCGGCTACAAGTTCGGCGACTACTGGAAGATCGGCATCGTCTGCATGGCCTGGTTCTTCGTGATTGCGGTGTTCTACGTGCCGCTGATCTGGGGCTTCTAAGGCGGCGGTTCGGCGCCGGCAAATCGAGACAGGCATGAATCCCGAACTGATCGTCGTACTCGGCCTGCTCGCGGCCGCGGTGCTGATGTTCGCGGTCGGCAGGCCGCGGATGGACGCGGTCGCGCTGATCGTGCTCGTGCTGCTGCCGTTCACCGGCGTGCTCACGGTCGGCGAGGCACTGGCAGGCTTCGCCGACCCGAACATCATCCTGATCGCGGCGCTGTTCGTGATCGGCGAAGGGCTGGTGCGCACCGGCGTCGCGCAGGGCCTCGGCGACTGGCTGCTGCGCACGGCCGGCAGCAGCGAGACGCGGCTGATCCCGCTGCTGATGGCCTGCGTGGCCGGCCTCGGCTCGGTGATGAGCTCGACCGGCGTCGTCGCGATCTTCATACCGATCGCTTTGCGCATCGCGCAAAGCGCGCGGATCGCGCCGAGCCGGCTGATGATGCCGCTGTCGATGGCGGCGCTGATCAGCGGCATGATGACGCTGGTCGCCACGGCGCCGAACCTCGTCGTCGACGGCGAACTGCAGCGCGCTGGTTACGACGGCTTCGCCTTCTTCGCCTTCACCCCCTTCGGCCTGCCGATCCTCGTGCTGGCGATCGGCTACATGCTGTTCGCGCGGCGCTGGCTCGCTGCCTCCGGCGCTGCGGAATTGGCGGCGGCGCAGCCGACCTCGCGCAACTGGATCGAACGCTATGGGCTGGCGGGCCGCGAACTGCGGGTGCGCGTGCGCGAGAACTCGCCCGCGGTCGGCCAAACCCTGGGCGACCTCGACCTTCGTGCGGCGAGCGGAGTCAACATCATCGCCATCGAGCGCCAGCGCCGCTTTGCCAATGCCTTCGTCGCGCCGCAGGCGGGCACCGAGGTGCTGGCCGGCGACGTCTTCCACGTCGACCTCGCGCGGGCCGACATCGACATCGCGGCGGTGGGCGAACGTCTGGGCTTGGAGGTGCTGCCCGGCAGCGGCGAGTACTTCACCGACCGCATGCAGGCGATCGGCATGGCCGAACTGATGGTCGCAGCCGATTCGGGGCTGATCGGCCAGAGCATCGCGCAGGCGCAGTTCCGCAGCCGCTTCCACCTGACGGTGATCGGCCTTCGGCACGGCGAGACGGCGGTCGCCACGCCGCTGGCCGAGGAGAGGCTGAAGGTCGGCGACACCTTGCTCGTCGTCGGCACCTGGAGCGACATCGATCGCCTGCCTTCGCTCACCCGCGACCTGCTGCTGCTCAACCTTCCGGCCGAACGCAGGGAGGTGCTGGCCGTCCAGGGGCGGGCACCGCACGCGATCGCCTGCCTGCTGCTGATGGTCGTGCTGATGGTGACCGGCGTGGTCGCCAATGTGCACGCGGCGCTGATCGCCTGCCTGCTGATGGGCCTGTTCGGCTGCGTCAATCTCGATTCGGCCTACCGCTCGATCCACCTGAAGAGCCTGATCCTGATCATCGGCATGCTGCCGTTTTCGCTGGCGCTGCAGCGCACCGGAGGCGTCGAACTTGCCGCCGACGCACTGACGGCGGCGACCAGCGGCGCCGGTCCGCACGTGGTGCTCGGCGCGCTGTTCGTGATCACGGCGACGCTGGGCCTGTTCATCTCGAACACCGCCACCGCGGTGCTGATGGCGCCGGTGGCCATCGCCATGGCGACCGAGATGGGCGCCTCGCCCTATCCCTTCGCGATGACGGTCGCGCTGGCCGCGTCGACTGCCTTCATGACGCCGATCTCCTCGCCGGTGAACACGCTGGTCGTCGGGCCGGGCAACTACAAGTTCGGCGACTTCGTCAGGATCGGCGTGCCCTTTTCGATCGTCGTGGCGATCGTCAGCGTGATCCTGGTGCCGCTGATCCTGCCGCTCTGACCGGGCGGACCGCAGGGAGGACGACGATGACCGCGCCCGGCTCCGAGGTCGACCTGCCGTTCATCTCGACGGGGCAGTTGCCACCGCGCGAGCGCGTTCGCGCGCTGGTGCAGCAGGCGCATGCGCGCTTCCGATCCAACGCCGAGGGCCGCAACGCCGCGGTGTACCCGGCGCTGGAACGCGTGGACCCGCGGCTTTTCGGCGTCTCGGTCGTCGCCGTCGACGGCGAGGCCTACGAGGCCGGCGATGCCGCGCACGACTTCTCGATCATGAGCGTGTCGAAGCCCTTCGTCTTCGCGCTCGTCTGCCAGGCACAGGGGGCGGCCGAGGCGCGCAGCCGCATCGGCGTCAACGCGACGGGCCGCCCCTTCAACTCGCTGGCCGCGATCGAGGCCGGTGACGGCGGCCGCACCAACCCGATGGTCAACTCCGGCGCGATCGCCACCACCAGCCTCGCGCCGGGCGCGAACACCGAGGCACGCTGGCGCTTCTTGCACGAGGGCCTGTCGCGATTCGCCGGCCGTACCCTGGCGCTTGACGAGGAGGTCTACGCCTCGGCCTCGGAAACCAACCACCGCAACCAGAGCATCGCACGCCTGCTGCAGGCCTGCGGCCGGATCTATCTCGATCCGGGCGAGGCCACCGACCTGTATACGCGCCAGTGCTCGCTCGCCGTGTCGGCGCACGACCTCGCCGTGATGGGCGCGACGCTGGCCGACGGTGGCGTCAACCCGCTGACTAAGGAGCGCGTCGTCGACGCGGAGAGCTGCCGCGATGCAATGGTGGTGATGGCGACCGCGGGCCTGTACGAGACCTCGGGCGACTGGCTCTTCGACATCGGCCTGCCCGGCAAGAGCGGCATCGGCGGCGGCATCGTCACGGTTTCGCCCGGCAAGGGCGCGCTCGGCACCTTTGCGCCGCCGCTGGATGCGGCAGGAAACAGCGTCAAGGGCCAGCTCGTCGCGAAGTTCCTGTCGCGCAGCCTCGGGCTGGATCTGTTCGCCTCGCCGGCGCCCTGAACGCTGCACCGTTCCTGGCAAAGCGGGGCCGGCGCGGAGAGTCGACGAGCGGCGCGAGTGATACATTCCCCATGCTTCAAATTCGCCATGCTTCAGATTGACGGAGCGGTTCGCGGAAGTGGGTTGGCGGCCGATGCCGCGCCGAGGCAGGAGAAGGGTTTCGACGTGGCGAGCCGCGCCGTCTGTTGGTTGAGCACACTCGGCGGGCAGGCGACCTTGTTCCAAGAAGGATCGACGCTGCCGCTTGTCTGGTGGTCATGGAAACGCGCGCCGCGGCCATCTGACCACCATCCGCGCGCACCACTCATCCGCCGGCCGGCAGGCGAGCCGGATGACCGGGGTCTCAAGAACCGAACAAGAAGGAGAAGCACCCGCTGGCCAGCATTGAGGGGCTCCGATGGCCATGAAGGCGATGAAGCCGCAACGCCGACCGCCGTGCTGGTGCCGCAGAACGGTTGCGTCGCCCGCATGGCCGCCACGCTGGGAGTGGCGACATGTGGTCGCGCTTCCTTCGCCGTGTCCAGCGATTTCAGCCCGCCGGTAGCGGCGGCGTACGCCGGCACTCGGATGCTGCGCGCGGCACCGGTGCCGAATCCTGCCCCCGACGAGTGGGTCTGCTGACTTTGCCCTGCACCCGATCACCGCAACAAGGAGTTCCCGTGTCCGTCAGATCCTCCTCAGGGCAAGCGGCCCGCTGGCTGGCGACGACGTGCGTCGCTTTCGTCGCCGTCATGGCGCTGCTGTCAGGCTGCCAGCGCAAGGTCGAGGCGCCGCCGCCGGAGATCCGCCCGGTGCGCGCGATGACGATCGAGAAGCTCGCCGCCGGCAGCCTGGTTACGATGACCGGCACGGTGCAGGCGCAGACCGAGATCAACCAGTCCTTTCGCATCGACGGCCGCCTGATCGAGCGAACGGTTGACATCGGCGACACGGTCAAGCCGGGCCAGCTGATCGCCCGGTTGGATCCGCAGAACGAGGAAAGCGGTCTGCAGGCGGCGCGCGCCCAGCTGGCCGCCGCCCGCGCCCAGCTGGTCGAGGCGCGCAGCAACTACACGCGGATGAGCGATCTGGTGCGCGAAGACGCGGTCTCGCGCGCGCAGTACGACGCGGCCGAGGCGCTGCGGACGACTGCCGAGGCGCAGGTCGAGTCGGCGCAGTCGCAGGTCAATGTGGCGCAGAACCGGCTGAGCTACACGCGCCTGGTGTCCGAAGCGGCCGGCGTGGTCACCGCGCGTGGGCCGCAGCCGGGCGAGGTGGTCTCCGCCGGGCGAATGATCATCCAGGTGGCGCGCGAAGGCGCGCGCGACGCGGTCTTCGACGTGCCGGCGCAGGTCAAGGACAGCGCGCCGAAGAACCC
>CAZSYX010000108.1:0-7362 GCA_964610575.1 uncultured Burkholderiaceae bacterium
TGGTGGCCACGCTGCTGACGCTGGTGTTCCTGCCGACCGTGTACGTCGCGGTGTTCGGCAACGGCAAGGGGCCGCCGCCCGAAGCGGCAGGGCAGCCGGCATGACGGCGCCGGCGGCGACCACCCACCAGGTGGAGCTGTTCCTGGGCGAATTGCGCCAGTTGTTCGATTCGCTGGACCCGGCGCCGTTTCGCAGCCGCGACCTCGATCCGAAGGCCGCCGAGTACATCGTCGACAGCGCGCGCGAGGCGCCGTCCGGCGCGCCGCTGGCGCTGGTCGTGCACCTCGGGCGCGAGGCGGATGGCGAGTCCACGGTCGGCCTGCTGCGCGACGCAGTCCACGAGCACTTCGGGCGCTGCGGGCGGGGCAAGCGCCGCGAATTGCGCGACCTGTTCCGTACCGGCCGCATCAGCCTGGCCATCGGCCTGGGCTTCCTGGCCGTCGCCATTGCGCTGGCCCAGTTCCTCGGCGACCTGATCGAGAACGAGGGCTACTCCTGGCTGGTCAGCGAGAGCCTGATCATCGGCGGCTGGGTCGCGCTGTGGCGGCCGATGGAGATCTTCCTGTACGACTGGTGGCCGATCCGCGCCGACGCCCGCCTTTACGACCGGCTCGCGGCGATGCCGGTCAGCGTGCACGGCGCGCCTGGGCCGGCGGAGCCCGGCGAATGACGCACCGGCCGGGCGGCACACGGGCGCTGTCGTCGGAGCGCGCCTTGCGGAGGATCGGCTGATGCAAGGCGGCGCCTCCGCAAGTGCGGCGATCACACGCGCGCTGCTGTACTTCAGCCTCTGGTTCGTCGTCGACCAGAGCGTGAGGCCGGGGAATCTGGTGGTCGGTGCGCTGGCCGCTGCGGCGGCCACCTGGGTCAGCCTGAAGCTGCTGCCTCCGGTCGGCGGCCGCGTCCGCGTCACTGTGCTGCTGACGCTGCTGCCGCGCTTCCTGTGGCAGTCGCTCGCGGCCGGCATCGACGTGGCGCGCCGTGCGTTTTCGCCGCGGCTGCCGCTCGCGCCCGGATTCGTCGACTATCCGGTCGGGTTTCCGCGCGGCTCGGCGCGCAATGTCTTCGGGCTGATCTCGAGCCTGATGCCGGGCTCGGTGCCCACCGACGAGACCGAGGCCAGCGTCGAGTACCACTGCCTCGATGTGCGCCAGCCGGTGGTCGAGCAGCTCGCCGCCGAGGAGCGCATCTATGCCCGGGCGCTGGAAGTCGGGCGGCGCCATGGCTGACTTCCTGCTCTGGATGGCGGGCTTCGTCGTGCTGATGGTGGCGCTGGGCCTGGTGCGCGTGGCGCGCGGCCCGGGCCGCGCGGAGCGAATGATGGCGGCGCAGCTGCTCGGCACCGGCGCCACCGCCGCGCTGCTGCTGTTCGGCGCGGCCACCGGCGAGGCGGCCGTGGTCGACGTGGCATTGACGCTGGCCCTGCTGTCGGCCTTCGCGTCGATCGCCTTCGTCAAGTTCGCGGTACGACAGGATCGGGCGCCCGAAGACGGCGAGGAGGCGGGGTGAGCTTCGTCCTCGATCTGTTCAGCATCGTCGCCGTCAGCGCCGGGGCGGTGTTCTATCTGGCCGGCACCGTCGGGCTGCTGCGCTTCCCGGATGCGTATACACGGCTGCACGCGCTGACCAAGGCCGACACCCTGGGCATGGCGCTGGTGGTGATCGGCCTGATGCCGCAGGTCGACAGCGTGCTCGCCGGCCTGAAACTGGTGCTGGTCTGGCTGCTGGTGATGCTGTCCAGCGCCGCGGTGTCGCAGCTCATCGCCCGCTCGGCGCGGCGCCGGGACGCTCGAACATGAGGGCGGTCGTCAGCCTGGTGGTCGTGCTGCTGCTGCTCTGGCTGGCGGTGTGGACCGTGGTCGCGCGCGATGCCTTCCTGGCGGTGGTCGGCTTCATCGCCTACGGTCTGCTGCTGTCGCTGGTATGGGTGCGGCTGTACGGCATCGACGTCGCGCTGATCGAGGCGGCGATCGGCGGCGGGCTAACCGGCGCGCTGCTGCTCGGAGCGGTGGGACGGCTGCGTGGCACCGAGGCGGCGGCCCGGTCCGAGCGCCCTGGCGCCGGCACGCGCGCCTTCGCCATGGTGTTGTCGCTCGGCGTGACCGTGGTGCTGGTGCTCTGCGTGCTGGCGTTGCCCGAGCCCGCGCCGACCCTGGCGCCACAGGCGGCGCAGGAGCTGCCCGCCACCGGTGTCGGCAACCCGATCACCGGCGTGCTGCTGGCCTTCCGCGCGCTGGACACGCTGCTCGAGGCGATCGTGCTGGTGATCGCGCTGATCGGTGTCTGGTCGCTGGCGCCGGACCGCTTCTGGGGCGGCCGCCCGGGGCTGCGCCACGACGCGGACCCGGACGGCGTCCTGGCCTACTTCGCGCGTGTCCTGCCGCCGATCGGCATCGTCGTCGGCATCTACCTGCTCTGGGCCGGAGCCGACCATCCCGGCGGCAAGTTCCAGAGCGCGACCATCCTGGCGGCGATGTGGATGCTGGTGCAGATGACCGGTCTCGCCGACACGCCGGCGGTCGCCAGCCGTTGGCTGCGTGCCGGCGTCGTCGTCGGCCCGCTGGTGTTCGTCGCGGTCGGTCTGCTCGGTCTGTGGACCGCCGGCGATTTTCTCGGCTATCCGCCGGACTGGGCCAAGCCGATGATCGTGGTCATCGAAGTGGCGCTGCTGCCGACGCTGGTGCTGGTGCTTGCGCTGCTGATGAACGGCGCACCGGCGCGGAACGTCAAGCGATGACAGTCGAGACGCTGATCGCGCTGGCGGCCTGCGCCCTGGTGGGCATCGGCCTGTATGGACTGATCGTGCAGCCGC
Source organism: uncultured Burkholderiaceae bacterium (assembly GCA_964610575.1). GTDB lineage: Bacteria > Pseudomonadota > Gammaproteobacteria > Burkholderiales > Burkholderiaceae_F > JADJWR01. The sequence continues at coordinate 2,813 of CAZSYX010000108.1, forward strand.
ATCCGCTGCGCAAGGTGGTGGCCTTCAACGTCATGGGTTCGGGCGTGTTCGTGATCTTCGGCGCGCTGGCCAGGCGCGGCGCCGCCGCCGGCATGCTTGCCGACCCGGTGCCGCAGGCGCTGCTGATCACGGCCATCGTCGTCGCCTTCGCAGCCACGGCGATGACGGTGGCGCTGCTGCTGCGGCTGATCGAGTCGACCGGCTCGGCATCGCTGGCCGCCGAGCCGCCGTCAGCCGACGGCGAGGCGCGCTGACAGGTCCCCGGTGAACGAGTCGATGAGCACCGAAGGCGGGCTGCTGCTGGCGGCGGCCGTGCTGCTGCCCTTCACCGGCATGCTTTTCGGCATGCTGGCCGGCGGCCGCCAGGCGCAGCGGATCGCCTTCATCGTCATGCCGCTCGGGCTGGTGGTCGCTGTCGGCATTGCCGGCACTTGGCTCGACGGAAGCGGGCCGGTCGTCTACCTGCTGGGTGGCTGGGCGCCGCCGTTGGGCATCGCGCTGCGCGCCGACGGCCCGGCGGTGGCGATGCTGCTGGCCGTCGCCGGCGTGGTGACCGGGATCGGCGTGTTCGCACTTGCCGATTTCGGCACGCCGAAAGGCAGCGCCGAGTCGCGCGCGGCCTACAGCTACTGGCTGCTGCTGCTGGCGGTCTGGGGGTCGCTGAACCTGGTGTTCGTCAGCGGTGACCTGTTCACGCTTTATGTGGCGCTCGAGCTCTTGACCTTCGCCGCGGTGCCGCTGGTCTGTCTGGGCGGCAGCGGCGCGACGCTGCGCGCCGCGCTGCGCTACCTGCTGTTCGCGCTGGCGGGATCGCTTCTGTACCTGCTGGGTGCGGTGCTGGTGTTCGGCGCCTACGGCACGCTGGACATTGCGCAGCTCGCGCAACGCGTACAGCCCGAGGCTGCGAGCTGGACCATGCTTGCGCTGATGACCGCCGGCCTGCTCGCCAAGACCGCGCTTTTCCCGCTGCACATCTGGCTGCCGCCGGCGCATGCCGGCGCACCGGCGGCGGCGAGCGCGCTGCTGTCGGGCCTGGTCATCAAGGGCTCGTGGTTCCTCGTCGTGCGGCTGTGGTTCGACGCAATGCCCAGCGTGGTCACCATGCCGGCGGCGCAGCTGCTGGGCGCGCTCGGCGCTGGTGCAATCATCTTCGGCAACGCCGTTGCGCTGCGGCAGGCGCGGCTGAAGCTGCTGGTGGCCTATTCGACCGTGGCGCAGATCGGCTACCTGTTCCTGATGTTCCCGCTGGCCTTCGATGCCGCGGCCGGTCGCATCGCCGGCGGCCTGGCGCTGTCGGGCGGGATCATGCAGGCAATCTCGCACGCCACAGCGAAATCGGCGATGTTCATGGCGGCGGGGTCGATCTACAGCGCGCTCGGCCACGACCGCGTCGCCGACTTTGCCGGGCTGGCGCGGGCGCTGCCGCTCACCGTGTTCGCCTTCGGCCTGGGCGGCATCTCGCTCGTCGGCCTGCCGCCGGCCGGCGGCTTTCTCGCCAAGTGGTGGCTGCTGTCTGCCGCGGTGACCAGCGGGCAATGGTGGTGGGCGCTGGTGCTGCTGGCGGGCGGCCTGCTCACCGCGGCGTACGTGTTCGTCGTGATAACGCGCGCGCTGCGCGCGCCGGTTGCACCGCTGCTGGTGGCGCCGGTGGCCCGGTACCGCGAGCTGGCCACGTTGGGCTTGGCGCTGGCCTCGGTGCTGCTTGGTCTGCTGGCGCTGTTCGATCTGCGTGGGCTGCTCGTCGGCCGGCCGTCGGTGGGGGCCTGATGGAACGCAGCATGTTGCTCGCCGCCGTGCTTGCGTTGCCGCTGGCGATGCTCGCGGCCTGCCTGTGGGCACCGGTGCGCGCGCGCATCCTGACGCTGCTGCCGATCGCGCCGCTGCCGGGCATCGCCGCGGCGCTGTTGTGCGTCGGCGTACCGCCGCTGCGGCTGGCGCCCGGCGCGTGGGCGCCGGTGCTGATGCTCGACCTCGTCGGCGCGATCCTGCTCGGCACCGCCGCGCTGCTATGGGCGCTGGCGGCGCTGTACGCGCGGTGCTACCTGCGCGGCGATGGCGATGCCGGACGCTTCGGCGTGTGCTGGCTGATGACGCTGACCGGCTGCCTCGGTGCGTTCGTGGCCGCCGACATGGTCACGCTGTACCTGCTGCTCGGTCTGCTCACTCTGGGCGCCTGCGGGCTGGTGATCCACGACCAGACGCCGCCCGCCTGGCGCGGCGGCGGCATGTACCTGGCGATGGCGCTGTTCGGCGAAAGCTGTGCGCTGATCGGTTTCGTGCTGCTGGCCGCCGCTTCGCCCGACGACGGGCTGCTGATCCGCGACGCGGTGCGGGCGCTGCCGGAATCGCCGACGCGCGACCTGACGCTGGCGCTGCTGATCGTCGGCCTCGGCCTGAAGGCCGGACTGGTGCCGCTGCACATGTGGATGCCGCTGGCGCATGCCGCAGCGCCAGTGCCGGCGTCGGCCGTGCTCAGCGGCGCGGTGGTCAAGGTCGGCATCATCGGCCTGATGCGCTTCCTGCCGCTGCACAGCGCGATGCCCGACTGGGGCCAGGCGCTGGCCGCGGTGGGCCTGTTCACGGCTCTGTACGGGGTGGCGGTCGGCATCACGCAGAGCCATCCGAAAGCCGTGCTCGCCTATTCGAGCGTCAGCCAGATGGGCGTGATCGTCGCCGTGCTCGGCATGGGCTGGTCGGTCGGTGATGCGAGTGCCGCGCTGTCGGCAGCGTTTTACGCGTCGCATCATGTGCTGGTGAAGGGCACGCTGTTCCTCGCAGTAGGGCTGGCGGCAGCCACTGCGGCACCGCGGCTTCTTTGGCCGCTGCTCGCGGTGGCGGCGGTGCTCGGGCTCGGCCTCGGTGGGCTGCCGCTGACCGGCGGTGCGCTGGCGAAGTACGCGGTCAAGGGCCCGCTCGGCGACGGGCTGGCCGGTACGCTGGGAAAGGTGTCGGCGGCGGGCACCACGCTGCTGGTGCTGCACTTCGTGCATCGCTTGCGCAGCTTCGCGTCGCAACGGCCCGGCGATGCGGCGCCGGTCGGGCTGTGGTGGCCCTGGTGCCTGCTCGCGCTGGCTTCGTTGATCGTGCCGTGGGCGCTTTACCTGTCGGTGCCTGGTGGCACCGTCGGCGACATGCTGGCACCTGCGGTGCTATGGGCGGCGCTGCTGCCGATGCTGGCGGGCGTTGCGGCGGCGCTGGCGCTGCAACTCTCCGGGGCAAGGCTGCCGCTCGTGCCGGAGGGCGACCTCGTGCGGATGATCGACGCCGCGGTCAGGCGCTGCATCGCCGCCGGCCCGGCAATGGTGCGTGCCGATGCGTTGCTGCTGCACTGGCCGGTGGCGCTCCTGCTGCTGCTGGCGACCGTGCTCGGCTTCGGCATGATGCTCTTTGGGGGGCACCGATGACCAGTTGCAGCCCGGAGGCATGCCGATCGCTCGCCCGGTTCCGCCTGCTCTGCGTACCGAACGTTCGAAGGACATGCACATGAAGCTTCGCATCGTTGCCGCATTCGTCGCTTTCGTCCTGGCCGGCTGCACCGTTGGACCGAACTACGTGCGCCCGACCGTGCCCACGCCCGAGGCCTGGCGCATCGACTACCCGAAGGCGGCCGAAGTCGCCAACCTCAAGTGGTGGGAGCAGTTCAGCGACCCGGTGCTGAACCAGCTGGTCGAGACCGCGCTGCGCGACAACCGCGACCTGCTCATCGCCGCTGCACGGGTCGACCAGTTCATCGGCGCGCTCACCGCCACCGGCTCGCAGTTCTATCCGCAGATCGGCTACGGCGCCGACGCCACGCGCGCGCGCGCCAGCGCGGTCGGCCAGCCGCCGCTGCCGCCGGGCGCCAACCCCTACTTCTCGCTGTACAACGTGTCGCTCGGCGCGCAGTGGCAGGCCGACCTGTTCGGCCGCGTGCGCCGGCAGACCGAGGCCGCCCAGGCACAGGTCTATGCCAGCGAGCAGGGCCAGCGCGGCGTCGTTCTGACGCTGGTGTCGAGCGTGGCCGCCAGCTACATCGTGCTGCGTTCGCTCGACCGGCAGCTCGAGATCGCGCAGGCCACGGCGCGCAACTTCAACGCCACGCTGCGCATTTTCGAGCTGCGCTTCAGGGCCGGCATCGTGTCGAAGACCGAGGTGACGCAGATCCGCTCGCAGGCACAGCAGGCGCAGGCGGCGATCCCGGCCTTCGAGCAGGCCATCGCCGCGCAGGAGAACCTGATCTCGATCCTCCTCGGCCGCAATCCCGGCCCGATTCCGCGCGGCAAGACCATCGACCAGCTGGCCGCGCCGGCGATCCCCGGCGACCTGCCGGCCGCGCTGTTGCAGCGCCGGCCCGACATCCTGCAGGCCGAGCAGAACCTGGTGGCGGCCAACGCCAACATCGGCGCGGCGCGTGCGCTTTACTACCCGACCGTGTCGCTGCAGGCCGTGCTGGCTAGCACCAGCACGGTGTTCAGCAGCCTGCTCAGCGGACCGGCGGCCGCGGGGCTGATCGGCGCCAGCCTGACCGGCCCGATCTTCACCTTCGGCGCCATCGAAGGGCAGGTGGCCTC
>CAZSYX010000108.1:7462-8681 GCA_964610575.1 uncultured Burkholderiaceae bacterium
TCGGCTCCTTGCCGGCGAAACCTCCAACAGGACATACCTATGGCAACGCCTTGCCGCTACTCGACACCGACTGCGCTCCTGGGTGCGGCGCTGATGGCCATCCACACGCTGGCGGCGGCACAGGTGGCGCCGTCGGCGGCGGCGGAATGCACAGCGATGTCCAGCGACAACGAGCGCCTCGCCTGCTACGACCGTCTCCACGGCCGGGTCGTGCGGCCCTCGTCGGAGATGAAGAAGGACGCAGCAGCGACACCGGCGCGGGCCGCCCCGGGCAGCGAGGCCGCCGCTGTGACAGGGGCGGCGCCGGCCCCGGACGGCAGCGGATCGATGTTCGACAAGGCATGGGCCTTCGATCCGTCCAGCGCGCGCTACGACATCTCGTTTTATGCACCGAACTACTTTCTCATTGGCCGCTACACCACGAACCTCAACACCGCGCCCTTTGAACCGCTGGTCGGCGGCGGTGCTCTCGCGCCGGGTACCGAACTCGACTCCACCGAGGCTGCGTTCCAGCTGAGCTTCAAGTTCAGGCTATGGACCACCGACGACCGTCGTTGGGGTGCTTGGGTGGCGTACACCCAGCAGAGCCAGTGGCAGCTGTACAACGACTCGGGCGATGCATCGAGGCCGTTCCGCGAGACCAACTACATGCCCGAGCTGATCCTTAGCCACAAGCCCGGCCTGCAATGGGGCGACCTGCAGTGGAACCTGGTCAACCTCGCCTTCAACCACCAGTCGAACGGCCGCACCGACAAGATATCGCGCAACTGGGATCGCCTGATCGCCAGTTTCGGTGTCGAACAGGGCGATCTGGCCGTCCTGGGGCGCTTGTGGTGGCGCATTCCCGAGTCCAGCGATTCGGACGGCAACCCGACGATCGCCGACTATTACGGCTGGGGCGACCTGTCGGCGATCTACAAGTGGCGCGGACAGAGCGTTGCGGCCATGATCCGCGGCAACCCCAGCACCGGCAAGGGCGCGGGCCAGTTGACCTGGACCAGCGCGCCGTTGCTCGGCCCGATTCGCGGTTACGTGAAGCTGTTCAGCGGCTACGGCGAGACGCTGATCGACTACAACTGGAGACAGACGACCATCGGCGCCGGTGTGACGCTGAACGACTGGCTGTAGGAGCGCAGATCGCCAGCGTAGGGTCCTGGCTCGGCCTGATGGCCAGGCTTGCCGGCCGACTGCCGCGTTGGCGCCTTCGTTGCCGATCTAG
>CAZSYX010000109.1:0-8585 GCA_964610575.1 uncultured Burkholderiaceae bacterium
TTGCCGTCGGGGCTGGTGCGCGGCCAGACGCTGCGGCCGTCCATCGGCAGCACCCACGCCACGTCGGCGTCGCGCGGGTGCACGACCATGTTGAAGCCGATGTCGCCGACCTTCTTCGGCATCTTCTTGCCGATGCGCACCCAGGCGGTCGACGGCCGGTCGATGCGGTAGATGCCGCAGTGGTTCTGCTGGTACAGGCGGTCGGGATTGCTCGGGCACAGGCGGATGCAATGCGGGTCGTGCACGGACGGATCGTCGCGCGGGAAGCCCTCGACCACGTCGAGCCCGTCGATCAGCGTGCGGAAGGTGGCGCCGCCGTCGGTCGACTCGTGCACGCCGCCACCGGACATGCCGAAGTACAGGTGCTTCGGATCGCGCGGATCGACGATGATCGAATGCAGCTTTGGCCCGTCGGGCGTGCCGTCCTGCACGGTGCCGAACCACTTCAGGTACTGCGGGTCGTCGTTGATGGTCGAAAACGGCGCCCAGGTCACGCCGCCATCCTCAGAGCGGAACAGCCCCTGCGGCGAGGTGCCCGCGTACCAGACGTTCGGTTCATTGACGTGCGCCGGCGTCAGCCAGAAGGTGTGGTCGACGGCGCGGCCGGTGCCGTCGGCGCGCTTGGCGAACGCCGGCGGTTTGGCGGCCTCCTTCCATGTGCGGCCGAGGTCGGTCGAGCGAAAGATGGTCGGGCCGAGATGGCCCGTCTTCGCTGCAGCGAGCAGCGTGCGACCATCACGCGGGTCGAGCACCAGGTGATGAATGACGTGGCCGAGGAAGTGCGGGCCGTCGACGCGCCAGGCGCGGCGCGCCGGATCGCCGTGCAGCAGCCACACGCCCTTTCGCGTGGCCACCAGCAGCACGGTGCGGCGCGCACTGCGCTTACCCGCTGCGCTCTTTGCCCGAGTGGCCGGTCTTGCGGCGGACGTCACGCTGCGAGCCATGGCTGTCCTCCCTTCACGTCGCTGTCGATCGCCGCTGCCGATGCGACAGCGGGCCGACAATTGTCGGACCGCGCAGCGCGATTACGAAGCGCCACTGCAAGAATGAGGGATGCCGCAGGGCCGCGCCGCGTCATGCGCGGCGCAGGGCGTCACATCGCGACAGCGGTGCGGTCGAGGTAGCCGCCGACGACGTCGGCAGGCACCGGCGGGCTGAACAGGAAGCCCTGCATGATGTGGCAGCCGAGGCGCCGCAGTTCGTTCATCTGCCGCACTTCCTCGACGCCTTCGGCGACCAGCCGCAGGCCCATCTTGCCGGCGATGCCGATGACCGCCGAAACGATGGAGTTGCTCGCCGCCGAGCGAGCGACGTCGTGCACGAAGCTGCGGTCGACCTTCAGCGCGCGCACCGGCAGGCGATGCAGGTAGCGCAGCGATGAGTACTTGACGCCGAAGTCGTCGATCGTCAGCGCGATGCCTTGGCGCGCGAGCTCGGAAGCCTGCGACACCGCGCGCTCGTCGTCGAGCTGCTCGTGTTCCGTCAGTTCGAGTTCAAGAGACGAGGCCGGCAGCGCATGGCGCTCGAGCGTCGAGGCGACCGTTCCTGCGAAGTCGTCGCGGCGGAAGTCCTGCGCCGACAGGTTCACCGCCACACGCAGCTGCTGGTGGCCGCGCGCACGCCAGCGGCGCAGGCTGTCGCAGGCACAGTCGAGCACCCGCACGCTGATCACATGCGCGAGACCGGCGCGCTCGGCGGCGGGCAGGAAGGCCCCGGGCGACAGCAGGCCGCGGGTCGGGTGCCGCCAGCGCACCAGTGCCTCGAGCGTGTCCACCCGGCCGGTGCCGAAGTTGTGGATCGGCTGGTAATGGACCTTGAACTCGCCGCGCAGCAGCCCGTCGCGCACCTCACGCCCGGTGACCATGCCGCGCTGGCTGATTGCCGGCGACAGCAGCGCCGACGAGGTCCATGCCTCGTGCGCGCCGGGCTGGGCAACAACGACATCGAGCCCGGCTTCCTTGGCCCTGCGCAGCGCCGCGCGCGACGCGTACAGCAGCGTGCGCACGTCGCGGCCGTGGGTCGGGCTCAGTGACATGCCGACATGCGCCGACACGGCGTGCGGGCGTTCGTTGAGCTGGAACGGATCGCTCAGGGCGCGCAGGGTGTCACGCGCCGCCGCAACGGCGCTGCCCGAGTCGAAGACATCGGACAGCAGCACGGCAAACTCGTCGCCGCCGAGTCGGGTGACGACGTCTTCGGCGCGCAGCCGATCGGACAGACGCCGGCCGACCATCTCGAGGAAGCGGTCGCCGACGACGAAGCCGTGCGCCTGGTTGATCGAGTGGAAGCCGTTGATGTCGATGATCAGCAGTGCCAGTGACGAGGCGGGGCTGCCCGTCGACTGCTGGAGGCGCTCAAAGAAGGCCGCGGGCGCAACGATGCTCGCGCGCCGCGCGGACTCAGCGGCCTCGCCGTGCTGGGACGCGGCGCCGTACGGAAGAGAAGGTGGTGACTGATTGCTCAGTGGCGTCGAGCCACTGAACCGTTGGTGAGTCGACGTGACGGCCTCGGTCATGCTCCAGCCGAACGTGGACTGCTCATTGCGGCAACTCGCGCATATGTGGCATGAAGCTAAAGTAACGCATCGCTTTCGGCCCGTAAATGCTTGATCGGTAAAGTGACGGCAAGACGGTATGGCGCCATCAAGCGGAGGGGACGGCGGCACCGATCTGCGCCGCCACGGCCGGTCTCAGCCACCGGCGGACTTGGCGAGCAGCGTGAAGTGCTCGACGGTCGGCGGCTGGGCGAAGAACGGCCCGACGATCGCCCGCCACTCGCTGAAGGCGGCCGAGCCGCGGAAGTCGACCGTGTGGTTCTCCAGCCGCTCCCAGAAGATCATCAGCAGGTAGCGCTCGGGCGACTCGATGCCCTTGTTGACCTTGTAGCCGCGGAAACCCTTCGCCTTGCTGATCAAGGTGTCGAGGCCGCGGCGAATCGCCTCGTCGAAGACGGACTGCTGTCCCGGATGGATGCGGATGTCGGCAAGTTCGAGAATCATCGGGCGCTCCGTGGCTGGGGAATTCGACCGGCATCGTACTCATTCGAATGCGCGGCATTGTTCGACTGCCTGCCCGCCCCTGCCATCCGCTTCCCGCCGACCGTCGGCGGCCAGATCCGATCGACGAGGAGGAGCCGCATGGCGGCGATCATCGATCCGCAGGGTGCGGCGATCAACGTGATTGCGTACATGCAGCCCTCCGGCTGACCGTTCAAAGGCGGCGAACCGCGCTGGCGGCGCTCGGCGCTTGGTGCGCCGGGCGTCCGCCTACACTGCCCGCGGTCCGGGTAGCTCAGCCAGTGTCCACCTTCCTCCATCATGTCGAACTTTCCGCGCCGCTGTTCCTGCTGGTGCTGGCCGGCTACCTGCTGGCCGCCTCCGGCCGCTGGCCGAAGGCGGCGAGCGACGCGCTGGCGAAGTTCGTCTTCGCGGTGGCGGTGCCGGCGCTGCTGTTCTCGCTGATGAGCGACTTCTCGAAGCTGCCGCCGGTCGACGCGCGGCTGCTGATCGCCTTCTTCGGCGGCTGCCTGATCGTGTTTGCGCTGGGCCGCGCCGTCGGCCTGTGGGTCTTCGGGCTGAACGGCGTGCAGCAGTCGGTGTTCGCGCTGGGCGGCATCTTCGCCAACAACGTGCTGCTCGGCGTGCCGATCGCCAGGGCCACGCTCGGCGAGGCGGCGATGCCGTCGGTGGCGCTGGTGCTGGTGTTCAACTCGCTGACGCTGTGGACGCTGGTCACCGTGTCGGTCGAGTGGGCGCGCCACGGCGAGCTATCGCTGCGCGGCTTCGGCGCCACGCTGCGCAGCGTGCTCGCCAACCCGATCGTCGCCTCGGTGCTCGTCGGCGCCGCCTTCGGACTGACCGGACTGCCGCTGCCGGCACTGATCGGCACGCCGCTGTCGCTGCTCGGCCAGTCAGCGATTCCGCTGTCGCTGATCGTGCTCGGCATGGGGCTGGCCGAATACGGCATCCGCTCCGGCTGGCGCGAGGCGGCGGCAATCACGACGATCAAGCTGGTCGCGCAGCCGCTGGTGGTGTGGGCGCTGGCGCGGCTGCTGGGCCTGCCGCCGGTCGAGACGCAGGCGGTCGTGCTGCTGGCAGCGCTTGCCGTCGGCGTGAACGTCTACCTGATGGCGCGCGAATTCGACGCGCTGCAGGGGCCAGTGGCCACCAGCATGGTGATGTCGACCGCGCTTTCCGCGTTGACCGTGCCGCTGGCGCTGGCGCTGGTCACGCAATGAACCCATGGCCCAGACGATGAACATCAACCCGCAACCCGTATTCCGGGGGAGCCGATGAACGCCGACCGCCCGACCATCGTCGTGCTCGACGACTACGAACGCGCGCTGCGCCGGCTGGCCGACTGGTCGGAGATCGACCGGCTGGCCGAGGTGCGCGTTTTCCACGAACCGCTGCGCGGCGACGTGCTGCACGCCGCGCTGGCCCATGCCGACGCCATCGTGCTGATGCGCGACCGCACGCCGCTGGCGGCCTCCCTGATCGGCCGGCTGTCGCAGCTGAAGCTGGTGGTCTTCACCGGCTCGCGCAACGCGGCGCTCGATGCGGCGGCGCTCGCCGCGCGCGGCATCCCGGTGTGCCACACCGAGTGGGGGCCGTCGAAGGACACCACCTGCGAGCTGACCTGGGCCCTGATCCTCGCCGCAGCGAAGCGGCTGGAAGCGCACTTCAGGCTGATGCGCGACGGCGACTGGCGAGACGGCGGGACGCTGGGCAGCATGCTGGCCGGCGAACGGCTGGGGCTGATCGGGCTGGGCGAGATCGGCAGCCGGGTGGCGCGCATCGGCAACGCGTTCGGCATGCAGGTGGTGGCCTGGAGCCCGCACATGACCGCGGAGCGCGCGGCAGAAAGGCAGGCAGCCGCAGTGTCGCTCGACGAACTGCTGGCGACCTCGAAGGTGGTCAGCCTGCACCTGGTGCCGTCGACCGGGACGCGGCACCTGCTCAGTGCCGAAAGATTGGCGTCGATGCGCCGCGACGCGCTGCTGGTCAACACGTCGCGCGCGGCGCTGATCGACATGGCCGCGCTGGCGCACGCGCTGGCGGCCGGACACCCGGCGATGGCGGCGCTCGACGTGTTCGACGAAGAGCCGCTGCCGGCCGACCACCTGCTGCGCCGGCTGCCCAACGTGGTCCTGACGCCGCATCTCGGCTTCGTCGCCCAGCCGGTGTTCGAGCAGTTCGCCGCCGGCGTGGTCGAGTGCCTGACGGCGTGGCTGCGCGGCGCGCCGCTGGTGCGCGTGCTGCCCGCTTGAGCGCTGTTCATGGCGCTGCGCGCGACCGTCTACAAGTGCGAACTCGCGCTGTCGGACATCGATCGCGGTGTCTACGGCAATTTCCCGCTGACACTGGCCCGCCACCCTTCGGAAACGGAGGAGCGGCTGATGGTGCGGCTGCTGGCTTTCATGCTGTTCGCCGATGGGCTGCTGACCTTCGGCAAGGGACTGTCGACCGAGGGCGAGCCAGACCTGTGGCGGCACGATGCCACCGGCACCATCGAACTGTGGATCGACGTCGGCCTGCCCGACGAGCGCGAGGTGCGCAAGGCCTGCGGCCGGGCGCGGCAAGTGGTCGTTATCGCCTACGGCAGCCGCAAGGCGCAGCAGTGGTGGACAGGCAACGCCGATGCGCTGGCGCGACTGGCGAACCTGCGCGTGCTGGCGCTCGCCGACGAAGCCTGCGCAGGCCTGCAGCAACTCGCGGCGCGATCGATGACGCTGACGGCCACCGTGCACGACGGCCACGTCTGGCTGAGCACGCCGGCCGCGTCGATCGAGATCGTGCCGCAGCAGTGGCTGCCCGGTCCCTGAGCCACGACGCGCCGCTCAATCGGCGCTACTGCGCGAGCAGCGCCTTGCAGAACGGCCGCTGCGCGGCCAGCCGCCGCGCGTAGTCGAACTCGCTGTCGGCCGCCTTGGCCCGGATCAGCGCCAGCAGGTCACGGCGTTGCGCTTGCGGCCAGACTGCGGCACCCGCCAGCAGCACCAGGGGAGCGAAGCTCGCGAAGGCCTGCCGCTCGCGGCTGTTCAGATTGCGCAGCGAATGCAGGCCGAGCGCCTTTGCCGCCTCACGTTGCACTGCCGCGCTCGCCGCCTCGCGGTCCTCGTGGTGCGTGGCGAGCAGGCGTGCGACGCGCATGCCGATGCAGGACAGCGGCGGCAGCGGAGTGCGACGACGCGAATCGAAGTCGAAGAACAGGTGATGCGCGGCAAGCTGGCGCAGCGTCGCCGGCGGCGAGCGATACGCGGGGCGGCGTTGCATCCGTGCCAGCTCGGCGTCGGCCAGCTCGCGCGAGGCCGCCCCCCGCGGCCGGAAACCGAGCTTGAAGTAGAACCACCAGGCGCCGGAGGCAATTCCCTCCTCGTTGCCCTCGCCCAGCTGATACGGCTCGATGCTGAACGCATCGACGCCGAACACGTGCTTGCACACCGCCAGCAGGCGGCCGAAGGTGAAGGCCGCCTCGCCGCCGCGGAAGGTCTCGAAGGTGTTGAACGACAGCGCCGCCGTATGGCCGGCGACGTCGACCTGGATATAGCCGATCGGCACGCCGTTGGAGAGCGTGAGACCGCCGAAGATCGCGGCGAGCGGCGCGCGCCGCTCCGGCACCATGCCGATCAGCCCGAAGGCCAGGCCGCCGCCGTCATCGACCAGCCAGGTGTCGCGCGCGTTGCCGTAGGCGAACGCGTCGAGATCGCGGCTGCGGCCGACCATGGCGCTGCGCGCCAGATCCACCAGCCGGGCACCGTCGGCCGTCGACAGCCTGCGCACCGACAGCGGCGGGCGCCGCATCTCGGCGCGCAGGTCGGGACGACCGCGGCGCAGCGGCGTGCTGCGGAAGAAAACCGGCGCGGGAGCGAATTTCTCGCGCGTTCGCGCAGGCGTCTCGGCTGCCGCCAATAGTTCGCAGCTCGGGTTGATCGCGTCGTAGAAGGCCTCGCGGGTGAAGTCGTCGCCGGCAAGCGCGGCCACGCGGCGGGCCAGGAATGCCGCATCGGTCTCGCCGCGTGCGCGCAGCTTGTCGATCGCGGCGTAGCCAGCCAGTTTCAGCTCGCGCAGTGCCACCGCTTCATGCGGCGTGACCAGCAGCGGCAGCGCGCGGCCGAGCGACTTCTCCGCCTCGGCATCGTTGCGGTCGAAACGCAGTTGATGCGGCCAGCGGGCAGCCAGCCAGCGGGCAGTCGGCCAGAAGAACGGATACCAGGTGGGCGTGCCGGCAATGCCGCTCGCCGCAAGAGCCTCGCGGTTCTCGCCCAGGTCGGCACGGCGGTCGAAACGCGCGAGCATTTCCTCGACCGTCGCCAGCAGGCGCGCATTGTCGGGATAGGCGCGCAGGAAGCACAACGTCTCGTGCAGCCGCCGCACCTCGCCCGCGGTGCGCAGCCGTGCCGTCGCCAGCACGGCAAGTCGCGCCAGCTTGCGCGCGGCGGCGCCCGGCCCGTAGGCGTCGCGCTCGCGTTCGAGCGCACGCAGCGCGGCGGAAGCGGCGTTCAATCGTCGAGCGTGAAACCGACCTTGATCGTCACCTGCCAGCTCGACACCTTGCCGGCGTCGATGCCGCCGCGCACTTCGACGACCTGGAACCAGCGCAGGTTGTGCACCGTCTTGCCGGCGCGGGCGATCGCGTTCCTGACCGCGTCATCGACACCCGTGGTCGAGGTTCCGGTGAGCTCCAGCAGCTTGTAGACGTGATCGGACATCGCTTGTCACTCCCTCCTGTGATCGGTCATCCGTGCCGCTGCAACCCCGCGCCGCCGCTACGCGGCTACGCCGGAGTGCTTGCGCTGGCGCCAACCCTGGATGAACCAGACGAGCAGCGCAATCGCCAGGCCCGGGATGTAGAACCAGTGCGCGTTGACGCGGTCGGTCGGCACCTTGACGCCGACGATGTCGTAGCCCTGCTCGATCCGCGCCTTGGCAGCGCGGCTGCCGAAGCGCACGTTGGCGACCTGCAGCATCTCGCCCATGCCGCTGACCGTCATGCCGGCTTCGGCCAGCCGCTTGCGCGCATCGGCAACCGGGTTGGCTCCGTCGCCCACCTTCGGTCCCAGCTGCACGGCGACGGTCTTGCTCTTGTCCTCGCCCTCCAGCGTCTGGCCCTGGATCTTGAAGACCAGCCGGTCGCCTTCGTCCAGCTTCGCTGCGATCTCGTAGAACTTCGCCGCCGGCGCATCGGTGTACTCGGGCGCGATGCGATCGGCGAACCAGTCGGGCCGGAACAGGAAGAACGTGGCGATGAGCAGCAGCACGACCTCCCACCAGCGGCACTTGGTGCGGAACCAGGCCATGGTCGCCGCCGCGAACAGCAGCGAGGCGATCGTCGATGCCGACGCGACCAGCAGCGCTTCGCCCCAGCCATGCACGTCGATCAGCAGCAGCGCCGGATTGAAGATCCAGATGAACGGCAGCACGACAGTGCGGATCGCGTACACCGAACCCTGGATGCCGACCTGGATCGGATCCTCCTTGGCGATCGCCGCGCCGGCGAAGCTCGCCAGCCCCACCGGCGGCGTGATGTCGCCCATGATCCCGTAGTAGAAGACGAACAGGTGCACCGCGATCAGCGGGATCACGA
>CAZSYX010000110.1:0-8337 GCA_964610575.1 uncultured Burkholderiaceae bacterium
CTTGCGGGCGCCTAACAAATGCGGCTAAAGCGAGCGCCCATCCAGACCCGCTCGGCCGCGCCGTGCGGGTTTTTCGTTTATGAGCCTCGACCATCCTGACTTCGACACTCGCGCGGTGCGCGCGGGCACGCTGCGCAGCGAATTCCACGAGCACAGCGAAGCGCTGTTCCTGACCTCGAGCTTTGTCTTCGACAGCGCTGCGCAGGCGGCGGCGCGCTTCTCCGGCGAGGACGAGGGATTCGTCTACTCGCGCTTCGCCAACCCGACCGTGCGCATGTTCGAGCAGCGGCTGGCGTCGCTCGAAGGCGGCGAGGACTGCCTGGCGACGAGTTCCGGCATGTCGGCGATCCTTGCCACCTGCATGGCGACGTTGCGGGCCGGCGATCACGTGCTGTGCGGTGCCAGCGTCTTTGGTGCCACGACGCAGCTCTTTTCCACGCTGCTGGCGCGCTTTGACATCGAGGTCACCTACGTGCGCGGTGCCGATGCGCAGGCCTGGCGCGATGCCGTCCGACCGGACACGCGGCTGATGTACTGCGAGTCGCCCAGCAATCCGCTGATGGAACTGGTCGATCTCGAGGCGTTTGCCGCCACCGGACGCGCCGCCGGCGCGCTGACGGTCGTCGACAACTGCCTGTGCACGCCGGCGCTGCAGCAGCCGCTGCGCTTCGGTGTCGATGCGGTCATTCACTCGGCCACCAAGTCGATCGATGGGCAGGGAAGGGTCCTCGGCGGTGCAATCGTGGGGCGGCGGGCGTTCATCCGCGAGGCGGTGTTGCCGGTGCTGCGCACGGCTGGCCCGTGCCTGTCGCCGTTCAACGCGTGGGTGCTGCTCAAGGGCCTGGAAACACTGAACCTTCGGATGCGGGCCGAGTCGACGTCTGCCGCGCAGTTGGCGCGCTTCATAGAACAGCATCCGGCGGTGGCGCGCGTGTACCACCCCGGGCTCGACAGCCATCCGCAGCACGTCCTGGCACAGCGCCAGCAGGAGGCGCCCGGCGCGGTGCTCTCGTTCGAGCTGCGCGGCGCAACAGATGAACTGCGCAGGCGGGCGTGGCGCGTCATCGACAGCACGCGGTTGATGTCGATCACCGCCAACCTTGGCGACACGCGAACGACCATCACTCACCCGGCCAGTACCACACATGGCCGGCTCAGCGCGCAGCAGCGGCAGGACGCAGGCATCGGCGAAGGGCTGATCCGCATCGCGGTCGGCCTGGAGTCGGTGGCCGATCTGCAACAGGACCTCGCCGCCGCGCTGGACGGATTGCGCTGAGCACTCCAGTCGGCCTGCAGGCGGGGGGGACTTGCCGGTGCCGGGCAAGCTAAGCCATCCGCAGTGACGGACTTGCAGCTCCGGTTCCGCGGCATGCGATATCGTTCGATCCGTTTGCCGGGCAGGTCCGGGCGTCGTTCCGGTCCGGAGCGACACGGCGGTGTGGCAGCTACCAGGTGATTCCTCATGGTCAACGTGCCGGACAACATCACGCTTGGACAACTCTGCACCAAGGCGGCCGAGGCGCTGGCGCGCGCGGGCCTCGATCGGCGGATCGACATCTACCGCGAGGTGGAGATCGACGACCCGGCCGTGCGCCTGATGCTCGGCCGGCCGCACCGGCTGCGGGTGCGCGTGAAGATCACAGCCAGCAGTCTGCTGTTCGAGACCGGTGAGGATCAGCAGATGCCGGCCGGCACGGCGGCGGAAGCGGCCGATGGCGACACCGTGATCGGCACTATCGGCCCCGATACGACGCAGCCTTGGGTGAGCGACTCAAATCGCTAGAGCATGCCGGCCTGCTGTGCCAGGCGACGATAGTGATTGACTGACTCCGCGACGGAGCGAACGAACTGGTCGTGCGCATCGTCGATCGGGTGGTAGGCAGCCTGCTCCAGTTGCGCGCGCAGGGAAGGCTTCTTCAGTGCGCCGGCGATGAGTGAGCGCAGGGATTCAACAGTCACGGGTGGGACGCTAGCCGGCGCCATGAGTGCGAAGCGGGTGTCCACCCACACGCCCTCGGCACCCTGCTCGCTGAGTGTGGGAACCCTGGACGACCCGCGCGAACTGATCGCGTCGCCGCGTCCGAGTATCGTCACCTTGCCCGCAGCGGCTTGCGCCGGCGCGGTGGCACCGTCGAGCATCGCCAGCTCGACCCGGCCCTCCAGCAGGTCCGTCATTGCGGGCGCGAGTCCGCGGTATGGGACGCCGGCGAGGTTCAGTCCGAACTTCTTCTTCAGGCTCTCGAGAATGAGCCGCACGCCGGGTCCGGTATCGACGTAGAAAATGCTCGTCGCCGAACTGCGGCCAAGCGCGATCAGATCCTGGAGGTTTCGCAGCCCCAGCTTCGCGTTGGCGACTAGGAAGTACTCGAATCGCGCTACCGGGGCGACAATCGTGAGGTTTCGCAACGGATCGAAGCCGGGGTCGTTCTTCAGGGCGCGCTCCACGTTGAGCGAGTCGACGTTGTGCATCAGAAGGACCTTGCCGTCGCCCTCCGCGCGCGCAACCTGCTCGGTCGCGATCATGCCGCTGGCCCCGGGACGATTCTCGACGACGAAGCTGGGCGACGCAGCCTGGCTGAGCGCCTCGGCGACGATGCGGGCCAGGCGGTCCGCGAGTCCGCCCGCCGGATAGCCGACGACCAGGCGGCGAACGGCCTCGGGCTGCGCATACGCACCGCGCCTCGCGCCCAGAGGCCCCAGGGCTGCGGCAACGGCGAGGGATAGGAGACGGCGTTGGGCCGACGGGACTGCTTGGTTCGTCATGCGGTTCAGGATGTCGGTTCGCCGGTGACGCCGGCGGATTCGGAAATGACCTTCGCAAGACCGGCCACGCTGGGGTTCTCGAGCAGGGTGTCCATGGAAAGCGACAGCCCGAAACGCTCCTGCACCCGTTCGAGCACCTCGACGGCGCGAAGCGAGTCTCCGCCGCGATCGAAGAACTGGTCATTGCGGCCGATGTCGTCGACGCGCAGCACCTGGCGAAAAATCTTCGCCACCTGCTCCTCGTGCGGTCCCTGCGGCGGCTGCCACGACTGCTTGAGCAGCGCTTCGCCGAGGCCGGCGAGTTCCGTCCGCTGCAGTTTCCCTGCGGCATTGCGCGGTATGGCCGTAACGGCAACGATCCTGGTGGGAACCTTGGCAGCCGAGAGCCGGTGACGCACGAAGCGCCGCAGTTCGGCCTCGGACGCGATCCGTCCATCCTCGAAGACCACCGCCGCGCAGACGTCCTCCCCCAGTGTCGCGTGGCGCCGCGCGAAGACCGCCGCCTCCCGCACCGCAGGGTGGCTCGCCAGGGCGAGTTCGACCTCAGCGGGCGAAACCTTCACCCCGCCGCGGTTGATGGCGTCCTTGATGCGGCCGGTCAGGTACAGGAATCCGCGTTCATCGAGGAAGCCGCAGTCGCCGGTGCGGAACCAGCCGTCGCGGAAGGACTCACCGTTCGCCTGCGGCGGGCTCTCGTAGGCTTCAATGACCTCCGGACCGCGCACCCACACCTCGCCCTCGTGGCCGCGACCGAGGAAACCACCTCGATCGTCGACGATCGCCACTTCGACATGCGGCCGCCCTACCGACCCCGGCGGAGCCGCATCCGGCGGCACCGGAGTCTCGGCGATGCCGCCGACTTCAGTCATCCCGTAGGCGATGACCATCGGCACGCCCAGCACCTGCTCGAGACGGGAGCGCACCTGCGGCGACTGCTCTGCGAACGAAGAGTAGATCACGCGCAGATGGTGCTTTAGTCCGGCTCCGCGCTTCTCGAACAGTTCCAGCAGGCGGCTGTGCAGCGCGGGTGCGGCGAGGAAGTAGGTCGGTGCGAGGGGCTCGATGGCGGCAACGACGGTCTCCGCCTTCAGGTCGCCCGCATGAATGATTGCGGCCCCGGCAGCGAGGTTCGTCAACAGACCCGCGCGAGCGGTGGCCGCCGAACTCATCGGCGAGGTGATCAGGCATCTGTCTGCACTGCAGACGTGACGCCGGGTCATGCGCTTGCGGACATCGAAGCAGATTCTCCACTGCTCGTAGGCGACGATCTTCGGCACGCCTGTTGTCCCGGAGGTGTGCCAGAGAAAGGCGAGATCCTCGGGGCCGGGCAGTTCCGGCGGCGCCGGGGTCCGTCGCGAATCGGTCCTCAGTTCGTGTGCGCCCGCCGCCCCCTCGGTTGAGGTGGACAGCTCGATCAGTGCAATGCCGAGGTTCCGGGCAGCGCGTGCCGCATTCGATGCCGAGCCCTCGGGAACGACCACGCCGTCGAGGCGCATCGCCGTCATCAGGCGAGCGAGCGAGTCCACATCGAGGTCGGGGTCGAAGTGCGCGCAGGCCGCCGACCTCGCCGCCGCCGCAATCGCCACCAAGCCCTCGGCGGCCGGAGGCATCGCCACGCCGATCCGCGAGCGGGGACCGAAGCCCGAACTGCGAAGGAACGCGTGGTCGCGCTCCAACTGGCGGCCGAGCTCGGCGTAGCTGAGCGACTTCCTGCCGGGTGCGACGATCGCCTCGGCACCCGCGTGCAGCTGCAGCGAGTGCGCCAGCAGAGAGTGAACTGTTTCCTTCATTTCGGCTAGAGTGAAAGCGATGGTCGGCCTTGCGCCGCCGAATCGTATCTCTTCCGTGTCGCCCGGATCGCCGGCAGTCCGGCCCAGGCGGCTGGGAGGGGGCAGGCGACCTTCTCGGGGCGCACGTCGTCAACCGAACGCGGTTTGTCTTGGGGGAAAGTATGTCGAAGCGCCTCGTGATCGTCGGAAACGGTCAGATGGCCGAGCTGTTTCTTTCGAACTTCAACCACCTGACCGACTACGTCGTCAGCGGCTTTGCAGTCGACCGGAGTTTCATCAAGGGGCAGCAGCTCCTCGGCCTGCCGCTGGTGCCGTTAGAGGAAATCGAGTCACGCTTTCCGCCAGAGGCGTTCCACGCATTCGTCGCCATTGGTCCGGTGAGGAACAATTCAGTTCGTGAGGCGAAGTTCCTCGAATTGCGGCAGAAGGGCTATCGCTTCGCGAACTACATCAGCCCCCGCGCGGAGGTTTCGCCCGACGCGAGCATCGGCGAGAACGTGGCGATCGGGCACTTTTGCGCCGTGGCGCCTTGGTCCAGGATCGGCGACAACGTGCTCATCGGTTCGTCGAGCATCATCGCGCACCACTGCCAGGTGCACAGTCACGCTTTCCTGCCGGCGCACGTGGTGATGGCCGGTTCGGTGGTCGTCGGCGAGCGCGCCTTCGTCGGCACCGGCGTGACCGTTCGCGACAACGTCAACATCGGCGAGGCATGCGTCATCGGTGCTGGTGTGACCGTCCTCGGCGACGTCGAGCCGAACTCGGTGCTCGTCGCGCCGTCGGCGCGGCAGCTGCCGATGCGCGCCGACCAGGCTCGTCTCTGACCGACGCAAGGCCCGGCGGGACGATGAGCCGCAACTGGTACGAGCGGCACGTGCTGCCGTGGCTGGTCGACATCGCGTGCAGCGTCCGCCCGGTGCGGCGGCAGCGGCAAAAGGTCGTGCCGCTGGCGCAGGGACGGGTCCTCGAAATCGGTATCGGCACCGGGCTGAACCTCGAGCACTACGACAAGGCAAAGATCGAAAGGATCGTTGGCCTGGACCCCGGACTGGAGATGCACCCGCAGGCGCGCCGGCGGAGCCGGCGCGCGGGGGTCGAGGTCGAACTGGTCGGCCTGTCGGCGGAGCGCATTCCGTTCGAGGACGCCAGCTTCGACACCGTGCTGGTCACCTATGCGCTGTGCACCATTGCCGACCCGGTGGCAGCGCTGACGGAGATGCGCCGCGTTCTCAAGCCGGGTGGCAGGCTGATCTTCTGCGAGCATGGGCGCGCGCCCGATGCCTCGGTTCGTCGCTGGCAGGGTCGACTCACGCCCCTGTGGTCAAGGCTGGCGGGCGGTTGTCACCTCGATCGGGACATCCCGCGAATGCTGAAGGAGGCGGGATTCCGCTCGGACGACATGCAGCAGATGTATCTGCCCGGCCCTCGGACGCTCACCTACAACTACTGGGGAACGGCGGTGGCGGCGTCGGACGTTCTTCGCAGTGCAGGCGAGTAGCGAAGATCAGCAACAACTCGCCTTCGCCTCGCGTGCGCATCCGACAGATGCGGGAGGCCAGCCCGCTTCATATGCAGGCGAGCTTCAACGCGCCACGCCCGTGAGCAGCGCACTCGCCGTCACTTCGTCGGCAGCTTGTAGTAGGCCTCGTTGAGGTGCGCCGCGATGCTTTCCTCTTCCTCGGGAAACAGCCCGATGTTGAGCATGGAGTTGCAGGCGGCAACCTGCGACTTGAGCTTCGCCCAACTCGTGACTTTGCGGTCCTTGCGCAGGTAGATGGTCCCGACCGGTCCATACACCTTGTCCTGATGGCACGTCTCGCACTTGTGGGTCTCGGCCAGCCTGCGCCCGTCGGCGGCATTGGGCGATGCGACAGCGGCAATGGGGACAAGAAGGGCAAGGCAGGCTGCGGCGCGGATTTTCACTGCGAGTCCTCCAGTTCGGCGACCGGCAGAGTCTATATGGGCCGCGCCGCGATTTGAATCACGCCATTGTTTTTGCGTTATCGCATCCTCGCGGCGGTGCGGGACATCCCCAGCAGAACGTCGATCAGCTTGGGAGGGTCGCGGCGGAAGGTCGAACCGGCCTTTCCAAAGGGCTGCCAACTGGCTGCAGTCCCCACCGTTCGACCGGACCTCAGCGCGTCGCCAACGAAGTGAGGCAAGGGTGGCGAACGGGTGCTCGGTTCGCGCGAGACTCTTCACGCATCCGTGTTCCCGGTTCACGCTCGAAAGAACGATGTCCGAATTCAATGGCTCACTTGCCCAGCAGTGGCAGCGCGTCGATGCGTTCGTCGATCGTCGCGATCATCTTCTCGTAGTCGGGACTGTCGACTCCGCCAAAGCGTCGCTTGAATTCCGCTTCGGCCATGAATTCGGGAAGATCCGACACGTCGGGCATGAAATCGGACTCGTCGACACCCGATGCGAGCGCCCTCGCGAGTTCCCGCGCGCGCCGCGGCGACTGTGATGCAACCTCGCCGAAGCGCGTTCCGGCGCGATTGGCGCCGATGTCGTTGAACGAGAAGCCACTCCCTCCACGCGAGTCCTCGACCTCCTTGTAGACACCAACGGCATCGGCGAGCGGGCTTCCTGCCTCTGCAGCAATGGCTGCGGAGACGAGAAAGTGCTTCGGGAAGTCGTCGCGGCCGGCCAGCGTCAAGGAGCGCCTTGCGGGTTTGCGCCACCTCGCCGCTGCAGTCACGAACCGATCCAGCGGCTTTCCGATTGCATAAAGCCCGAGTACAACGACGGCCGCGCGGTTCTCGCGCACCTGATCACCGCCCGCTCCGCGTTCGAGGGCAAGTTGAAAGAGCGGCGGCATCAGGGAGGCCAGGCTCAGCGATTGCGGCGTCCCGGAGACGACATCGGCAAGTCGCTCCTGATAGGCGCGCAGCCGATCCTGGTCTTCCGGGGGGACCAGCACGGATCGCGCCAGGGCGGCAACCTCGTCGGACCACTGATACGTCACGGTCAGCCTGCCGTCTCCAAAGCGCGCCGACTGCACGACATGGGTCACAACGAGCTCGGCATCCATCCCGGTCAGTCGCTGCAGACCCTCGCGCAGGAGGTGGTCGGCGATGAAGCCGGGCACAGGCAAGCCGCCAATCTTCAAGTGATCGAACCGCGGCACCGCCCTGGTTTCGCTGAATGCGGCGTCGATGTTGAGGTAGCGCCCCATTGGATTGGTCGGCACCTCGAGGCTTGCCTGCAATGTCGCCACGCCGGGCCGCAGCGCGACGCGCGCGGCACCTCGACCGAAGTGGTTGACCAGGTAATTGACGGCAAGGGCGAGGTCCTCCTCATCTATCGATACGGTTCGCCGTCCACTTCCTGAAGCGCTGCGCGGATCCTGCGTCTTGACGACGTGTTTCGCTCGCTCGATGTCATCCGGCGTCAGATGCGCCACGCCGGACACCAGAGGTCGGTTCTGCAAGGAGACCACGAGCAGCGCGATTGCAGCGATCGGCAGCGCGACGAGCAACAGCATGAAGGCGCGAAGCAGGAATCGCATTCGGGGTCTTGGTTTGCCTGCGGAGGCGGTGAGTCTGTCACCGCCCGGTTCGGGCATCTAGTGGCGCTTGCACCCGCGCCGCTGGCGCTGGGACGGGCGGATCTGCTGGGGTGAATCGACGTTAGCCCAATCTGAGCCGTTGCCGATTGACGCTTGCGCCGACGTGAAGCTGCAAGACCGGCGAGGCCGGGGCCGAGAAGGGCGAGGGTGCCGGGTTCGCGCCGTCCTGCAGCACAACCGGCAAGTTGACAACTGGTCCTCCGCCGGTCAATG
>CAZSYX010000111.1:0-8336 GCA_964610575.1 uncultured Burkholderiaceae bacterium
AGTCTGGGCCGTGTCTCAGTCCCAGTGTGGCTGGTCGTCCTCTCAGACCAGCTACCGATCGTCGCCTTGGTGAGCCTTTACCTCACCAACTAGCTAATCGGGCATCGGCCGCTCCAATAGCGCGAGGCCTTGCGGTCCCCCGCTTTCACCCGTAGGTCGTATGCGGTATTAATCCGGCTTTCGCCGAGCTATCCCCCACTACTGGGCACGTTCCGATGCGCTACTCACCCGTTCGCCACTCGTCGCCAGGGTTGCCCCCGCGTTACCGTTCGACTTGCATGTGTAAGGCATGCCGCCAGCGTTCAATCTGAGCCAGGATCAAACTCTTCAGTTCGAACCTTTTCGCACACTACTGTGTACGTCGCTCGCTCACGGAATCGAAGTGGATCTGATGATCCCCTTCATTCGTGTTTGAGCACCTGATGCATTGAGCATTGCCACCGGGATTGGCGTGAGACCGCACCCCGTGGTTGCGCCTTGTCATCAAGCGCCCACACTTATCGGCTGTTTCAGTTTTTAAAGAGCGGGCTGATTCGCCTTCGACGCTTGGTGCGCCGCACGACTTCGCGATCAGCAGAGAAAGTGGATTATGGAGAGCCAAATTCGACCTGTCAAATCACTGGGTAGAGCAACTCCACGGCCGCCGGCAAGTGCCTGATCCGTAAGGCCCTCAGCGGTGTTCGAAGCGCGGCGGCCGCTTCTCGAGGAAGGCACTCATGCCCTCCTTCTGGTCGGCACTGGCGAACAGCGAGTGGAAAAGGCGCCGCTCGAAGAGCAGGCCCTCCGCCAGCGGCACCTCGTAGGCGCGCTGCACCGCTTCCTTTGCCATCATCACCGCCGGCAGCGAGAACTGCGCGATTGCCGCGCCCGCCGCGAGCGCCTCCTCGAGCAGTTTTTCCGCAGGAACGACGCGAGAAACCATGCCAGCCCGTTCCGCCTCCTGTGCGTCCATCATGCGAGCGGTCAGCACCAGGTCCATCGCCTTTGCCTTGCCGACGGCGCGAGGCAGCCGCTGCGTGCCGCCAGCGCCCGGGATGATGCCCAGCTTGATCTCCGGCTGGCCGAAGCGCGCGTTGTCGGCGGCGATCACGATGTCGCACATCATCACCAGTTCACAACCGCCGCCCAGGGCGTACCCCGCGACGGCCGCGATCACCGGTTTGCGGATTCGTTTCAGCTCCTCCCAGTTGCGCGTGATGTAGTCAGCCTTGAAGACGTCCATGTAGGACCAGTCCTTCATCGCGCCGATGTCGGCGCCGGCTGCAAAGGCCTTCTCCGAGCCGGTGACCACGATCGCGCCTATACCGTCATTGGCATCGAACGCACGCAGGGCGGCGCCGAGTTCATCCATGAGCGCGTCATTCAGGGCGTTCAGCGCCTTCGGACGGTTCAGCGTGACCAGCCCAACGCGGCCTTGCGTCGTCACAAGAATGTTTTCGTAGCTCACTGCGGGCTCCATTGAGGGACAAAGCGACTGTTGGTGAAGGCCTGCGGCAACTGCCGGCGTGAAAGGCTCAAGCGTACTCGCCGCCGCTCGGCGCGGGGCGCGCTGTCCGCACTGCTGGATCGCTGCCCGATAGACTTCGCCAGAGTCGCCGCCCCGATGCAACGCGCGGCGTGAACGCCCGCACCGAATCTCTTCCAAGTCCGCCGTGTCACCGCTGACCAACCTCGCTGCCCTGCGCAATGTGCCGTGGCTCTCCTGGGCCGTCCTGCCGTCGCTGAGCGGCTGGCTGACACTGCCGATGATGTTCGCCGGCGTCGCATCGTGGCGGGCATTTGCCTTCCTGCATCCTGCTCACCGAGCTGCTGCTCGTGCGCTTGCTGGACGGCGACCTGGTGCGGCAACACCCGGTGCCCGACTTCGGTCTTTTCGACCTGCGATCGCGACGGACCGAAGGTCCATCGCTGACGCTGGCGATAGCGCTGGGAGCAATTCTTGAGGGGACGGCAATGACACTGAAGGCAATTCTGCTCACCAAGTCGAACGACCAGTTCGCTGCACAGGTCAAGGAGTTGACCGACGAGGAACTGCACGCGGGCACACCCGAGGCCAACGTTACCGTCGCCGTCGACTACTCGACCGTGAACTACAAGGACGCGCTTGCGCTGGCCAACAAGGGGCCGGTGGTGCGCAAGTGGCCGATGATTGCCGGGATCGACGCGGCGGGCAGCGTGCTGGAAAGCACTGACCCGCATTTCGCGCCGGGCGACAAGGTCGTGCTCAACGGCTGGGGCGTCGGCGAACAGCACTGGGGCGGGCTGGCACAGCGGGCCCGGTTCAAGGGCGAGTGGCTGGTGAAACTGCCGGACGGATTGAGCACGCGCCAGGCGATGGCGATCGGAACGGCCGGTTACACGGCGATGCTGTGCTGCCTGGCACTGCGCGAGCAGGGCGTCGAGCCGGCCAGCGGCGAGATCCTCGTCACCGGCGCCTCGGGTGGCGTCGGATCGATCGCAGTCTCCATTCTTGCCGGCTGGGGTTACCGCGTCGTGGCAAGCACGGGCAAGACCGCCGAGGCGCCCTACCTGACGACGCTCGGCGCAAGCGCCGTCATCGATCGCGCCGAACTGTCTTCCCCAGGCAAACCCTTGCAGAGGGAACGCTGGGCAGGCGTGGTTGACGCGCTCGGTTCGCACACGCTGGCCAATGCGTGTGCGCAGACCCGCTACGGCGGCACGGTGACCGCATGCGGCCTGGCGCAGGGCATGGACTTTCCCGCGACGGTCGCGCCTTTCATCCTGCGCGGCGTGCGGCTGATCGGCATCGATTCGGTGATGTGCCCGCAGCCGCGTCGCCAGCGTGCATGGCAACGACTCGCCACCGACCTCGACCGCAGCAAGCTCGACACCACGACCACCGAGGTCGGCCTGGCGAAGGCCATCGAAGTCGCGCCCGCGCTGCTGGCCGGCAAGCTGAAGGGGCGGGTCGTCGTCAACGTCAACGGATAGCTCGATGGGCTGACAAAGGGACGCCAGCGGCAAGGCAAGCCGTTGCTGCCGGCATCAGGTAGGCTCCCCGGTCGCGTGCTGCCAAGGTAGCCCTGCCGGCCGGGCCTGTCGAAAAGCAAGCAAGGAAACACTGAATGGTTGAACTGAACATCAACGGCCGCGCGGTGGCCGTCGACGCCGACCCATCGACCCCTCTGCTGTGGGCCCTGCGGGACAACCTCGGGTTGACTGGAACCAAGTTCGGCTGCGGCGTCGCCGCCTGCGGCGTCTGTACCGTGCACATCGACGGCCAGCCAAAGCGCGCCTGTATCACGCCTATCTCGTCGGTCGTCGGCGCGCGCATCACGACCATCGAGGCCATCGAAACGGACCGCGTGGGCCGTGCGGTGCAGGACGCCTGGGTCCGCAACGACGTCGTGCAGTGCGGCTACTGCCAGTCCGGCCAGGTCATGGCAGCGACCGCGCTGCTTCGGGAAAAGAAGAATCCCAGTGATCGCGACATCGACGAAGCGATGACCGGCATCCTCTGCCGCTGTGGCACCTACGCCCGTATCCGCGCCGCGATCAAGGACGCGGCCAAGAGCCTGGCCTGAGGAGCGATCGTGCACAGACTTCTGAAGCAGGCCGGCAACGGCATCATCGAATCACTGCGTACCGAGCGAGCGCGCAGGCTGTCGCGGCGCGGCTTCCTCAAGGCAACCGGCATGGCTGGCGGCGGCCTGATGCTGGCGATCGGCCTGCCGGCCGACGGCGGACGGGGCGGCAGGCTTGCGCACGCGCAAGAGACTGCAGCCAAGGTCCCCTACCCGCCGGCGGCTTTCGTTCGCATTGGCACCGACGACAGCGTCACGGTGCTGATCAACAAGCTGGAGTTCGGACAGGGCGTGTTCACCTCGATGGCAATGCTGGTCGCCGAGGACCTCGACTGCGACTGGAGCAAGGTGCGGGCGCTGCACGCACCGGCGGCGCAGGTCTACGCGCATCCGTCCTTCGGCATCCAGATGACCGGCGGCTCGGACTCGATCGCCTCGAGCTGGCAGCAGTACCGCACGATCGGCGCGACGGCGCGGCTGATGCTGATCCAGGCTGCGGCGAAACAATGGGGCGTGTCGACCGAGACGATCGATACCCGGGCCGGCATGGTGATCGAGATCGGCGGCCAGAAGCGGCGCGCGAGCTACGGCTCGCTGGCCGAGGCGGCGATGCAGCTGCCGGCACCGGCGCGGGCCGGCGTCAAAGCCGATCCGAAGGACTTCGGCATCATCGGCAAGCCGACGCGCCGTCTCGACTCGCGCGAGAAGGTCAACGGCAGCGCCGAGTTCGCCATCGACAAGAAGCTGCCGGGACAGCGTGTCGCGGTGGTCGCACGACCGCCGGTGTTCGGCGGCCGCGTGGGCAAGCTCGACGCCGAGAAAGCAAGAGCAGTCAAGAGCGTCGTTGCTGTCCTGCCCATCCAAGTCGATCGCAGCGGCACCGGAATTGCCGTGATTGCCGATGGCTATTGGCCGGCAAAGCAGGCACGTGATCTGCTTAACATCGAGTGGGCGGTGCCGATCGGCGTCACGTCGGCCGAGCAGCTGGTCCAGTACCGGCAACTGGCGCAGCAGCCCGGCCTGCCGGCGCGGCGCGACGGCGACGCCAACGCGGTGGCCGGCGCGGCGCGCCGGATTGACGCCGAGTTCACCTTCCCGTACCTCGCGCACGCGGCAATGGAGCCGCTGAACTGCACCGTCGACCTGCAGGCCGACAAGATGACCGTATGGTGCGGCTCGCAGTTCCAGACGGTCGACCAGGTACTGGCGGCTGCCGCTGCGGGGCTGAAGCAGGAGCAGGTCGATCTCGTCACCACCTTCGCCGGCGGCGGCTTCGGCCGCCGCGCCAATCCCAAGTCCGACTACGTGGTCGAGGCCGTGCGGGTGGCGGTCGAGATGAAGAAGGCCGGCATCGCCGGCCCGGTCAAGGTGATCTGGTCGCGCGAGGACGACATGAAGGGCGGCTACTACCGGCCGTCGCACGTGCATCGCGTCAGCGTCGGGCTCGACGACAAGGGCATGCCCGCCGGCTGGCAGCACGTGATCGTCGGCCAGTCGATCGTCAAGGGTTCGGCCTTCGAGAAGTTCATGGTCAAGGACGGCGTCGACTCGACGATTACCGAAGGAGTCGTCGACACGCCGTACCGGCTGCCGAACATGCAGGTCTCGGTGCACCACCCGGAAGTCAACGTCCCGGTGCTTTGGTGGCGGTCGGTCGGCCATACCCACACCGCCTTCGTGATGGAAACCCTGATCGACGAGATGGCGGCCGCCGCCAAGCAGGACCCGATCGCCTACCGCCTGGCGCTGCTCGACAGCAAACACACACGCCACCGCGCCGTGCTCGCCCTGGTACGGGAGAAGTCGGGTTGGGACAAGCCAGCCCCGAAGGGCCACGGCCGCGGCGTCGCCGTGCACGAGAGCTTCGGCTCGGTGTGCGCCCACGTGGTCGAGGTGTCGGTCGAGGACAAGCGCATCCGCGTGCATCGCGTCACCTCCGCGATCGACTGCGGCACCGCGGTCAACCCGCTGACGATCGAGGCGCAGGTGCAGTCGGCGATGGTCTATGGCCTCTCGGCCGCCCTGCACGGCAAGATCACTCTCGCCGACGGCCGCGTCGAACAGGGCAACTTCAACGACTACCCGGTGCTGCGCATCGACGAGATGCCGCAGATGTCGGTGCACATCGTGCCGAGCACGGCCGCCCCCACCGGCGTCGGCGAGCCCGGCACGCCACCGATCGCGCCGGCCGTGGCCAATGCGATTGCCGCCGCCACCGGCAAGCGCTTGCGCAACCTTCCGTTCGATCTGGCGGCCTAGTGCCCGGGCCCGTGGCAGACTTCGCCGCCGTCAGGAAACTACAGGAGACGTGAACCCATGCGTTTTGCTCAACCGCTGATCGTCGCCGCCGCCGTCACGCTGCTCGCCCTGGGCACGGCGGTCGACGCCAAGACCCGCGCCGAGTGCGAGCGCGACTACAAGCCGCAGGTCGGCCAGGCCGGCAAGGACGTCATCTGGGTGCCGACCCCCGACGAACTGGTCAACAGGATGCTGACCATGGCCAAGGTCACGCCGAAGGACTACGTGGTCGACCTCGGCGCCGGCGACGGCAAGATCGCCATCGCCGCCGGCAAGAAGTTCGGTGCCACGGCGCTCGGCATCGAATACAACCCCGACATGGCCAGGCTGGCGCAGTGCTTCGTGCAGGCCGAGGGCGTGGCCGACAAGGTGAAGATCATCCAGGGCGACATCTTCAAGGAGGACTTCAGCAAGGCCACCGTCGTCACCATGTACCTGCTGCCCGAGTTGAACATGCGCCTGCGGCCGACCATCCTCGCCATGAAGCCCGGCACGCGCGTCACCTCGCACCAGTTCAACATGGGCGACTGGGAAGCCGACGAAACCGCCGAGATCGAATACCGGACCGCCTACCTGTGGATCGTGCCGGCCAAGGTCGAGGGCAACTGGACCTTCCGCGAGGACGGCGGCAAGACGACCTTCAATGTCGCGATGACTCAGAAGTTCCAGCGCGTCAGCGGCGACGCCACCATGGGCGCCAACAAGAACCCGCTGGTCGGCGGCTCCCTGCGTGGCGAGGAGATCAAGTTCGCCTTCAACGACGACAAGGGGCAGACGCGCACCCTGACCGGCACAGTGCGCGGCAACGAGATCACCGGTACGCTGCGCGGCCCCGGCACCACGGAGATCAAGGTCAGCGGCAAGCGCAGCTAGCCGCCACGCTTCAGTGCCGAGCCCCGCTTATGGCGGGGCTTTTTCTTGATCGACCAGGAAGCCTGCGATGACTTCTGCGACCACCCACACGGCGACCACCGCCGAAGACGCGCCCCGGCCGGCGCTGTCGGTCTTCGACGCGGTGATGATCATCACCGGCATCGTGATCGGCGGCGGCATCTTCTCGATGCCGCCGCTGGTGGCCGGCGTCACCGGGTCGGTGCAATGGATGCTGGTGGCGTGGCTGGCCGGCGGCGTGCTGTCGCTGGTCGGTGCGCTGGTCTACGCGGAACTGGCCACGACTTACCCGAGCGCCGGCGGCGATTACCACTTCCTGACCCGCGCCTACGGCCGCGACCTGTCGTTCTTC
The DNA here is from genome assembly GCA_964610575.1 of uncultured Burkholderiaceae bacterium. Lineage (GTDB taxonomy): Bacteria > Pseudomonadota > Gammaproteobacteria > Burkholderiales > Burkholderiaceae_F > JADJWR01. Next base: position 7,087 of record CAZSYX010000111.1, read on the forward strand.
TTTGCCTGGGCCCGGGTTACGGTGATCACTACCGGCTCGATCGCCATGCTCGCCTTCATCTTCGGCGACTACATGAGCCGCGTGCTCTCGCTCGGCAGCCATTCCTCGACGATCTACGCGGTGCTCACCGTGGTCGTGCTGACGGCGGTGAACATCATCGGCCTGCGCGAGTCTTCGCGAACGCAGAACGTGCTGACGCTGCTGCTGATTGCCGGCCTGCTGCTGGTTGCCATCACCGGTGCCGCCGCCTACCTGGGCGGCCGGGCACCGACGCCGGCGGACGGGCCACCGGCCGCTGGGCTGCCTGCGGCCTTCGGCCTGGCCATGGTGTTCGTGCTGCTGACCTTCGGCGGCTGGAACGAAGCGGCGTACATCTCGGCCGAGGTCAAGGGTGGCAACCGGGCCATCATGAAGGCACTGGTCGGCGCGCTGCTGCTGATCACCGCGATCTACCTGCTGGTCGTGCTGGCGATGCTCTATGGCCTCGGCTTCGACGGCCTGGCAAAGAGCAAGGCGGTCGGCGCCGACGTGATGACCGCCGGCCTCGGCCCCGCGGGCGGCGTGCTGATCGGCATCGTCGTCGCACTGACGACGCTGACCTCCATCAACGCGACGATGCTGGTCGGCGCCCGCACGAACTATTCGCTCGGCCGCGACTGGCCGATCGTCTCCTTCATGAGCCGGTGGGACGGCCGCCGCGACGCGCCCGTGCGCGCCTTCCTCGTGCAGGCAGCGATTGCACTGGCGCTCATCGGCCTGGGGGCGATCGAGAAGGCCGGCGTGCAGACGATGGTCGAGTTCACGGCGCCGGTCTTCTGGTTCTTCTTCCTGCTCACCGGGATTGCGCTGTTCGTACTCCGCTTTCGCGATCCGCACCGTCCGCGGCCCTTCAAGGTGCCCGGCTACCCGATCCTGCCGCTTTTGTTCGTCTGCACCTGCGGTTACCTGCTCTATTCGAGCCTGACCTACGCCCATTCCCGCAATGCGCTGCACTGGGGCGCCTACCTGATGATTGCCGGGCTGGTCGCCTGGATGGTCGCGCGTTTCGCGCGGCGTGCCTGAGCGCGCGCCGTCGGCGTGCCACACTTTGTCGTCCGTACAAACCGACAGGAGTACTGAACCGATGCGTATCGCCCAGCCGCTGATCGCCATTGCCGCGGTCTCGTTGCTCGCATTGAGTGCAACCACCGAAGCGAAGACCCGCGCCGAGTGCGAGCGCGACTACAAGCCGCAGGTCGGCCAGGCCGGCA
>CAZSYX010000112.1:0-2146 GCA_964610575.1 uncultured Burkholderiaceae bacterium
GGGTCGGCTGCGGCTGTTGCCGCATCAACTCTGAATGACCGCAAGCAGTCTATGCAAGCTCGCGGCGAGCAGCGCGAGCGGCCGATGGGGAGCAGGTCACCGTGACCTTCTTTGCTTCCTGAACGGCGGGAGTTCGGTGGCCATATTGTTTTCGGGACCAACCAACGGGTGCGCAGTCAGCTGCGCGCCGGCTCGAATCGGCCAGGAACGAACCGTCGATGATGCCCGTCAGTTGACGCCACAGCAGTCACTGGCCCACTTGCGACATTCCCTGCGAGTCGCCAAGCTGCGCTTGCGAGGGGCCAGGGTCCGTTTCCCGATACGTCAAGAGTCTGGGCCGGCAACTCCGCCTTGGGTCATCTCGAAAGTCGTCTCCGGTCAGATCAGGCATGTCTACTTGAGGAGGCACGTCATGCGTGGAACATGGGTCGCCATCGCGCTCTGCGTTTTCGGGGTTGCGATCGTCCCGCAGCCGGCGGCCAGCCAGCCCATTCCTGCCGAGTTGGCCGGCATCTTCTCCCGCACCGGGGTCGACATTGCCGCCGTGCGAATGGAAACACCCGCCGCGGCGAGCATGCCAGTGATCGATGCGCACAATCACCTCAACGCGAACATTCCGGCTGAGGCACTGATTCAGTCGATGGACCGTGCAGGGGTCGAATCCATGGTGCTGATGTCCCGTCATTACCGCGGTCCGAGTGATGGCGGCCAGGCGACCGATGAGCAGGCGCTCGATTACTCGCGGCGATTTCCGGGACGCTTCATCCCCCTGGTCGGCGGCCAACGCGATGACCTGGGGCCGCGCAGCATCAACGACTCCCGCAACGTGCATTTCGTCTTGCGCGAGTTCAGCGACAAACTGGGCAAGAGCGACTACCGAGGTCTGGGCGAGTTCATTCTGGTCCACCATGCCTACGACGTCGGAGGCGGCGAAACAGGAGGGGAGGTCCGCATCCCGGTCGATCACGATGCGATGCGCAAGGTCGCAGCGCTCGCTGCCAAGCACCGTGTACCCGTGCTGTTTCATGCGGAGGCGGAGGAGCAGTCGGCCAAGGAGGCCGAAGCGCTGTTTGCCGCGTTTCCAGAGACTTCGTTCATCTGGGCGCATGCCTGTGGCCGGGCGAGCGCCGATGAGACGGCGCTACGGCTGCGTCGCTTTCCGAACCTGATGTGCGACCTCGGCGGGATGTTCAACGGACCGCGGACAGCGGGTGGGTACGGCAAGCAGTGGCCGCGGAAGACCCCGTGGGTGCACCAGGTGCAGGACGACGCCGGTCGCGTCCTGCCGGAGATGAAGCGGCTGTTCGAGGAGTTCCCCGACCGTTTCATGATCGGCACGGATACGGCTCATACGGCTTACCTGAAGTTCTACGAGTACAGGATCGCGATTCTCCGGGTCATGCTCGCGCAGCTTGCGCCGGAAGCTGCACGCAAGATCGGTGCAGAGAACGCTCGCCGCGTGTTCATGAGGTCAGCAGGCCGACAATGAGCCCACCCTCGCTGAAAGCGGCATCACGGGCGCTCAAAGCATCAGCGCGATGACCCGCGGCGCCAGCCAGGGCGCGATCAGCGCGGTGGCCAGCGCCGTGAGCCCCATCGCCAGGCCGGCGAAGGCGCCGGCCTCCTCGCTGACGACGAAAGCGCGCGCCACGCCCTGGCCGTGGCCGGCCAGGCCGATCGCGAAGCCGCGCACCGCGCGGCTCTTCACGCCGAGCGCGTCGAAGACGAAGCGGCCGAGCGCGGCGCCGACGATGCCGGTGAGCACGACGATCACCGCGGTCAGCGACGGGATGCCGCCGATCTTCTCGCTGATGCCCATCGCCACCGGCGTGGTGACCGACTTAGGCGCCAGTGAGGCGATCGTCGCCGGCGAAGCGCCGAGCAGCCAGGCGATCGCCAGCGCGGAGACCATCGCCACCACCACGCCGACCAAGAGACCCACCGTCAGCGCGAACCAGGCGCGGCGGAGCTTCGGCATCTGCTCGGCGAGCGGCACGGCGAGCGCCACCGTGGCCGGGCCGAGCAGGAAGTGGACGAACTGCGCGCCCTCGAAGTAGGTGGCGTACGGCGTGCCGGTCGCGACCAGCAGGCCGGTGAGCAGCACGACCGAGATCGCCACCGGGTTGACCAGCGGATTGAAGCGGCT
>CAZSYX010000112.1:2246-6903 GCA_964610575.1 uncultured Burkholderiaceae bacterium
GCGGCCTCGCCGATCAGCTGGAAGGCGAGCAGCAGCGCGAGCGCGTGCAGGATCGCCACGACGGGCTGCTGCTACGACGCGGCCGCGGCGAGCCGCGCGTCGAGCCACTCGATCCAGTGCGCCACCGGCCGTTCGGTGCCGCTGGCCAGGTGCGTGATGCAGCCGACGTTGGCCGACAGGATCACGTCGGGCGCCGGCGCCTCGAGGTGGCCGAGCCGGCGGTCGCGCAGCTGGGTGGCGAGGTCGGCCTGCAGCACCGAGTAGGTGCCGGCCGAGCCGCAGCAGAAGTGCGACTCGCCGACGGGTGAGACTTCCGCGCCGAGCGCCGTGAGCAACGACTCGACCTCGCCGCGGACCTGCTGGCCGTGCTGCAGCGTGCACGGCGAGTGGAAGACGACGCGACCGTTGGCGATTGGTTTCAGCTTCGCCTTGATGGCGTCGGCCATCGAGGGCAGCAGCTCGGCGACGTCCTTCGTGATCTCGCTGACCCGCTGTGCCTTGGCAGCGTAGGCCGGGTCGTTGCGCAGCATGTGGCCGTACTCGCGCACCTGCGCGCCGCAGCCGCTGGCGTTCATCACGATCGCTTCGCAGCCGGCCTCGATGTGCGGCCACCAGGCGTCGATGTTGGCGCGCGCATCGTTGAGGCCGCCGTCGTGGTCGTTCAGGTGATAGCGGATCGCGCCGCAGCAGCCGGCCGCGGCAGGAACGACGAGTTCGATGCCGAGGGCATCGAACACGCGGGCCGTGGCGGCGTTGATGTTGGGCAGCATCGCCGGCTGCACGCAGCCCGCGAGCAGCAGCATCTTGCGCGGGTGCGGTCGGCCCGGCGTGATGCCGGCGTTCTGCGGCGCCGGCACCTTGCTCTTCAGCGAGCCCGGCAGCAAGGGGCGCGCCATCTGGCCGAGCCTCATCGCCGGTCCGAACAGCGGACTGGTCAGGCCGGCCTTCAGCGCCGTTCGCACCACACGCGCGCCGAACGGGCGCGGCACCTGGTCCTCGACCACCTTTCGGCCGATGTCGACCAGCCGCCCGTACTGCACGCCGGACGGGCAGGTGGTTTCGCAATTGCGGCAGGTCAGGCACCGATCGAGGTGAAGCTGCGTCTTCTCGGTCGGCCGCACGCCTTCCAGCACCTGCTTGATCAGGTAGATGCGCCCGCGCGGCCCGTCGAGCTCGTCGCCGAGCAGCTGGTAGGTCGGGCAGGTGGCGGTGCAGAAGCCGCAGTGCACGCACTTGCCGAGGATCTCCGCGGCCTCCTGGCCCTCCGGGGTGTGCCGGATGAAGTCGGCGAGGTTGGTCTGCATCGTTCGACGGTCACCAGTCGTGCATGCGGCCGGGGTTGAAGATCCCCGCCGGATCGAACTCGGCCTTCAGCCGCTTGTGGATGGCGGCGATCGGGGCGGGTAGGGGCGTGAAGACGTGGTGGCGTTCGCCGCCGCGGAACAGCGTCGCGTGGCCGCCGCAGGCGGCTGCGCGCGCACGGATCTGCGCGGCGGGCGCTTCGCTGCGCAGCCATCGCTGCGCGCCGCCCCATTCGATGAGCTGGGCGCCGGGCAGTTCGAGTACCTCGGCAGGCGAGGGCAGGGCAAGCCGCCACAGCGGTGCATTGCCGGCGAAGAACGCATCGGTCTGCTCACGCAGCCCGTGCCACAGCGCAGCGCCGTCGACCACCGTGCCGCCGATCTTTCGCTGCGCTTCGGACACCGCGGCGCGCGCGCCCGACAGCCGCACGTGCAGTACGCCGTCGCGCCACGCGGTCGCCGAAACAGGCAGTGGCTGGCCGGCCCATTCGTTCATCCGCTTCAGCGCCGCTGCTTCGCCGAGTTCGAGGCGCAGCGTCGCTTCGGCCACCGGCTTTGGCAGCACCTTCAGCGACACCTCGGTGATCACGCCGAGCACGCCGAGCGAGCCGGCAGCCAGCCGCGCGACGTCGTAGCCGGCGACGTTCTTCATCACCGTGCCGCCGAAGGAAAGCACCTCGCCGCGGCCGGTCAAGAGCTTCGCGCCGAGCACGTAGTCGCGCACGCCGCCGGCGCTGGCCCGACGCGGCCCGGCAAGTCCGGCGGCGACACAGCCGCCGACGGTGGCATCAGTGCCGAAGTGCGGCGGTTCAAAGGGCAGCATCTGGCCGGCGGCATCGAGCACCGCTTCGAGTTCCGAAAGCCTCGTGCCGCTGCGTGCAGTGATCACCAGTTCGGTCGGCTCGTGCGCGACGATGCCCGCGTAGCCGCGCGGATCAAGCCGCTCGCCGCGGCTTTCGTTGCCGTAGAAGTCCTTGCTGCCGCCGGCGCGGATGACGAGCGGCGTGCGCGCGGCCGTCGCCGCGCGGACCTGCTCCTTCAATGGCTCGAGCATCAGAACCTCTCGAGCTGTGCGAACGGAAGCTTGCCGCCGCTGACCTTCATGCGGCCATATTCGGCGCAGCGGTGCAGCGTCGGGATCGCCTTGTCCGGATTCAGGATTCCGGCCGGATCGAAGGCGCGCTTCACCGCGTGGAACATCGCGCGCTCGGCGTCGGTGAACTGCGAGCACATCTGGCTGATCTTCTCCACGCCGACGCCGTGCTCGCCGGTGATGGTGCCGCCGAGCGCCACCGACAGCTCGAGGATCTCGACGCCGAAGTCCTCGGCGCGCTTCACTTCCTCGGGGTCGTTGTCGTTGAACAGGATCAGCGGGTGCAGGTTGCCGTCGCCGGCGTGGAACACGTTCGGGCAGCGCAGGCCGTACTTGCCTTCCATCTGCTGGATCGCGCGCAGCATCTCGCCGAGCCGCTTGCGCGGGATGGTGCCGTCCATGCAGTAGTAGGCGGGCGAGACACGGCCGGCGGCCGGGAAGGCGTTCTTGCGCCCCTTCCAGAACTTCAGCCGCTCGGCCTCGGAGTTGGACACGGCGATGCGCTTCGCTCCCGCCCGGTTCAGCACTTCGCTCAGGCGGGCGATCTCCTCCTCCACCTCGGCCGGCGTGCCGTCGGACTCGACCAGCAGGATCGACGCGGCGTCGAGGTCGTAGCCGGCCTTGACGAACGGCTCGACCATTCGCGTCGCCGCCTGGTCCATCATCTCCAGCCCGGCCGGGATGATGCCGGCGGCGATGATCGCCGCCACCGCCTCGCCGGCCACGACGACGTCGTCGAAGCTGGCCATGACGCAGCGGGCCAGCGCCGGCTTCGGCACCAGCTTGACCGTCACCTCGGTGACGACCAGGAGCATGCCCTCGGAGCCGATCACCAGCGATAGCAGGTCGAGCCCCGGCACGTCGGGCGCGGTGGAGCCGAACTCGACCCGGTCGCCATCACTGGTCACGCCGCGCACCGCCAGCACGTTGTGGAAAGTCAGGCCGTACTTCAGGCAGTGCACGCCGCCGGAGTTCTCGGCCACGTTGCCGGCGATGGTGCAGGCGATCTGGCTCGACGGATCGGGCGCGTAGTACAGCCCGTGCGGGGCGGCCGCCTCGGTGATGGCGAGGTTGCGCACGCCGGGCTCGACCACCGCGGTGCGCGCGAAGGCATCGAGGTGGACGATACGGTTCAGTTTGGCCGTGGACAGCAACACGCCGCCGGCGTGCGGCAGCGCGCCGCCCGACAGCCCGGTGCCGGCGCCCCGAGGCACGATCGGCACGCCCATGTCGCGGCAGATCTTCACGATGTCGACGACCTGCGCCTCTGACTCCGGCAGCACCGCCGCCAGCGGCAGCTGCCGGTACAGCGTCAGCCCGTCGCACTCGTAGGGTCGCGTGTCTTCCTCGCGGAACAGCACGCAGTGCTCCGGCAGCATGGTGCGCAGCCGCGCCACCACGTCGCGCTGCCGCTGGGGATCGACCGGTCCTTCGCCGTCGAGCGGCAGGCGGCCGTAGGGGTTGGCGTGTTCGGCGGGAGCGTTCATAGCGGCCAGCTTAAACGCAGGCCGGCGCGGCGGGGTGACTCCCGTGCGGTGGTCTTTGACGCAGGCTAGGGCATGGCGTCATCGAGCGGCTAGGATCGAGCCATGAAGATCACCCACCTGCTCGTTGCCATCGCCGCGTGCTCCGCCCTGCCGGCGCTGGCGCAGGACGCCGCGCGCGGAGCGCGGCTTTATGCGGACACCGCGAAGCTGACCGGCAAGCCGGTGGCGACCTGCGTCGCCTGCCATGCCGACATCGGCACGCTGCGCGAAGTGCTGCGCAACCGCCGCGGCCAGTGCGACGACGCCGCGGTGCTGGCGCGCTGGCTCGACGCGGTGATCTCCGGCGCGCAGCCGGGCGCAGCCAATGCCAAGGCGCAGTACCGCGGCGTGCTCAAGCCGAAGGACCTGCGCGACCTGGCCGCCTACATCGCCTGCACCAAGCAGGCGCGACTGAGCGCCACCGAGCTGGCGGCAACGTCGCCGCGCTAGGCAGCGCGGTTCGAGCCGCGGGCGCAGGGCCGGCGGCCACCGCTCTTCGGGCGGCCGCGGCGGCGAACGTCGAGGAGTCTTGCCGCGCTTCTCAACATGTCGACTTTCCGCCCAGACCAAGTATGGTTGCCGATGGATCCGTCGGCCGTAGCGAGCGACGCAATCACAGAAGGAGGCTTGCAGTGGACGTGTTGAAGCGGCTGTGGCGCCACTGGCTGCTCGGTTCGGCGTGGCTCGTGTTGGCCGGCTGTGCGACATGGCCCGGGACCGACCCGCTGCAGGTCAGC
>CAZSYX010000113.1:0-6543 GCA_964610575.1 uncultured Burkholderiaceae bacterium
GTTCAAGACACGTCGCGGGCGTTCCGGTGTGGCGTGCGCGGAACGCCGACGGGACCGCCACAGTACGCAGGTGATGTAGGCGACGATGACGAGGTTGGCCGTCAGCGTGGCCGCCTTGATCCAGGAAAGACCGGAAAAGAGTTCGTAGATCTCGATTGGCACATAGAGGGTCCCGCTTGCCACCGCCAACCATTCGGCCCAGTGGCGTCCCCGCCACAGCCCATAGGCTTCGGCCAGTCGCAAGCCCGCATAGGCGAGGGCAAACAGGGCAAGTACCCACAGCCGCAGATCCGAGAGACGGAGGGCGACTTCCAGGAATATCCGTGGATAGTGGCTCGCGGGATTGACGTGAAAGTGGCCAACCAGCTCTTCAGCCAGCTGCGCCATGTCTTCGTTGACAACCGACAGCAGCCGAAACCGACTAACAGCACGAGCAGGCCCTTCAACGCTTCGAACAACGCGACCAATTGTTCCCCACGCGGGGAGCGCATCGTCGATTGCCGGGGGCCGGCGTTCCGCATTCTCGCGACTGCGGCCGGTGGCGGAGAATCCGGCAGGTCGAGCGATAGGCCCGGAAGGGACTGTCGCGTTAGCTGCGTATCAACGCGGCTTCTTCGAGCCGCCTTTTGCCTTGCCCTCGTGCAACGGTTTCTTCGGCGTCTCGTCTGGCTTGTAGTCGCCGATAACGCTCTTTACTGGGCAAATGCCAAAGATCGGGCACTTCTTGCAACCGACGGCAATGGCGATGGGGCAGATGACCATAGGAGGCTCCGGATCGGGCGGCGTGCACGAATATGAACCGACATTGTGCGCCGGTTTCGTGAGCTACCTCGAGCTTTGCCTCGATGACACTGGCGTCATCGGTTGCCAGCGGTGCACCTGCCTGAGCGACCGAAGCTCAGGCCAACAAAGATATTCCGACGCAGCTTGGGCGGCGCATCGAATCGGCCAGTGTGGGACCTGCGGTCCGCCGCGCGTGAATCGCCGCGGAGAGGAGAGACTGGCCCCCTCGATTTGATTGCTCGTATCCTGGCGCACCTTCGCCCTGGTTCGTCCTAGCTCACGCTGGCGATGATGTTGATGCTGAGCGCCAGCACCGCGATGTTGAAGACGAATGCCAGGAAGCCGTGAATCAGGGTGAGGCGCCGCATGCGCCGCGAGGTCACGGCTACGTCGGACACCTGCGAGGTCATGCCGATCACGAACGAGTAGTAAGCGAAGTCCAGGTAGTCGGGCTCCCGCTTGCCCGGAAACAGCAGATCTTCCGGCTCCGCGCTGCCCCGCCCGGCGCGATCGTAATAGCGGCGCGCGTAGTGGAACGCGAACACCGTCTGTATCAGCAGCCATGAAGACATCAGTGCCGCGACGGTCAACGCCAGATGCCATGCCCTCGGCCAGAAGGTCAGCTCCTTGATGGTCGCCGCGACAAAGCCGATGGCCACGATGCTCGCGCAGGCCGCGCCTACCACGAAGAGGAAGATGAGATAGCTGCTCTGGTCCTGGGACAAGGCATGCTCGCGCGTTCCCTGGGCATCGGCACGCGCGATCAGCCACCACGCCAAGGCGAGATAGACGATCGTGCCGAGATCCCAGCTGGCCACCGCGCGCGTGTGCCATGAAATAGAGGCCGGCTGCGCCAGGAACGCGGCGATCGCCAGCGCGAGCGCAGAGGCCAGCCGCGGCATCGCGCCAAAACGAACGATCCACGGCGAAGTCCTGTCACTGTCCATGGTGCGTGTTCCCCGCAGCAGGGGTCTCCTCGGGGAAGTGCTTCATTCTAGAGAGGAAGTCGCGCGCCGCCGCGCCGTTTCGACGCGAGGCCGGGCCTCTGCGCACGAGCGCCCTGCGTCGCGTCTGGCGCCGATGACACCTACGTTACTGAGTGAACTCTTGACGTGCGGGACGTCGGCCTCATTCCACGTGCGTAGGAGTCTTCACGAAATCATCCGAGGCGCACAATAGTGCTGCTCATTCAGGCGAGGCTGTGTCCGGCGATGCTCTACAAATTCAGGTCCAAAGCGGCTGGTGAAGTGATCATGGTGGGTCCGGTTGGTGACGAGGTCTTGCGCATTATCGGCAGGCAGCCGGCACCCCAGGGCGTCATCGTGCCGGCGACAATGCCCGCGGCCATGCTGGCAATCGCAGAGGCGATCGCGCGTGAGGAATCTCAGCCCCCGCAACCCGAAGCCGGCTCAGCCGAACAGGACCCCGACCTGTTGCGCGACGAGCGCGTGACCTTGCGCCAGCGCGCGTGGCCGTTCGTCGAGATGATGAAGCGTGCGCATGCTGAGGACGCGGACATCGTCTGGGGTATTTGAGCCAGGCAAGCACGCCGAGCAAGTTCTCGCGCGGGTGGTCGTAGGGAGCGATGCGCGCGAGGAGGACGTCGGACGCGGCTTCGACTTCCGTCATGCCAGAACGCCACCGCCCCGACGGATCTGCTGCGAGACCGATCAGGGCAGTGGTCAGGGCGCCTCGGCGCCCCTCGTGCATCTTCGGGCGTGGCCGCGTCGCGTGGCCACCGCTGTACTTGTACTAACTGTCCAGCAGCGGCGCGCGATCAGCCCTTACTCACTTCAAGCGCATGTCGTTCTTGACGGACTTCACGCCGCCGACGCTGCGCGTCACCTCGATTGCCTTGTTGATGTCAGCCTGCGAATTGACGAAGCCGCTCAGTTGAACCGTGCCCTTGAAGGTCTCGACGTTGATCTCGGCCGACTTCAGCGTGGGCTCAGCAAATATGGCCGACTTCACCTTGGTGGTGATGACGGTGTCGTCGACATACTCGCCGGTACCTTCCTTCTGCGGTGTGCCTGCGCAACCGACAACGGATACGAGCGCAAAAGCCAGGAAGAACGCGGAAAGATATTTGCCGATTTGTTTCATGGTTGACTCTCCAGAGGTAAGTGAAACAGGACTGCGTGCCTTTTGCTGCCGGGGGCCGGAGCGTTTCGAGCCGGCGCGGGACGGCCCAACGTCTGCTACCGCCTTTCCTGGCCCGATTGCCTACGATCGGCAACTAACTTCGACCGTCAAAGCTCAGGCTAGCCGCGGAGGCGCGCGCCGTCGGTGCGGTGGCGCACATACGGGCCGCCGTTGGAGCACTTGGCCGGCGCCGTTGCGGGATCAGGCGAGGTGAGTGAAGTCCAAGCACTCCCGCGGCAGCGGGAGCCGAGCGAACGGCGTGCTCGTCGGCGAAGTAAGCACCGGATCGGCGGGCCGCGGCGCGGATTCCTTCGAGACGGTCGGCCTGTCCGGTCGCGCCGGTTGCTGCGGCATGACGCCGGGCGACTGGAGGCCCTTGGCGGATCGGTTGCCTTGCCATTCGCAGCCCAAGGAATGGCAGCGGTAGCGGTGTTGCGGCCAGGCCAGGCTGATCAGTCGATCGACAAAGCGGCGATGCACTCGCTCGAGACTGGAACCGCCGCACCACGGGCACTCGATCGAGTTGTTTCTTGCCGACGGTTCCATGCGAGCCCCCAAGGTGCCTAAGTGGTGATGATTACCGCTTTCGGCATCAGCTTCTGTACGCTGGCGCACCAATGGCCTCGGTTCTTCTTCGGCAACCTCAAGCGCCAAACGGACAGACCGGCAATGCCCGCGGCCGGACGAATCAGTCGCCCAGCAGTTCGGCGAGCGGGTGCAGCGGCTCCAGATGCTGCGAGACGACCTTGGCGATGACGATGATGGGGATGCTGAGCAGCATTCCCCAGACGCCCCACAGCCACCCCCAGAAGAGCAGGGAAACGAACACCGCCGCCGAATTCATGTGGGCGATGCGTCCGGTCATCCAGGTGGTGACGAACGTTCCGACGACCGTGGCGATTGCCAGCGATGCGCCGGCCACCAGCAGCGCCATGCCAAACGAATCGAACTGCATGAAGGCAGCCATTCCCGTTGCGGCGGCGGTGAGTCCAGGGCCCAGGTAAGGAATGATGTGCAGCAGCCCAGCGGCGGCGGCCCAGGCGCCCGCGTTCTCGAGGCCGATCCAGCGAAAGGCGATCCAGGTGAGCAGCGCGACCAGCAGGTTCGTCGTCAGCATCATCAGCATGTATTTCTGGATCGAACCGTTGATGGCGTCGAGAATGTGGACGGTGATCTTCTTGTTCGACAGCGACGGCCCCGTCAGCCGCACCAGCTTTCGCTTGAACGTGTCGCCACCGAGCAGCAGGAAGAACACCAGGAAGACGACCATCGCCGCCTGGATCACGGCGCCCAGCGCCCCCATCGAACTGTCCCAAAGGAAGTTGCCGAGCTTGAACCTGGGCGGGTCGAGAATCACGTGAGTGGCCGGCTGGCGCGGCTTGGTTCCGCCGGCCGCCTGAGTCGTTGCCTCTTCGACCTCCGCCGCTGCGCTCTGCAGCTTCTGCAGATTGCCCGTCTCGCCGATGCGCATGCGCGCCAGCCCATTGGCGAACTTGGTCGCCGCGGCGGGCAGCTGTTCGACGATGGTCTGCATCTGGCCGCGCAACGAATAGGTGCCGAGAACGGCCGCAGCGATCACGCCGGCCATGACGACGACGGTGCCGACCGCCCGTGGGATCCTGATTGCCTCCAGCCAGGCGACGAGCGGATTGAGCGTGTACGCAATGACGATGCCGAGCAGCAGCGGCACGACAAAAGCCTGCGCCCAAGACAGCGCGAAGATCACGGCGAGCGCCGCCAGAACTACCAGCGACAGGGCCCGCGCATCGACCGGCAATCCCGTGGTGGGGAAATCGACGGGCGGCGCGACGACGGCGGAATCGGGTGGCTCCTCGACGCGCACTGGGTCAGCTGTACCGATGGAGGCCGGGACGGCGGCGGGGTTCATGGTGCCCGGACGAACCGTGACTCGGGTGGGCGTACTTGGACGCGCCGGCGGCGCACCCCTTCACTTCGAGTGCTTCGATCGTCGTTTTCCCTCCGCTTCCTCGGGCAAGGTCTCGAGCAGTCCGGCCAGTTCGTCTGCATGCTGTTCTTCGACGGCGAGGATCGCCTCCATCATGCGGCGCGTGGTCGGATCCTCGTTGCCGAGGTACTGGATGATGTCGCGGTAACTGTCGATGGCGATTCGTTCCGCCACCAGGTCTTCCTCGATCATGCTCACCAGCGAATCGCCCTCGACATACTCGGCATGGCTGCGGCTCGCCAGTCCCTCAGGGGCGAAATCCGGCGCGCCGCCGAGCTGCACGATCCGCGCCGCGATCTGGTCGGCATGTCCCTGTTCTTCGTTCGAATGGTCGAGAAACTCCTGGGCGACCGCCTGCGAGTGAATTCCTTGCGCCATGAAGTGATGGCGGCGGTAACGCAGTACGCACACCAGTTCGGTGGCCAGGGAATCGTTCAGCAGCTTGAGCACGCTCTCGCGGTCCGCTGAATAGCCCGCGGTGACGGAGCCTTCCTCGATGTGCTGCCGCGCGCGCTTGCGCAACGTCTGGATGTCGGTAGGAAGTGCGGCCTTGGGCATGGCGTGGGTCCCGTTTGGGTGATCGATGCGGATCGGCGGTGCCGGTCTGCGGAAGGCCGCAGACGCTGGCAGGGCAGGCCGTCAAGCTGCCGGTTCGACTTCCGGCAGTCCGCTTTCCTACTTGAGTCGCGTGTCGTACTTGACCGACTTCACGCCGGCAACACCGCGAGCGATCGCGACTGCCGTGTCTTCGTCGGCGGTCGAACTCACGAACCCGCTCAGCCGCACCACGCCTCGATAGGTCTGGACCTTGATCTCGTCAGACTTCAGCGTGGGTTCATTGAACAGGGCGGCCTTCACCTGGGCCGTCAGCACGGTGTCGCTCACGTATTCGCCCGGGCTGTCCTGGCTGGACGCCGATACGCACCCCGCCGCCAGCGCCACGATCAATGCGGCAAAGAAGCAGGCAAACGTTCGCCTGATGTTTGTCATGCTTCTTCTTTGCTTTGAATGGTGGCCGGCAGCAGTTACAGGCGCCCCAGCAGGAACAGGACGATGACGATCAGAAGCACTACCCCGACCACGCCGCTTGGGGCGTAACCCCAACTGCGGGCGTGCGGCCAGGTGGGCAGGACACCGATCAGCATCAGGATAAGCACGATCAACAGAATGGTGCCGAGACTCATGTCTTTCTCCTTTTGTTCACCGGCAGCGGTGCGCGGGCACCAACCCTGATGCCTGCGCCAGCCGGCTCATTCAAAACGATATCGGCGATCCCGGAGTCCGTCTGTCTGCTAGCGCACACAGCGCGCTCTAGCGGCGACCCGCGGCGGTCCTGTTGACGATCGACGCAACGTTGACGAGCGCCGGCGCGGGTACCTGCCTCGCCTCATGCGGTTCCAGGCGCTGGCTGCGCCGGATCCTCGCGAACGTCTTCCTGAGGTCCGTGCTGAAGCTCGCGGTGTAGCGAAACGAAGGATCGAGAAGCGTTTTCATGTGGCCTCACGCTATGTTTGTCGGCACGAAGAAAGACCCGCCGGCAGGTTTTCGGTGAACGCCTTTCCTCGGCGAGGAAGGAAACCCACGGAGGCACGCTAGCGATGCGGCCCTTTGCCGTCGGTGCGGTGTCGTACGTATTCGGCTGGAGTTCGGGA
>CAZSYX010000114.1:0-6518 GCA_964610575.1 uncultured Burkholderiaceae bacterium
CCGCCATCCAACCTCGGATGGCCAATCGGCGATGGGCAGTTCCGGTGACGGTTGCTCGTGGAAGCACGTTGTAGTCGGGGCCGGACCGGGGTCCGGTGTCGCGTGACCGAGCAGGCCGTCGTATGCGCCCGTCAGAAGTCCTTGTCGCCCAGCGTCAGCGCATTCTCGACATCGCTGCCGCCAGTGGCGCGCGGCGGCTGCGGGTGTTCGGCTCCGCGTCGAAGGGGCAGGACCGTCCCGACAGCGATCTCGACCTGCTGGTCGATCTGCCGGAAGGCACTTCTCTGCTGCGCATTGTCGGGTTGCAGTTCGCCCTGGAGGACGCGCTGGGGGTCAAGGTCGACCTGTGCACCGAGCGCGAACTCGACCCCGCCCTGAAGGCGAGGATCCTTGCCGAAGCACGCCCCGTATGACCGAGCGTGACCGACTCTATCTGCGCCACATTCTCGACGCGATCGGTGCGATCGAGAGCTTCACGGTCGAGGGCCAGGGCAGCTTCATGTCGGACCGCAAGACGCAGAGCGCGGTCGTGCGCCAACTCGAGATCATCGGGGAAGCCGTCAAGCAGCTTAGTCCGGCGCTCACTGGTTCCGAGCCCACCGTGCCTTGGCGGCAGATCGCCGGAACCCGCGACCGGCTGGTCCACGCCTACTTCAACGTCGACCTCGACGCCGTCTGGGCGATGGTCCGGAAGGACTTGCCGCAACTGAAGCACGACGTGGCGCGGATGCTGGCGCGGGGTTGATCGGGAATCACGTCTGGGAAGAGTTCGATGAGAACTGCGCCCACCGCCAGCCAGTCGAAGCCCGCGCCAGCCGCGGGCGTTGTTTGCTGAAGTGCCGCGTGGCGCGGACAGCGCACGGCGGACTTCGAGCCCGCGTACCTGCGCCTTCTCGCCAGCGGCGAGCTGGCGCGCCGCTACTCGAGGGTGCGCGACTGCGTGGAGGCGAACGAGGCTGCCGTGCGCGAGATGCACCGGCAGGTCGGCGACCTCGTGCTCGACGACGACGGCATCGCTTGGCGTGGGTTGCTGGTGCGCCATCTGGTGCTGCCGGGCGGCATCGCCGGCACCGACCGGGCGCTGGCGTTCCTTGCCGAGCAGATTTCCCGCGACACCTACGTCAACCTGATGGACCAGTACCGTCCCTGCTACCGAGCGGACGGATACCCCGAGATCAACCGGCCGACTACTAACGCCGAGTTTCGCGAGGCACTGGCGGCAGCGGAACGCGTTGGCCTGACGCGGATCGACGCGAGGGCACCTCGCTGACTAGCTTCGACTGCGAGTTGCGAAGGGCGGCGCGCCGACCGGCAGGAGGTACAGCGCCGCCTCGCCGCGGCCGAGCTGCAGCAGTTCGCCGACACGCGCGTCGTCGAATGCGCCGACCGGGTACGCGGCCAGCCCCAGCGCGGCGGCGGCAAGCAGCACGTTCTGCGCCGCATGGCCGACCTCCATGTGCACGTAGCGCACGCCGCGCTCGCCGTACTTGCGTGTCGTGCGCGCGGCCACGGCCGTGAGAAGGAGCACGCACGGCGCCTGGGTGACTTCCCGCTGGCCGAGCGCGGCATCGGCCAGCCCGGCGCGCAGGTCGCGCGACGAAATGTGCTCGAGCGCGTGCGCCTCCACGATGTAGCGCGACAGGCCGTCAGCCGTCGCGGCGTACAGGCCGAGCGGGTAGAGCGCTCCGGCCGAGGGCGCGGCGCGCTTGCCTTCGCCTGGATCGGTCCGGCCTTGCGCGGCCCACAGCAGCTGGCCGAGTTCGGCAGCGGTCAGCGCGCGCGCCGCGAATGCGCGCACCGAGCGGCGACGGGCAAGCGCCGCCGCAAGGGGCAGGCCGCCCTCGGTGTCGGGCGGTGGCAGGGTCGTGCGCCCCGCGGTCATCGCAGGCCGTGATGCTTCAGCGGCAGGGAGCGAATGCGTCTGCCGGTGGCGCGCGAGACCGCGTTGCACACGGCCGGCGCGAGCGGCAGGATCGCCGGCTCGCCGTGGCCGCCCCAGAAGCCGCCGCTCGGCACGAGAACGGTCTCGACCTTCGGCATCTCGGCGATCGTCGGCAGCGGGAAGTCGTGGAAATTCGACTCGACGATGCGGCCGTTGGCGACGTTGATCTCCTGGTACAGCACGGCGCCGAGACCGAAGACGACGTTGCTCTCGGCCTGCGCGCGGCACGTGTCCGGGTTCACGACATGGCCCGAGTCGATGGCGACGACGATGCGGTGCACCTTCAGTGCGCCCTTGGGGCTCACCGAGACCTCGGCCACCATGGCGGCATAGCTGCCGAAGCCATAGGCCAGGGCGACGCCGCGGTGCACGCCCGCCGGGGGCGCCGTGCCCCAGCCGGCGGTGCCAGCGACGGCGTCGAGGACCCGGCGGTGCTTGTCGTCGGCAGGCAGCATCGCCCGCCGGTACTCGATCGGGTCCCTGCCGGCGGCGAGCGCCAGTTCGTCGATGAAGCACTCGCGGTAGAACTCGTTCTGCTGCCCCGGCGCGCGCCAGAAGCCCACCGGCACGTGGCCGTTGCGCATCGCGTAGTCGACCTGCTGGTTCGGCACCGCGTAGGGCAGGTCGCTGAAGGCGCGCACGGCGGTGAAGTCGATGCCGTCCTTCATCGTCGAGCCCGGCATCAGCACCTTGACGATCGACGGGCAGGCGATCTTCGTGTGCAGGGCGACCAGGTTGCCTTGTGCGTCGAGGCCCGCCTTCATCCGCACGATGCTGGCCGGACGATAGAAGCCGTGCTGCATGTCCTCTTCGCGCGACCACATCATCTTGACCGGCACGCCCGGCATCGCCCTGGCGATGGCCACCCCCTGCCGGACGAAGTCCTGCGGGCCGCCGCGGCGGCCGAAGCCGCCGCCGAGCATCATCTTGTGCACCTCCACCTTCTCCAGCGGCAGCCCCGCGGCTTCGGCGGCGGCGGCCAGCGAGGCCTCGCCGTTCTGCGTCGAGGTCCACACCTCGAGGAAGCCGTCCGGCTTCAGCCACGCGGTGCAGGTCTGCGGCTCCATGGTCGCGTGGTTGAGATACGGCGACCTGTACTCGGCCTCGATCACCTTGGCCGCGGCGGCCAGCGCCGTCGGCGCGTCGCCGACGCGACGCGCCTGCGGCAGCGTCTGCTGCGCCAGGCCGTCCTCGAACATCGCCGCGATGCTGGCGTTGCTCGCCGCGCCGTTGCCGCCGGCGTCCCACTCGATGCGGACCTTCTTCAGCGCCTCGTTGGCGCGCCACCAGCTGTCGGCGATGACGGCGACGAAGTCCCGCTCGCGCACGATCTTCCTGACGCCGCGCATCTTCTCCGCCGCGCCCGCATCGAGTCGGGCGACCCGGCCGCCGAACACCGGGCACTGCGCGATCGAGGCGTGCAGCATTCCCGGAGCCGAGACGTCGACCGCGAACACGGGCTTGCCCAGCACCTTGTCGGGGATGTCGAGCCGATGCAGCGGCTTGCCGGCGATCTTCCAGTCGCTCGGATCGCGCAGCGTCACCTCCGCCGGCGGCGCCAGCTTCGCCGCCGCCGCGGCGACCTCGCCGTAGCGCAGCGTCCTGCCGCTCGGCCGGTGCGTGATGACGCCGCGGTCGGCGGCGCACTCGGCCGCCGGGACCTTCCACTGTGCGGCGGCGGCAGCGAGCAGCATCTGGCGCGCGCTCGCGCCGGCCTTGCGCACGTAGTCCTGCGATCCGCGCACGCCCTGGCTCCCGCCGGTGGACATCGATCCCCAGATGCGGTTGCGCCGGATGTGCTCGTTGGGCGAGGCGAACTCGGTGCTGACCTTGCCCCAGTCGCAGTCGAGTTCCTCCGCCACCAGCTGCGCCAGCGCGGTGAGCGTGCCCTGGCCCATCTCCGAGCGGGCGATGCGGATCACGACGCGGTCGTCGGGGTGAATCACGACCCAGGCGTTGACCTCGGTCGTCGCCGCCGGCCCGGCGAGCGCCGAGGCGAGCGGAAAGCAGAACTCGAGCGCCATGCCGCCGCCCGCGGCGGCGGAGACCTTCAGGAAGGCGCGACGGGAAACGGGGGTCGTCATGGCGCTCGCCTCAGGGCTTGCGGCCGGCGGGCGCCTGGCCCTCGGCCACGGCGTGGATCGCCTGCCTGACGCGGGCGTAGGTGCCGCAGCGGCAGAGGTTGGTCATGCCGACATCGATGTCGACATCGGTGGGCTTCGGCTTCTTCGCCAGCAGCGCCGCGGCCGACATGATCATCCCCGTGTGGCAATAGCCGCACTGGGGCACCTCGTGCTCGATCCAGGCCTTCTGGATGCGATGCAGGCCTTCGCCGGCGAGGCCCTCGATCGTCACGACCTTCCTGCCCGCGGCCGCCGACACCGGCATCGCGCAGGAGCGCACCGCTTCCCCGTCGACGTGCACCGTGCAGGCGCCGCAGACGGAGATCCCGCAGCCGTACTTGGTCCCCGGCAGGCCGAGGAGGTCGCGCAGCACCCAAAGCAGCGGCATGTCGGCCTCGACGTCGAGGCGATGAAGACGACCATTGACCGTCAGTTCGAGCATTCGCGTCTCCTCCAGGAATCGGCCGTGGAACGTGCCCACGGGTCATCTCCAGAATACGCTCGGCGGGGACGTGCCTGCAGCCGCCGGCATGGCGTTCTCGCCGGTGGCCGGCATCGCGCACCTCATGGACGCGGTGCTCGTCTTGCATTCAGGCAGAGCGGTGGATCAGTCCGCGAGTGCGACAGGCCGGACACGGCCACGACAAGCCGTTCAAGCCGCACTCGGAAATCGAGCAAGACTCGCCGTTCGTCGATGACCCCGCGAAACTTGCCTCCGCCCGCAGGCGCTGCCGTCGCGCAGCCCGGACGAAGTCCCCGTTCGCTCAGTCGTTGCCCGAAGCGCCTTCTGTCGAAGTCCGGCCGCCGGCCCGTCCGGCCCACGCCCGGCGCAGACGCGCGCGGTGAGTCCGCAACCACATCAGCGCGATCATCGGCCACGCGGAATCGATCCGGCCGGTCTCGAGCAGAGCGAACGCCTGCTCGGCCGGCAGCGGAATGACGCGGATGTCCTCCCCCTCGTGAGCAAGGCCGTGCACGCCTCCGGCACCCGAGGCATCGACTTCCCCGCAATACAGATGCGTGAGTTCGGACGACTTCGACGGCGTGGCGAAGAAACGCGCGATCGGCTCGATACGGCGCACTGCGAGCCCTGCTTCCTCCGCCGCCTCGCGGCGCGCCACGTCTTCCGGCGGCTCGCCGGGCTCCATCAGTCCGGCAACGATCTCGAGCAGCCATGCACTCGGGGCATTCGCGATCGCGCCGACACGGAACTGCTCGATCAACACCACCGTGTCGGTGACCGGATCGTAGGGCAGCATCGCGACGACATCGCCCTTCTCGAGAACTTCACGCACCAGCACCGGGCTCGTTCCACCGCGATGCAGGCTGTGCCGCAGGTGCACGCGCTCGAGCCTGAAGAACCCCTGGTAGCACAGTTCCCGTTCGATGACCTCGACCTTGAGTTCTTCGCTCATCGCATCGGCCTCGAATGACGGTTCGACGGCGCTGCCGGACTACATCTTGCGCAGCCGCATTCCGTAGTGTTCCTGCCTGTGTGCGGAAATTCTATCTGCGCGGGCATTGCGCTTTCGGCTTCCGGCGAGGGCACTGTCAGGCGGCAACGAGCTATCGCGGGCGCCGGCCGCGGACTCGTCATTGTGGCCTTGACGACCGGCGGCATGTCGATCAAGGACATCGGCAATCAGGAGGATCACGGCCGTTGATCCTGCGTCCGCCACGACTTCCAGCGCTCCACAAGGGGAAAGGCAGGTGGCAATCCGAAGCTTCTTCTCGAGTGGCACTTCGCGGAGGACCGCAAACGTGGCGGCCAGGCAGTTTGCGAAGTCGACTGGCCGAGACCGGCCACAGTTGCTGCCGCTCCGTTCGGGCGCCAGAATCGTCTGAAAGCGCTCCTTCATCGGCCTCGAGCACTCGGCGACTTCGGCGCTAGGGCGCAGTTGGCACTGGACCTAAGCGCAGCGCCCCGAAAGGCCGCGCCGCAATTGGCTTTCCGATGATGCCTCCGCCAAGTTAGGGCGCAGTGTGGAGGCCTGCTATACGGACTCGTGCGCCCTACATGAAGCCGCACAAATGCACCTTCCCTAGTCCGCGCACCACTTCGCCCCCCAGAAGGAGGAACGCCGTGCTTCAGCTCAAACCACTTGATGAGAATGTGCCCATCTTCCAGCAGATCGGTGCCGAGGCTTCGCCGGTGGTGTTGGTCAACGTGTTCCAGGTCGCGAAAGAGGACATCCCCGCCTTGCTCAAGGCATGGGAGGCGGACGCCAACTGGATGAAGGCACAACCTGGCTACATCTCAACTCAGCTGCACCAAGGGATCGCAGGCAGTACCGTGTTCTTGAACTACGCGCTCTGGGAGTCGGTTGCGCACTTTCGCGCCGCATTCACACACCCGGATTTCAAGCAGGCACTGAGTCACTATCCGTCTTCAGCCGTGGCGTCGCCGCACCTCTTTACACGCCTGACCGTGCCCAATCTGTGCGTCGGGCCGT
>CAZSYX010000115.1:0-6467 GCA_964610575.1 uncultured Burkholderiaceae bacterium
AGGTCGTCATGGCACGCGCAGGATTCGTCTTCCGATTCCTCAAACCGTGTGCGGTGGCGACCTTCCTTGGTTTCGTGGCCGCCTGCGGCGGCGGGGGCGGTGGCGGTGAGCCGGTCCGCACCATCACCACGGTCACCGTCAGCAGTCCGACATTGACCCCGAAACAGGGCGACGCGGTGCAGCTGACCGCGGTCGCGCGGGACCAGTTTGGCGACGTGGTCCCGGGCACGGCAGCAACGTGGTCCAGCTCGGCGCCGGCGGTGGCGACGGTCTCCGCCACCGGCCTGCTGCAGGCGCTGGCCGGCGGATCAGTGACGGTGACGGCGACGATCAATGGCGTGCCCGGCACGCTGGCGCTGACCATCACGCCGCGGGTGACGACCACGGTCACCGTCAGCAGTCCGACCGCCAGCCCGTCGGTCGGTGAGACGGTGCAACTCACCGTCGTGGCCCGCGACCAGTTCGGCGACGTCGTCCCCGGCAGGCCGGCGACTTGGTCCACCTCGGATGCGAAGGTCGGCACGATCTCCCCGACCGGACTGCTGCAGGCGGTGGCGCCCGGTACGGTGGTGGCGACCGCGACGATCGATGCGGTGCCCGGTTCGCTGACGTTGACGGTCGTGCCGGGGACGGTGGC
The DNA here is from genome assembly GCA_964610575.1 of uncultured Burkholderiaceae bacterium. GTDB lineage: Bacteria > Pseudomonadota > Gammaproteobacteria > Burkholderiales > Burkholderiaceae_F > JADJWR01. Next base: position 638 of record CAZSYX010000115.1, read on the forward strand.
CTCGGTGACCGTCAGTGCGCCGACCTTGACGCCGAAGGAGGGCGATGCCGTCCAACTCACGGCGACTGCGCGCGACCCGTTCGGCAACGTCATTCCCGGTGTCACGGCGACTTGGTCGGTGTCCGACGCCGCCCTCGCGGGCGTCTCCGCCACAGGGCTGCTGCAGACGTACGCCACGGGCACCGTGCAGGCCAAAGCGACCATGGCCGGCGTGTCGGGCACGGCGTCGCTGACCGTGACGGCGATCAAGGTTGCCGTGACCTTCGGCGCCAAAGAGGTCGTGTTCGACTACACGGTTGATCGGTGCGAGGACCTCGACCTTCCGGACCAGCCGGCTCGCTTCGTGCGGGCCGAAGATGGCAGCTTGGTCTTGGTCGACGGCAACGCACCGCGCCACTACCTAAGCCGCGGTAGTGACTTCAATTCGCTCAGGCGCATCTGTAATCGGCCGGCGCTCGTGTCGGCGGACCTCAGAACTGCAGAGTCGTACGAAAACTGGGAATGGCTGTGGGTCGTCTACCGCGAGGGAAATCGTTGGCACGCACTCATTCACAACGAGTTTCACGATGCTATTTCGAGCACGTGCCGCGTTGGGGATCCATCGCCCGGCAACCCGTGCTGGTACAACTCGATTACGTATGCGGTGTCCGATGACGGCGGCGGGGCATTCGTGAAGCCGTCTCCGCCGCAGCACGTCGTGGCGCCCGCCCCCACTGTCTGGGTGCCGCCGCCTCCCGGCGCGACCGCTCCTGCCGGCTATTTTTTTGCAGATGGCTACAGGGCGCCGACGAACGTAGTGCGGGCGGGAGACGGCTACTACTACTCGCTGATTGAGCTTTTCCCAACCAAGTTCTCTGACAGCCGTGGAATTTGCGTCATGCGCACCGACAAGCTCGACGACCCGGCGAGTTGGCGTGCCTGGGACGGCAGCGGCTTCGACTTGCGCATGACGAGTCCGTACGTGACCGGCAGCGCGGCGCCCATGTGCACATTTCTCAGCAGGCGGATCGACGGCATGGGCGGTGGGCACATGGTCTACAGCACGTACCTGAGCCGATACGTCCTGGTGGCTCCGACCGGCGGACAGGTTGACGGTCGGAACGCGTGCGGCTTCAGTTTCTCGCTGTCGACTGATCTGATTCATTGGAGCGAGCCGCAGCTGCTCGTCGAAGCGAAGTTGACTTACTGCCCTACGGTTACGCCCGGCCCGGGCGCGGTCGAAACATTGCCCACGTTGTATCCGTCACTTGTCGATCATGGGGACACGACCATCAACTTCGAGCGGGCAGGCCGAAACGCCTTCTTGTACTACACGCGCTTCAATGACGGCGGCCTCGACCGCGACCTGGTTCGCGTTCCGATCACTTTCACTCGGATTGATTGAGGCCGGCGCGCGCGGACAAGGCGGACCAACCTTGGAAAGCAGATGGCCCGTTCGAGATAGGACGACTCTTCCAAGGACTTGGCCATGAATGGTCGTCTCCACGTCTGCATCGCCGGCTTGTTGGTCGCGCTTGTCGTCGCGTGTTCGACCTCATCGACGACGGAACAGGTCACCAACCTCGACGAGTTGAAGCCACTGGCCTTCTTGAGCGCCGGCCCGGTGTCACGCAAGGACATCGAAGGTCGGCTTGGCGTGCCCTGGTCTGTCTATGAAGACGGGCGCATCGTGATCTACCACTTCGACGCAGCCCGGTTCACTGAGCCACTTCGCCGTGCCGAGTAAAGCAGGAGTCTCCATCTGGTCATCGTCTACACGAAGGAGGATATGGTCGAGCGGTGGAGCCTCGTGAACACGGACCGACGGCAATGAAGCTGCGGCCGCTGACCCGCCTGAAGGCGCGGGCGAACTCCTTCGCCCGACTGTGCGGATTCGCGCTTCTGCTGCCATCGCTGGCGGCATGCGTCGTGCCCGTTCCCAGCAACCTTGCAGGGCCCTACACCTACAAGGAGGTGCCTGATTCGGTCATTCGGGCGATTGAACCTCACGCCACGACTCGTGCAGACATCCTCCTGCAGCTTTCCGAACCTTGGATCCGGGGCCCGGGAGACGGCTACTTCGTCTAATCGTGGCTGGAGGACCTGGGAGGGGTGACCCTCTTGATCATCATCTCCCCGCTGCCACTGGGTGGTCCCGTCCATGGGGAATTCAAGTGCCACTGCCTCGTCATTCAGTTTGGCGACGACGGACGCGTCGAAAGGCTGGTCGTGCTGAGCGACTCGGGAAGCGCGCAAGACATGACCCGTTATCCATGCCCGGACGAGCGGATGAAAGAGGCCATTCAAGAATGGCTGGCTCAGTCCCCGGCGCGCCCACAACGGTTCGCTCACGCGGGCGGCCACGCGTTCGCGACCGTTGGACGCGAGCGGCCGCTTCGACGAAGGGAGTCTGACTGCTGCGGGTCGGCAGCGCCAGTTGGAGCCCTTGACCAGCAGACATTCGATCGGCCTTTGACGCCGGATGGCATCGGCCGCGATTGAGTCGCCGTCCTGGCGCAAGCGTCACCGCGCGCCGGCGACCAACGACGTCAGCAGTGCCTTGCGAGCGGTCGTTGGTGCAGCAATTCCCCGGGGTGCCTGAACAACCGGAAAGGAGCCGAGACCGTGAGTTCGGACGCCGACCGCGAGCGACCGGACTCGCTGCTCACCGGACGCCCAAGATGTCGATCCTGAACTGATGCAAATGACTGTCTGCTGGCGTCCCGTTTCGACCTGCCCACAGCCGCAGCCGACCCGTTGCCGCCGGTCGCTGCTTGAAGAAGCAGCCGATCTCCGGCGTCATCGAACGGCCGGGAGCACAGTCCAGATCGCTCGGCGTGAACTTCGAGATGAGGACCTGCACCGGGCCGACAAGCCGAACGTGCCGACCGGCGTGTCACCGGCCGCACAGGAGGGTGGCGACGCCCGACCGACGCGCGTCAGTACTTCGCCTGGATCTTCTCCAACTGTTCCTTGGTGATGCCCGGCACGTCGCCGCGGACCTTGAAGCGGTTCAGGTTCCAGGCGCCGTCACCGAGCCAGTCCTTGACCATCTTCAGGTTCTTCGCGCGTTCTTCGTCGCTGCCACCAAGGTACTGATACATGTTGCCGGGCTTGCCGCCCGCAGCCTTGCCATCGTCGAGCCGCCGTTGCATCGCGCCGGTGGCCGGCCAGACGACGTACGACATGAAGTTCGGGTAGGTGTCCATGCGCGGCGCAACGGTCCTGCGCTTGTCCTCGGGCATCAGATTCCAGTCGTTGTATTCGGGCGCGCTGGCGCCGTGGCAGGTGCCGCACTTGGCGGCGATCATCGGCCCGACATCCTTGCGCCACGTGACATCGTTCGCCATCGCTGTCGTCGCAAAGCCAGCGAGCATCAGCACTGCAATCTTCGTCTTGAGCATTTCCTGTCCCTCCTTGGATGAGGACAACACCGTAGACGCGCTGGGCGTGCCGACGCTTGACCGCGATCAAGGTCGGCAGGTCACGGACTTCCATTGCCGTGTACGGGCTCGTGCTCTCTTGGCGCCGGCTCAGCGGTCGGCGGGCTGCCGCTCTCTCGCCCAGCCTTCGAGCCACGGGCATGGCGCAGCACCTCGAGACGGCCAACCGGCGCCCCGGTTCCACCGCGTTGGGGCTGCGGCGTGTCCGCTACGATCGTCGTCAGCGCCTTACGCCAACCACCGCCCGCCGGGGGCCGGCCCGCGGCGCACCATCCTGAACGCCAAGTAACGGAGCGGTCTTCATGCCCTTCGAGATTCTGTTTCTTCTTGGACTGATCCTGCTCAACGGGGCTTTTGCGATGTCCGAGATCGCGCTGGTCGCCTCGCGCAAAGCCCGCCTGCAGGCGCTGGTTGCCGACGGCGATTCCGGCGCCGCGGTCGCGCTGGCGCTGAACGAGCACCCGACGCGCGTGCTGTCCACCGTACAGGTCGGCATCACCTCGATTGGCATCCTGTCGGGCATCGTCGGCGAGGCCGCGTTCGCCGCGCCGCTGGCCGAGTGGTTCATTGGGTGGGGGCTGGAAAAGGACGGTGCGCGCATTGCGGCCACGGCATTCGTGGTCGTCCTGTTGACCTATGTCTCCATCGTGCTGGGCGAACTGGTGCCCAAGCGCATCGGCCAGATCAGTCCCGAGAACATCGCCCGCCGCGTGGCCCGCCCGATCCGCCTGCTGTCGGCCATGGCCGCGCCGTTCGTGCGGCTGCTGTCGAGTTCGACTGACTTCATCCTGCGCTTCATCGGCACGCGTCAGTCGGACGCGAGCGCGGTGACCGAAGAGGAGATCCACGCCCTGATCCAGGAAGGGTCGGAGTCCGGCGTGATCGACGAGCAGGAGCGCGCCATGGTGCGCAATGTCTTCCGGCTCGACGACCGGCAGATTGCCTCGCTGATGACGCCGCGCTCCGACATCGTCTACCTGGACCTCGAAGACTCGCGCGAGGAAAACCTGCGCAAGGTGCTCGAGTCCGAGCGCTCACGCTTTCCGGTCTGTCGGGGCGGCCTGCACGACATCGTCGGCATCGCCAACGCCCGCTTGCTGCTGCACCAGACCATCCGCGGCGAAGCCGCCGACATCGCCACCGCGCTGGAGCCCCCAGTCTACGTTCCGGAGTCGTTGACGGGAATGGAGTTGCTCGAGAACTTTCGCTCGTCGACCGGCCATCTGGCCCTCGTCATCGATGAGTACGGCGAGGTCCAGGGTCTCGTGACGCTGCAGGACTTGTTTGAAGCAATCGCCGGCGAGTTCAAGACGCCGCGCAGCGAGGACGCCTGGGCGGTGCAGCGGGCAGACGGTTCCTGGCTGCTCGACGGCCTGATACCGATTCCCGAATTGAAGGATCGCCTGGGTTTCAGCGCCGCACCCGAGGAAGAACTGGGGCGCTACAACACGCTGTCCGGAATGATGATGCTGCTCCTCGGTCGCGTGCCGTCGGTCGCTGACACGGTGGACTGGCAGGGCTGGCGATTCGAGATCGTCGACATGGACAAGCATCGAATCGACAAGGTCCTGGCGTCCGCGATCTCCGAGCAGTCCGCCAGGTCGGACGAGACGTTGGCCGGCTGAGCGCGCCGCGTGATCGCCTGCAGCAGGAAGCCAATCCTGGCGCCGGGAAAGAAACGGAGCGAGATGTCCTTCAGGGTCACGCGCTTGGGCGGCACGGTCTTCGACGCGCGCCGCATGGTGTAGACATGCTGCATCGGCGGCCTCTGGACAACGAAGGCGCGACGCTTGCCGAAGCGGGGCGATTCCCGTAACCGCCCCGGGGTATCCTTGCTCCATGGCTCACGTTCCGGCTCGCGCCCTGCTGGCTGCCTTGCTGGTGGTCGCGCAGATGCTCGCGCCGTTCGCACATTCGCACGGCCGCGCTGCAAGCCCCGGCTGGATCAATGTCTGCACCGGCGACGGCGTGCGCCGGCTGCCGGCCGGTGATGCCCCGTCCGCGCCGCTGCACGACGACGATCACTGCGCCCTGTGCCGCATTGCCAACCCGATGGCAGGCGTCGCTCCCAGCATTCCTGCCGTCATCAGCCTGCAGGCGGCCAGCGCCGATCCCGTGCCGGCGACGACCGGCATCGCGGGCGGCCCGCCACGCCACGACGCCCCCGCACGCGCGCCGCCCGCGGCCGCCTGAACGATCGTCTGCCGTGATATGCCGCTGCGCGACAGCGGCCTGCCTGCGTGCGCCGGGCGCACGCCTTATGCGCACAACCTCAGGAACAACTTGCATGAACTCGATTCGTCATGTCGCGGCGCTGTGCGCCTCCATTTGCTTGACCCTTCCAGCCGTTGCCCAGGTCACCGTCACCGATCCCTGGGTCCGCGGCACGGTGCAGGGCCAACTGGCCA
>CAZSYX010000116.1:0-6381 GCA_964610575.1 uncultured Burkholderiaceae bacterium
CCGTAGCCGGGCCCGTAGTAGCCGAAGTACAAGCTCGTGCCGACGCGCGGGTAGTAGCCGCCGCGAGGAGGGGGATGAGCGTGGTACCTGCCGCCGCCGGGAGGTGGCGCGCCCCGGTATGAACCGCCGCCACCGGGGGGCGGAGCGCCGCGATATGAACCGCCTCCGCCGCCGCGCGGCGGGGCCTGGGCTTCAACGGAGGGGCTGACGGCGAACAGCGCCAAGAATGCCGCAGAGGCCACGGCGAGGAGTTTCAGCGCTTTCATCGAGGTCACCTTGCGAAAGGTGGCGACGGCATCGAGACCGAATGCCGTCGTCGACAAACTCATTGTTGGGCTGCTGCCAGACGGCCGCAACCTGCAAGATGTAACGCCTGATTTCCGCCGCCGGCTGACGCTTGATCTTCGTCAGTCCACTCGCTGAAGCCAGTCGCGCCTGCGGATATTCGGGATCGAGCCGGCCGGCGGCATTGCAGCGATGTCCGCCGGAGCACGACGGGCGCAACGGCGCTAGGCTTGTGGCAGACGCAAAAGCGCGGGCCGCTGCCGCCTTCGCGCGCGACCGCGCCAACAAGGAGCCACCGATGTCAGACATCCTGCGCGAAGCCGCGCTCGAATATCACCGCAAGCCGACGCCGGGAAAGATCTCGGTCGTGCCGACCAAGCCGATGGTGACCCAGCGCGATCTTTCGCTGGCCTATTCACCCGGCGTGGCCGAAGCGTGCAACGCGATCGCCGCCGATCCGCGCGAGGCCGGCAACCTGACCTCGCGCGGCAACCTGGTCGCGGTGGTCACCAACGGCACCGCCGTGCTGGGCCTGGGCAACATCGGCCCGCTGGCCGGCAAGCCTGTCATGGAAGGCAAAGGCTGCCTGTTCAAGAAGTTCGCCGGCATCGATGTCTTCGACATCGAGCTCGACGAGCACGATCCCGACAAGCTGGTCGACATCATCGCCGCGCTCGAGCCGACCTTCGGCGGCATCAACCTCGAGGACATCAAGGCGCCGGAGTGCTTCTACATCGAGCGCAAGCTGCGCGAGCGGATGAAGATTCCGGTCTTCCACGACGATCAGCACGGCACCGCCATCGTCGCCGCGGCGGCGATCCTCAACGGGCTGCGCTATGTCGGCAAGGACATCGGCGAGGCGAAACTGGTGTGCTCCGGCGCGGGCGCGGCGGCGATCGCCTGCCTGGACCTGCTGGTGAGCCTCGGCCTGCGGCGGGAAAACGTGCTCGTCTGCGACAGCAAGGGCGTGCTGCATGCCGGCCGCGAGGGGCTCGACGAGAGCAAGAAGCGCTACGCGCGCGAAACGCCGGCGCGCTCGCTCGCCGATGCGATGCCGGGCGCCGACATCTTCATGGGGCTGTCGAGCGCCGGCGTGCTCGCGCCTTCGATGGTCAAGCACATGGCCGCGCAGCCGATCATCCTGGCGATGGCCAACCCGACGCCGGAGATCATGCCGGAGGAGGCGCTGGCGGTGCGGCCCGACGCGATCATCGGCACCGGCCGCTCGGACTATCCGAACCAGGTCAACAACGTCCTCTGTTTCCCGTTCATCTTCCGCGGCGCGCTCGACGTCGGCGCCACGACGATCAACGAGCAGATGAAGCTGGCCACCGTGCGCGCCATCGCCGAGCTGACGCACGCCGAGATACCGGATGTGGTCGCCAGCGCCTACGGCGCCGAGGGGATGCGCTTCGGCCCCGAGTACCTCCTGCCGAAGCCGTTCGACCCGCGCCTGATCGAGCGGATCGCCCCGGCGGTGGCGCAGGCGGCGATGGAAAGCGGCGTGGCGACGCGACCGATCACCGACATGAACGCCTACCGTTCGCGGCTGCGCCGCTTCATCTACCAGTCAGGCGCGGCGATGGAGACGGTGTTCGATGCCGCGCGCAAGAACCCGAAGCGGCTGATCTACGCCGAGGGTGAGGAAGAGCGCGTGCTGCGCGCCGTGCAGGTCGTCATCGATGAGGGCCTGGCGCGGCCGATCCTGATCGGCCGGCCCGACGTGATCACGATGCGCATCGAGCGCTACGGCCTGCGGCTGAAGCCGGGCGTCGACGTGGAGATCGTCAACCCGCACGACGACCCGCGCTACAAGGACACCTGGTCCGGTTACTACAAGATCGCCAAGCGCAAAGGGGTCACCCGCGCACTGGCGCAGACCCAGGTGCGAACGCGCACCACGCTGATCGGCGCGATGCTGGTGCAGATGGGCGAGGCCGACGCCATGCTGTGCGGCATCGTGGGCGGCTATGCCGACCACCTGGAGTACGTGCGCACCGTGATCGGGCCGCGCCCCGGGGTCAGCACGATGGCGGCGATGCAGCTGCTGATCCTGCCCGAGCGGCAGCTGTTCATCTGCGACACGCACGTCAACCTCGACCCGACCGCAGAGCAGATCGCCGAGATGACGATGCTGGCCGCCGAGGAGGTGCGCCGCTTTGGTATCGAGCCGGCGGTGGCGCTGCTGTCGCACTCGAATTTCGGCAGCTCGGATGCTTCCAGCGCGCAGAAGATGCGCGATGCGCTGGAGATCATCCGCGCCCATGCGCCTGACTTTGCGGTCGACGGCGAGATGCAGGGCGACGTGGCGCTGTCGCACGCGGTGCTCGACGAAGTGTTCCCGGATTCGGACCTGACCCGCGAAGCGAACCTGCTGGTGATGCCGAACATGGACGCGGCCAACATCACCTACAACGTGGTGCGCACCGTTTCCGGTCACGGCGTCGCGATCGGCGCCATCCTGCTCGGCGCGGCCAAGCCGGTTCACATCCTGACGCCGGCGGCCACGGTGCGCCGGATCGTCAACATGAGCGCGCTCGCCGTGGTGGACGCGGGCGGCCCCGACTGAGGCCGGTGAGGAGGCCCTGGCCGGTAGCGCCGGCTAAGGGCCTGCGGGGGTCGCGAACGTGGCCCGGGGATCGAGCGGATAGACCGGACGGCGCAGCTTCGTGAAGCGGAACAGGCCGTAGTCGGAACTGCAGACGCCGCGGCTGTCGCATTCGACAAGGCCGGCGGCGATCGGCACGAAGGTGGGTCGGCAGTACATCCGCGACTTGAGCAGCAGCCAGTCGAAGGCGCGGGGGTCAACGCCGACGCTCTCGAACACTGCGAGATCCAACGGCTCCATCGGCCGTTCACTGACCACCGCGGTGAACGCCTCGTGCTGCAGTACCGCGGTGCGGCCCATGGCCCAGGTTTCGCCGGTGTAGATCGGGCCGGTGATGCGGAAGCGGCCGTCGCCGAGTGCGCGCACGGCGACCTCGCATTCGAACGGCGGCGCCTGCGGGACGGGCAGCCCCTGCGGCACCTTGTTACCGAGCGACACCTTGATGCGCGCCCCGATACCGGCGGCGAAGGCGCGCGCCACGGTCGCTGGGTCGGCCAGCGGGCCGACGCCGATGCCGGTCATGCCCTGGCGCAGGCATTCCTCGAGCAGCGTGGTCGTGTCGCAGGTGCCGCCGCTCATCACGTTGTCGCCGTGGTCGAGCAGGAGCACGGGCCGGCCGGGCTGCTTCAGCGAACGGGCTCGGGCGACGCTGTCGGCCAGCGGCTCGGCTCGGTAGACGAAGCCGTCGCGCTCGGCCCAGACTTGCCGCGCCAGTTGGTCGGCAGCGCGCTGCGCCTCGCCGCGATCACGACCGACGGTGACGATGCTGACGCCGGCATCGCGAATGTCGGCGAGCGAAAAGCCGGCGAACACGGATGCCGCGAACAGACCCTCGGCCTCGATCTGCCGCGCCCGCTGCACCGCGCGCTGCATGGCGCCTTCGCCGGTGGCGCTGCGCAGCGTGTGCGAAAGCAGCGGTGGCTGCGTCCAGGCCACGTGTGGCCGCGCGCCGCCGTCGAGCCAGTCGAACAGCAGCCGCGCCGCGTGCGCGCCGGTGTCGTACATGTCGACATGCGGATAGGTCTTGAAGCCGACCATCACGTCGGCCGCATCGACCATGGTTTGCGTGATGTTGCCGTGCAGGTCGAGCGCCACAGCAAGAGGCACGTCGGAGGCGACCGCGCGGATGCGGCGGAGCAGTTCGCCTTCGCCGTCGTCCGCGCCTGCCGCGACCATCGCGCCGTGCAGATCGAGCAGCACGGCGTCGCAGCCGCCGCGCACTGCCTCGACGATGCTGCCGGCGAGCCGCTCGTAGGCGGCGCCATCGACGGTGCCGCTCGGATTGGCGGTGGCGTTGACCGCCACCGTGATCTCGTCGCCGCGCGCCTGCGCCATATCGATGAACGCGCCGAGCGCCGTTCGCGTGTCGCGCGCGGCCTCGAACGCCGCGCGGCCGAAGGTCGGGCCATCGGGGCCGAACGCGGCCAGCGGCGTGGCCAGCGGCGAGAAGGTATTGGTCTCGTGGTTGAGCCTGGCGGCGACGATCTTCATGAACCAGCGTCCGTTGTTCGCCCGGCCGGTATCAGTGGCCGGCGCGCTTCAGCACCAAGCCGGGCCGCGCGCCGGTGGCCCGGCCGTCGCGCCAGACCGCCACGCCGTTGACGAAGACGGCATCGATGCCGGCGGCCGCCTGCTTCGGTTGCGCGAAGGTGGCGGTGTCGCGGATGTGGTCGGGATCGAAGACCACCAGGTCGGCGGCCGCGCCGGGTGTGATCACGCCGCGGTCGGCCAGCCCGAAGCGCGCCGCCGGCAGCCCGGTCATCTTGTGGATCGCGGTCTCGAGCGAGAACAGGCCGCGGCTGCGCGCGTAGTGGCCGAGCACGCGCGGGAACGCCCCCCACAGCCGCGGGTGCGGAAAGACGTCGTGCGGCAGGCCGTCGGAGCCGATCATCGTCTCCGGGTAGGCGAGGATGCGCTCGATATCGGCCTCGTCCATCGAGAAGTAGATCGCGCCGGCCGGCTGCAGTTCGGCGATCAGCGCATCGATCGGCATGCCTCGCTCGGCGGCGAGTTCGTCCAGGTAGCGGCCGGCGGCCTCGGGCCGCGGCTTCGACCAGGCGACCAGGGTGCGGCTGGCCTGCGCAACCGCGTCGGCGCGCAGCACCGTCGAAGAGGCGGGATACGGATAGCAGTCGAGGCACACGTCGGTGTCGATGCGCGCGTCGTCCAGCAGGGCGAGGGTCTCGCGCGAGCGGCCGAAATTTGCCTTGCCCACCACCTTGTGGTGCGAGATCACCTGGCGCACGCCGAGCGAACGGGCGATCGACATCGCCTCGGTCATCGATTCGAGAACGCGCGCGCCCTCGTCGCGAATATGCGAGGCGATCAGCGCGCTGGTTCCGGCCAGCGGCGCGCACACCTGGCGGATCTCGTCAGCGGTGGCCGCGGCCGCCGGCGCGTAGTACGTGCCGGTGGACAGGCCGAGCGCGCCGGCGTCGAGCGCCTCGGCCACCAGCGCCTGCATCTGCGCGATCTCGCCTTCGTTCGCCGGCCGGTCGAGTTGCGCCATCGTCACCACGCGCAGCGTGGTGTGGCCGACCAGCGCCGCGCAGTTGATCGCCGCCGGCTCGAGCGTCAGCCGCGCGAAGTAATCCTCGAACGATTCGAAACGCTGCGTTTCGCCGTTGGCGACCAGGTTGATCGGCGGCACGGCCGTCCGGTTGCCGAGCGGCGCCAGGCTGATGCCGCAGTTGCCGACCACGACCGTGGTCACGCCCTGGCTCGCCTTCGGTGCCATCGACGGATCGGCGAGCAGCAGCCGGTCGTCGTGCGTGTGCACGTCGATGAAACCGGGCGCGACCGCCCGGCCGCGCAGGTCGACCGTTGTTGCGGCGGCGTCGTCGTCCAGGCTGCCGACGGCGGCGATGACGCCGCCGGACAGGGCGATGTCGCCGTGGTGGCGGGCGGCGCCGGTGCCGTCGAAGATCACTGCATTACGTAGCAGCAGGTCGAATGGGGCTGGCATGGAATCGTGCTTTGCTGTGGTGCGTTGATCCGTGTAGTCTGTTCCATTGTGGTGCGATCGACAAACGTCGCGGCATCCACCGCGGCACCAGATCGACCAGACATCGCACCCGCCGTCATTCGTTTCGAGGGGACAGCGCGCCCGATCAGGGGCGTGTGGCAGCGCCAGGCCGCCGGGAACGGGATTTGCTTCAAGTTTCCGTCAGCTGCGCAATTGCTGCACGGCATCGGCGCGGTTTTTACTTTTCTTGGAGGAAGCATGAAGAAAGGTCATTCCATCAGCTGGCGCGGGACGGCGCTGGCCGTCGCGCTGGCGGCCAGCGTTGCCTTCACCGGCCCGGCGCTCGCGCAGGGCAAGGTGCTGAAGTTCGTGCCGGAAGCGGATCTCAGGATCCTCGATCCGATCACGACCACTGCCTACATCACGCGCAACCATGGCTACATGGTCTACGACGTGCTGTTCGCCACCGACGCGAAGTTCCAGGTCCAGCCGCAGATGGTCGACAAGTGGGAGGTCAGCAAGG
>CAZSYX010000117.1:0-6173 GCA_964610575.1 uncultured Burkholderiaceae bacterium
CGCGCGGCACCTGGCCCCGGTCGCTCAGGTGATCGCGCACCGCAGTGGCGCGGTCATTGGCCAGCCGGCGCAGATCCTCCTCGGTGACCGTGACGGTGCCCATGATCAGCGCCTCCATCTCGGTTGCCGGGATGGTCCTGGCCATGCCGATGAAATTGCGCGGCTTGTCGGGAATCTTCTCGTCGGCGTAGACGCGGCCGATCAGCCGCTCGCGTTCCTCCGGGGCGATGGTGACCGTCGCCGGGTCGACGCTCTCGCCGGTGCGCACGATCTCGCGCACCTTGGCGGCGCGCAGCTTGGCGTCGAACTTGGCCCGGCGCAGCGCGTCGGTGTCGGCACTGGCCAGCGCGCGGCCGGTCATGTCGAGCCGCAGCGCGGGGCGATCGTTCAGCGCCTTGGCCAGAGTCTCCAGCTTCTTGACCTCGCCTTCGGCGAGCGCCGCCGATCCCGGTGCGAAATCGACATGCCCCAGATCGGGGCCGCCGCCGAACGCCGCAGCTAGCGCCGTGAACGGCGCCGTGACGATCTTGGTCAGCAGGTTGACGATGACCTGCACGATGAGGCCGCCGATCGAGAACTTCGGGTCGTCGAGCGAGCCGGACACGGGTAGGTTGATGTCGATCTCGCCGCGGCTGTTCTTCAGCAGCGACACCGCCAGCAGGACAGGGAGCTTGGTGGCGGTCGGGCTGTCGACGCGCTCGCCGAAGGTCAACTGGTCGAGGAACAGGTGGTTCTCGGCCTGCAGCTTGTTGTCCTCGATCCTGTACTGCACGTCCATCGACAGCTTGCCGCGGACGATGGGGTAGCCGGCGTACTTGACCGAGTACGGGGTGAGCCGCGGCAGTTCGACGCCGCGCGTAGCGCCGCGAATGTCCAGCGCCAGCGGCGTCCCCAGCGGGTTGGCTTTGCCGGTGATCTCCACCGGCGCGTCGCTGTCGATGCGACCGCGGATCGAGATGTCGGCCAGTTCGGCGCGCTCGGAGGAAAAACCGCTGACCGTGCCGGCGAGGTCGGTCATGTTGGCGGTGTAATTGGGCTTGATGAAGTTGTCGGTGAAGTTGACGTTGCCGCGCTGGATCTCGACGCCGCCGAGGCGGATCGTGGGCCGCCCCGGGGCTTCGGCCGGCGACGCCGGCCGCGCGGTGGTGGCAGGCGGCTCGCGCTTGATCAGATCGGCGAGGTTCAGGCGTCCCTCCTCGCTGAGGATGATCCGGGCGTAGAAGTCGCTCAGCGCCACGCGACCGACGTCGACCCGCGGCGGTCCGTCGCCGAGCTTCAGGTCGATGGCGGTGGCGTCCAGCGACTGCCACTTCAGCAGGTCGTTGTCGCCGCCGGCGTCGAGCATGTGCAGGTTCGACAGCCGGGCGTCGCCGGCGTAGGAAAGCTTCAGCGGCTCGCCTCGACCCGCCTGGGCTGCGGAGGCCGCGCCCTGACCCGACAGTTCCACCCGCGCGATGACCATGTTCAGCCGGCTCGCCACGTACGGCCGCAGGGCCGCGACATCGAGGTTGCGCGCGTCGACCCGGATCTTCGCGCCCAGCGGGTTCCAGCCGGCATTGCCGCTGGCCGCCAGCGTGCCGCCACTGCCGAAGCGGGTGCGCACCGCGATCTCCGCCGGTCGCGAGCCGTCGCCGACGACGTTCCTGACCGTGGCCGAGATGGCCGATGCGCGCAGCCGGACCGCCGGCTCGGTGGCGAGGTCCTCGAATCGCACGTCGCCGTTCGCCACCTGCGCCTCTTTGAGGACGAAACCCCACGGCGGGGGTGCGGGCGCCGCGGCGGTATCCGGGGCCGTCCGGGCGGGCGGCTTGACGACCTGCAGCCAGTTGATCGTGCCGTCCGCGAGGCGACGCACGACGGCGCGTGGCGCCTCGATCGTCAGCCTGCCGATCGTGACCGAGCGGCCGGCCAGGTCGAGTTCGCCGCCGGCGATCGAGAGAGCCGCGATGTCGAGCGCGGCGCCGCCGGCCGCCGGCCCGCGCACCTTGATTGCCTTGCCGGTGACCGCGATATCGCGCAGCGCCAGCCGCAGGCCGTCCGCGGTCCGCGCGAAGTCGAGGGTCCCGTCGATGTCGCTCGAGCCGTCGATGGTCCCGTTGAGCAACTGCGCGAGGTAGCGCGCCGCCACGACCAGCCTGACGTCGCGTGCGGCGTACTTCAGCTGACCGGCCAGCGGTGCGAGGCCCGCTTCGCCGTCGAGGGAGACCGATCCGTTGTTGACGATGTCGGCGGCCAGCGCCACGCGGCCCCGCTGTGGCGAAGTGTTCGTCAACCCCGACGCCTCGGCGCGCAGATTCGTCACGTCCTGGCGGAAGCCGCCCGCGAGTTCGTCGAGCAGGCTGATACGGCCGCCGCTGACGGCAGCGTGCTTGAGCGTGACAGCGAAGGGGGTGGCTGCGGGCTGCTCCGCCTCGGGCTTCGCCGGCCGGGTGGACGACGGCTGCACCGGCTGGCTGGCGAAGCCGACCCAGTTGATGCTGCCGTCTGGTCCCCGCACGAGGGTCACGTTCGGCGCGTCGAGCGCGATGTCGGCGATCATTGCGTATCGCTGCAGCAGTTCCAGTTCGTCGATGGCGATCCGCAGCGATCGCCAGTCGATCAGGGGCGCCGCGTCCGCGCCTGCCGGTGCGGCGAGGGCGAACTCGTTGACGGCCACCGTGCCCGAGACGATCGTCCTGGCCTGCTGCTCCGGCGCGTCGCCGCGGGCAGGCACGGCGCGCCGGAACACGACGCGAAGATTGGTGTCGAGCTTGCCGCGCGGGACCCGGAAATTGAGCGGGACGGGCGAGAAGGACAGGTACCTGGGAATGTCGAGTCCGGCGAGCTTCAGGTCGATCGACGACTCGAGCGTTTCGTGGAAAGGACGCGTTTCGCCCTTGACTTCGACCGGCGTGCCGTCAAGCCTGGCAGCGAAGGCCGGCTGGACGGTGATTTCAGCGTGCGACGGCAGGTTCGAGATGAAGGGGATGCCGAGCAGGATTTCGGTGGCTGCGTGGCGACCGCCGGTCACGCGGTCATCGAGCTTGACGGTGCCGTTGCTGACCTCGATGTTGTTCAGCGCGAAACGGGCAGGCTCGTCGCTGGTCTTCGGCCGCGCCTGTAGGCGCTCGACGATGTCGGAGAAGTTGAAGCGCTGCGGGCCGAGGCGGACGATGTTGGCGACCAGTCCGTCGACCGAAAGCGCGTCGAGCACCGGCGCGCGGCGCAGCAACGTCTCGATCGACGCGTCGATGTTGGCCTCGCGCACCGACAGCAGCGGCTCGGTCTCGCCCGAGGCGCCGTCGACGACCAGGCCGCGCAGCGTCACCCGCAGCGTGTAGGGGTTGCCGCCGATCGACTCGACCCGGACCGTGCGGCCGAGTTCGCGGGCCGCGATGGTCTCGAGTCCCCAGCGCGCCGCCAGCGGGATGGCGAAGTAGCCGATCGCGCCGAAGGCGGCGACCAGCGCCAGGATGACGATCCCGGCGATCCGGAGACGAGGCAGGAACCTGCTGCCGCTGGCCATTTCTCCTCCCCGCTTGGGGCCCGGCTCTCTTCTGCCGCCGCTTTGGCGTACCTTCAGCCTAGCAACCCGACCAGGTCGCCGGGAACAGCGATCACATGATCGGCTCCCCAGTCCTCGATTGCCGCGGCTTCGCCCAGGTAACCGTAGGCGGCAACGACGGTTGCCACCCGCGCGGCGCGCCCGGCCTCGATGTCGCGCCGGTCGTCACCGACGTACACCGCCCGCTCCGAGGCAACGGCGCAAACGGCGAGCGCGTGCCGGATCGGCGCCGGGTGCGGCTTTATATGCGGCGTGGTGTCGCCGCTGACGACCACGGCGGCGCGCTTGTGCAGGCCGAGCCGCTGCATCAGCGGCCCGGTGAAGCGGCTGGCTTTGTTGGTGACCACACCCCAGCGGCGGCCCTCGGCCTCGATACGGACCAGCGTCTCGGCCATGCCGGCGAACAGCCGCGTGTGCACGCACAGGGCCTGTTCGTAGAAGGACAGGAACTCGAGCCGTGCTGCCTCGTAGTCGGCATCGCCCGGGGCGAGGCCCAGGGCTTGGCCGACCAGCCCGCGCGCGCCGTGGCTGGCCATCGGCCGCAACCGCTCGATCGGCAGCGGCTCCAGGCCGCGCTCAATGCGCTGGCGGTTGGCGGCGGCGGCCAGATCGGGCGCCGTGTCCGCGAGCGTCCCGTCGAGGTCGAACAGCACCAAGTCGATCGATGACGCCTTCATTCGGGCTTGCGGCAGGCGACGAGGTAGTTGACGTCGGTGTCGCGGCCGAGCGCAAACCGCCTGGTCAGCGGGTTGTAGGTCATGCCGAGAATCTCGATCACTTCCAGGCCCGCTCGCCGTGCCATCGCCGCCAGTTCGCTGGGGCGGATGAACCTGGCGTACTCGTGCGTGCCGCGCGGCAGCAGGCGCAGCACGTACTCGGCGCCGACGATGGCGAACACGAACGACTTCGGGTTGCGGTTGATGGTCGAGAAGAACACCCAGCCGCCGGGCCGGGCGAGCGTGCCGCAGGACTGCACGGTGCTCGCCGGGTCGGGCACGTGCTCGAGCATTTCCATGCAGGTGACGACCTCGAACGCCGCCGGCGACTCGGCGGCCAGCGCCTCGGCGCTCGCCTCGCGGTAATCGACCGCCACGCCGGATTCGAGCGCGTGCAGTTGCGCCACCCGCAGCGGCTTGGTCGACAGGTCGATGCCGGTGACGCGGGCGCCGCGCTGCGCCATCGACTCGGCCAGGATGCCGCCGCCGCAGCCGACATCGAGCACGCGCTTGCCGGGCAGTGCCGCCAGGCGGTCGATCCAGTCGAGCCGCAGGGGATTGATCTCGTGCAGCGGCCGCATGTCGCCCTGCGGGTCCCACCATCGGTGGGCCAACGCGCCGAACTTCTGCAGTTCGGCCGGGTCGGCGTTGGGGACGGTAGCGGGGTCGGTCGTTTCCATGAGCCGATGTTATCCCGTGCCTGACACCACCGTCCGCATGATGCGGAACACGACGCCGGTTCGGTTAGAGTCTGGCTCTATTGTTAGTCGGAAGTATTGGCGGGAGGTGTCCATGACTCGATTGAAAGCATTCGCTACCGTCCTTGCGCTGGCTTCGCCGCTGGCGATTGCGCAGACGCCTGCAACCGTCGTTTCCCCATTGCCCAAGGTCGACGTGGAACCCGTTGCCGACGCGAAGGCGCTGAACGTCGTCGCCGTCGACACGCTCAAGGGCGATGGCCTCTATCACTTCCAGGGCACGCGGATGGTCAACCTGCGTATCAGCGGCAGTGCGCAGGGCGACCGCCATCCGTTGAAGGAGACGACCACCGAGGGCGGGGTCGGCGCCTTCAACACCAACATCGACGTGGCGCACTTCGTTCGCGACGGCGAGCGGCGGGCGATCGGCGAGCCGAGTTTCGCCATCCCCGAAGCCGACGGCAGCGTGCAACTGGTCTACCAGTCGTCGAGCCCGCTGCACCTGAAGGTGTCGATGCGGGGCTACGATGTCTCCGGCCTGCCGATCCGCAACTTCCTGCGCACCGCGGCGAACTACACCAAGCCGGAAGCAGCGCGTGTGGGGGAGGCGAAGTTCCCGCCGGGTTCGGTCGCCTATCTGTCGACCGTGCGCTTCCAGGACGACGTCCTCATGCTGCCGCGCAAGGAGTCGTTTACGGGCGCCTCGAATACCAGGCAGATGGTGACCAACTTCTCCCGCGAGACGCCGTTCTGCCTTTCCTACGAGGACCGCAACGGCGCGCGTCCCTACGCGGTGATGTTCCGCGATCCCAATGCGACCAAAGCAGGGCGGGTTCAGCTCTATGCCGCCAAGCCCGGAACGATGTTCTGCGCCCGCGCCAGCGAAGACGTCCTCGCCGAGGGCACGTGGGAGGAAGCGACGGTCGGCGGCACTAAGGCCGTGGTCCTGTCGTTCGGCGCCAACGTCGATCCGCTCGACACCGGCGTCATCGACGTGGAGCGGGAGGCGGCACGGATCGCGTTCATCGAGCCGCGCAAGGGGGCTCCCGGCGTGCGCCCGGGCAAGCTCTACAAGGCTGGCGCCAAGATCGCCGACTATCAGTACCGGTTCAATGGGACTGCCGCGGCGGCAGTGCGGACCGCGCTGGCCATGCCTTGAACGTGGCACTGCCCGGCGGCGGCGGAATTCGACCCCGCCCGCCGCCGCGCCGGCAA
>CAZSYX010000118.1:0-6097 GCA_964610575.1 uncultured Burkholderiaceae bacterium
CGTGAAGGCGGCCGCACCGTCGGCGCCGGCGTCGTCGCAAAAATCGTCGAGTAAGTTGTTCGCGGTCAGCGGTCCGCGGCCATGCCGGCCGCGGCTGCCGGCCACGGGTTGCCGGTCGCTGCGGCGCCTCGTGCGCCGCCCCGCTCTTTGAAGGAAACAGAATGCAAAGCCAACGTATCCGGATCCGCCTGAAGGCGTACGACTACAAGCTCATCGACCAGTCGGCGCTGGAAATCGTCGACACGGCCAAGCGCACCGGCGCGGTCGTCCGCGGCCCAGTGCCGCTGCCGACCCGCATCCAGCGTTTCGACATCCTGCGCTCGCCGCACGTGAACAAGACGTCTCGCGACCAGTTCGAGATGCGGACACACCTGCGGTTGATGGACATCATCGACCCGACCGACAAGACCGTCGACGCCCTGATGAAGCTGGACCTACCGGCCGGGGTCGACGTCGAGATCAAGGTCCAGTAAGGAAAGTGCAGTAGCGTCCCAGGTCCGGCTGCTTGCGGGTCCTGCCGCGACTCCGATACAATCTTGAGCTTTTCGCCGCCGGTCAGTTCTTTGAAGCTGGCCGTTTGCGGCGGCGAACATCGGTCCTGGCCAATCGAAGCCGGGGTTTGGAGAAATGATGAGCGAACAGACTCAGACGGGTTCGCCGTCTGCCGGTCACTTGGGCCTTCTCGGCCGCAAGGTCGGCATGACGCGCATCTTCACGGCCGAGGGCGAGTCCGTCCCGGTGACCGTGCTGGATGTCTCGAACAACCGCGTCGCCCAGGTGCGCACCGTCGATGTCGACGGCTACAGCGCGGTGCAGGTGGCCTTCGGCAAGCGCCGTGCCTCGCGCGTCATCAAGCCCCAGGCGGGTCACTATGCCAAGGCCGGCGTCGAGGCTGGCGAAGTTCTCAGGGAGTTCCAGATCAGTGCCGCCCAGGCCGGGGAGTTCAAGCCGGGCAGCACTCTTTCCGTGGGACTCTTCAGCGAAGGCCAGAAGGTCGATGTCACGGGCGTGACGATCGGCAAGGGCTTTTCGGGCGTCATCAAGCGCCACCACTTCTCGTCAAACCGTGCCTCGCATGGCAACTCCGTGTCGACGAACGCACCGGGCTCGATCGGCATGCGCCAGGATCCGGGCCGGGTCATGCCGGGCAAGCGCATGGCCGGCCACCTAGGCGACGTTCGGCGCACGACGCAGAACCTGGTGATCGCGCGCATCGACAAGGAGCGCCAGCTGCTGTTGGTGCGGGGTGCGGTG
Source organism: uncultured Burkholderiaceae bacterium (assembly GCA_964610575.1). Classification (GTDB taxonomy): domain Bacteria; phylum Pseudomonadota; class Gammaproteobacteria; order Burkholderiales; family Burkholderiaceae_F; genus JADJWR01. The sequence goes on from CAZSYX010000118.1 coordinate 1,255, forward strand.
CCGGGCGCGGCCGGCGGCCGAGTCATCGTCCGGCCGGCAGTCAAGGGCTAGGAGGCGCGCGATGGAGCTGCAAGTTTTGAATGCCCAGGGCGAGGCCACCACGACGGTGCCCGCGCCGGCGACGGTCTTCGGCCGTGAGTTCAACGAGGCGCTGGTGCACCAGCTGGTCATCGCCTACCAGGCGAACGCGCGTCAAGGCACGCGTGCGCAGAAGGACCGGGCGACGGTCAAGCACTCGACCAAGAAGCCGTGGCGGCAGAAGGGCACCGGTCGCGCCCGTGCCGGCATGACCTCGAGCCCGATCTGGCGCGGCGGTGGCCGGGCCTTTCCCAATTCGCCGGACGAGAACTTCACGCAGAAGGTCAACAGGAAGATGTATCGGGCCGGCCTGTGCTCGATCTTCTCGAAGCTTGCTGCCGACGGCCGCATCGCGGTCATCGACGGTCTCTCGGTGGAGGCGCCGAAGACCAAGCTGCTGGCGGGCAAGCTGAAGGCGATGGGGCTCGACTCGGCGCTGGTGATCACCGATGCCATGGACGAGAACCTGCTGCTGGCGTCCCGCAACCTGAAGAACGTGCTGGTGGTCGAACCGCGCTACGCCGACCCGCTGTCGCTGATCCATTACAAGAAGGTCATCGTCACCAAGGGGGCGATGGCGAAGCTTGAGGAGATGTGGGGATGAACAACGAACGTCTGTACGGCGTTCTGCTTGCGCCCATCGTCTCGGAGAAGAGCACGATGCTGGCCGAGAAGAACAACCAGGTCGCGTTTCGCGTGCTGGCCTCGGCAACCAAGCAGGAAGTGAAGGCGGCGGTCGAGAAGCTGTTCAAGGTCGAGGTCGAGAGCGTCTCGATCCTCAACCGCAAGGGCAAGACGAAGCGCTTCGGCCGCTTCACCGGCACGCGGGGAACGGTCCGCAAGGCCTACGTGAGCCTGAAGGCCGGCCAGGAGATCAACTTCTTGCAGGAGGCTGGCTGATGCCGCTCGTCAAAGTCAAGCCGACCTCGGCGGGTCGGCGTGCCCTGGTCAAGGTGGTCAACCCGAACTTGCACAAGGGCAAGCCGCACGCCTCGCTGGTCGAGAAGAAGGTGCGTGGTTCGGGCCGCAACAATCAGGGCCGGATCACCACTCGCCATCAGGGCGGCGGCCACAAGCGGCATTACCGGATCATCGACTTCCGCCGCGGCAAGGACGGCGTCGTCGCCAAGGTGGAACGGCTGGAGTACGACCCGAACCGCTCGGCGCATATCGCTTTGGTCTGCTACGCGGACGGCGAGCGCCGCTACATCATTGCGCCCAAGGGGCTCGCTGTCGGCGCTGAAATCGTCAGCGGCCAGGACGCGCCGATCCGGGTTGGCAACACGCTTCCGGTGCGCAACATCCCGGTGGGCACGACCATTCACTGCGTCGAGATGCAGCCCGGCAAGGGCGCGCAGATGGCGCGTGCGGCGGGCACTTCGGTGCAACTGCTGGCCCGCGAGGGCAGCTACGCGCAGCTGCGCATGCGCTCGGGGGAGATCCGCCGCGTGCTGATCGACTGCCGGGCCACCATCGGCGAGGTCGGCAACGAGGAAAACAGCCTGCGGCAGATCGGTAAGGCCGGTGCCATGCGCTGGCGCGGCGTGCGGCCGACGGTGCGCGGCGTGGCGATGAACCCGATCGATCACCCGCACGGCGGCGGCGAGGGTCGCACCGGCACCAAGCGCGATCCGGTCAGTCCGTGGGGAACGCTGACCAAGGGCTATCGCACGCGTAAGAACAAGCGGACGGAATCGCTGATCGTTCAGCGCCGTCAACGCAAGTAGAGGTCGTCCATGTCGCGTTCACTGAAGAAAGGCCCGTTTGTCGACGGGCACCTGCTGAAGAAGGTCGAGACCGCATCTGCCGGCAAGGACAAGAGGCCGATCAGGACCTGGTCGCGCCGCTCGACGGTGGTGCCCGACTTCATTGGCCTGACGATCGCCGTGCACAACGGCAAGCAGCACGTGCCCGTGTACATCACCGAGCAGATGGTTGGTCACAAGCTCGGCGAGTTCGCGCTGACGCGCACCTTCAAGGGCCATGCCGCCGACAAGAAGTCGTCTGCGCCGGCGAAGAAGTAGGAGTTGAAGATGGAAACTACTGCATCGGTGCGCGGCGTGCGTCTGTCGGCGCAAAAGGGCCGCATCGTGGCGGATCTGATCCGCGGCAAGCCGGTAGACAAGGCGCTGAACATCCTGGCCTTCACCCCGAAGAAGGCGGCGGGAATCATCCGCAAGGCGCTCGAGTCGGCGATCGCCAATGCCGAGCACAACGACGGCGCCGATATCGACGAACTGCGGGTCACCCGGATCTTCGTCGAGCGCGGCCCGGCGCTGCGCCGCTTCTCGGCGCGCGCCAAGGGACGAGGCACGCGCATAGAGAAGAAGAGCTGCCACGTATTCGTCACGGTCGGCGACGCCAAAAGCAAATAGGGTGATACATGGGACAGAAGATCAACCCCACCGGTTTCCGCCTCTCGGTCTCGCGTAACTGGAACTCGCGCTGGTTTGCCACCGGCACCGACTTCAGCCGCATGCTCGGCGAAGACCTGCGGGTGCGCGAGTACCTGAAGAAGCGCCTGCGCAGCGCCTCCGTCGGCCGCATCCTGATCGAGCGTCCGGCCAAGAATGCGCGCATCACGATTTTTTCCGCCCGTCCGGGCGTGGTGATCGGCAAGAAAGGCGAGGACATCGAGGCGCTGAAGGCCGACCTGCAGAAGATGCTCGGCGTGCCGGTGCACGTGAACATCGACGAGATCCGCAAGCCGGAGGTCGACGCGCAGCTGATCGCCGACTCGATCACCCAGCAACTCGAGAAACGGATCATGTTCCGCCGGGCGATGAAACGGGCGATGCAGAACGCCATGCGCCTGGGTGCGCAGGGCATCAAGATCATGAGCTCCGGGCGGCTGAATGGTGCCGAGATCGCCCGTGTCGAGTGGTATCGCGAGGGACGAGTCCCCCTGCACACGCTGCGCGCCGATATCGACTACGGCGTTTCGGAGGCCAAGACGACCTACGGCGTCATCGGCGTGAAGGTGTGGGTCTACAAGGGCGACACGCTCGGCCGCGGCGAGGCGCCGGCGGCGGCGTCTCCCGAGGCGGCGCTGACGCCGGAGCGCGATGAGCGCAAGCCGGCCGGGCGCCGTCCCGCCGGCCCGCGTCGTGCGCCGCGCCGTGGTGATGCGCCGAGGGCCGAGGCTGCTCCGGCAGAGGCCGCCGCTGGCGAGGCGCCGGCCAAGGACGAGGCGGGCAAGCCGGCCGTCAAGCGGGTGCGCAAGGTGGCCGCCAAGCCGGCGGACAAGAAGCCCGACGGCGGCGCGTAAGAACGGAGACTGAGAAATGCTGCAACCTGCACGTCGCAAGTACCGCAAGGAGCAAAAGGGACGCAATCGCGGCCTGGCAACGCGCGGCGCTCACGTCGCCTTCGGCGAGTTTGGGCTGAAGGCGACCGAGCGCGGTCGTCTGACCGCGCGCCAGATTGAGGCCGCGCGGCGGGCGATCACCCGTCACATCAAGCGCGGCGGCCGCATCTGGATCCGCATCTTCCCGGACAAGCCGATTTCGCAGAAGCCGGCCGAGGTGCGCATGGGCAACGGCAAGGGCAACCCGGAGTATTGGGTCGCCGAGATCCAGCCCGGGAAGGTCTTGTACGAAATGGACGGCGTGGACGAGGCTCTGGCGCGCGAGGCGTTTGCGCTGGCGGCCGCAAAGCTGCCGCTGAAGACGATCGTCGTTGCGCGCCAGCTCGGCATGTAGAACGAGCCGGTGCCGGAGGAAGCGATGGAAATCAAGGAAATGCGCACCAAGGATGCGGCCGCACTGAACAAGGAACTGCAGGATCTGCTGAGGGCGCAGTTCTCGCTGCGCATGCAGAAGGCGACGCAGCAACTGCAGAACACGAGCCAGATGCGCAACGTGCGGCGGGACATCGCGCGCGTGCGCACCGTGCTCCATGAAAAGGCGACGGTGAAATGAGCGCGGAAACCAGCAAGCTGTCGCGGACCCTGGTCGGGCGCGTGGTCAGCAACAAGATGAACAAGACGGTTACGGTCAAGGTCGAGCGCCGCGTAAAGCATCCCGTCTACGGCAAGTACGTCGTGCGCACGACGAAGTACCACGCACACGACGAGTCCAACCAGATCAACGAAGGGGATCTGGTTGAGATCGCCGAGACCCGGCCGATCTCCAAGACCAAGACATGGACCGTGAAGCGCGTCGTTCAGCAGGCCGTCCAAGTCTGAACTTGTTTCGCGGCATCTTTTTGAGTAAGATCTAACGCTTTTCCGCGGCCGGCACGTCTGGTGCGGCCGCAAGCAGGCGGTTTTCCGGAAACACGCTGGCTGGACGCAGCTTCGCGGCAGCGGAGGCCAAGCGCAAAGCTAGCGCGGTTTTTCCACCCGAACGGGACCAAGACTGTCCGCGTCGCCGTGCCAGAGGCCGGCCTGCGGCACAAGTTGGGAAGAGACAATGATTCAGATGCAGACGATTCTCGACGTCGCCGACAACACCGGCGCTCGCTCGGTGATGTGTATCAAGGTGCTGGGCGGCAGCAAGCGTCGCTACGCCAACGTCGGCGACGTGATCAAAGTGTCGATCAAGGAGGCCGCGCCGCGCGGCCGCGTCAAGAAGGGCGAGGTCTACTCGGCGGTGGTCGTGCGCACCGCGAGCGGCCTGCGCCGGCCGGATGGGTCGGCGATCAAGTTCGACAGCAACGCCGCCGTCCTGCTCAACAACAAGCTGGAGCCGATCGGCACCCGCATCTTCGGCCCGGTGACGCGCGAGCTGCGCACCGAGCGCTTCATGAAGATCGTGTCGCTGGC
>CAZSYX010000119.1:0-5820 GCA_964610575.1 uncultured Burkholderiaceae bacterium
AGAACTGGATGTCGTCGATCAGCAGCAGGTCGAGCGAGTGGTAGTAGCGCTTGAACTCGTCGAAGGCCTTCTTCTGGTAGGCGCGAACCACATCGCTGACGTACTGCTCGGCGTGGATATAGCGCACCTTGGCGTTAGGCTTGCGCGCCAGGATGCCGTTGCCGACCGCGTGCACCAGGTGCGTCTTGCCCAGCCCGACGCCGCCGTACAGGAACAGCGGGTTGTAGGAACCGCCGGGGTTTTCGGCAACCTGCATCGCCGCCGCGCGGGCAAGCTGGTTGGCCTTACCGGTGACGAAGGTGTCGAAGGTCAGCCCCGGCTGCAGTCGTGCGCGCTCGACGTGCTCGATCACGCCGCTGCTGGGCAGCGGCGCGCCATCGTTGAGCAGGCGAGGCCCGCTGTCCACGACCGGCGGCGTCTCGTCGGGCAGTTCGATCGCCTCGAGGCCCGGCTCGGCCGCCGTCGCGGCCGACACTTCGAACGAAACGTCGACCGGATGCTGCGCGAGTTCGGTCGCCGCCGCACGGATGCGCGCCGCAAACTGGCTGCGAACAGCGTCGAGCTTCAGCCGATTGGGTGCGCCTAGCCGCAGCTGGCGGGCATCCGGGTCGTAGGCGATCGCCCGTAAGGGCTTGATCCAGGCGACGTATTGCTGCGGGGTCAGTTCACGCTCCAGCACCCTGGAGCAGTCTTGCCAGATCTGAATCATTGCAGTTGCTTTTCAGCCCCCTCGCGGCCGATTGACCCACAAAAACCGGGCTCGGCGTCTCTGTTATAAAAAAGAGGCATCGGTTCGGCGAACTTAGCCGAAGATGCCCGTCGTTATCCGTCTTTTTGGGCTCGCCAGCACCGCCTCAAGCGTTGTCCAGAGGCTTGGCGGCAGCAATTGATTGCCCATTGGTGATGGCGCAGTCTAGCCAGCGGAGCCCGCCTTATCCACAACGAGAGCCGCGTTGCCCAGTGGATGAGCACGAATGAATCTACGTTTGGCGATGCTTCTAACGATAGTGGATGCTTACATACCGCGCTGCCCGCTTTTTGCGCCAAGCAAAAATTTTTTCTTCGCGGCGGCATTGTGAATAAGCACTGCAAATCTGTGGACAACCAGCGGAGAAGGTCGGCAGGCCGCTTTCCGAGTGCAAGCCGAGATCGCCGGTTTGACGCCAGCCCTGCCGATCGCTTCTAATAGCGGGCTTTTCGCGGCCGGGTGTTGCCGCAATTCGCTGTGGCTGTGGCGAATCGCTGTGATGCCGAGTCGCGGCCTGCGCCGGTGTGCAGCACCCCCTTTCCGCGCCGCGCCCAGCATCCAAGCAGGAATCCTGACCATGTCTACGAAACGCACCTTCCAGCCCTCGGTCGTCAAGCGCAAGCGTACGCACGGCTTTCTTGTTCGCATGAGGACGCGCGGTGGCCGCGCGGTCTTGAATGCGCGCCGCGCCAAGGGCCGCAAGCGCCTCGCCGCCTGAGTCGGCGGCTTCCAACGCCTCGGGACGCCTGCCGACAGCGCGTCGGCTGCGTTCACCCGCCCAGTTCGTCGCCGTGACCTCCGACCCTCAGGCGCTCCGCGCGGGTCGCCGGTGGCTCTCGATCGCCGGCCGTGTCCAGGCCGACGGCGGTGACGTGCCGGTGCGCTTCGGTTTCACCGCCTCGCGCCGCCACGCGCGGCGGGCGGTCGACCGCAACACCGCCAAGCGCGTGCTGCGCGAAGCAGCGCGCCGGCATATCGAAGAACTCGACGCAGCGGCGGCCAGCCGCTCGGTGGACATCGTGCTGCGGCTGAAGACCGCGGTTCCGGACCGCACGGCGCTCGCCCGCAGCGCCTGGAAGGAGGCCTTGCGCGCCGAGGCCGACGCGCTGCTGAGGCAGCTGGCGCGGCGCCTGCGCGGCGCCGACGATAGCCGATGAAGACGCTGCTGCTGGCGCTGCTGCGCGCTTATCAATATCTGCTGTCGCCGTGGATCGGCGGCAGCTGCCGCTTCTGGCCGACCTGCTCCGAGTATTCGCGCGAGGCCATCGAGGCGCATGGCGCCGCGCGCGGAAGCTACATGACGATCGCCAGGCTGGCGCGCTGCCACCCCTATGGCGCCGGCGGCGTCGATCCGGTGCCGGCCAGGTTCCGCTGGCGCTGCTGGTGCGCCGAGGAAGCCGGCGCGGGACAGACGTCCGCGCTGGCCCGGGCGCAGCAAGGCGGCGGACCTCGAACCTCAGAGCAATGAAGGAAGGCATGGATTTCCAACGCACGGTCCTGTGGGTGATCTTCGCGATGTCCCTGCTGTTCCTGTGGGACGGCTGGCAGCGTTATCAGGGACGGCCTTCGCTGCTCGGCGGCCCGCCGTCGCCGACAGCGAGCAAGGACGGCACCCCCCTGGCGCCGACGCCCGGCACGGCAGCGCCGGCTGCGACGCCGACCGATGCCAGCGTGCCGCAGGCGAGCGCCACGCCGGCCAGCACAGCTTCCGCGCCGGCGGCTGCGGAGGCGCCGCTGGCGCTGCCGGCAACCGCGCCCGCCCAGGGCCAGCGGGTGCGCGTCGAGACCGATGTGCTGCGCGCCGACATCGACCTGGCGGGGGCCGTGCTCTCGCGCGCCGAACTCCTGCAGCAACGTGTCGCGCCGGACTGGACCGCGGCCGGCCTGGTGTCTCTCGTCACCGGCAAGAAACAGGACCGCGACGCCAACGTCGTGTTGCTCGAAGTCAGCCCGAACCGGGTCTACGTCGCGCAAAGCGGGCTGATCGGCGGCGCCGAGCTGCCGACGCACCGCACGCCGTTCGTTCGTCTCGACGGGCCGACCAAGCTCGAGGCCGGACAGGACAAGCTCGAGGTGAAGTTCGCCGCCGAATCCGGCGGGGTGCGTCTGACCAAGACCTACACGTTCCATCGCGGCCAGTACGCGATCGACGTCCGCCACGACATCGAGAACATCGGCCAGGCCCAGGTGCAGCCGTCGGTGTATCTGCAGCTGATGCGCGACGGCAACAAGCCGGAAGGCGAGTCCGGCATGTACTACACCTTCACCGGCCCGGCGGTCTACTCGGAGGCGGCCAAGTTCCAGAAGCTCGACTTCGCTGACATCGAGAAGCGCAAGCAGTCGCACGTGACCAGTGCCGACAACGGCTGGATCTCGATGATCCAGCACTACTTCGTCTCGGCCTGGGTGCCGCCGGCAGGCAGCGCGCGCGAGAACTACTCGCGCGCGGTGGACAAGAACCTGTACACGGTCGGTACGATCAGCCCGCTGGCGGCGCTCGCGCCGGGCGCCTCGGTGAGCTTCCAGTCGACCCTGTACGTCGGCCCGCAGGTGCAGCGCGAGCTGGAAACGATCGCGCCCGGGCTGGAACTGGTGGTCGACTACGGCTGGCTCACCTTCATCGCCAAGCCACTGTTCTGGTTGCTGCAGTTCCTGCACGGCCTGGTCGGCAACTGGGGCTGGGCGATCGTGCTGCTGACGATCCTGATCAAGGCGGCTTTTTACCCGCTGTCGGCGGCCAGCTACAAGTCGATGGCCAAGATGAAGGAAGTCACGCCGCGGCTGATGAAGCTGCGCGAGCAGTATGGCGACGACAAGCAGAAGCTGAACGTCGCCATGATGGAGCTGTACAAGACCGAGAAGATCAACCCGCTCGGCGGCTGCCTGCCGATCCTGGTGCAGATCCCCGTCTTCATCGCGCTGTACTGGGTGCTGCTGGCCAGCGTCGAGATGCGCAATCAGCCGTGGATGCTTTGGGTCAAAGACCTGGCCACGCCGGATCCGTGGTTCATCCTGCCGCTGCTGATGATGGGCACCATGTGGATCCAGTTCAAGCTGAACCCGACGCCGCCCGACCCGGTGCAGGCCAAGGTGATGGCGGTGATGCCGTTCATCTTCGGCGTCATGTTCTTCATGTTCCCGGCCGGGCTGGTGCTCTACTGGCTGGTGAACAACATCCTGTCGATCGCCCAGCAGTGGTACGTGACCAAGCAGATCGCCAAGGCCAAGCCGGTCGGCTGAGACTCTCTTAGCGGCGCAGCAGCAGGAACAGCGGCCAGACCCACAGCGAGGCAGTCCATTTCAGGACCCGCGCGGCCGACAGGCTGCCCTGCTCGGCGCCGGCGGTGAGCCTGAAGACGACGAAGCCGCCGGCCAGCACGTAGACGACCAGGCCGGTGTAGACCCACGCGCGCCCGCTGTAGTCGAGCGGCAGGCTGCCGCCGATCAACGCCGCAATCAGCATCGAGATCACCACCGCGATCAGCACGCCGGCAAGCGAGCGGCCGTACTTGATCAACGGGTCGTTGTCGAAGGACATCGGGCGAGTGGCGCAACGAGACGCGGCAAGGGTACAAGAAGCCGCCGGCATCGCTGTGCTAGCGTTTTTCCGTGTTCTCCGATCGCGACCCGATTGCCGCCATCGCCACCGCACCGGGTCGCGCCGGCATCGGCGTCGTGCGTGTCTCGGGCGCCGATCTCGCGCCGGTGATCGAGGGCCTGCTCGGCGCGGAGCGCGCCGGCGCTCTGGTGCCGCGGCATGCGACCTTCGTCCCCTTCCTCGACGAGCAGGGGCGGGCGATCGACGAAGGCCTCGCACTGCTGTTCGCGGCGCCGCACTCGTACACCGGTGAAGCGGTGCTGGAGCTGCAAGGCCACGGCGGCCCCGTGGTGCTGCAGATGCTGCTGGCCCGCTGCCTGGAGGCGGGTCGCCCCATCGGCCTGCGCGTGGCGGCGCCCGGCGAGTTCACGCGCCGTGCGTTCCTCAATGACCGCCTCGACCTCGCCCAGGCCGAGGCGGTCGCCGACCTGATCGATGCCAGCACGGAAGCCGCGGCGCGTTCCGCCAACCGGTCACTCGCCGGCGAGTTCTCGCAGCGAATCCGCGCCCTGGTCGAGGCCCTGCTCGAACTGCGCACGCTGGTCGAGGCGACGCTCGACTTTCCGGAAGAGGAGATCGACTTCCTGCAGGCGGCCGACGCGCGCGGCCGGCTGGCGGCGATCCGGGCACGACTCGACGACGTGCTCGCTCGCTCGCGGCAGGGCGCGGTGCTGCGCCACGGCCTTAACGTCGTGCTGGTCGGCGCGCCGAACGTCGGCAAGTCGAGCCTGCTCAACGCGCTTGCCGGCGAGGACGTGGCGATCGTCACGCCGGTGGCCGGCACGACGCGCGACCGGATCGTGCAGCCGGTGGCGGTGCACGGCATCCTTCTCAACGTGATCGACACCGCGGGCCTGCGCCCGACCGACGACGAGGTGGAGCGAATCGGCATCGAGCGCACACTGGCCGAGGTGGCGCGCGCCGACGTGGTGCTGCACCTCGTCGATGCCGCCGCGCCCGCAGCGGATGCGGAGGTGCTGGAGCAGGTGAGCCGCCACGTTGGCGGCGGCGTGCCGCTGCTGACGGTGGTCAACAAGATCGACCTCAGTGGCGCCGAGCCAAGGGCCGAGGGCGATCGCATCTGGCTGTCGGCGAAGTCCGGCGCGGGGCTGGACGGACTGCGCACGGCGCTGCTCGACGTGGCCGGCTGGACGGCGTCGACCAGCGGCGAGAACGTCTTCCTCGCCCGCGAGCGTCACCTGCAGGCGCTGGCCCGCGCGCAGGAGCACCTGGCGGCAGCGGCGGCCTGCGCTGACGCGGAGCACGGCTACGGCAACGCGCAGTTGGACCTGTTCGCCGAGGAACTGCGCCTGGCCGGGCAGCGGCTGGGCGAGATCACCGGCGAGGTCACCGGAGACGACCTGCTGGGCAGGATCTTTTCCCGCTTCTGCATCGGGAAATAGTTCGGGTTCCAGCGCGATCCACTGAAATCTAAACTTTGCTCGTAAGCCTGCTTATTGGCAGGCTTTTTTGT
>CAZSYX010000120.1:0-1848 GCA_964610575.1 uncultured Burkholderiaceae bacterium
TCGATATGCGCCTTGGCTGCATCGGCGAGCGCGTAGCGCTGGTCGATCTCGACCTTGATCTTGCCGCTCGTCATCATGTCGAACAGCTCCTCCGCCGAGGCCTCGAGCCGCGAGCGCGGCACCGCGTGTGTGCCGAGCGTCGGCCGGGTGACGAACAGCGACCCCTTGGCGGCCAGGATGCCGAGGTTCACGCCGGCGACCGCGCCCGAGGCGTTGCCGAAGCTCACCATCAGGCCGCGCGGCTGCAGGCAGTCGAGCGATCCTTCCCAGGTGTCCTTGCCGACGCCGTCGTACACGACCGGCACCTTGGCGCCGCTGGTCAGCTCCTTCACCCGCTCGACGAAGTTCTCCTTCGAGTAGTCGATGGTCGCCCAGGCGCCGTGCTTCCTGGCCAGCGCCGCCTTCTCCGGCGAACTCACGGTGCCGATCAGCTTCACCCCGAGCGCCTTCGCCCATTGGCAGGCGATCAGCCCGACGCCGCCGGCGGCGGCGTGGAACAGGATCGTCTCGCCGCCCTGCAGCCGGTAGGTCTGGCGGAACAGGTACTGCACGGTGAGCCCCTTGAGCATCGCCGCGGCCGCGTCGTCGAAGCTGACCTTCTTCGGCAGCTTGACCACCATCGCCGGCGGCATCACGCGCACTTCGGCATAGGCGCCAAGCGGCCCCTGGCCGTAGGCGACGCGGTCGCCCTCCTTGAGGAACTTGACATTGGCCCCCACCGCATCGACCACGCCCGCGCCTTCGAAGCCCAGCCCGTGCGGCGTCGCCGCCGGATACAGCCCGGTGCGGTAGTAGATGTCGATGAAGTTCAGGCCGATGGCGTGGTTGCGGATGCGCACCTCGTCGGGACCGGGGTCGGCGACGTCGACCTCGACCAGCTTCAGCACTTCCGGGCCGCCGTGCTCGGGAACGACGATGGCTTTGCCTTTCATCTCGGACTCTCCTTGTTGACCTTGCTCACTTGTTGGCCGCGCCCGCCTTGCGGGACAGAACGAACACGCCGGCCAGCACGAGCGCGGTACCGGCCAGTTGGCTGCCGGAAACCGGCTCGCCGAGGAATACGTAGCCTAGCGCGATCGTCGACACCGGGCCGATCATGCCGGCCAGCGCCACCGAACCGGCGCCGATGCGCGCCACCGCCATCATCGTCGCGAACACCGGCAGCACCGTGCACAGCACGGCGTTGATCAGCGACAGCCAGAGCACGGGCGACGGCTGTTCCAGGTTCGCCAGCGGGCGCATCAGCACGAACTGCGTGCACACGCCCACCGTGGCCACGCACATGGCGTAGGCGGTCAGCCGGATCGCGCCGACCCTGCGCACCAGTTCGCCGGACAGCACCAGGTAGATCGCGTAGAACGCGGCCGAGCCGAACACCAGCACCGCACCGAGCACGACGCCGTCGGCCTCCAGCCGCACGTCGTGCCAGAACACCAGCAGGATGCCGCCGTAGGAAAGCGCGAGCGCGATAAGGTCGAAGCGGGTCACCGGCCGGCGCAGCACCAGCACCGACAGCAGCAGCACCAGCGTCGGGTTCAGGTACAGGATCAGCCGCTCGAGCGCCGCGCTGATGTATTGCAGGCCGAGGAAGTCGAAGTAGCTGGCGAGGTAGTAGCCGAGCAGGCCGATCGTCACCAGCAGCGCGTGGTCGCGGCCCGACAGCGGCGCCGCGCCGCGCGAGGTCCACCACAGCGCGGCGGCAAAGAATGGCAACGACATCAGCATGCGCAGTGCCAGCAGCGTTTCGGCGTCGACCCCGTGGCGGTAGGCGAGTTTGACCACGATCGCCTTGGCCGAGAACATCACGCTGCCCGCCACGGCGAGCGCGAGACCACTGAGAAAGACCTG
>CAZSYX010000120.1:1948-3310 GCA_964610575.1 uncultured Burkholderiaceae bacterium
GCCGCCGCCGCGGCGCCGACCGAACCGTGCCGGCTCAAGGGCATCGACCGCGAGGTCCAATGCGGCAAGGTCTCGGTTGCCGAGAATCCCGACCAGCCGGACGGCCGCCGCATCGAGGTGCACTACGCCGTCGTGCCGGCGCTGGCGCGCGTGCGCTCGTTTGAGCCGGTGTTCGTCTTCGCCGGCGGGCCGGGCCAGTCGGCACGACGCGTTGCCGGCCAGGTGCAGCCGCTGTTCGCAAGGCTCAATGCGCGGCGCGACATCGTCTATGTCGACCAGCGCGGCACCGGGGCATCCAACCCGCTGGCCTGCGACAGCGGGCGCAAGCCGGCGGCGAGCCTCGCCGAGACGCTCGATGCGGAAAAGCTGTCGGCCCGCACCCGCGAGTGCCTGCGCAAGCTCGGCGCGGGCAACGACCTGCGGCAGTACGCAACGTGGATCGCCGTGCGCGACGTCGACGCGGTGCGCGCCGCGCTCGGCTACGAGCGTATCAACCTGTGGGGCGCCTCGTACGGCACGCGCGCCGCGCTCGAGTACCTGCGCCAGTTTCCCCAGCGCGTGCGCAGCGCCGTCCTCGACGGCGTGGCGCCGGCGGACATGGCGCTGCCGGCCAGCTTCGCCGTCGATGCCCAGGCGAGCCTCGAGCGGCTGATCGCCGCCTGCGCCAGTGACGCCGCCTGCAACAGCCGCTACCCGGAGCTCGGTACCGCCATCGACAAGCTGCTGGCCCGCGTAAGCGGCGCCGGCCTGAAGACCACGGCCACCCATCCCCTGACCGGCCAGCCGGAAGAGCTTCGCCTGGAGCCCGCGACGCTGGCCTCGGTGCTGCGAGTGCCGCTGTACTCGCCGCCGCTGGCGGCGGTGCTGCCCTACGCGCTGGCCGAGGCAAGCCGCGACAACCTGACGCCGCTGCTCGCGTTGGCGGCATCGCTGAGTTCCAGCGTGGCCGAGAACTTTGCCGAAGGCATGCACTTCGCGGTGGTCTGCGCCGAGGACCTGCCGCGCGTCGATGCCCCGGCACGCGCCGCCGTCGCCGCCACGCGCTTCGGCGGCAGCTTCATCCGCATCTACGACGAGGCCTGCGCGGTGGTGCCGAAGCGCGAAGTGCCGGCCGCGTTCTATCGGTTGCCCGACGCCGACGTGCCGGTGCTGATTCTCTCCGGCGGCGCCGATCCGGCCACACCGCCCCGCCACGGCGAGCGCATCGCCAAGGGGCTGAAGCGCGCCACGCACGCGGTCGCGCCACACCTGGCGCATGGCGTGTCGATGCAGGGATGCGCGCCGGAACTGGTCGCCGGCTTCATCCGCAATGCCGGTGCCACCGGAGTCGACCTCGACTGCCTGAGCAAGCTGCCGGCACCG
>CAZSYX010000120.1:3410-5615 GCA_964610575.1 uncultured Burkholderiaceae bacterium
CAATGCCGGTGCCACCGGAGTCGACCTCGACTGCCTGAGCAAGCTGCCGGCACCGGGGTTCTTCGCGCCGCCCACCGGCGAGGGCAACGGACGATGATCGAGGTGCGCGCGCTCGGCAAGACCTTCCTCGCCCGCCGCGGCCGGCAGCCTACGGTGCTGACTGCCGTCGACAATGTCAGCTTCGCGGCGGCCGACGGCCAGATCACCGCCCTGCTCGGACCCAACGGCGCCGGCAAGACGACGACGCTGCGCATCCTCGCCACCCTGATGCGCCCCGACCGTGGTCTGGCGACGGTTGGCGGCACCGACGTGACCGCCGATCCGATGGCGGTGCGTGCTCAGCTCGGCGTGCTGTCCGATGCGCGCGGGCTGTACACGCGGCTCACCGCGCGCGAGAACATCGCCTACTACGCCGGCCTGCGCGGCGTCGCCACCACCGACCTGACCGCGCGCCTGGAGGAGATGTCGGCGCTGCTCGACATGGGCGACCTGCTCGACCGCGCTACCCAAGGCTTCTCCAGCGGCGAGCGGATGAAGGTGGCGCTGGCGCGCGCGCTGATCCACGACCCGCAGCACCTGATCCTCGACGAACCGACCAACGGGCTCGACGTGATGTCGACGCGCGCCCTGCGCCAGCTGCTCGCCCACCTGCGCAGCCGCGGCAAGTGCATCGTGTTCTCGACGCACATCATGCAGGAGGTCGAGGCACTGTCCGACCGCATCGTCATCGTCGCGCACGGCCGCACGCTGGCGGCAGGCACTTCCACCGAGCTGCGCGAGTCGGCCGGCGGCGGCAGCCTCGAGGACGTGTTCGTCAGGCTGACGACCGCGCAGGTAGCGCCATGAAAGGCGCGTGGACCGTCTTCCTGAAGGAGCTGCGCGACGCCGTGCGCGACAGGCGCAGCTGGATCATCGCGCTGACGCTGGCGATGCTGGCCGGCCCGGTGGTGTTCGTGCTGATGTCGAACTTCATCTCCGGGCTGGAGGAGCGCGTCGCCGAGCGCGAGGTCATCATCGCCTCGGCCGAACGCGCGCCGACGCTGGTCGGCTTTCTTCAGCGCGCCGGCGCGAAGGTGGTCGACGCCCCGCCCGATTACCTCGACCGCCTGCGCAGCGGCGGCCTGCAGAACGCGGTCATCCGCCCGCCGGAGGACTTCGAGGACCGCCTGGCTCGCGGCGAGACGGTCGAGGTCGAGGTGGTCTACGACGAGAGCCACGACAAGGCGCAGCCGGTGGTGCGCACCGCCATGCGGATGGTCGAGAGCTTCAACCGCGAGCTGGGCACGCAGCGGCTGCTGGCGCGCGGCGTTAGCCCCCAGCTGCTGGCGCCCGTGCAACTGGAGCCGATCAACCTCGCCTCGACGCAGGCGCGCGGCGCGCAGCTGCTCTTCATCGTGCCGTGGGCGGCGCTGATCGTCGCCGTCTTCGGCGCGCTGTCGGTGGCCATCGACGTCACCGCCGGCGAGCGCGAGCGCGGCTCGCTGGAGCCGCTGCTGGCCAACCCGGTCGAGGCGACCGCGCTGGTCGCCGGCAAGTGGGCAGTGGTGATGGTCTATTCGACGGTGATCGTCGTGCTGACCATGTTCGGCTTCATGGTGTCGATGCGCTTCGTCAACAACGAGACCCTGTCTGCGCTGATGCAGCTGCAGTGGCGCGAGGTGGCGCTGTTTGCCGCCGTCCTGCTGCCCTTCGCGGCGCTGATGGCAGCGCTGAACATGCTGGCGGCGACCTTCGGCCGTTCGTTCAAGGAGGCGCAGACCTACGTGAGCTACATCGCCATGGCGGCGCAGTTCTCGGCGCTGGTGCCGGTGTTCCTCACCGTGCGCGACGCGGCGTGGCAGCTGTGGGTGCCGTCGGTGGCGCAGCTGACGGTGCTGATGAAGGTGCTGCGCGGCGAGCCGCTGACCGCAGCCCATCTGCTGGTGCCGGCCGCCGTCTGCGTCGCAGTCACCCTCGCTTGCCTGTGGCTGCAGGCGCGCCTGCTGCGGCGCGAGTCGATCGTCTTCTCGCGCGGCTGAGCGCAGCTCCGACCGGCGGTCGCCAGCCGCGCGGAGACATCGACCGAACGGATCGACGCGCGACCTGGCGCAAATGCGGGTGCGATAATTTTCACGATGCAAACCCAATCGACGGTCACCGCCGGCATGGACCCGGCGGCGCTGCTGACGCCGCCGCCGGCGACGATCGGCCGCTTCACGATCGTCG
>CAZSYX010000121.1:0-5576 GCA_964610575.1 uncultured Burkholderiaceae bacterium
TCAGCCACAACAACCGCGGCATGATGGGCTACCAGACGCCCAACATCGACCGCATCGCCAGGGAAGGTGTGGGGTTCACCGACTACTACGCGCAGCAGAGTTGTACCGCGGGGCGCGCGGCCTTCATCGGCGGCTCGGTGCCGGTGCGCACCGGCATGACCAAGGTCGGCATTCCCGGCGCCGCCGAAGGCTGGAAGAAGGTTGATATCACCATGGCCACGGTGCTCAAGGGCCAGGGCTATGCCACCGGCCAGTTCGGCAAGAACCACCAGGGCGATCGCGACGAGCACTTGCCAACGATGCACGGCTTCGACGAGTTCTTCGGCAACCTGTACCACCTCAATGCCGAGGAGGAGCCCGAGAACGAGGACTATCCGAAGAATCCCGAGTTCCGCAAGAAGTTCGGGCCGCGTGGCGTGATCCATTCGTGGGCCGACGGCAAGGGCGGCCAGAAGATCGAGGACACCGGGCCGCTGACGAAGAAGCGCATGGAGACCGTGGACGAGGAGACCTCGAAGGCGGCGATAGGCTTCATCGAGCAGCAGCACAAGGCCGGCAAGCCCTTCTTCGTGTGGTGGAACGCCACGCGCATGCACTTTCGCACCCACGTCAAGTCGGAGAATCGCGGCAAGTCCGGCCAGGACGAGTACAGCGACGGCATGGTGGAACACGATGCCATGGTCGGCGAGCTACTGAAGAAGCTGGACGAACTGGGCATTGCCAACGACACCGTGGTGATGTACTCCACCGACAACGGGCCGCACTTCAACACGTGGCCCGACGCCGGCAACACGCCGTTTCGCAGCGAGAAGAACAGCAACTGGGAAGGCGCCTACCGTGTGCCGGCCTTCCTACGCTGGCCCGGGAAGTTTCCGGCGGGCGTGACGCTGAACGGTATCGCCGCGCACGAAGATTGGCTCGTCACCTTCGCCGCCATTGCCGGCGACACCGATGTCAAGGAAAGACTGCTCAAGGGCACCACCATCAACGGGCGCAGCTACCGCGCCCATCTGGACGGCTACAACCAGCTCGACTACCTGACGGGCAAGAGCAAGGTCTCGCCGCGCAACGAGTTCATCTATGTCAACGACGATGGCCAGGTGGTGGCGCTGCGCTACCAGGACTGGAAGTCGGTGTTCCTGGAGAACCGCGGCCAAGCCTTCGGTGTGTGGCGCGAGCCCTTCGTCGAATTGCGCGTGCCGCTGCTGTTCAACCTGCGTCGTGATCCCTTCGAGCGCGCGCAGCACAACGCCAACGTCTACGACGACTGGCTGCTTAGCCGGGTGTTCATCCTGGCGCCGCTGAACGCCATCGCCGGCAACTTCCTGCTGAGCATGAAGGACTACCCGCCGAGCGCGACGCCGGGCTCCTTCAACCTGGCCAATATCCAGAAGAAGATTGAAGCCGGCATGGCTGGCAAGTAAGGCCCGTACTGTCCCACTGTTCGCGTTCTCTCCCGGCCGCCTTTCCCCGGGGCACACGGTCCCTTCCACCCACACAACACCAGCGGAAACACTTCATGGCAAGCCTGTTCGACTCACTGTCCTCGGCGATCAAGTGCGGTCACTGAACCTCGCCGACTGCCAACGCAAGTCTGAGCGAGCCAAGCAGGCACTGCGCAAGGGAAAGAGTTGACTCCATGCCGTCGATCGTCGAGCGCAGCCAATGTCGCTGCGTGAAGCTACCGGAACACCGTCGCATTGCACCAGCAGCGCGTCTACATCCAGGGAGAACACCATGGTTCGCAAGGTACTGACGCTCGGCCTGCTGCTATCGCTGGCTGCACTGGGCGTCCACGCTCAGACTGCGCCCACCAGCGCCGATGTCCAGCAGGCGACGAACCCCGTTGCGCCAGAGGCGGTACAGGCCCTCAAGGACATGGGAGCCCATCTGCAGGCCTTGAGTCGCTTCCAGGTGACCACCGAGGTGACCGGCGAGCGCGTCCTGGCCGATGGCCAGAAGCTGCAGCACACCGCCACGGCGTTGATGGATGTCGCTCGTCCCAACAAGCTGCGCGTGCGGATGGTGAGCCCGCGCTCTGAACGCGAACTGATCTTCGACGGCAAGACCGTTACGCTCTTCACGCCCGCACAAAAGTACTACTCGAGGGTCGACCTCGTCGACACGATCTCCGGACTGATCAGCCGGCTCGAGGAGAGATTCGGCGTGGAAGTCCCGCTGTCCGACGTCTTCGTGTGGGGCACCGCGGCGGCGCCGCTCGACAAGATCCAGTCGGCGATGAATGCCGGCCAGGATTTCATCGGCGACGATCTCTGCGATCACTACGCATTCCGGCAGGGCGACTTCGACTGGCAGATCTGGATCACGACGGGCGGCAAACCGCTGCCGCGCAAGATCGTCATCACCAACCGGGCCGACGAAGCGCGACCGCAATCGGTCTCGCTGATCGATTGGAACCTGAAGCCGACTTTCAAGGATTCGATCTTCGCTTTCACGCCGCCCAAGGGCGCGACGAAGGTCGAGATCGTTCCGTTGAAGACGAAGTAAGGGAGCGCCAAAGATGAAGAACTCAATCAGCAGACTGTTCCTGGCCCCCTTGGCCGTTCTCGTCCTGGGCAGCGTTGCCCTTGCCCCGTTGGCCGAGGCCGCCGGCAAAAAGGGCGGTGGCGGCGGCGGCGGTGCTCGCGCCGGTGGTGGCGGTGGTGGCGGCGGTGCCAAGCCGAAAGCGCAGGTCAACAACAGCAAGAAGGACGTGCGGACGAACAACGTGCGCAACACCAGCGTCAACAACGTCAACAGGAACGTCAACGTCAACAGGAACGTCAACGTCAACGTCGACAACAACCGCGGTGGCTGCTGCAACAACGGCTGGGACAACGACTATCACCCGATCGCAACGGCGGCCGCAGTGACGGCCACGGTCGCGGTGACTTCTGCCATCGTAGGCTCGATCGTGAATGCTCCGCCGCCCGGGTGCGTCCCGGTCAACTACGGCGGCATGATCTATCAGCAGTGCGGCAGCACGTGGTACCAGTCGCAGGGACCGCAGTACGTTGTGATCAATCCACCGTATTGATGTGGGCAAGTGTGGCCGCGACGGGCCGCGCGCAAGGTGACGGCCTACAACCCGGATTCAACCTGGGAGCGGGCCGACGCGGCCAGGTCGAGCCTGAACCCCGGCTCGACGGTGTCGATGAAATACCTCGACCGGAGCTCGTAGCGTTTCGACGGCAAGGTGGCATTGGCAAAGGTGAGGCCGGACCGGTGATGACCCACAGGGCTTGAGTGGCGCCAAGGCGACGATGATCCCCCCATGAACAAACTGCGTGACCTGCTGATCGACGGCGTGCTGATGACCTTGCCGCTGGCCGCTGCGGCCTACCTTGTGCACAAGGTGGTGCTGCTGCTGGTGACGCTGTTGAAACCAGGCGCCCACCTGCTGCCGCCGGGACACTGGTTCGGTGTGGCCGCGATCGACCTGGCAGCGCTGGTGCTGCTGACGCTTGCGCTGCTCGGCATGGGCGTCTTCTCGCGTTCCAAGGCCGGCCGCCGCGTGGCCGAAACCTTGGAGCAACTGGTGTTGAGCAAGGTTCCGGGCTACCTCATGATCAAGTCGATCGCCGCGGATTTCAGCAGCGGCGAGCACGACGAAGGCTTGCGGCCGGCGCTCGTCAGCTTCGACGACAACCAGGTGCTGGGCTTCATGGTCGAGAAGGACGACGCTACCGACCGCGTCGCGGTCTTCCTGCCGGGTTCACCATCGCCGGCGGGCGGCAACGTGGTGGTGGTGCCGAGTGCGCGGGTGCAAATGCTCGACGCCTCGTTGGGCTTGTCCCGGCGGGCGATGAAACAGCGGGGACTCGGCCTGCTGCAGCTGACGACGCTGCCAACGTCCATGGGCAGGCCGGCGACCGGACCGTTGTGACCCGCGGACGGACCTCGACGACGCTGCCGCGCTTCTGCAGCGATGAGTTGGGTCGTATCGCGTATCGCATTTTCGAACCCGTGCCCGAACTGATCCTGGAGTGCAACATGCAAGTGAAGCGTGTGTCCTGGCCGCGGGGCCTCGGCGGATGGTTGTTGCCGCTGATGCTGGGCCTGGTTTCCGGAGCACTGGCGCAGGCGCCTGTCGATCTGCCCTCGTGGCATGACGGTGCCGCCAAGGCGCGCATCGTCGCCTTCGTGAATGCCGTCAGCGAGGAAGGTGGCAGGGACTTCGTGCAAGAGGCCGAGCGCATCGCCGTGTTCGACAACGACGGCACGCTGTGGACCGAACAGCCGGTGTATTTTCAGGCGCTGTTCGTGCGGGACCGCATCAAGGCGCTGGCCCCCAAGCACCCGGATTGGAAGACCCAGGAGCCCTACGCCTCGCTGCTGAAGGGCGACCTGAAGGCCGCAATGGCCGGCGGCGAGAAGGCGATACAGCAGCTGGTGATGGTTACTCATGCGGGCATGACGAGCGACGAGTTCAGCGCGGTCGTGAGTGACTGGATCGCTACCGCGCGTCATCCCAAGACGGGCCGGCTTCTGACAGAAATGACCTTCCAGCCCATGAAGGAATTGCTGGCCTACCTGCGCGCTAACGGTTTCAAGACCTTCATCGTCTCTGGGGGTGGCATCGAGTTCATGCGGCCGTGGGCCGAGCGCGTCTACGGCGTGCCACCGGAGCAGGTGATCGGCAGCAGCATCAAGACGACGTATGAAGTGCGCGATGGCAGGCCGGTGCTGGTGCGCCTGCCCGAGCTGAACTTCATCGACGACAAGAGCGGTAAGCCGGTCGGCATCCAGCAGCACATCGGCCGGCGGCCGATTGCTGCCTTCGGCAACTCCGATGGCGACTTCGAGATGCTCGAATGGACTACCAGCGCACCGGGTGTGCGGCTGGGGATGATCGTGCACCACGATGACGCCGGGCGCGAATTTGCCTATGACCGCAAGTCGCACGTCGGCCAACTCGACCGGGGGTTGAACGAGGCCGGCGCGCGGGGGTGGACCGTGGTGAGCATGAAGAACGACTGGAAGACCGTCTTCGCCCCGGCGCGTTGAGCCCGGTGCCTTTGGCACGGTGTTGCTTCTACGAACTCTATGGCCATGGCCGTTGGTCCTGATCGGCGGACTTCTATCGGCGCTAGCGGCCCGGACCGCTACTTGGCTGATGGGGCCCCGGACACCGACGCCGGCCATCAAGCTACGTCTGCTGCGCCGTCCTCGAGCGCGGCGCCCTGCCAGAGTGGTGAAGGTTTGATCTCGCTCCGGTTGCCGAGGGGCACGCGGGTCGATAGATCTCGATGGATTTCGAACGCCCGCATAGGGGTCGACAAGCGCCCCAGAATCACCCAGACGATTTCCTGATGGGCTAGCAACAAAGGAGTTCCAAGTGAAAACGAGTGTGCGCCGTTTCCTAGCCTTGCTTGCACTGATCGCCATCCCTGCGGGTATTGCGTTCGCCCAGCCGGCCAAGCCCAATATCCTCATCATCTTCCCCGACGACGTGGGTTGGCAGAACATCAGCACCTACGGCAAAGGCGTGATGGGCTACACCACGCCCAACATCGACCGCATCGGCCGCGAGGGCGTCGTTTTCACGGACCACTACGCGCAGCCCTCCTGCACAG
>CAZSYX010000122.1:0-2497 GCA_964610575.1 uncultured Burkholderiaceae bacterium
AACGGCGACGACTTCTGGGGCATCAACCTGCAGTACGCGACGCCGAATTTCGGCGTCGCCGGCGCCTACCAGCAGAACCGCACGGTGACGTATTCGAAGCCGACCGAGAACCAGAAGGGCCTGGAGACCTACAACGTCGGCGCCTGGGTGGCCTTCGGCGGGCTGAGGTTCTTCGGCCATTACCTGAAGGCGCAGAACGACAACCCGGTGCTGAGCCCGGCCGACATCCAGAACCTGGTGGTCACCACGGGCGGCAACCTGGCGGCGATCACAAGCATCCTCTCTCAGCAGTACATCAACGTCGCGGACGTCAACGCGCAGCGCGGCGTCGCCGGTCCGACCGATCAAGACGTCTACCATCTGGGCCTGGAGTGGGCCTTCAACACCGGCCGGCTGATCGCCGCCTACAACCACGCCGAGGATTCCTCGCGCAGCCCGTGGGCAACCGCGGACGCGAAGGTGGACTCGTTCGGCCTCGCCTATTACTACTACCTGTCGAAGCGCACCTGGCTGTATGGAGCGGCCGCCTACGCCAACAACTCGGATCAGTCTCGCGCCGCCTTGGGCGCTGCCTGCTGCCGCGGCGGCTGGACCACCGGCTTTGGCGAGGACAGCCGCAACATCCAGATCGGCATGCGGCACATGTTCTGACGCCGCTGGGGGCGGGATTTCCCGGCCCAGGTCAAGGCAGGACAGAAGGGGCGCCTAGGCGCCCCTTTTTCACGATGGGAACTCAACCACTTGTCCGAATCCGTTCGTGTTGCGCGGAACCCACAGAGGCCACCATGAATAGGGTGTTTCTTGCAGTCCGTTTTTGCCCGGGCCAGTGATCTCTGGAAGAATCAGCCCGAGCTTCGTAAAAGAAGTGCTGGGGCATCAAGGCGAGCCATACGAGGTCGGCCCCTTGGAACGCCCTGTTGAAGGCCTTGGTGTTGTTTCCGTTTCAAAACTGGAGATACAGATGAAGAAAACATGGGTTGCATTGGCAGTGGCCGGTGCGTTCGTCGCCGGCACGGCGCAGGCGCAGTCGTCCGTCACGCTGTACGGCATTCTCGACGTGAACTACATGTGGCAGGAAGCGCCGGCCAACGTGGGCACGACCGCGGCGCCCCGCATCCAGCAGGAGAGCTACAGCGCGATCAACAGCGGCTACCAGTCCGGCAACCGCTGGGGCCTGCGCGGCTCGGAAGACCTGGGCGGGAACATGAAGGCGATCTTCACGCTGGAAAGCGGCTTCGATATCGACCGCGGAACATCAGGCCAAACCTACGCTGGACAGGGCAACCTCTGCCAGAACAGCACGACGGGCGCCATCACGACAGTGACCCCCCCCCAGACTTGCCCAACGGGAACTGCCGCGATTTCTGGCGTGACCGCGACCTCGGCCTCGACGCGTCTGTTCGGACGTCAGGCTTTTGCGGGTATCTCGACCGACATGGGTGCAGTGGTCGCTGGCCGCTTGGCCACGTTCTCGTCGGGCACCGGTTCGTTCGACATGTTCGGTCGCGTCGACCCGTTCCTGACCGGCTTCGGTCTGGCCAGCCTCGGCTCGACCTTCATCTCCGCCAACGCGCTGCGCATCGACAACGCGATCGCCTACCAGTCGCCGAAGTGGGCCGGCTTCCAGGTCGGCCTCGGTTACTCGACGCGTGTCGACGGCACCGAGTTGGCGCCCAGCGGATACAATTCTTCGGGCTGGATCAGCGCGGTCAACTGGGAAGCCGGTCCGTTCTTCGTCTCGGTTACGTACGACGCGGTTAACGGCGGAGACATCATTACTGGCGGATCCAGGCCCAATCAGAAGCACCTGCAGGTCGGCGGCACGTTCGACCTCGGCCCGGTGCGCCTGCACGCCGCCTATGCCGACCAGTCGAACATCGGCGCCGTTCCGAACGCCCAAATCGGCAGCGGCACGTTCGTGACCCTGCCGACCGGCTTCGACTACGACAACACGGCCTGGATGCTTGGCGCGACCTGGAAGATCGGCGCGTTCGCCCTGATGGGCTCGTATCAGGCGTCGAACGCCGACGGCCGTACGGTTGGCGGGGTCAACGTCGAGCCCGACTACAACGTCTATGGCGTTGGCGCGACGTACAGCCTTTCGCGGCGGACCAACCTGTACGCCAGCTACGCCGCGCGCGATGCGAACGGCACGCTGTTGGACAACACGTTCAACTTCAAGCAGCTCGCGCTCGGCATGCGCCACCTGTTCTAGTCGAACAGGAACCGGCTTAACGAAAGGGCGCCTTCGGGCGCCCTTTTTGTTTGCCTTGGCGCCGGCGTTCCGATTCCCTGATCGCAGCAGTTCCTTGCCGCGCGGGTCAGGATGCGACGGCAGCCAGGTCCAACGTTACGCAAACTGCCGCATGGTCGGCGTAGACACGTTCGAACCGGGCGCCGCCCTCGATTGGGCGATGGCGCTCTAGCAGGTGATCGCTCAATACCTCGACCGCAGCGACCCGGCCGATGGCGTCCTTCGATCCGGGCACGAAGTGCC
>CAZSYX010000122.1:2597-5451 GCA_964610575.1 uncultured Burkholderiaceae bacterium
ACCTCGACCGCAGCGACCCGGCCGATGGCGTCCTTCGATCCGGGCACGAAGTGCCCTGACACGAGCACGTGGTCGATCCGCTCCGGCCCACCGCCATCGAGCGTGGTCAATGAGGCCTGACGACGCCGTCCCGCCAGCGCGGCACGTTGCTCGACGTCGAATGCATCGAACAGCCTGAAACCCGAGTCGCTGCCGTCATCGGGCTGCGCCAGCGGGTTGGCGACGATCCGCGTCGTGACCGCGCCGATGTCGTCGTTGAAGTCGCCGGCGACGATCAGCGGCGTCGGCGTCCCCGCCGCTGCCTGCGCGAGGACGCAGCGCAGCGCCGCCGCCTCGGCGCCGCGCCGGATCAACGAGCGCAGTTGCGCTCGCGCCGCCACCCTCGGCTCGGCAGCATCATCGCCGTCGGCGAAGTCCGGCCGGCGCGATTTCAGGTGGACGTTGAAGATCGTCAGCGTCGTGCCGCCGGCGAACTGCGGCAGCAACAGGTCGGCGCGCAGCAGCGGCCGCGAAAAGCCTGCGTGCGTGCCCGCCTCCGGAACGGCGACCGCGCAGCCCGCCGGAAAGTCGGCAATCGACTGCAGCGAAGGCTGCCACGGCCGGCGCCACACCATGCCCAGCCGCGGCTTGCGGTTGTCCTGCCCGGCCAGCGGCGCCGCCAGTGACCACAACCGCGCGCCGCCGGCGCTCTGCCGGACGACGTCGGACAGCGCCTGCTCGTGGAAGACCTCCTGCAGCAGCACGACGTCGGCGGCCAGCCGGTCGAGCATCGCGGCCAGCCACTGCGTCTTGGCGATGTATTCGTCCGCGCTGTACGGATCGGTGCCGTCGTAGAAGCGGCGCCCCGGCAGCGCCAGGTTCAGGCAGTTCAGCGTGGCAATGCGCAGCGTCTTCATCGGCTCTGCCGATCGGCAACGAGTCCTGGCGTGCCGCGCACCGAGACCTCGCTCAGCGCTTCTCTTCCATCAGCGCCAGCAGGTTGCCGTCGGGATCGTGCAGGAACGCCATCCACAGCTCGTGGTCCGGCATCCTGGCGACCAGGTGCGGCTCGCGCTCGAAGTAGACCTGGCGCGAGCGCAGCACCGAGGCAACGGACTCGATCCCGCTGACGCGGAAGTAGACGCAGAACTGCTCGCGCTTGCCGGTCGACTCGTGGCCGCCTTCGAGCATCAGGCGCACGCCGGCGCAGTCGAAGAAGGCGAGCTTGCCGAAACGGAACAGCAGTGGCAGGCCGAGCGTGTCGCGATAGAAGCGCTCGGCACGGTCGGCATCCGACACGTGCAGCGCGATCTGGCCGATCTGGCCGAGACCGCTGCCGGCCCCGCTGCTCACTGCTCGTCTTCCTCGAAGCGGGGCTTGCGCGTGAATCCGCGCGCCTCGGCGCTGCCCTGGTAGCCGCGCCGCGGCCGTTCTCCCTCAGGCCGCTCGGCGCGTGCACCGAAGCGCGGCGGCCCCTGCACCACCTGCATCAGCTGCATCACCAGCCGCAGCGCCTTGTTCACCGAGGCGTCGCCGCGGAACACCCGCGCCACGTCCGGGTCGAGGTTCACCGTGAAGCCGCCCTCGCGCCCGCCACGCTCGCGGCCAGCGAAGCCGCCCTCACCGGGCTCGCGCCGCGGCGGCCGCTGCTGCCGCGCATACGGAGGCGCCTCGTCACCCGACGGTCGCGGCCGGCGCGCGAAGGGCGGCGCATCCCCGGCGACAGGGCGCGACGGGCGCCGCGCCTTCTGGTAGGGGTCGGCGGAATCGCCGCTGGGGCGTGCGCGCGGTGCGCCGGCACGGGGTGCACTGCTACGAGCCGGCTTGCCGGTGTCCTTGCGTTTCATCTTGAGTCTTCTCCAGGGTTCGCGGCGGCGCAGGCGACAGGCTACGCCAGACGGCGCGCCGCGGGCAAAGAAAAAGCGCCGCCCCGAGGGGCGGCGCCTTGTCGACAGCGGCGATGCTACGCGGCTTTCTTGCCCGGCGCGTCGCGCAGTTCGCGGCGCAGGATCTTGCCGACGTTGGTCTTCGGCAGGTCGGGGCGGAACTCGACGTATTTCGGCTTCTTGTAGCCGGTCAGGTGCTCCTTGCAGTAGTCCATCACGTCGCGCTCGGTGAGCGCGGGATCCTTCTTGACCACGAACAGCTTCACCGCCTCGCCGGAGTTCTCGTCGGGCACGCCGACCGCGGCGCACTCGAGCACGCCCGGGTGGCCGGCCACCACGCCCTCGACCTCGTTCGGATAAACGTTGAAGCCGGAGACCAGGATCATGTCCTTCTTGCGGTCGACGATCTTGGTGTAGCCGTCCTTGTCCATGATGCCGATGTCGCCGCTGCGGAAGAAGCCGTCGGGCGTCATCACCTTGGCGGTCTCGTCGGTGTGCTGCCAGTAGCCGGCCATCACCTGCGGGCCGCGGATGGCGATCTCGCCGGTGGCGCCCACCGGCAGGTGCTTGCCGTCGTCGTCGAGGATGGCGATCTCGGTGTTCGGCACCGGCAGGCCGATGGTGCCGGTGAACTTGTCGGTGTCGGTGCGGTTGGCGGTGGCCACCGGCGAGGTCTCGGACAGGCCGTAGCCCTCGCAGATCGGGCAGCCGGTGGCCTCCAGCCAGCGCTTGGCCACCGCTTCCTGCACCGCCATGCCGCCGCCGGCCGACAGGATCAGGCGCGAGAAGTCGAGCTTGCGGAACTCGTCGTTGTTCAGCAGGCCGTTGAACAGTGTGTTCACCGCCGGGAAGACGTGGAACTTGTACTTGGCCAGTTCCTTGACGAAGCCGGGGATGTCGCGCGGGTTCGGAATCAGCACGCAATGACCGCCGATGCGCATCGACATCATCGCGCACACCGTCAGCGCGAAGATGTGATACAGCGGCAG
>CAZSYX010000123.1:0-5345 GCA_964610575.1 uncultured Burkholderiaceae bacterium
GCCGGCGCTGGCGGGCTGCTGCTGTACGAGGTTGGCACCGCCGACGTCGGGCTGGCCTCGGCCGGCTACACGGCGCGCGCGCAGGACGCCTCGACCGTCTTCACCAACCCGGCCGGCATGACGCGGCTGGACGGCACGCAGACGGCGCTCGGCGCGCAGGTGCTCTATGCCGACCTGGTCTTCTCGATCGGGCCGGGCACCGCGCCCGCGCTCGGCAGCGGCGACGGCGGCAACCCGGTCGGATTCTTCCCGGGCGGCGGCCTGTTCGTGAGCTACAGCGTGTCGCCCGACCTGAAGCTCGGTTTCGCCGCGACCGGCAACTTCGGCCTGGCGCAGAAGTACGACAGCGGCTGGGTCGGCCGCTACTACGTGCAGGAGGCCACCCTCATCGGCATGTCGCTGCTGCCTTCGGCGGCATGGCGGGTCAGCAAGGAGGTGTCGGTCGGTGCCAGCCTCAACGCGGTGTACGGCGTGCTCAAGCAGCAGGTCGCCGTGAACAACATCGTCGGGACCGACGGCCAGATGTCGCTGGACACGAACGCCTGGGGCTTCGGCATCAACCTAGGCCTGCTCTATGAGCCGAGCGACGCCACCCGCTTCGGCATCACCTACAACTCGCAGGTCAAGCTCGACTTCTCGGCGCCGGCCGAGTTCTCCGGCCTGTCGCCGGTGCTCGAGGCGCTGCTGCGCGCGCGCGGCCTGCTGAACGCGACGCTCGACATCCCGATCTACGTCCCGCAGGGCGTGAACGCCAGCGTGTTGCACCGTCTCGACGACCGCTGGACGCTGCTCGGCAGCGTCGGCTGGCAGCAGTGGTCGAAGTTCGGCCAGGTGGAACTGGGCGTCAATTTGGCTACCGATCCGACCACGCTGAAGACGGACCTGAACTTCAAGGACACGTGGCACGTCGCCGGCGGCGCGCAGTATCGGCTTGACGGGCCCTGGTGGCTCAACATGGGAGTCGCCTACGACTCGGGGTTCCAGGACAGCGCGAACGTCTCGCCCGCGCTGCCGGCCAACTCGGCGTGGCGCTTCGGCGTCGGCGTGCAGAAGGAGCAGAGCAGGACCTTCGGCTGGGCCGTCTCGGCCGAGTATGTCTACGGCGGCACGCTCGACGTGAACAAGGCGACTTCGGCGCCGGTTGCCGTGGGCGGACGCGGCCGCCTGGTCGGCTCCTTCGACAACGTCGGCATGTACTTCCTGTCGGCGACCTTCAACTGGAAGCTCTAGCGAGGCCGGCAGCGACCGCGGCGCGGACGCCGCCGCAGGCCGACAGCGCAGCCGAGGCGTCGCTCTATTGAGCCGGCGCAGCGCGTTCGCCGCGCAGCCGGCCGCTACCATCGCTGGCATGAATACACCTTATCCCCACCTGCTGGCGCCGCTCGACCTCGGCTTCACGCGCCTGCCCAACCGCGTGCTGATGGGCAGCATGCACACCGGCCTGGAAGACGGCCGCAAGCACTTCCCGGCGATGGCCGCCTACTTCGCCGAGCGGGCACGCGGCGGCGTCGGGCTGATGGTCACCGGCGGCTTCGCGCCGAACATCGAAGGCTGGGCCAAGCCCTTTGCGGGCACGCTGGCCACGTCGAGCGCAGCGCGGCGGCACAAGCCCGTCACCGATGCCGTGCACACCGAGGGCGGCAGGATCGCGCTGCAGATCCTGCACACCGGCCGCTACGGCTACCAGCCGTTGTGCGTCGCGCCGTCGCGCATCAAGAGCCCGATTTCGCCGTTCGCGCCGCGCGCGCTGTCGGCGCGCGGCATCGAGCGGCAGATCCGCGCCTTCGTCCGCTGCGCGAAGCTGGCGCGCGAGGCCGGCTACGACGGGGTCGAGGTGATGGGCAGCGAGGGCTACTTCATCAACCAGTTCCTCGTCACGCACACCAACCATCGCGCCGACGAGTGGGGCGGCTCGTACGAGAACCGCATGCGGCTGCCGGTGGAGATTGTCTCGCGCGTGCGCGAGGCGGTCGGATCCGACTTCATCATCATCTACCGGCTGTCGATGCTCGATCTCATTCCCGACGGCAGTTCCTGGCCGGAGGCGGTGGCGCTCGCCAGGGCGATCACGAAGGCCGGCGCGACGATCATCAACACCGGCATCGGCTGGCACGAGGCGCGCGTGCCCACCATCGCCACCAGCGTGCCGCGCGGCGCCTTCGCTTGGGTGACGAAGAAGATGCGCGACGAGCTGCATGCCGCGGGCATCGCGATCCCGCTGGTGACCAGCAACCGCATCAACACGCCGGAGGTGGCCGAGCAGCTGCTGGCCGACGGCTGTGCCGACATGGTGAGCCTGGCACGGCCGCTGCTCGCCGACCCGCATTTCGTCGCCAAGGCGAAGGCGGGCCGCGCCGAGGACATCAACACCTGCATCGCCTGCAACCAGGCTTGCCTGGACCACGCCTTCCAGAACCGGCTGGCCAGTTGCCTGGTCAACCCGCGCGCCGGTCACGAGACGGTGCTGCTGATCCGGCCCGCGCCGAAGCCGCGGCGCTACGCGGTGGTCGGCGCCGGCCCGGCCGGGATGGCCGCGTCGACGACGCTGGCCGAGCGCGGCCACGAGGTGCACCTGTACGAGTCGGCGGGGAGAATCGGCGGCCAGTTCAACATGGCGAAGAAGATCCCCGGCAAGGAGGAGTTCAGCGAGACGCTGCGCTACTTCGCGCGCCGGCTGCAGGCCACCGGCGTGGTCCTGCACCTGAACACGAGGGTGCGGGCGGAGGACTTGATCGCCGGCAAGTTCGATGGCGTGATCCTCGCCAGCGGCGTGGCGCCGCGCAACCCGAAGATCCCCGGCCAGGACGGCGCCAACGTGCTCAGCTACATCGACGTGCTGCTGCACGGCAAGCCGGTCGGCCAGCGGGTGGCGATCGTCGGCGCCGGCGGCATCGGTTTCGACGTCGCGGAGTTCCTCGTCACGCCGCCAGGCCACTCGCCGACGATGAACCTGCACGAATGGCTGGCCGAGTGGGGCGTGGCCGATCCGGCCGAGGTGCGCGGCGGGGTGGTACGGCCGCAGCCATCGCCGCCCGCTCGCCAGGTGACGCTCCTGCAGCGCAAGGCGGGCAAGCCGGGCAAAGGGCTGGGCAAGACCACCGGCTGGATCCACCGCGCCTCGCTGCAGATGAAGCAGGTGGAGATGATCGGCGGCGTCAACTACGAGCGCATCACCCCCGAGGGCCTGTTCGTCACCTACGGCGAGAAGCGGCAGGACGGCCAGCTGATCGAGTGCGACACGGTGGTGCTTTGCTCGGGCCAGGAGCCGCTGCGCGAACTGCAGGCGCCGCTCGCCGCTGCCGGCATCGACGTGCACCTGATCGGCGGCGCGCACGAAGCCGCCGAACTCGACGCCAAGCGCGCCATCGACCAGGGTACCCGGCTGGCGGCGCGGCTATGAACGAGTCTGCAGCCCTCGGCGCAGGCGGGAACAAACGACGCGCGTCGGCTGTCTGCACTTCGCCGGGGGGGCGCCAGACGGCCTTGAGCTGGCGGCCGCCGGCGGCCTGTGTTCATGTGCGAAAGGGTAGGCTTGTGCCATGTACCACGGCGAACGACTGAACAGCATCACGCACCTGGTCGGCGCGGCACTGGCGGTCGCCGGCGCGGCGGTGCTCGTGGTGCATGCCGCGCTTCAGGGAGATCCGTGGCGGATCGCGAGCTTCAGCATCTTCGGCGCGATGCTGGTGATCCTGTACACCGCCTCGACGCTGTACCACGCAGTGCGGCCCCCGGTGAAGGACGTGCTGCGCCGCTTCGACCACTCAGCGATCTTCCTGCTGATCGCCGGCACCTACACGCCGTTCGCACTCGTCAGTCTGCGCGGAGCACTCGGCTGGACGATGTTTACGTTGATCTGGGCGGCGGCTGCCCATGGCATCTGGCGCGCCTGGCGCCGCGCGAACGACCGCCCGCATTCGGCGCTGCCGTTCGCGATGATGGGCTGGCTGGGGCTGGTGGCCGTCGTGCCGCTGACTCAGGCAATTGGCCTGTCCGGCATGCTTTGGCTCGCGCTCGGCGGCCTGCTTTACACCGTCGGCATCGTGTTCTACGCGAATGACGAGCGCTGGCGCCATGCCCATGGCGTCTGGCACCTGTTCGTGCTGGGCGGCAGTGCCAGCCATTTCATGACGGTGCTGTTCTTTGTCTGACAGCAGCGGGCACGAGTCCGCGGTGTCCGAGGCGGCAATGCAAGCCGGCGCCCGTGGAACTGGCGCACAGGCAGATTCAGGCGCTTGAATCGTCCCTCGTTGCCGCCTGACCTTGTACCAGCATCCAGTGGCTCAGGGCGTTGCTTCGCCCGGCTCTTGCAGACGCGCACCCATGCGCTCGGCGCGCGACTTCAGCGCATGGTTCATGGCATGGAAGCCTTCTTCCGTGGCCCGTTGGCTGCCTCGCCCGACAAGCGATGCGAAGAGCCCCTGGATCTGCTCGGTCTGATGAAAACGCACTCCGCCGGCCGGCAGCGACTCGATCCGGAAGCGGTGTTCGGTGGTGTAGAAGCCCGGGGCCAGCCGCCTCTGGCTCCAGCGCAGTTCTCTAGGCTCGCGCAGGTAGGTCAACGTGGAAGTCGCCAACGTGGGGGCGCGCCCCTGCCGTTGAAAGGTGACCCTCAGCGCATTTCCATTGCTTGGCTTGCCGAGGATCGCGCGGATGAACGGGTTCCAGCGCTTGTATGAACCGAAGTCCGTCAAGATGGCCCAGACCAGCGACGCGGGGGCGTTGATATCGATGTTCGAGCGGATTTCCTGCATTGGCGTGGGATGGACCTCAATCGCGGTGGACGCACCGTCAATCAGTATCTGCGCCGCTGCGGGGCGACCGGTCGCTTGTTCTCGATGTGACGGAAGGTGATCCGTCCCTTGCTCAGATCGTATGGCGAGAGTTCCAGCGAGACCTTGTCGCCCGCAAGAATGCGGATGTGGTGCTTGCGCATCTTGCCGGCTGAATACGCGACCAGTTCATGGCCGTTGTCCAGCGTGACGCGGAAGCGGGAGTCGGGCAGCACTTCGCTGACGACGCCGTTCATTTCGAGGTGTTCTTCCTTCGCCATGGCGAGGTCTCCCGTTAAGAGGAAAGGGACACAAGCAGCAAGACCGGCGGGTTCCGCTTCGTTTCGAGGGCGAAGCAGACGCGGGTACTTGTCCGTACCCACGAGGGGTATCGGTGATGGCGCCGCGTGCATTGCACGGCGCAGAAGGCAGGAAGGCGCGCGGCGCCTGGCCGCGCGCTTTCGGGCTGAACCGTCGTCTAGATCGGCTTGATTTCGGCCGCTTGCGGGCCTTTCGCGCCCTGCTTCACGACGAATTCGACGCGCTGACCCTCAGCCAGCGACTTGAAGCCGC
>CAZSYX010000124.1:0-1873 GCA_964610575.1 uncultured Burkholderiaceae bacterium
GGCAAGACGGCGCCGTGTTCGCGCCAGGCCGCAACGCGTTCATCCGGAAAGCCGCCGGCCGCGTCGATCTCTCCGGCGGCACCCATCAACTGCAGCAGCCAGCGCGTGGCGACGGTGGCGTCGATGTAGGCCTCGTTGGCGATCACCCTTTCGATGTGCCAGGTCGAATCGGCCAGCACGCCGACGTCCTCGAAGGCGAAGGTGGTTGCCGCCGCCAGCCGCTCGATCGCGTCGAGCCCGCTCATCAATGCCCCGTGCCGGGCCGAGGCATAGATCGCCGCCGCCCGCGCGACAGGATGTGCCAGCTGCAATCCATACTGCGGATCGGCCTGCAGCATCGACGCGGTGCGCGCGGTGTCGCCGGTCAGCGCCAGTACCAGGCCGCCGGCACTGATCGGCAATGCCACCAGCCGCTGCAGGTCGGGCGTCAGCGGACCGGCCGTCTCGCGCGAGCGCAGTGCATGGCGAAGGTGTGCGCGCAGCCGCGCGGCGCGCGAGGCGGCCGCCGGCCGCTCCACGCGCAGTGTCAGGACACCGCGCGCCAGCCGCTCGCCGGAGCCGATCCGCTCGCCGGCACGCACCGGGATCTCGCGCTCGGTACCCAACCAGTCGGCAAGCGCACCGTCGCCTTCGGTCACGATGCCGTCGGCGGGCACGACGTCGCCGGCCGCGAGCCGCACACTGTCGCCAGGCTGCATCTCGGCCGGGGCCAGCGAAAGGGTGCGGCCGGCCTTCGGCGCCCCACGCCGCACTCGATAGGAAGCAGCTTCCGGCCGTGTCAGTTGCGCGAGAAGGCGGTCGGTATCGTCGACCAGGGAGTCGCGCCAGCGCTCGGCCGCGGCACCGATCAGCACCGACGTCGTCGCCGTCAGCGGGTGACCGGTCAGCGCGGTGGAAGCCAGTGCGATGCCGTCGAGCAAGGCGCCCGCCGGTTCCACGCCCGTCCGCAGCGCGCCGATCGTCTTGGCACCGACGAGCGCCACGGCCGCGGCCGGCCGCCAGGGATTCGGCAGCAGCGGCACCAGCGCGCCGGCCAGCATCGCCGCCTCCAGTGGCAGAGCAGCCTCCTTCGCCGGTCGCCTGCGCTCCTGCGCGGGAACGGCGACCGCGTGCCGCGCGGCGCAGGCAAGCACCTCGCGGCGCGTTGGCGCGCGACCGTCATAAGCCACCACGACCGAGCGCGCCGCCGGTGCCAGCCGCAGCGCGGTGACGCCCGCCAGCGCCTCCAGCGCGTCGTGCAGGGCCACCAGATCCGCTTCGGCCGGCAGTCGCAGCCTCAGGCGGGTCGTCGTCTCGTGCGCAATCGTCGCCTTCGTCATGTGCCCTCGCTTTCGGCCTTGCCGCGCAGCCGCTTCAGCGCCTCGCGGGCCAGCGCCGGTGCAGCGGCGGTGGCGAGCACGACGCCGGCGTCCGCAAGCCCGATCGGCGTCGTGCGCAGCAGCGCCCTCAGCGGCGGGAACAGCACCGTGCCCGCCTGTGCCGCCAGCGAGATCACCACCGTTCGTACCAGCCAGGGGTTGGCACGCAGCCGGCTGTTGCCGAGCGGACTCAGCGGCGCGTCCGAACGCGCCGACAGCGCATACAGCAGCTGGCTGCTCGTCATCGTCATGAAGGCGAGCGTACGCGCTCGCGGGCCGGGGCCGTAGCGGGCGATGCCGTACAGGTAGGCGGCCATCGTCGCCGCGGTGATCATGCCGCCGTCGACCGCCACGCGCTGCCAGTCGGCACGCTGCAGAAAGCCCGCGGCGCGCGGAAACGGAGGCCGCTCGAGGATGTCGGGCTCCGGCGGCTCGAGGCCGAGCGCGATCGCCGGCGAAACGTCGGTGATGATGTTGGTCCACAGCAGCGCCAGCGGATCGAGCGGCTCGGGCAG
>CAZSYX010000124.1:1973-5326 GCA_964610575.1 uncultured Burkholderiaceae bacterium
ACCACGTGGCCGCGCGCCTGCAGCGCCTTGACGATCGACAGCTTCATGCCGGGGCTGGTGCGCGCGAAGCCGGCGGCCTGATCGACTGCCTTGCCCAGCGGTGCCGCGTCCTCGGGCAGCGCGCCGGCGTCCACGATCGAGTGCGGGCCGTCGAGACCGATCCGGTCGGCCACCGCCTGCGCGGTGCCGAGCTGGTCGCCGGTCAGCATCACCGGCCGTATGCCGGCGGCCTTGAAGCGGGCGATCGATTCGGCAATGCCGGCTCGAACCGGGTCGGCCAGGCCGACCAGCCCGAGCCAAACCAGCTCGCGCGTCTTGCCGAGCTGCCGACCACTCTGTCGGCGCACGGCAAGTGCGAGCACCCGGTCGCCAGCCGCGGCCAGCTCGTCGTTCTGCGCCAGCAGTTGCCGTCGCCTGGCCGGCGTCAGCGCAACCACGCGACTGCCGTCGTGCCAGCGGGTGCAGCGCGCCAGTACTTCCTGCGGCCGGCCCTTGACCGTCAGCAGCAGTCCACCCTGCGCAGGCCCGTGCAGCGTGACCATGTACGGGTGGTGTTCGGAGCGGTACTTGACCGCCAGTTGCGGGTGCCGGCGACGCATTGCCGCGACGTCGGCACCCTGCCCCTGCGCGAACTCGACCAGCGCCATCTCGGTGGCGGAGCCGGTGAGGCCACCGCCGTCGCGGGGCTCGAGTTCGTTGTTCAGCGCCGCCACCAGCAGCCAGTCCTCCGGCAGCGTCACCCGCACATCCTTTTCGAGCCGGACCTGCTTCTGCCCGACGACGAGCGACTCGACCCGCATCCGGTTCTCGGTCAGCGTGCCGGTCTTGTCGAAGCAAACCACGTCCACCGCACCAAGGTTCTCGACCGCGTCGAGCTTGCGCGCGAAGACGTTGCGCTTCTGCAGTGTGCGGATGCCGGACGCGAGCAGGCTGGTGGCGACGGTGGGCAGGCCTTCCGGAATTGCCGCCACGCCGAGCGACACTGCCGTGCGCAGCAACGGCCCGGCGGCGCGACCACGCAGCAGCCCAAGGCCGAAAACGCCGACGCACAGCCCCGCGGCACCGATCGCCAGATTGCGGCCGAGGCCGTCAAGTTCGGTCTGCAGTCGCGTGTAAGGCTGCTCGGTCGACTGCGCCAGGCGGCGGATGCCGCCGAGCATCGTGCGCTCGCCAGTGGCCACCACGACGGCCTTGCCCATGCCGCCGGAGACAACCGTGCCCATGAACACCATGTTGTGCCGCTCGCCCACGGCGGCCGCAGCCGGCAGCGCATCGCTGGCTTCCTTTCGCACCTGCCGGCTCTCGCCGGTCAGCGGCGCCTCGTTGGTCGACAGCCGATACGCCTCGATCACCCGTGCGTCGGCGGCAACCGCCGTGCCGGGCTTCAGGATCAGCAAGTCGCCCACCACGACCTCGTGCGACGAGATGTGCACCTCCTCGCCATCGCGCAGCACGCGCGCCTCACCGGGCGTGAGCTTGCGCAGGCTGGTCACCGTCTGCTCGGCCTTGCGCTCCGTGTAGAAGCCGATGCCGGCATTGGCGGCGACGACGGTGCCGATCGCCGCCGCATCCGCCCAGGCGCGGCTCGCCAGCGCGACTGCACCCGAACCGGCCAGCAGCGCAACCGGAACCGACTTGAACTGGTCGACGAGGATCTCGCCATCGCTTCGGCCAGCGATGTCGTTGATGCGGTTGGCGCCGTCGCGTGCGAGGCGCTGCGCGGCATCGACGGAAGTGAGCCCGGAGCCATCCGTCTGCAGGGTTTTCCAGAGCGATGTCGAAGTCATCGCGTGCCACTGTTCGCCGGCGCCAGATTCCGTGCGTGGCCTGGCACGCGCCTGCGCAGGAGCCGCCGCGGGCGGCACGCGCGGAAGTGCCCGCGTCGACGGAGGTGACGGCGGCCGCAGCGCTGCTACGCGCTGGCCGGTCGGGCGGGCGCGGGTTGTCTCGGTACCGAAGAACGCGTCGACGCAGCGCTGCAGCGGCGGTGTGACGTCGGTATCGCCCGCAACGGACACGCGCACGATTCCCGTACTGCTGCTTGCGCGGACGCCGTTGGCAGTTGCCGGCAGTCCGAAACGGGCGGCCCGGGTTTCAATCCACCGCGCCAGCGCCGGTGACCCAAGCAGCCCTCGAACGCGTACACGGACACACCGCGCATCACGGGCGATGACGCGCACACCCTCCTTGCCCGCGATTAGACGACCCGACATCGATGCTGCAACTATCGACCCCACCTTGCGCTTCGTTTATGACAGAAATGTGACAACAAGGGAGATCTTGCCGGATATCAACGCCAGCAACCCGCCGTGGCGTCGAGCGTGTCCGAGGCGCGTCGCGGCATGTGCTTGCTGGGCGCGCGAGGGACGGCCCGGGACACTGGTGGCACCCGCCATCCGGGGTGCCTCGCACCGTTGTCCCTCCGTACCGCCTCCTCGCGCAGCCGTTGCGCCCTTCCCGTCAGACGCCAAGACCGGTTCAGCCGAGCAACGTCCGCCTCATGCGCAGCGAGTGGGCCCTGCGGTGGACTCGGTCCGCGAGAGGTCTTGCTCGCGGCAGTTCACAGCAGCTTGAAGACACTTTCGTCCAACAGTCGATCGCCGCGGCCGGCGAGCCTCCGGCCGAGTGTCCAGTGACGGAACGACGATCGACCCCACCATTGCCTTTGGCGGCCAGGCTCTGACTGCCGCGACAGGCGGAGATCCTCCCAGATCACACTCGGGCGCAGCACGCCGATCGACGGCCTCGCCCATCGGGCGCGCCCGCTCAGAAAATGGTTGATGGGAACATCGATCGGTTTCCTGCAGTGTGCGAAGAATCGCTCGACATAGTCGCGGCGGATCGTGTAGGCGCGGCTGCTCAGCATGCTCCCCGTTGCCGCGTGCACGGAGAGCTCGCCCGGAGCCTGCGGGCGCCGCCCTGCATTTCTGCGCGTCGTTGCACCGAGATACACGACGTCGAGAGGACTGGATGCATTCAGCGCCTCAATCGCCTTTCGGAAGGCATCCGACAGCAGAACGTCATCCTCGATCACCGTGGCCGCCGGCTCGGAGCTGTCGAGCAACCGCATCCAGACGGTCAGATGCGAGGCCCAGCCGCCGAGTTCGGCGCCGCCGAGCCGGCGGAAGTCGAACTGCAACCGCGGGAAGCGCTGCGCGAGTTCATCGCACAGCTCGTTCTGCGGGCGCCGCTGCAGATCGATCCCGACCCGGTGCGCTTGCAGGCTGGCCGCCGCGAACTGACGCAGCATCCGCTCGCGCCGCTCGACTGCCGCTTCGTGGTTGACTAGGAAGAGCATTGGCTAGCTTCCGGTTGCATCAATCGGTGGCAGCAGCGGCATCCGGCGCAGCCGC
>CAZSYX010000125.1:0-5271 GCA_964610575.1 uncultured Burkholderiaceae bacterium
CCAGGCTACCCAGCACCGGCACGCCGTGGATCTCGCGGCCGTGCGCTTCGCGGCGATCGTCGAACGCGCCCACGACCTGCCACTGCGGCGAGGTGGCCAGCTCGCGCAGCAGCCTGGCGCCCGGCTCGCCGGCGCCGAGGACGAACAGCCGGCGCCGGTGTCCCGTCATCTCGCGGGGTGTTCGCGACTCGCGCCAGGACCGATAGACCGCCCGGATGCCCCCGACCGCCAGCAGCGACAGGATCGGCGACAGCACGATCACCGAGCGGGGAATCAGCAGATCGAACTGGGCAAGGTAGGCGACCAGCGCCACTACCGCCGCCGCCAGCGCCACGGCGCGGGCAATGCGCAGCAGGTCGGGCAAGCTGGAGAAGCGCACCATGCCCCGGTACATGCCCATGGCCAGGAAGGCGGCCCCGTAGATAGGCACCACCCACAGCAGGCTGCGCAGCGCGAGCGCCAGGTATTCGTCGGGCAGCTGGAAATTGAAGCGCAGCCAGAAGGATGCGAGCCAGGCAACGGCCACCGACGCCAGGTCGGCGCCGAGGACCGCAAAGGGCTTGGCGGCGAACGGGATGACACGCGCAGCGGTGGTCCTGGCCATCTCGCGTTCAGTTCTTGTTGGGCAGTGGATATCGCCTCGACGTCACGGCGGCGAGGATGCCATAGATGAGCGTCCAGCCTCCCACAACCGCCCATTGCTGAACCGCATCGAGTTTCAGTCCGAGCAACGCACTGCCCCCGCAGGCAGCCATCAGCACGTACCAGAGCAGGGCCGTCCGCCGATGGCCGAGGCCGCCGGCCACCATGCGCTGGTAGGCGTGCTCGCGATGCGCCTGCCACGGCTTCTTGCCGCGCAGCAGGCGCGCAGCAAGGGTGAGCGTTGCATCGACAACGAACGGGGAGAAGACCAGCAGCGGGAACCAGGCCGGCCAGAGTCCCTTGGACCAGCCGGCAAGGCCGAGGCTGCCGGCCAGGAAGCCGAGCGGGATCGAGCCGGCATCTCCGAGAAACACCCGCGCGGGGTGGAAGTTGTGCCAGAGGAAACCGCCCGCCGCGGCGGCGATGCAGAAGCAGGCGACAGCAATGTCCGGTGCCGGTCCGATCGCCGCCATGCCCAGGGCTCCGAAACCGAACAGCGCCATACCCCCGGCCAGGCCGTCGGAACCATCCATGAAGTTGTAAAGGTTCATCCCCCAGGTCAGAAGCAAGGCCAGCACGAACATCAGCCGGATGGGCGCATCGATCGGCAGCACGACGATTGCGCCGGCCGCGGCGGCGAGGTGAACGGCGAAGCGAAACACCACCGGCAGTCCGTGGCGGTCGTCCCACGCCGAGACGAACGCCAGCGCCGCTGCGATCAGCAGGACCGGGCGCAGCGCCGGCGCAACGACAGCGCCCGCGGCCAAGGCAACGCCGACCAGCACGATGCCGCCGATGCGCGGGATCGGCGCCGCGTGCAGCGAGCGCTCGTTCGGCAGGTCCATCGCGATGCGCGCCGCCCAACCCGAGGCGAGCAGCAGTTTCAGGATCACTGCGACCAGCAGCAGACACAGCAACGGCGGCAGGGCATTGCTCATCTCAGACCGCGCCCCTGGCGCGGGCCTCGAGGAACCAGCGCACGGTGTCGCGCAGACCCCTTTCTACAGTCACCGGAGGAGACCAACCGAGTTCGCGCCGGATGCGACCGATGTCCACCTGCAGCGGCGAGAACAGGCGCTGCGCCGCGTCGGCCCGACCGATTGCATGTGCGGCCGCCTGCACGAGACCGCCCGGAAGGTTCCACAGGCGCACAGGTAGTCCCATCTCCGCGCGCAGCGACCGAATCAGTTCAGCAAGGGAAGAGTCGCGCCCGTCCGAAACAAAATACGTCGCAGGCGAACTGTGCGGGACGGTGGCGCAGGCAATGAGCGCATCGACGAGGTTGTCGATGTACACCATGCTCCGCGAGGCACGCGCGGCGCCAAGAGGCAACGGCCAGCCGCTTGCGGCGAGTTTCAGCAGACTGAGGAAGTTCGCCCGCACGCCCGGACCATAGACCAGAGGCGGTCGAACGATGCTGACCTCGATCTGTCCGGCAAGCTGGGCAAGCGCCTGCTCCGCAGCGAGCTTGCTGCGGCCATACGCGTCCCGCGGCTGCGGCGGATCGCCCTCGTCGAAAGGCCTTGCTGAAGATACCTCGCCCATGACCTTGACCGAGCTGACGAAGACGAAGCGGCGCGTGCCGGCCTCGATCGCCGCACGCGCCAGTGCCGCGGTCGCGTCGGCATTGGCGCGCTGGTACGCCGCCTCGGCGTCATTGCCGGCGTCGCGGACCTGATGCACGCGGGCGGCGAGGTGAAAAACGGTGTCGATGCCCTGCAACGCAGCGGACCAGTCCGTCGCTTCGGAAAGTTCGCCGATCTCGACCACATCACGGTCGAAGTTCTGCCGCGACCGCCGGCGCGCTGCACCTCGCGCCGCGAAACCGCGACGGCGTAGCTCCGCAATCAGCGCGCGTCCGACGAAGCCTGAGCTGCCGGTGACCAGGGCGCGCCTCATCGTCCCAGCAACTCTCGATAGAGCTCGAGCGTGCGCGCCACCACAGTCTCGACCCCGAACTCGCGCTCGGCGAGTTGCCGCGCTCGACTGCCCATCTGCCGGCAGCGTGCCGGGTCGGCGAGCAACTGAAGCATCGCGTCGGCCAGTCTGCCCGCATCGCGCGCCGGCACGAGCAGGCCGGTCACGCCCGGCTCGACCACTTCGCGGCAGCCGGGAACGTCGGTGGCGATCATCGGCCGCCCACTGGCGGCCGCCTCCAGCAGCACCTTCGGCAGGCCCTCGCGGTACGAGGGCAACACCACGATCTGCGCCTGCGCCAGGACGGTCGGCGCGTCGCTCCTTTGCCCCCACCACTCGACCACGCCGCTCTCACTCCACTGCTCCAGCGTGCCGCGCGGAATCGCAGCTGGATTCTCGGGGTCCGGATCGCCAACCAGCACGAAACGCGCATCCGCGCCACGCGCCGTTGCCTGGCGCGCTGCCTCGACGAACTCGCCGACGCCCTTGTTCCAAAGCATGCGCGACATCAGCAGCACGATGGGACGCTCCACGGGCAACTCCGTGGCATTGAAGCGCTGCAGATCGACG
The DNA here is from genome assembly GCA_964610575.1 of uncultured Burkholderiaceae bacterium. Classification (GTDB taxonomy): domain Bacteria; phylum Pseudomonadota; class Gammaproteobacteria; order Burkholderiales; family Burkholderiaceae_F; genus JADJWR01. The sequence goes on from CAZSYX010000125.1 coordinate 3,130, forward strand.
CCCGAGCCGCGGATCAGACGCAGGTGCGAGGCCTCGATCAATCCTTCGCGCACCAGCAAATCGCCGTCGTCAGGGTTCTGCACGATCGTCACCGCGCGCTCCCCGCCGAGCGTCCAACGAAACGCCAGCTTGATGAGAGGCCGCAACAGTCGCGCCAGCGCGCGGCCCTGCACGAAGACGAATCCCAGGCCTGCCAGCGCATTGACGCGCAGCCCAGCGCCGCCCAGCCGCGCCGCCAGCCCCCCGTAAAGCACCGGCTTCAGCGCCACCAGGTGAACAATGTCCGGTCGCCAGTGGCGAACCACGCCGGCGAGTTCGGCCACCGCCGCAACTTCCAGCAAGGGATTCAGACTGGAGCGGCGCCAGCGCTTCAAGGTCAGCAACTCGACACCGGCCTCGGCAATCTGCGCGGCATGGTCCTGGACCCGCGTCGCCACCGCCACGCGGTACCCGGCGCGCAGCGCCGCGATCGCCAGCGGCAGCCGGTGCGAAACGAAGTACCAGTCCTCGGTGACGACGAACAGCAGCCGCGGCGCGTCAGCGCTCATGCTGGTGCTCGAGCCAAGCCTGGAACATCAGGATCACCCACAGCGGATACTGGTTCGAGCGCCGCCCTTCCAGATGCTCGGCCCAGGCCTGCCTGATCGGATCGACGGCGAAGAACCCCTGTGCTCGCAGCGTGGCCGGATCGAGCAGGTGTTCCGCCCATTCGCGCAGCGGACCTCGCAGCCAGTGGTCGATCGGCACGCCGAATCCCATCTTCGGCCGTTCGAACAGGCTGCGCGGCACGTAGCGCTCCAGCACCGCGCGCAACAGGTGCTTGCCGCGGCCACCACGAAGCTTCAGTTCCGCCGGGATGCGCCACGCGAACTCCACCACGCGATGGTCGAGCAGCGGCACACGCGTCTCCAGGCTCACCGCCATCGCCGCGCGATCCACCTTCACCAGGATGTCGTCCGGCAGGTAAGTCACGAGGTCGAGATAGCTCATGCGGGCCAGCGGCTGCGAGAACTTGCCCAGCATGCGCCCCGCAGTGTTCAGCGGTGTCTCGGGTTCGCGCGCGCCGGGTACGACCAAGCTCGGCGCCGGCCACTGCGAGATCAGCCGCATGTAGACATCGTCCAGGCTCGACAGGCTGATGACGCCGGCAAGCTTGTGCACCTTCTCGCCCGGATGCTGGACCCGCAACTGGCGCGGCAACGCGAAGCGCAGCGGCTTGAGCACGTGGTCCCACCCGGAGGGTGGCAGCGCCCGCATCGAGGCCGCGGCAGCGCCACGCAGCGGCGCTGGAATGCGCGACAGGCCACGCCAGACGCGCTGGGCAATCTGATACCGGTTGTAGCCACCGAAGAGCTCGTCACCGGCATCACCGGACAGAGCGACGGTGACATGCCGGCGGGCGAGTTGCGACACGAGGTAAGTGGGAATCTGCGAGGAATCCGCAAACGGCTCGCAGTAGATCTGCGGCAGGCGCGGGATCACCGCACGCGCTTCATCCGGCGTGACGTAGAGCTCCGTGTGATTGGTGCCGAGGTGGGCGGCGACCGCCTTGGCGTGTTCCGCTTCGTTGTACTCGGCTTCAGCAAAGCCGATGGTGAAAGTGTTGATCGGCCGACTGCTCTGAGCCTGCATCAGCGCGACAACGGTGGAACTGTCGATGCCGCCGGAAAGGAACGCGCCAAGCGGAACGTCAGCCTCCATCTGGCCGCGCACGGCCCGCTTCAGCAAGACATCCAGTTCATCGACGAGCGCATCCTCAGGCCCATCGAGCGGCGACCCCATCCCCGCCAGCGCGACTTCCAGCGCCGACCAGTACGGCTCGATGCGCGGCTCCGCATCGCCCGCCGTGAATTCGGCCAGACAACCTGCCGGCACCTTCGCCACGCCGCGGTAGATCGAATAAGGCGCAGGCACGTAACCGTGCCGTACGTACAGCGCCAGCACGTCGCGGTCGACCTCCCCGACAAAAGCGGGATGTGCGCGCAGCGCCTTGAGTTCGGATCCGAAGAGCAGCGCGTTGCCGAAGCGGCCGTAGTACAGCGGCTTCTCGCCGATACGGTCGCGGGCGAGGGTCAGGCGTCGTTCCTGTCGGTCCCAGACAGCAAAGGCGAACATGCCGACGACCCGCCGCAGCGCCTCCTT
>CAZSYX010000126.1:0-5071 GCA_964610575.1 uncultured Burkholderiaceae bacterium
CTTCGCCCTGCGGGCTGTCCCCCCGAGGGGGAGCGAGCGCCTTCGGAGCGGCCGTGCGGCGCACATCAATGTCGCCTCGCGAGACGGTCGGCCAGGCCGATCAGGCCGCGCGGCATCGCCGCCACGAAGCCGATGATGGTCAGGCCGAGCATCAGCTGCCAGTGCTTGGCGAACGAGCCGAAGATCGCCTGCCACTGGAACAGTTCCTGCAGCATCGTGAAGGCGAAGGCGCCGAGGATCGCGCCGCGGAGGCTGCCGATCCCGCCGAGGATCACCATCAGCAGCACCGCGCCCGACTGGTGCCAGGACAGGATCTCCGGGTTGACGTAGCCGTCCTTCAGCGCGTGCAGGAAGCCGGCCAGCCCGGCGAACGCGGCGGCCAGCACGAAGGCGCCGAGCTTGTAGGCGTAGGTCGGAAAGCCCGCCGCGCGCATCCGCTGCTCGTTGACGCGGATGCCGGCCAGCGCGTGCCCGTAGCGGCTGCGCAGCATGATGGCGAGAACGCCGAAAGTCCCCACCAGGCAGGCGAGCACCGCGTAGTAGAAGGTATGCCCGGCGTCGAGATCGAACGGCCTCAGGCCTGCGATCGACGCGTCGGGGCGGAAGTACAGGTAGATGCCGTCGCTGCCGCCGCCGATCGGTGTGTCGTGGAACACGTAGTAGGCCATCTGCGCGAAGGCCAGCGTGATCATGATGAAGTACACGCCGCGCGTGCGCAGCGACAGCGCGCCGACCGCCAGCGCGTAGGCCGCGGCGGCGCCGACCGCCGCCGGCAGCACGATCCACAGCGACGCCGCCTCGCTCTTCGGCGTCAGCAGCGCGGCGACGTAGGCGGCGATGCCGAAGAACGCCGCGTGGCCGAAGCTCACCAGCCCGGTCTGGCCGACCAGCAGCTCGAGGCTGAGCGCGAAGATCGCCAGGATCATGATCTTCACCGCCAGGTCGACGTAGAACTTGGCTCCGAAGGCGGGAAACACGGCGAGCAGCAGCAGCGCGAGCAGTAGCGGGGCCGCGCGCAGTGTCGCCGCGCCGAGCGGCGCAGGGGAGGTGGCGGTCGTCGGCGAGTTCACGATCAGGGGTTCAGCCGACCTTGAAAAGCCCCTCGGGCTTCCACAGCAGCACGGCGGCCATCAGCAGGTACACGAGCAGCCCGGCAGCCTGCGGGAACAGCACCTTGCCGAAGGTGTCGACCACACCGACGAGCAGCGCCGCGACCAATGCGCCGCGGATCGAGCCGATGCCGCCGATCACCACCACCACGAAGCAGATGATCAGCACCTGGCCGCCCATTCCCGGGTAAACGGAGCTGACCGGCGCTGCGATCATGCCCGCCAGCGCCGCCAGCGCCATACCGATGGCGAACACCGCGCGGTACAGCAGCCGGATGTCGATGCCCATCGCGCGCACCATCTCGCGGTTGCTGGCGCCGGCGCGCACGCGCATGCCGAGCCGGGTGCGCGTGATGACGAACCACATCGCGATCGCCAGCAGGATGCACACGGCCGAGATGAACAGCCGGTAGACGGGGTAGCTCATCACGTCCGACAGCGGAATGCTGCCGGAGAGGACGTCGGGCGCCTGCACGCCGTGCACGTCGTCGCCGACCAGCAGGCTGCGCAGTTCCTCGAAGACGAGGATCAGGCCGTAGGTCATCAGCACCTGCTGCAGGTGCTCGCGCTCGTACAGGTAGCTGAAGAACAGCCACTCGAGCAGGTAGCCGAGCAGCACCGACAGCACGATGCCCACGGCAAGGGTGACGAAGAACCCGCCGCCGAGCCAGTTCTCGACCCACGGCGCCAGCGCGTAGGCCATGTAGGCGCCGATCATGTAGAAGCTGCCGTGGGCGAGGTTGATCACGCCCATGATGCCGAAGATCAGCGTCAGCCCGCTGGCGACGAGAAAAAGCAGCAGTCCGTACTGGACCGCGTTCAGGCACTGGATCAGGAAGGTGGCGAGGTCCATCGGTCAGAACGGTGCTGTCTTGCCCGGCAGCCTGCGGCGGCCGCGCGCCGCAGGCTCGGTGTCGTTCCCGCGCAGGCGGGAACCCAGTGTCTTCCGACGGAAAGTCGCTGGATCCCCGCGTTCGCGGGGATGACACGCGCGGCAGCGCGCCTCGGCTACATCTTGCAGCCGCGTGCCGGGTCGGCCAGCGCCTTGATGGCGATGCCGGCAACCTTGTTCTGCTTGCCTTCGACCTTGCGCAGATAGATGTCCTGCACCGGGTTGTGTGCCTTCGACAGCTTGAACGGGCCGCGCGGGCTGTCGATCGTCGCCTTCTCGATCGCGGCGGCGAAATCGGCGCGCTTGCTGACGTCCCCCTTGACCGCATTCAGGCCGATGGCGAGCATCTGCGCCGCGTCGTAGCCCTGCACCGCGTACACGTCGGGCTGCAGCTTGTACGCCTTCACGTAGGCCAGGCGGAAGGCGTTGTCGCGCGGCGTGTTCAGGCTGTCGGCGTAATGCAGGGTGGTGTACATGCCCTGCGCCGCATCGCCCTGCGCCTCCAGCGTGCCGTCGGTGAGGAAGCCCGGTCCGTACAGCGGGATGGTCTTGTTCAGGCCTGCCCCGGCGTAGTCCTTGACGAACTTGACCGCGCCGCCGCCGGCGAAGAAAGAGAACACCGAATCCGGCTTGCTGGCGGCGATGTCGGTGAGCAGCGCCTGGAACTCGACGTTCGGGAACGGCAGGTTCAGCTGCTTGATCACCTGGCCGCCGCCCTTCTCGAAGCCTTCCTTGAACGCCGCGACCATCTCGTCGCCGGCCGCGTACTTCCAGGTGATCGACACCGCGCGCTTGTGGCCGCGCTTGGCCATCACCTCGCCCATCGCGTAGGCCGACTGCCAGTTGGAAAACGAGCTGCGGAAGATGTTCGGTGCGCAGAATGGCCCGGTGACGGCGTCGGCTCCGGCATTGGGCACGATCAGCAGCGTGTTGGAGTCGCGCGCCGCCTTGGCCATCGCCATCGCCACGCCCGAGTGCACCGTGCCGACGATGACGTCGACCTTGTCGCGGTTGATGAGCTTGTTGACGTTGTCGGTGGCCTTGGCCGGATCCGATTCGTCGTCGACGACGAAGTACTCGATCTCGCGCCCGCCGAGCTTGCCGCCCTGTTCCTGCACGTACAGCTTGAAGCCGTTGTCGATGGCGGTGCCGAGCGCGGCGAAGGTGCCGGTGAACGGCAGCATCATGCCGACCTTCAGCTTGGCCTGCGCGTGGGCGGCGCCGCCCACGGCAAGCAGGGCGGATGCCAGCAGGGCCGCCAGGGTGTTTCGACGCTTCATCTTGTCTCCTCTCGTTGTGTCGTTGGTTGCTGCATGACCGTCATCGTCGATGCCGGCCGATGAAATCGATCGTCGCCCGCATCACGGCCTCGGGCTGGTCGCGGTGGGGCGAATGCGCGCAGTCGTCGAGCTTGAGCACCTCCGCCTGCGGCACCTGCGCCGCGAGGTCGTCGACCTGGGCCATCGTTCCGTACTCGTCATTGTGCCCTTGGATGGCCAGCACCGGTACCCGGATCGCGGCCAGCAGCCCTTCGATGTTCCAGCGACGGAAGGCCGGGTCGAGCCAGATGTCGTTCCAGCCCCAGAAGGCCGAGTCGACGTCCTGGTGGTGCCGCGCCAGCCGGTGACGCAGGTCGGTAGCGTAGGCGTACTTCGCCTGCTCGATGCTGTGCACCGAAAGATCCTCGACGAAGATGTGCGGCGCCAGCACGACGAGTCCGGCGACGGCGGCCGTGTAGGTGGCGGCGTGGATCAGCGCGATCGAGGCCCCGTCGCTGTGGCCGAACAGCCAGGGCGGATCAGTCGCCGCATCGATGCCGGCGGCGGCGAGGAACTGCGGCAGCACCTCGCGCGCCTGCTCGTGCATGTACTCGGGTGTCCAGCGTTCGCCGTGCGGCCGCGGCGTCGAGCGGCCGTAGCCGGTGCGCGAATAGACCAGTCCGCGGTAGCCGCCGGCCTCGCACAGCCGCGCCGGGAAGTCCTTCCACATCGAGGCCGAGCCGAGCCCTTCGTGCAGGAACACCAGCAGCGGCGCCGATGCCTCGGCCGCGCCCACCCGGCGGTACTCGAGTCGCACTTCCCGTCCGCCCTGGGTGACCGCCGCGAAGTGCACGTCGGCGTTCCTCGCCGCGGCGCTCATTCGGGCTCATTCCCCTCTCCCCGTGCGGGAGAGGGGGGAGGGGAGAGGGGAAAGTCGCTCACCGCTTCGCCTTCTCGCCCTCACGCAGCCTGAAACGCTGGATCTTGCCGGTGGCCGTCTTCGGCAGTTCGTCGATGAATTCGAGCAGGCGCGGATACTTGTGCGGCGCCAGCCGGCTCTTGACGAAAGCTTTCAGTTCCTCGGCCATCGCCTCGCCCGCCTTGTTGCGCTCCTTGAGCACCACGTAGGCCTTCGGCCGGGTCAGCCCGTTCTCGTCGGTGACGCCGATCAGCGCCGCCTCGAGCACGGCCGGATGCTGCACCAGCGTCGCCTCGACCTCGAACGGCGAGACGTACTGGCCGCTGACCTTCAGCATGTCGTCGCTGCGGCCGGAGTAGACGTAGTAGCCGTCGGCGTCGCGCTCGTACTTGTCCCCGCTGCGCGTCCAGCCGCCCTGGAAGGTGGCGTCGCTCTTGGCCCGGTCCTGCCAGTACATCAGCGCCGACGATGGGCCGTTGATGTACAGGTCGCCGATCTGGTGTGCCCCTTCGATCGGCCGGCCCGACTCGTCGCGGATCTCGATCCGGTAGCCGGGCACCGGAGTGCCGGAGGTGCCGTAGCGCACGTCGCCCGGCCGGTTGGAGATGAAGATGTGCAGCATCTCGGTCGAGCCGATGCCGTCGATGATCTCGCAGCCGAAATGCGCGGTGAAGCGTTCGCCGATGTCGCGCGGCAGCGCCTCGCCGGCCGATGAACAGAGCCGCAGCGCCACTGCCTCCTTCGCCGGCAGGTTCGGCGAAGCGAGCATGCCCGCATAGCCGGTCGGCGCGCCGAAGAACACGGTCGGCCGGCGCTCGATCCAGCGCTTGAAGATCGCCTCCGGGGTCGGTCGCTCGGCCATCAGCAGCACGGTCGCGCCGACCGTCAGCGG
>CAZSYX010000127.1:0-4986 GCA_964610575.1 uncultured Burkholderiaceae bacterium
TCGACATCATCGGCCCCTCGAAGGTCGACATGCCGTAGAACGACAGCGAGACGATGAGGAACTTCAGGATCGGGTCGTCGCGCAGTTTGTGCCACGCGCCCGACAGGGTCATGATGCCGTTGATCATGCCGCCCCAGCTCGGCGCCAGCAGGATCAGCGAGAAGATCATGCCGAGCGACTGCGCCCAGTCGGGCAGCGCCGTGTAGTGCAGATGGTGCGGGCCGGCCCACATGTAGGTGAAGATCAGCGCCCAGAAGTGCACCACCGACAGCCGGTACGAGTAGATGGGGCGGCCGGCGGCCTTCGGGATGAAGTAGTACATGATCCCGAGGAAGCCGGCGGTCAGGAAGAAGCCGACCGCGTTGTGGCCGTACCACCACTGCACCATCGCGTCGATCGCGCCCGGATAGGCCGAGTACGACTTGGTCAGGCTCACCGGCATGGCGATGGAATTGACGATGTGCAGCAGCGCCACGGTGAGGATGAAGGCGCCGAAGAACCAGTTGGCGACGTAGATGTGCGAGACCTTGCGCTTGGCGATGGTGCCGAAGAACACCACCGCGTAGGCGACCCAGACCACCGCGATCAGCAGGTCGATCGGCCACTCGAGCTCGGCGTACTCCTTGCCGCTGGTCAACCCCAGCGGCAGCGTCACCGCCGCCAGCACGATGATCAGTTGCCAGCCCCAGAAGGTGAACCAGGCCAGCCCATTGAGGAACAGCGGCACCTGCGAGGTGCGCTGCACGACGAAGTAGCTGGTGGCGAACAGCGCGCAGCCGCCGAAGGCGAAGATCACCGCGTTGGTATGCAGCGGCCGCAGGCGGCCGAAACTGAGCCACGGGATGCCCAGGTTCAGCTCGGGCCAGGCCATCTGGGCGGCGATGATCACGCCGACCAGCATGCCGACGATGCCCCAGACCACGGTCATGATCGAGAAGGCTCGGACCACCCCGTAGTCGTAGGTCACTGCAGTGGACTTGCTCATGTTCGATGTTCCTCCGGGCTCCTCAATCACGACTGCTTCTCATATACCCATACCCGTATCAAGGCTACACGAGTCTTCCCGCCTGTGCCCCGGAACGGGCGGCGGAACGGGACTACGTATCAATGACGAGGGGGATTGGTCGGTATGCATCGTAAGCAGGGGCACCTGCTCACGATTGATTCATGTCAAATGTGGCAGCGCGGGAGGGCCGGGGCACCGTCCGCGTTTGCGCGGTGCCTACGGTTCGCGCGAGGCCGGCCCGTCGCCGTCCCCGGCGGCGCCCTGCGACGGCGCATCCCCGTCCTCGAGGATGCGCCGGCCTTCCTGGTCGAGGCTGTCGAACTGGCCGGTCATCGCCGCCCACACGAGCAGGCCGCCGATGGCCAGGATCAGCACGACCGACAGCGGGATCAGCAGGTAAAGCGATTCCATTCAGCGCCGTGCGCGCAGCGCATTGGCAACGACCAGGCCCGAGCTGACCGCCATCCCCACCGCCGCCAGCGCCGGTGACAGGTAACCGAAGGCAGCGAGCGGGATGGCGCCGAGGTTGTAGACAAGGGCCCAGATGAAATTCTCGCGGACGATGCGCATGCCGCGGCGGGCGCTGCGCAGCAGGTTGGCCACGTCGGCCGCGCGCGAGCCCAGCACGATGAAGTCCGCGCGCGCCTGCGCCAGCGCCGCCCCTTCGGCCAGCGCAATCGAGACGTCGGCCTGGGCCAGCACCGGCGCATCGTTGAAGCCGTCGCCGAGCATCGCCACGCGCCGCCCTGTGCGCTGGAACTGCGCCACCAGTTCGCGCTTGCTCGCGGGCGTCTGCTGCGCATAGGCCCGCTCGATGCCCAGCGCGCGGGCCACCCGATCGACGGCTCCGGCACGGTCGCCCGAGACGAGCACGACTTCCGCCCCGGCCGCGCGCGCGGCGTCGACCAGCGCCGCCGCGTCGGGCCGCAGCATCTCGCCGAAGGCAAACAGCGCCAGCGCACCTTGCTCGTCGGCCAGCGCAATCACGCTGTCGTCGCGCGGCAGCTGCGCCGCGAGCGCAGGCCAGCGCCGGACCCAGGCGCCCTGCCCGGCCTCTCCGGAGAGCTCGAGTGCGTACTCGACCTTGCCGATGCGCAGCCGCCGGCCGCGCACGGTGCCTTCGATACCTGCCGACGGCCTGATCACCACGTCCTGCGCTGCCGGCACGGTGAGCTTCGCCGCCGCCTGCGCCAGCGCGCGGGCAAAAGGATGCGCCGCCACCGCCTCGAGCGCGGCGGCCTGCGCGAGCACGTCGGCGCTGCGCAGGCCGCGCAGCGGGATCACGCGCGTCAAGGCCGGCTCCGCAGTGGTCAGCGTGCCGGTCTTGTCGCAGGCGAGTATGTCGATGCGGGCCAGCGCCTCCAGCGCGGCGCTGCGTGCAGTGAGCACGCCTCGCTCGGCCAGCGCCGACTGCGTTGCCGCCAGCGCCGCCGGCGCTGCCAGCGACAGAGCGCACGGGCAGGTGGCCACCAGCACCGCTACCGCGGCCGGCAGCGCCTGCGACGGATCGACCCACCACCAGCCGACGACCGTGGCCACGGTCACGCCCAGCACCACCCACAGGAACACGACGGCGATGCGATTGGCCAGTTCGACGATGCGCGGGCGCTCGCGGCCCGCATCGTCGACCAGGCGACGCAGCGCCGCCAGCGACGTTGCCTCGCCGGCGCGGGTGACGCGCACCACCAGCGGCTGCTCGAGGTTGACGCTGCCGGCGAGCACCGGCGCGCCGTCCTGCTTCTCGATCGGCGTCGCCTCGCCGGTCAGCCAGGCCTGCGACACCGACGAGATGCCCTGCACGATCACGCCGTCGGCCGGCACCGTTTCGCCGACCGGCACCAGCACGTGGTCGTCGACCACCAGCTGTTCGGCGGCAACCGACTCGGTGGCGAGCGAGGCGGGGAAGCCACGAAGGCGGCGCGCAGTGAGCCGTGCCCGCCGCTGCGCGTCGTCGAGATGACCGCGCGCCACCCGCAGCGCGCGCGCCTGCAGCCAGCGCACGCCGAGGACCAGCGCGACGAACATCGTGATCGAGTCGAAGTACACCGGCCCGTGCGAGGTGAGCGTCGCCCAGGCGCTGGCCACGAAGGCAGCCGTCAGGCCGAGCATGATCGGCAGGTCCATGCCGATCGGCCCGGCACGAAGCTGGCTCCAGGCGCCGCGCATCATCGGTACGGCCGAGAAGAGCATGACCGGCACGGTCAGCACGAGCTGCGCCAGGCGCAGCAGCTGCTCGATGTCGGCGGGGATGTCGCCCGGCTTGGCCACGTAGGCCGGCACCGCCAGCATCATCACCTGCATCATCATCAGCCAGGCGAGCAGCACGCGCAGAAGCTCTATGCGCTGCCGCCGTGCTTCGCTCGGCGCGCCGACGTCGGTCCGATAGCCGGCCCGCTCGATCGCCCGCTTCACACCCGCCGCGTCGATGCGCTGCGAATCGAAGCCGACGTAAGCGCGCTGCGCGGTGAAGTCGACGTGCGCGCTCGCCACGCCATCGGTGCGGCGCAGCCTATGCTCGATCAGCAGCGCGCAGGCAGCGCAGACCATGCCGCGGATCTCGACCTGAACCCGCGCACCGGCGGGCACGTCGCGCCGCGCCGGACCCTGCGTCAGCGACGCTTCGAGCGCGACACGATCGCCGTCGCTGGCCCGCGCCAGGTGAAGCTGCTCGGCGATGAAGGCACAGCCGAGGCAGCAGAAGTCCTGCTGCCGGCCACCGATCATCCGGCTGACGATCTTCAGGCCGGCCAGCGAATCGCCGCAGTGGGCGCAGGCCATGGCGCCGCCGGCGGGGGCGTCGCTGGGCTGCTTGGCCTTGCGGATGACGGGAGCGGCGGGCATGGCGGAGCGATCAGGGGACGCTTAGCGTACACAAGCGGCGCAGGAACAGCGCGCCACCCGGCGTCTCGACCGCGCGTCAACCGGGGCAGGCGTACCCACCCGCGCGGCCGGCGCTTGCAGCGAAAGGGCACCGAAAGCGATGTCGGAAGTCAAGGCGCGCCTGCCGAAGAACCTACCTCGGGCCTGCGTGGAGCGCTTCCCAGAATTGGCGCGGCGACACGACTCTGAACCCCTCGACGGTCTCGAGCTTCAACAGTGTCGCGTCTCCGGTGACGAACATCTCGGCTTGGCCGCTGCGCGCCTCTCCCAGCACGAGGGCGTCATCCGCGTCCGCCTTCGCGCCGACCGGCTGCGCTCCCTCTATGACGACGGCGGCCTCGCCAGCCACAAACTCGACGATTTCGGACGATCGTGGCGCCGGCAGCTTGACCTTGTCGCGCAGTGCCTTCCTCAGTTCACGCAGCGCGTTCTGCCCGATGATCAGATCGTGCTCGAGCAGGACCAGTTCAAGCACATCGGCGCAGATCCCCCGCGAAGCGAACGCGCTCACGAGCACGTTCGTGTCCAGGAAGACTCTCACGAAAGCGCCCGAAAGATGTCCTCGTCGGTTACCAGCCCCTGCGCTTCGGCGAACGGAAGCACCTTCTTCCGCAGCTCCCGAAAGCGCGCAACCGCTACCTGGCGCCGCAGTGCTTCGCGGGCGATTTCGCTCTTGCTGCGCCCGGAGATCCTTGCGATCCGCTCCAGCGCCTTCTCCAGTTTCGGGTCGAGACGAATAGTCAGTGTCGTCATGTTGATCCCCGTTGTGTGTACGACATTGTCGCACACGTGTCGCGAACCTCGATCTCGCTCCACCGCCCCGCGATTGTTTCGATGACCCTTCCGGCTGCGTCTTCTCCACGCCGCACACGTACTCGTCAGCCTGCACCTCGTTACGCCGACCGGCGGCTTTGTGACGAACGACAAGGCTCGCTACGAAGCGGATTTCACGCTCAGCGGGTGCGGCGGCTCATGGCCGAACTCGGGCCTACGCGGGGCGCCTCAAAGCGGTCAGCGACCGGCAAGCGGTCGTCGTGGCCGCGGGCTAGCGACCAGCTGCGGACCTTCGTTGCGTTCACGGGCGTGACTTCGGAGGGGGT
>CAZSYX010000128.1:0-4858 GCA_964610575.1 uncultured Burkholderiaceae bacterium
CAGTCCTGCGACGATCACCAGTTGTGACGCGAGCAGCCAGCTGCGCCGGCGGCCGAGCATTCTGGTCAGCCAGGGCAGCGGCATGCGGTCGACCAGCGGCGCCCACGCCCACTTGAACGCGTAGGCCAGCGCCACCCAGCTGATGAAGCCGATCGTCGTTCGGTCGATGCCTGCTTCGCGCAGCCAGAACGACAGCGTGCCGAAAACCAGCAGCAGCGGCAGGCCGGCGGAGAAGCCGAGGAACAGCATGCGCACCACCGGCGGCTCGCGGTAGACGGCGAGCGCGCGCCGCCAGGCGCGCGGGCCGCGGGCGGGTTCGCTGTCGGCAGAGGCTGGCGTTGCGATCACGGGTCGGCAGGTACCTGCGGGCCAGTGTAGCGGCGCACCGGGTTTCCACGAGGGCGCATCGAGGCGACGATGCCCTTGCAAAATTCGTGCGAGAACGCAGCTTGGGTCTTTGCGGCGCCGGCTGCGTCGCTATGCTCGCCGCCGGAGTTGCCGCCGAGTTCCCGCGATGCGTGTCCCGCTTTGTGCCGTTGTTCTCTCGCTGTCCCTGCTGCTGCCGGCGACGTCGTTCGCCCAGAGTGCCGAGCCCGGCGTGCAGGTGCGCAAGCCGAAGCTGATGGTGGTGCCGGAGTCGGTCGTCAACCGCACCGCCGCGCAGCAGTACCTGCAGATGAAGCAGCAGGCCGCCGCGCGCGGGATGCTGAACCGCGACGCGCCGGCGGTCGTGCGGGTGCGGGCCATTGCCGAGCGGCTGATTCCACACGGCCGCCGCTTCAACACCGAGGCCGGCGATTGGGCGTGGGAAGTCAACGTGGTCGACTCGCCCACCATCAACGCCTTCTGCATGCCGGGCGGCAAGATCATGGTCTTCCGCGGCATCATCGACAAGCTGCAGCTCGGCGACGACGAACTGGCCGCCGTCATCGGCCATGAGATCGCGCATGCCCTGCTGCAGCACGGCCGCGCGCGGATGAGCGAGGCCGTGCTGAAGAACGTCGGCGTCAACTTGGCGGCGCTCTATTTCGGCCTCGGCGACCTCGGCGCCACCGCGCTGGCGCAGGCGGCGCAGCTGGCGATCACGCTGCCGTACTCGCGCAGCCACGAGACCGACGCCGATCTGGTCGGCATCGAGCTGGCGGCGCGGGCCGGCTACGATCCGCGCGCCGCCGTGTCGCTGTGGCGCAAGATGGCCGCCGCGAGCCAGGGCCAGCCGCCGCAGTTCCTGTCGACCCACCCCGGCCACGCCGACCGCATCCGCGAGATCGAGGCCAACCTGCCGAAGGTGATGCCGCTGTACGAGAAGGCGAGGGCGAAGTGAGCGTGCCGGCGCCCGGTCAGAGCCGGCCCGTGTAGTCGATGATCAACGGCGCGTGATCGGAGAAGCGCTTCGCTTTGTAGATTTCGACCCGCTTCGCCTTGGCGGCGATGCCGGGCGTGGCGATCTGGTAGTCGATCCGCCAGCCGACGTTCCTGGCCCACGCCTGGCCGCGGTTGCTCCACCACGTGTACTGCTCCGGCCGCGCATCGACGCGGCGGAACACGTCGACCCAGCCCAGCTCGTCGAACACGCGTGAAAGCCAGGCGCGTTCCTCGGGCAGGAAGCCCGAGTTCTTCTGGTTCGAGCGCCAGTTCTTCAGATCGATTTCCTTGTGCGCGATGTTGACGTCGCCGCAAACGATCACTTCGCGCCCCGCGGAGTTCGCCTCCTTGCGCAGCCGCTCGAGGTGTGGAAAGAACACGTCGAGGAAGCGGTACTTCGACTCCTGCCGGTGCGGCCCCGACGAACCGGAGGGGAAGTAGACCGACACCACCGTTACGTTCCTGAACTCGGCTTGTACATAGCGACCCTCGCCATCGAACTCGGGCGCGCCGAAGCCTGTGGTCACGCGCAACGGCGGCTTCTTCGAATACAGCGCTGTCCCGCTGTAGCCCTTCTTCTGTGCGCAGTGGAAGTGACCGTGCAGGTCGTCGGGAAAGCGCCAGGCATCGGGAATGTCGGCCTCGTGCGCCTTGACCTCCTGCAGGCAGACCACGTCAGCGTCGGCCTTCGGCAGCCAGCGGAACAGCCCCTTGGTGCCGGCCGAGCGGATGCCGTTGACGTTGAGGGTCAGGATGCGAAACATCGAAGCGCCACGCAAACGCGGATTAGGGCGGAAAGACGACGCGGACGATAACTTTTTTTTGTCACAATCCACCGAGAAGTCAGCGTGGCTTCCGAGCGGTTGATGGAAAACCTGTCCAGGCAGTTCATCGAGTTCACCCTGCAGACCGGGGTGCTGAAGTTCGGCGACTTCAAGACGAAGTCCGGCCGGCGCTCGCCGTACTTCTTCAACTCCGGGCTGTTTTCGCGTGGATCGACGCTGGGCCGGCTGTCGCGCTTCTACGCGCAGGCGCTGCTGGCGGCGCGCGCCGCCGGGCGCGTCGACTTCGACATGCTGTTCGGTCCGGCCTACAAGGGCATCACGCTGGCGGCCGGCACGGCGATGGTGCTGGCCGAGTTCGGGCTCGATGTTCCCTTTGCCTTCAACCGCAAGGAAGCGAAGGTCCACGGCGAGGGTGGACTGATCGTCGGTGAGCCACTGGCGGGGCGGGTGCTGATCGTCGACGACGTGATCACCGATGGCGCGGCCAAGCGCGAGTCGGTCGAACTGATTCGCGCGCACGGCGCCACTGCCTGCGGCGTGCTGATCGCACTGGACCGCTGTGAGCGCACCGGCGCCGACGACGCGCTGTCATCGCTTTCGGCGGTGGCCGCCTTCGAGCATGCGTTCGGCATTCCGGTGATTTCGGTGGCGCGGCTGGACGACCTGTTGCAGTTCATCGACTCCGACGCGCCGTCCGCGGCGGCTGTTCGGGCGCACCGGCAGGCGATGCTCGACTACCGGAGCCGTTATGGCGCCTGACCGGTCCCGCGTCGCCGCTGCGGGCGCGTTCTTCGCGCTGGCGCTGGCTGCCGCTCCCGTCTCGGCCGACATGTACGTCTGCACGACCCCCAGCGGTCGCACCATCACTTCCGACCGCCCGCCGGCCGAATGCGCCAACGTGCCGATCAGGGAACTGCGGCCCGACGGTTCGGTGCGGCGCGTGATCGAGCCGCCACTGACGGCGGAGCAGCGCAAGGCGCGCTCCGAGCAGGCGCAGCGCGAGAAGCAGGAGCACGAAGCGAAGCGCTCGCAGGCGCGGCAGGACCTTGCACTGCTGGAGACCTACGCAACCGAGAAGGACATCGAGGCGGCACGGAAGGCTGCCCTGGTCAGCCGGCAGGCGATGATCGACCGCTCGATGAAGCGGCTCGACAGCTTTGCGGTCGAGCGCAAGAAGCTCGACGAAGAGGCGGAGTTCTACGTCAATCGCAAGATCCCCGACAAGCTGGAGCATGCGATCGAGGCGAACAAGTCGCTGGCGGAGGCCGAGCATCGGCTGATCGCCGAGATGCAGGCCGACCTGGCACGCATCAACAAGCGCTTCGATGCCGAGGCGGAGCGCTATCGCGATCTGGTGGCCGCCGGTGCGAAGCCGTTCCTGCGCACCGGTGAAGGCGGAACGCGCTAGGCTTCGCTGACTGTACGCGGTCACACCCCCGATAGCGGAACGACGCAGCTGATACGGGCGGTGCTCGCCGGCCGGGTGCGGTGCGTGCTCGACATTCGATCCAAGGCCAGTTCCATGCAACGGCTGATGTTCTGGTGCGCTCAGGCGGCGGCCTGCGCGGCTGCGGCGTTCCTGCTGGCTGCCTGCGGCAGCGGAGAGACGACGCCGGGCACGGTGCGCTTTGCGCTGACCGACGCGCCGGCCTGCGGTTTCGACGAGGTCAGCGTCTCGATCGAGCGCATCCGTGTCAACCGCAACGCCGACGCCAACGAGAACTCCCTCGGCTGGACCGACCTGCGGCTGAGCCCGGCGCGGCAGATCGATCTGCTGAAACTCGGCAACGGCGTGCTGGAGGAACTCGGCGAGCTGTCGCTGCCGGCCGGCCGTTATGCGCAGCTGCGCCTCGTGCTGTCGGCCAACGGCAGCGGCACGCCCGCCAACTCGGTCGTGCCGACCGACGGAGAGGAAACGGCGCTGGACATCTCTGCCGTCGAGAAAAGCGGAATCAGCGTCGCCCACCAGTTCTCGGTCGACGAGGAGAAGGTCACCGATGTGCTGTTCGACTTCGATGCCTGCCGCTCGGTGGCCCCTTCGGGAGCCGAAGGCTACGTGCTGCGCCCGGCCGTCAAGGCGGTGCCGCGCAACGGCGCGACGATCACCGGCTACGTCGATGCGCTGCTGTCCGGCGTCACGGTCTCGGCGCAGAAGGCCGGCGTCGAGGCGCGCGCCACCGTTGCCGATAGCAACGGTCGCTTCGTCATTGCCTTCCTTGATCCGGCGCAGTCGCCGTATGACATCGTCTTCACCGCCGCCGGCCGGGCCACCGCGGTCGTGGCTGCCGTGCGGGTCACCTCGAGCGCGGGCGCCGAGCTGTCGCGCATCGATGCGCCGATCACGCTGTCCGAGTCGACCGACCGCAGCGTCAGCGGCACGCTCGGGCCGGTGGCGGCGCGCGGCACGGCTGTCGTGCGCGCGCGGCAGGTGATCGGATCGGCCGGGCAGGTCGAAGTGGTCCGCGCCAACGTCAACGCCACCACCGGCAGCTATTCGCTCAGCCTGCCGGCCGCGCAGCCGTGGCTCGCCGCCTACTCGACCCGGCTGCCGTTGTCGTTCGGCGCCGCCGGCAGCGCCGGCGAGTACGTGATCGACGCGAGCGCCGACGGCTACGCCCCGCGGCTGGAGACGATCGACCTGACGGGTACGTCGTTCACCTGGAACGTCACGCTCAGCCGGCAGTAGACCGGCCGCTGCGGCGGCCTAG
>CAZSYX010000129.1:0-4832 GCA_964610575.1 uncultured Burkholderiaceae bacterium
CCAGGTGCATGTAGCGCGGCGGGTTGAAGAAGTGCACGCCGCAGAAGCGCGCCTTGAGATCCTTGTCCATCACCTCCGACAGCTTCTCGATCGGCAGGCCCGAGGTGTTCGACGCAAAGATCGCGTTGGCGCCGACATACGGCGCGACTTTCCTGTACAGGTCGTGCTTCCAGTCCATCCGCTCGGCGATCGCCTCGATGATGACATCGCACTCGCGCAGCCACTCGAGGTGCTCCTCGTAGTTGGCCGCCTCGATGTATTGGGCGTCGTCCTTGTTGCCCAGCGGCGCCGGGCTCAGTTTCTTCAGGCTCTCGATTGCCTTGAGCACGATGCCGTTCTTCGGCCCGTCCTTCGCCGGCAGGTCGAACAGCACCACCGGCACCTTGGCGTTGACGCAATGCGCCGCGATCTGCGCGCCCATCACGCCGGCGCCGAGGACGGCGACCTTGCGGACGATGAAGTTGCTCATTGATTTCTCCGTTTTGCGTAATCGGTTATCTCAGAACAGTTCCGCCTCGAGTTCCATCACGTTCTTCGCGCCCGAGCGCGCGGCGCGGATGTGGTAAGCGGTCTCCGGCAGCAGGCGCTGGAAGTAGAAGCGCGCGGTGCTGAGCTTGGCGACGTAGAACGGGTCGACCTTGGCGCCGTCGGCGTCGATCCGCTGCAGGGCGATGCGCGCCATCCTCGCCCAGAAGTAAGCGAACACCAGGTGGCCGATCACGCGCAGGTAGTCGACCGCGGCGGCGCCGGCCTCGTCCTGGTTCTGGAAGGCCTTCATGCCGATTTCCATCGTCAGCTTGGTGACCTTGTCGCCGAGGTCGGCCAGCGGCGTGACGAACTCGCTCATGTCGGGGTTGGTGCCATGCTCCTCGACGAACTCCTGCACCAGCTTGCCGAACTTCTTCAGCTTGGCGCCGTTGTCCATCAGCACCTTGCGGCCGAGCAGGTCGAGCGACTGGATGCCGTTGGTGCCCTCGTAGATCATGTTGATGCGGGCATCGCGCACCAGCTGCTCCATGCCATTGGAGCGGATGTAGCCGTGGCCGCCGAAGACCTGCATGCACTGCGAGGCGCAGTTGAAGCCGTTGTCGGTCATGAACGCCTTCACCACCGGCGTCATCAGCGCCATCATGTCGGCGGCGAACTTCCGTGCCTCCTCGTCGGGGTGGTGCAACTGCGCGTCGGCCTGCAGCGCGGTCCAGTAGGCGAAGGCGCGGCCGCCCTCGGTGTAGGCGCGCGCGGTGAGCAGCATCTTGCGCACGTCGGGGTGCACGATGATCGGGTCGGCCGGCTTGTCCGGCGCCTTGGCCCCCGACAGCGAGCGGCCCTGGCCGCGGTCGCGCGCGTAGGCCACGGCGTTCTGGTACGCGGCCTCGGTGATGCCGAGGCCCTGCACGCCGACCGCCAGCCGGGCGCCGTTCATCATCACGAACATGGCATTCAGCCCCTTGTTCGCCTCGCCGACCAGCCAGCCCTTCGCGCCGTCGAGCACCATGTGGCAGGTCGAATTGCCGTTGATGCCCATCTTGTGCTCGATGCCACCGCAGTGGATGCCGTTGCGCGCGCCGACCCTGGCATCGGCACCGCTGCCCTCGGGCGCGAACTTCGGCACCACGAACAGCGAGATTCCCTTGGTGCCGGCCGGTGCATCCGGCAGGCGGGCCAGCACCAGGTGGATGATGTTCTCCGCCATGTCGTGCTCGCCGGAGGAGATGAAGATCTTCTCGCCGGTGATCGAATAGCTGCCGTCGGCCTGCGGTACGGCTTTCGTGCGCAGCATGCCGAGGTCGGTGCCGCAGTGCGGCTCGGTCAGGCACATCGTGCCGGTCCACTGGCCCGAGGTCAGCTTCGGCAGGTAGAGATCCTTCAGCTCCTTCGAGGCGTGCGCGTGCAGGCACTCGTAGGCGCCGACGGTCAGGCCGGGATACATCGCCCACGCCTGGTTGGTCGAGTACTGCATTTCGTACAGGGCGATCTGCAGCAGGTGCGGCAGCCCCTGGCCGCCGTACTCGTGCTCGGCCGACAGCCCCTGCCAGTGCCCGGCGCGGAAGTGGTCGTAGGCCTCGCGAAAGCCCTTCGGCGTGCGGACCTCCTTCGTCTGCGGGTCGAAGGTGCAGCCTTCCTCGTCGCCCGACTGGTTGATCGGCAGCAGCTCCTCGGCGCAGAAGTGGCCGGCCTCATCGAGCACGTGGTTGATCACGTCGGCATCGACTTCCGCATAGCGCGGCATCTGCTTGTACTGGTCGGCGATGCCCAGCACCTCGTGCAACACGAACTGCTGATCGCGCAGGGGGGGCGTATAGGTGGGCATGGCGACTCCTCAGGGTGACGACGTACGCGCCCTGCCCCCGACGGGGCGTGCGGCGCGGCCGGATGGGGAACGGGTGCGGCCTGCGGCCGCGGTGGGTGGCGTGGAAGCCGGGGCGCTGCGCGCGTCCTCGATCAGGCGCTGCAGTCCGGCGCGGGCGCGGCGCGTGCTGTCGGCCGCGCGCAGGAGCCGGGCGTTCTGGTGGAAGCCCAGCATCAGACCGTAGATCTCGAAGGCGAGCTGCGGCGCGTCGGTGTCGGTGCGCAGCTCGCCGGTCGCCTTGGCATCCTCGATGGCGCGCTGCAGTTCGGCGCTCCAGCCGCGGATGATGCCGACCACCGCGTCGCGCATCGCGCCGGGGCGGTCGTCGTACTCGATGCTGCCGCTGATCATCAGGCAGCCTTGCTCGATCTCGCGCCTCATCAGCTTCAGCCAGTTGTCGAGGATCGCCTGCAGGCGCGCCAGGCCGCGCGGCTTGCGCACGGCAGGTGCCAGCACCGTGTCGACGAAACGCGACGCGTATTCGGCCAGCACCGCGCGCTGCAGTTCCTCGCGCGAGCCGAAATGCGCGAAAACCCCGCTCTTGCTCATCCGCATCTGCGCGGCGAGATCGCCGATGGTCAGTCCCTCGAGCCCGTCGCGGCGGGCGATCGCCAGCGCCGCATCGACGATCGCCGCCCGCGTCAGTGCGCCCTTGCGCGGACGAAGCGAGCCGCGCAGCGGGGCAGTGAGCGAACTGATGGCAGCGGCCAGTGGCATATGTTGAACCGGGGCGTTTCGGCGGTGTGCAAAGTGCCCGCCGATTTCAGAAAGAATCGAACGTTCGTACTATTTCCGACTGCCGCGCCGCGGTCAATCGCGATCCGTAGAGGCGCGCGTCTATTGGTGCAGAGCAGCAGGAGGCGCCCGCCGATTCCGGCCTCGACCGCACCGGGGCCGGCGGGTCAGCGGGCCGCGCGCCGCTTCGCCCGCCCGCCGCCGCCTTCGGCCGGGGCAGCCTTCGGACGCAAGGGATCGGCGGCGAAGACCTCGGCCAGGTAGGCCACGAAAGTACGTACTTTTGCCGACAGGTGACGCCGGCTGGGGTAGACGGCCCAGACGTCGAGCTTCGGGCCGGCGTGATCGGGCAGCACGCGCTGCAGTTCGCCGCGCGCCAGGTGCGGCCCGACCACGAAGTCCGGCTCGAAGACGACGCCCATGCCGGCGACGGCGGCGGCCACCAGCAGCTCGCCGCTGTTGGCATGCAGCGGGCCGCCGACCCGCACTTCGTGCTGGCGACCCTCTGCATCGACGAGCCGCCACTGGAAGGGCGAGGCGACGTAGGCATAGGTCAGGGCGCTGTGCCGGGCGAGATCGGCCGGCGCCAGCGGCGCGCCGCGCTGCGCGAGATACGCGGCGGAGGCGCAGGCCACCAGCTGCGTCGAGCCGAGACGGCGCGCGACCAGTTGTTCGCCGCCCGGCGCCCCGATGCGCACCGCCAGGTCGAAGCCTTCGTCGACCAGGTCGATCACCCGGTCAGCGACCGTGACGTCGAAGCTCACCTGCGGGTGGCGCCGGCTGAATTCGGCCAGCGCCGGCGCGATCGGCTGCGCCAGCAGGTTGTACGGGCAGGTCAGCTTCAGCCGGCCGGACGGCGCTGCGGCTGCCGCTCCTGCTGCAGTTTCGGCCTCGTCGAGGTCGGCCAGCAGTTGAACGCAGCGTTCGTAATACGCCTGCCCCGTTTCCGTCAGCGACAGCTTGCGGGTGGTGCGGTTGAGCAGCCGCGCGCCGAGGTGTGTTTCGAGATCGGCGATCAGGCGTGACGTCGAAGAGGTCGAGGCGCCGAGCTTCTCGGCGGCGCGCACGAAGCTGCCCACCTTGACGACGTGCACGAACGCTTGCATGGCGGCAAGCCGGTTCATGCACAGATTATTTCATTTTTCGGGACAAATAATCTCCATGATCGCTATTTATCCCGATGAGAGCGACAAATAAAGTGCCGACGACTGCACGAGTCGCCGCCAGCGAGTCGCGCCATCCGACGGAACCGAAACATCACTTAGGAAAACGCCATGACCGAATCCCGCACCGCCCCCTACGCCGCCCTTGTCCTGCGCCTGTCGCTGGGCACGATGTTCGTCGCCCACGCCATGCTCAAGCTCGTGGTCTTCACCCTGCCCGGCACGGCGCAGTTCTTCCAGTCGATGGGCCTGCCCGGCTCGCTTGCCTACGCGGTGTTTGCCGCCGAGTTGATTGGCGGCGTGCTGCTGATCGCGGGCGTCGGAACGCGCTGGGTTTCGGCCGCGCTGGTGCCGGTACTGCTCGGCGCGACCTGGGCGCACATCGGCAACGGCTGGCTGTTCTCGGCGCCTAAAGGCGGCTGGGAATACCCCGCCTTCCTGACCGTGGCGACTGTCGTCCAGGCACTGCTCGGCGATGGCGCCTACGCGCTGGCCAACCTGCGCGGCGAGCGCCGGCCGCAGTTGCAGGCCGCCTGATCACCGATCAAAGAAACCATGCTGCCCACTCTCTTCATCTCGCACGG
>CAZSYX010000130.1:0-4830 GCA_964610575.1 uncultured Burkholderiaceae bacterium
GCACGTGGCCGCAATGACGAATGATGCCGTTCGCGTGAGCCTGCGCGTCGCGGCGACCGAGGCCGAGCGCGCTGCCGCCATCGACGAGTGGCTGCAGGCGACCACCGCAGCGCCGGAACGGCGCGCGATCCTTGCCGAAGGCGTGCTGTTCGATCGCACCGGGCCGGAAGGCGTGCCGCTTGTCGGGCTTGCCGCCGGCTGTCCCTGCTGCATGGGCCTGGTGGCACTGCGCGTCGCGCTTGGGCGTACGCTTCGCAGCACCCGCCCCGAGGCTGTGCTGCTGCTGGTGGCCACTGCCGAACACCTGCCGCGCCTGCGACGGCTGCTCGAGAGCGGCGAACTAGGCGTGCGTTTCGAGATGGAAGACTGAGTGGAGCGCGCGCGACTCAACGGCATCGACATCACCTATCGCGTCGACGGCGACCGTGCGGCGACGCGGCCATGGCTGGTGTTCGCGCACGCCCTCGGCCACGACCACTCGATGTGGGACGCGCAGGTCGAGGCGTTCGGCCGGGCCTGCAACATCGTGCGCTACGACCTGCGCGGACATGGCGGCAGCGAGGCGCCGCGCGGCGACTACACGCTCGAGCAGATGGCCGACGACCTGCGCGCACTGCTCGATCACCTGTCGATCCGGCGCTGCCACTTCATCGGCCTGTCGTTGGGCGCGATGGTCGGCCAGCTGGCGGCGATCCGCACGCCGCTGCGCTTTGCATCGCTGGCGCTGGCCGGTGCCGCCTGCCGCTTCTCGCCGCAGATGCAGCCGGTCTGGGCCAGCCGCATCGCCGCCCTGCGCTCGCCGCTCGGCATGGACGCGATCATCGACGAGACGATCAGCGGCTGGTTCACCGCCGCCTTCTTCGCCACCCGCGGCTCCGACATCGCCCGCTCGGTGCAGGTGCTTCGGCGCACGCCCGTCCACGGCTACATCGGCTCGATCGCCGCCATGTCGCGCGCCGACCTGACCGCGCGGCTCGCCGCCGTCACTTGTCCCGTGCTGGTGGTGGCCGGCGACGACGATCGCGTGGTTCCGTTCGCGCACTCCGAACAGATCCTGCTGCATATTCCTCAGGCGAAGCTGCGGCGCATCCACGGCGCCGCCCATCTGTCGAACATCGAGCAGCCCGCTGACTTCAACGCCGCGCTGCGCGAATTCCTGGCCTCAGGGCTTTAGCCGCGGCGCCTGACCGGCCCGTCGCCGGGGTTGATATCGGCGGCGGCGGGCCGATATTCGATGGCAGGAGCGGTCATCGCATTCGGCCGCCAGAGCGTTCATTGGGACATATGCAGACCATCTACAACAGTCCGCTTTTCTGCGTTGTCGAGTTCAGCGACTTCGGCGCCGAAGGCCAGCACCCGGCCGGCGGCTTCGAGATCATGGACAAGACGCTGCGCCGCGAGATCTTCCTCGGCGGGCAGGATGCCGAGCAGTTCCGCACGAGCGTGCAGCAGCTGATCGCCTCCGAGCCCTCCGCCGAGGATCTCGACGACTTCCTCGCCGCCTACACCGGCGTGATGACCACGCCGGTCGCGCTGCACTAGTGGCCTGTAACGGCCGCTAAGTGCGGCGCTGCTCGCGCGTCGCCGCCAGCAGCAGCATCGCCACCCCGATCCACACCAGCAGGAACACCAGCCCGGCCTGAAAGGCCGCGACGTCGTACTGGCGCACGCCGTTGATGGCCACGCCCTGCCATCGCGCGTCGAGGATGAGGCCGATGACCGGCATCTGCACGAGGGTGCCGAGCATGACACCGGCGTTGACTACGCCGGTGGTCGTGCCCTGCAACCGCAGCGGCGCCGACTCCTTGGCGAAGCCGAACGACAGGGCCATCGAACCGGCGCCGAAGCTCGCCGCAAGCAATACGGGCACCAGCAGTGCGAGCGGTGCGCTGGGCAGCGCAGTCAGCACCGCAAACCCCGCGAGCATCAGGCTGCCGCCGACAGCGAACGGCAGCTTGCGCCGCTGCAGGCGATCGGACAACACGCCGAACACCGGCGCGCCGGCGGCAAACAGCACCAGCATGCTCGAGGTCACCAGCGCGGCCTGCGCCACGCTGATCCCGTGCACCTGCGACAGCAGCGGCACGCCCCATAGCCCGGTGAACGCAAGGAACGCGCCGCACACGCCCGAGTTCGCCAGCGCCAGCAGCCACGGGTTCGGATAGCGCAGGATCGCGCGCAGGTCGGCGGCAATCGATGCGTGCGGCGTGTCGTGATCGGCTTTCGGCAGGTAGCTGGCAAAGCCGCGCGCCGTCGGGTCGTCGCGCATGATGAACTTGATGCCGACGGCGAGCGCCAGCGCGAGCAGGCCCGACACGCCGATGACGCTGCGCCAGCCGAATGCATCTGCCAGCCAGCGCAGCGGCGGTCCGGCCAGCACCGCGCCCACCGTGCCCACCGCCAACGACAGGCCCGACAGCGTGGCGAACCGCGACGGCGCGAACCAGTGGGTGACCAGCTTGAGCATCGACACCCAGGCCACGCCATGCGCGGCGCCGATCAGCGCGCGGCCGAGGCCGGCCACCAGCGCGGTGTCGGCCCAGGCGAAGATCAGGCTGCCGGCGCCAGCCAGCAGCGCGCCGCCCAGGAACATGCGGCTGGGACCGAGACGATCGACCAGCACGCCGGTCGGGATCTGCACCGCCGCATAGGCGTAGTAATAGAAGGCCGACAGGTTGCCCAATCCCGCAGCGGACAGCGCAAAGTCGCGCATCAGGTCGGGCGCCAGCGAGGCCGGCGTGACGCGCTGGAAGAAGCCGAACAGGTAGAACGCGGCGGCCAGGCCCCAGATCAGCGCTGATAGCCGCAGCGGCGGAAGATGCATCGCGGCAGGAAGTGCGGGGAAGTTGTCGGTGGAGCGCGCATTCTAGAGAGCGGGGCCGCGGCCGCCCTCTACAATCGCCGTCCCCCTGTAAAACGCGATGCCATGACCACGTCTGCCGCCGAACGCCAGCTGCGCGATCTGCTCGCCCGCCGCATCCTGATCCTGGACGGCGCGATGGGAACGATGATCCAGCGCTACAAGCTCGGCGAAGCCGACTTCCGCGGCGCGCGCTTCGCCGCTCACGCGCGTGACCTGCGCGGCAACAACGAGCTGCTGCAGCTCACGGCGCCGCACATCGTCCGCGAGATCCACGAGCAGTACCTGGCCGCCGGCGCCGACATCGTCTCGACCAACACCTTCGGCGGCACCCGCACCGCGCAGGAGGACTACGGCCTGGCCGATCTCGCCTAC
The DNA here is from genome assembly GCA_964610575.1 of uncultured Burkholderiaceae bacterium. Classification (GTDB taxonomy): domain Bacteria; phylum Pseudomonadota; class Gammaproteobacteria; order Burkholderiales; family Burkholderiaceae_F; genus JADJWR01. The sequence goes on from CAZSYX010000130.1 coordinate 3,236, forward strand.
GAGATGAACGTCGAGGCGGCGAAGCTGGCGCGTGCGGCGGCGGACAAGTTCACCACCGCTGAGAAGCCTCGCTTCGTTGCCGGCGCGATGGGGCCGACGCCGAAGACGGCGTCGATCTCGCCGGATGTCAACGACCCCGGCGCGCGCAACGTCACCTTCGACGACCTGGTGCTCGCCTATGGCGAGCAGGCGCGAGGCTTGCTGGACGGCGGCGCCGACATCCTGCTGATCGAGACGATCTTCGACACGCTCAATGCCAAGGCAGCCATCTTTGCCGTCGAGCAGGAGTTCGAGCGCCGCGGCGCTCGCTGGCCGGTCGTCATCTCCGGCACGGTGACCGACGCCTCCGGCCGCATCCTGTCCGGGCAGACGGTGGCGGCGTTCTGGCACTCGGTGCGCCATGCGCGGCCGCTGGCGGTGGGACTGAACTGCGCGCTCGGCGCGGCACTGATGCGGCCGTACATCGAGGAACTGGCGACGATCGCCGACACCTTCATCAGCGTCTATCCGAACGCCGGGCTGCCCAATCCGATGTCGGACACCGGCTTCGACGAGACGCCGGAGGTGACCTCCAGCCTGCTCGCCGAGTTCGCGCAGGCCGGCTTCGTCAACCTCGCCGGCGGCTGCTGCGGCACCACGCCGGAGCACATCGCCGCCATCGCGCGGGCGATCGAACACACCGCGCCCCGCCAGGTGCCGGCGGCAGAACCGCTGATGAAGCTCGCGGGGCTGGAGGCAGTGACCATCGGTGACGAGGCGCTGTTCGTCAACGTCGGCGAGCGCACCAACGTCACCGGCTCGAAGGCCTTTGCCCGCCTGATCCTGAACGGCCAGTTCGAGGAAGCGGTGGCGGTGGCGCGCCAGCAGGTGGAAAACGGCGCGCAGATCATCGATGTGAACATGGACGAGGCGATGCTCGACTCGGCCGCGGCGATGACGCGCTTCCTGAACCTGATCGGCGCCGAGCCGGACATCGCCCGCGTGCCGGTGATGATCGACAGCTCGAAATGGAGCGTGATCGAGGCCGGCCTGAAGTGCGTGCAGGGCAAGTGCATCGTCAACTCGATCTCGATGAAGGAAGGCGAGGCCGAGTTCCTGCGTCAGGCGAAGCTCGCCCGCCGCTACGGTGCGGCGGTGATCGTGATGGCCTTCGACGAGCAGGGCCAGGCCGACAGCTTCGAGCGCAAGGTCGGCATCTGCAAGCGCAGCTACGACATCCTCGTGCAGCAGGCGGGCTTGCCGCCCGAGGACATCGTCTTCGACCCGAACATCTTCGCCATCTCCACCGGCATCGACGAGCACAACAACTACGCTGTCGACTTCATCGAGGCGACGCGCTGGATCCGCCACCACCTGCCGCATGCCAAGGTCAGCGGCGGGGTGTCGAACGTCAGCTTCAGCTTCCGCGGCAACGACCACGTGCGCGAGGCGATCCACACGGTGTTCCTGTATCACGCCATCAAGGCCGGCCTGACGATGGGCATCGTCAACGCCGGCCAGCTCGGCGTGTACGAGGAACTCGACCCCGAACTGCGCGAGCGGGTCGAGGACGTGGTGCTCAATCGCCGGCCCGACGCCGGCGAGCGGCTGGTGGC
>CAZSYX010000131.1:0-4787 GCA_964610575.1 uncultured Burkholderiaceae bacterium
CTGCGCCCGATGTTCATGTCGGCGATCGCCACCTTGCGTTTCTTCGCACGAACAGGCTTCAGCATGCCTTTCAACTCGAGGACCGAGCGGACCTTGGCCCGCATCACGGTTGTGCCGTCGTCAAGTTGCGTGAAGACCACACGCTCGCCAGCAGTCAGACCCAAGGCTTTCCGGATGTCCGCTGGAATAGTGACCTGGCCTTTGCTCGTGATCGTGGCTTCCGACATGACGACCTCTTTTCTGAGTTCCTTACTTAAGATTGAATTGTAAGGAACTTTGGAGCGCCCCGAAACGCCGACCAGACGACCGGCTTGAAGCGGCTTGCAATTTCGCCGCGATACTGTATAAATCACCAGTAACGCGATTGCCGGTGAATGCCACCATGAACCAAGACGCCGCCCCGACTGCCCGCCAGAGCGAGATCCTCGCCTTCATCCGCGCCGCCGTGCGCGAGACCGGCGCGCCGCCCACGCGCGAGGAGATCGCCCGCGCCTTCGGCTTCCGCTCGCCCAACGCCGCCGAGCAGCACCTGCAGGCGCTGCACCGCAAGGGCCTGATCGAACTGGTGGCCGGCACCTCGCGCGGCATCCGCCTGAAGGAATCGGCGCGCGCCACCATGAAGGCGGTGGCCGCCGCCGTCAGCCTGCCGCTGATCGGCAAGGTGGCCGCCGGCAGCCCGATCCTGGCGCAGGAAAACGTGCTGCGCACGCCGGCCGTGGACCCGCTGCTGTTCAAGCCGCGCGCCGACTACCTGCTCGAGGTGCGCGGCATGAGCATGCGCGATGCCGGCATCCTCGACGGCGACTGGCTCGCCGTGCACAAGCAGGCGCAGGCCGAAAGCGGCCAGGTGGTGGTGGCGCGGCTCGAAGACGAAGTCACCGTCAAGCGGCTGAAGCTGCGCGGCGCGCGCGCCGAACTGGTGGCCGAGAACCCCGATTACTCGCCGATCGTCCTCGACCTGCGGCGCGAGCCGCTGGTGATCGAAGGCATCGCCGTCGGCGTCATCCGTCCGTCGCTTTAGCGGCAAATACTGCGCGCCGCGGCGGCGCTTCCCCCAACCCCCTTTTGCAGAGGCGTCATGCGTGTCGCCATGGATTCTCTTTCCCTTTTTTCCGACGCCGACATCGTCGTGCCGGTCGATCGCGCCGAAGCCGAGGCGCACAGCACCGGCATCGCGCCACCTGCCCCGGCCGCGGCGATCGCACCGGTCTCCGCGGCGCGCGCCGCCGGGTTGAAGCAACTGGCCCATCTCTGGCGCGCCGACGAAGTGGCGCACGCGGCCTGCCGCGACGCCACCGTCGCCAGCGGCTTTGCCGCGCTCGATGCCGAACTGCCCGGCGGCGGCTGGCCTCAAGGCCAGTTGATCGAACTGCTGCTCGACGCTCCCGGCATCGGCGAGCTGTCGCTGCTCGCCCCCGCGCTGGCCCGCTGCACGCAGGACGCCCGCGCCTGCGTGTGGGTGCTGCCGTGCAACCGTACCGCGCCGACAGCGTTGCCGACCTTGCCTTATCCGCCGGCGCTGGCCGCCGCCGGCGTCGATCTCGCGCATGCGCTGTTCGTGCAGCCGGAAACGCCGCGCGAGACCTTCTGGACGATCGAGCAGTCGCTGCGCGCCGCGCACCTCGGCGCCCTGGTCGGCTGGCTGCCGCACACCTCGTCGTCGCGCGAGGGCGAGTTCCGCGCCATGCGTCGTCTCCAGTTGCTGGCGAGCCGCCAGCAGGCGCCGGTGTTCCTGCTGCGCGACGTGCGAGCGCTGCACGCGCCGTCACCCGCCGCGCTACGCCTGCAACTGGCCGCGCGCGACGGCGAACTTGCCGTCACCATCCTGAAGCGCCGCGGGCGGCCGCTGCTGGAACCAGTCGCGCTGCAGGTCCATCCTGCGCACTGGCGCAGTGCGCAGGTTGTCGCGCCTGCCGTCGAAACGCCGGCCCAGCCACAGCCGGCCGGCCTGCTGCAGCAGGCGGCATTGGTGGCGCAGCGCTGGTCGGCAAGAGCGATCTTCAGTCACTGAGAGTTCGCGCCTCACTTCCCGCGTGGCCTGAACGCTGACTCCGCACCAATGCATTTGCAGCCCGCCGCTGCTACACCATGCCGCTCTGGTTGGCCATCGTCCTGCCCGCGCTGCCGCTGCAACTGGCCACGCGCGCGATCGAAACAGTCGCGCCGCTGGCAATCGTCGAAGGGCCGCCTCAGCGGCTGCAGGTCGCCTTCTGCAACGACGCCGCCCGCCGTGCCGGCGTCGCACCGGGGCAGAAGCTCGCCGCCGCGCAGGCGCTGGCCGCGAGTCTGATCGCCGTCGAACGAAAGCCGGAGCGCGAGCGTGACGCACTGACCGAACTCGCCGGCTGGGCCTACCAGTTCAGCGCCGCGGTCACCGTTCGCGACGACGGCCTGCTCGCCGAGACCGGCGGCAGCCGGCGCCTGTTCGGCGGCCGCGCGTCGCTGAACCGCGAGGTCGCCGCGCAACTATGCGGACTCGGCTACCAAGCGGCGTTCGGCGAAGCGGCCACACCGCAGGCGGCGTGGTGGCTGGCGCAGGCGCGCGTGCGAGGCCTCGCCGTCGCCTCGCCGATCGCAGCGGAGCAGCTGCCCGCCGCGATCGCGCCGCTGCCGCTGGCCGTGCCCGGCTGGCCGGCCGACATAGTGGACACGCTGCACGCGCTCGGCCTGCGCACGCTGCACGACCTGCTGCAGCTGCCGCGCGACGGAGTCAACCGGCGTTTCGGCGCCGGCCTGCTCGCCGATGTCGATCGGGCGCTCGGCCGCCTGCCCGACCCGCAGCCACTGTTCGAGCCGCCGGAACGGTTTTTCGCTGCGATCGAGCTGCCGGCCGACGTCGTCGACACCGCGCAGTTGATGCTGCCCGCGCAGCGGCTGCTGCGTTCGCTCGAAGGCTTCCTGCGCGGCCGCGGCGCCGGCGCGACCGAACTGCTGTTCACTGCGCGGCACAGCCCGCGTCGCACCGTCGCGCGGCCACCGACTGCGATCGAGCTGGCGCTGGCCGCACCGGAGCGCGACGCGAGCCGGCTGGCGCAACTGCTCGGCGAGCGCCTCGACCGCGTGCGCCTGCCCGAGCCGGCGATCGCACTGTCGCTCGCCGTGGAGCGGCTGCTGCCGTTCGCCGCCATCAGCGAGAGCTTCCTGCCGCCGGCGCCCGACGCGCAGGCCGGGCTCGACTGGCTGAAGCTCGCCGAAACGCTGCACGCGCGGCTCGGCTCGGCGCGCGTGTTCCAGTTGCAGGCAGTCGACGATCACCGCCCCGAACACGCCTGGCGCGCGGTGCCGATCGCGGTCGATGCCGCCGAGCGCATCGCGCCGGCGCGCGCCACCGGCGAGCGCCCGCTGCTGATCGTGCCGCAGCCCGTGCCGTTGCCCGCATTAACCGGCGCCGCGGACAAGCCGCCGCGCTACGGTGGCGTGCTGCGGCTCATCGCCGGCCCCGAGCGCATCGAAGCCGGCTGGTGGGACCTCGCCAGCCCCGCCTTCGGCCAGCCGCGCGGCGCCGTGGCACGCGACTACTTCGTCGCCCGCAACCCGCACGGCCAGACGCTGTGGATCTACCGCGACCTCGCCGAGCCGCGCGGCTGGTTCCTGCACGGGTTTTTCGCCTGAGCGTGCGGTCCGCGAGTACGATATATACCAATGCCGTATACCAAGGAGCAATCGATGGACACCGCCAAACTCTTCAAGACCGGCCGCAGCCAGGCCGTGCGTCTGCCGAAGGAATACCGCTTCGAGGGAGAAGAGGTCTACATCAAGCGGGTCGGCAACGCCGTAGTCCTGCTGCCGAAGGCAAAAGACTGGAGTGCGCTGCTCGCCAGCCTTGAGATGTTCGAACCGGGTTTCCGACTTGAACGCGAGCAGCCGACAGAGCAGCAGGAACGCCCCCTCCTCGACACGATGTTCGACGAAAAATGAAGCGGTTGCTCGATACCGACACCTGCATCTACCTCATCAACCGCGATCGACCGCAGGTGCTCGCGCGGTTGCAGCGCTGTCATCCGATGAATATCGCGCTGTCAAGCCTGACACTTGCCGAACTCGCATGGGGTGTCGCCAAGAGCGGATCGCTGCGCAATCGTGCTGCTCTCGAATCGTTCATCGCCTCCTTCACGGTGATGCCCTTCGACGGCAGCGCCGCGTTCGTCTACGGCGACCTTCGAGCCCGCTTGCAGCGCGCCGGCACGCCGATAGGTCCCATCGACATGCTGATCGCCGCTCACGCTCTCAGCCTCGACATGACGCTCGTCACCAACAACGAGCGCGAGTTCAGGCGTGTACCTGACCTGCGAATCGAGAACTGGACTGCCGCCTGACCAGGGGCGTGACGCAGTGCCGTCGACCGCGGTGGCTGTCCCATGCAGGCTTCCTACGCCGAACTCCACTGCGTCAGCAACTTCTCGTTCCTGCGCGGCGCCTCGCACCCGGAGGAACTGGTCGAGCGGGCGATCGCGCTCGGCCACTCGGCACTCGCCATCACCGACGAATGCTCGTTCGCAGGTACCGCACGCGCCCACCTCGCGCTGCGCGAGGCGATCGAACGCTATCCGGCCGCGCGCGACTTCAAGCTGATCCACGGCACCGAGATCGCACTCGCCGACGGCCCGACGCTGATCCTGCTCGCCACCTCGCGCGCCGGCTACGGCAACCTCAGCCAACTCGTCACCCTCGCCCGCCGCCAGGCCCCCAAGGGCAGCTACCGCCTCACCCGCGCCGACCTCGAGCAGCACCGCCACTGGCTCGATGAAACGGTTGCACTGATTAAATCGGGGTCAGAGTCGAATTTC
>CAZSYX010000132.1:0-4786 GCA_964610575.1 uncultured Burkholderiaceae bacterium
GGCGGCTCGATGCACATCGCCGACTTCAGCGTCGGCATGCTGGGGGCCAACGGAGTGGTCGCCGCCGGCATCCCGATCGCCACCGGGGCCGCACAGGCCCTGAAGCTGCAGGGCAAGGACTCGATCGTCGCCTGCTTCTTCGGCGACGGCGCGATCAACCGCGGGCCGTTCCTCGAGGGGCTGAACTGGGCGCAGGTCTATAGCCTGCCGGTGCTGTTCGTCTGCGAGGACAACCGCATCGCCGCCACCACGCCGACGAAGTCGATGACCGCCGGCAAAGGCGCGGCGGCGCGGGCGCGCTCGCTCGGCATCGAGGCGCGCGAGGTCGACGGCAACGACGTCGAGGCAGTGGACAGGGCCGCAGCCGAACTGGCGGCGCTCGTCCGCACGGGCAAACCGATGCTGCTGCACGCGATCACCTACCGGATCAAGGGCCACGTGTCGGTCGACCCCGGCGCGTACCGCGACGCCGATGAAGTCGAGCGCGCGCGCCAGGACGATCCGCTGTTGCGCGTGCGTGCCCTGCTCGCCTCGCTTGGTGAAGCATCCGCGGCCGAGGCGATCGATGCCGACGTGAAGCGCGAGATCGCGCAGGCGCTGGCCACGGCCGAAGCGGCGCCCTGGCCCGCAGCGGAAGCGGCCTTCGAAGACGTGATCAGCACGGGAGCGGGCCAATGGCGCTGACCCGCATGACCTATTCCGCGGCGGCCGGCGAGGCGCTGGCGACGGCGATGCGCGCCGACGCGCGCGTGGTGGCCGTCGGCGAGGACCTCGGCCGCGGCGGCGTCTTCGGCCAGTACCGAAGCCGCGCCGCCGACGGCGCGCTGCGGCCTCTGCAGCAGGAATTCGGCGCCGCGCGTGTGATCGACACGCCGATCTCGGAAGCCAACATCATGGGCGCGGCGGTCGGCATGGCGCTGGCCGGACTGAAGCCGGTGGTCGAGATGCGGGTGGTCGACTTCGCGCTGTGCGGCATGGACGAACTGGTCAACCAGGCGGCGAAGAACCGCTACATGTTCGGCGGCCAGGGCCGCGTGCCGCTGGTGGCGCGGATGCCGGTCGGCCTGTGGTCGGCCTCGGCGGCGCAGCACTCGCAGAGCCTCGAGGCGTGGTTCGCGCACATCCCCGGCCTGGTCGTCGTCTGCCCGGCCACGCCGCAGGACAACCACGCCCTGCTGACCGCGGCGCTGAATTGCGGCGACCCGGTGGCGTATCTGGAGCACAAGGAACTGTGGGGGCTGGAGGGCGAGGTCGACATCGGCAGGCCGATCGAGCTCGGCAGGGCCCGCGTCGCCCGCGAGGGAAGCGACCTGACGCTGGTGACCTGGTCGCGCACGCTGCACGAATCGATCGCCGCGGCGAACACGCTTGCCGGCGAAGGCATCGAGATCGAAGTGATCGACCTGCGCACGCTGTGGCCATGGGACCGCGACACGGTGCTTGCCTCCTGCGCCAGGACGAAGCGCCTGCTGGTGGCGCACGAGGCGGTGCAGGCGGCCGGATTCGGCGCCGAGATCGCCGCCACCGTAGCGGAGGCCCTCGGCTGCCCGGTCAGGCGCCTCGGCGCGCCGCGCATACCGGTCGGCTACGCTCCGACGCTCGAGAGCCAGGCGCGTGTCGGCGCCGACAGGATCGCCGCCGCCGCGCGTGCGTTCCTGCAGCGCTGAACTACTTTCCGGAAGCACCGATGCCGCACGATCCACTGCCCGATGTCGAGCCGCCGCCGGAGCCGAAGCCGCGCGTGCCGCTGGCGGTCGAGGAAGTGTTCGCCGCCGCCTGCATGGCGGCGCTCGCCCTGATCACCTTCGCCAACGTCGTCCTGCGCTACCTGACCGACGAGTCGATCGCCTGGACCGAGGAGATCTCGATCGCCATCATGGTCGTGATGACCCTGGCCGCCGCCGGCGCCGCCTTCGCCCGCGAGCGGCACATCCGCATCGACTACTTCCTCGAGCGCGGTTCGCGCGAGCGGCAGCGGCTGTTCGGGCTGATCGGCGCCGCCGCTACGGTGCTGCTGTTCGCCGTGATGGCGGTGCTCGGCACGCGCATGGTGTGGGACGAGTTTCGCTTCGGCGAGACCTCGCCCGGCATCGGCGTGCCCAAGTGGTGGTACTCGGTGTGGCTGCCGATCCTGTCGGTCGGCATCGCCCTGCGCGCCGGCGGCGTGTTCCTGCGCAAGTGGCGGAACCGATGATCGTCGGCGCGCTGCTGTTCGCCATCTTCATCGTGCTGATGCTGGTCGGCGCGCCGATCGGCGTGGCACTGGCCATCGGCGGCGCCACAGCCATCGCGATCGCCAACATCGACGTGCAGTGGTTCAGCCTGCTCGCGGTGCCGCAGAACTTCTATGCCGGGCTGGCCAAGTACCCGCTGCTGGCGATCCCGATGTTCGTACTGCTCGGCGTGATCTTCGACCGCTCCGGCGTGGCGCAGCGGCTGGTCGACTTCGCGGTGGCGATCGTCGGCCGCGGCCCGGGCATGCTGCCGCTGGTGGCGATCGCCGTGGCGATGTTCCTCGGCGGCATTTCCGGCTCCGGGCCGGCCAACGCCGCCGCGGTGGGCAGCGTGATGATCGGCGCCATGTCGCGCGCCGGCTACCCGCCGTCGTATTCGGCAACCATCGTCGGCGCGGCGGCGGCCACCGACATCCTCATTCCGCCGTCGATCGCCTTCATCGTCTACTCGGTGCTGGTGCCAGGCGCCTCGGTGCCGGCGTTGTTCGCCGCCGGCATGATCCCCGGCGTGCTGTGCGGCATCGCGCTGATCGTGCCGGCGGTCTGGCTGGCGCGCCGGCACGGCTTCGGCGCCGCCGAGGCAGCTTTGCCGCGGCCGTCGTTCTGGAAGAGCCTGCGCGAGGCCAGCTGGGGGCTGGCCGCGCCGTTCCTGATCCTCGGCGGCATGCGGGCCGGCTGGTTCACGCCGACCGAGGCGGCCGTGGTCGCCGTGTTCTATGGCCTGTTCATCGGCTTCTTCGTCCATCGGACGATGCGGCTGAAGGACCTCTATCCGATCCTGCGCGACTCGGCCGAGACCTCGGCGGTGATCATGATCGTGGTCGCGCTGGCCGGCGTGTTCGCCTGGTCGCTGTCCACCCTCGGCATCATCGATCCGATCGCCAGGGCGATCGTCAACTCCGGGCTGGGCGAAGGCGGCGTGCTGGCGCTGCTGGTCCTGCTGCTGACCGTCGCCGGCATGTTCCTCGACGGTATCTCGATCTTCCTGATCTTCGTGCCGATGCTGGTGCCCATCGCGCAGGCCTTCCAGTGGGACCTGGTCTGGTTCGGCGTCGTGCTCACGCTGATGGTGGCGCTCGGCCAGTTCACCCCGCCGATGGCCGTGAACCTGATGGTCTCGTGCAAAATCGCGGGGGTCAGCATGGAAAGCACGGTGCGCTGGGTGCTGTGGCTGCTCGCGGCCATGTTCGTCGTGATCGTGCTGGTGCTGGTTTTCCCGCCGCTTGCCACCTGGCTGCCCGAGGCACTGGGGTACTAGCGGTGCAAGAGAAGTTTTCAACTCGCAACGAGGAGACACTGATGAAACGACGCTTCCTGCTGGCCGCCGCGGCCGGCGCAATGGCCGCCACGCTCGCCATGCCGGCGCTGGCACAGACCAAGTACAAGGACGAATACAAGCTCTCGACGGTCGTCCCGGCCTCCTTCCCGTGGGGCAAGGGCGGCGAGATCTGGGCCGACCTGGTGCGCCAGCGGACCAATGGCCGCATCAACATCAAGATGTACCCCGGCGTGTCGCTGGTGCAGGGCGACCAGACACGCGAGTTCACGGCGATCCGCCAGGGCATCATCGACATGGCGATCGGCTCGACCATCAACTGGTCGCCGCAGGTCAAGGAACTGAACCTGTTCTCGCTGCCGTTCCTGATGCCCGACTACAAGGCGATCGACGCGCTGACGCAGGGCGCGGTCGGCAAGGACATCTTCGCCATCCTCGAGAAGCAGGGCGTGGTGCCGCTGGCCTGGGGTGAGAACGGCTTCCGCGAGCTGACCAACTCCAAGCGCGAGGTGCGCAAGCCGGACGACCTCAAGGGCCTGAAGATCCGCGTCGTCGGCTCGCCGCTGTTCCTCGCCACCTTCCAGGCGCTCGGCGCCAACCCGACGCAGATGAGCTGGGCCGACGCGCAGCCGGCCTTTGCCTCCGGCGCCGTCGACGGGCAGGAGAACCCGATGTCGATCTTCACCGCCGCCAAGCTGCAGAACGTCGGCCAGAAGAACGTGACGATGTGGGGCTACGTCGCCGACCCGCTGATCTTCGTCGTCAACAAGGAGGTGTGGGAGAGCTGGACCCCGGCCGACCGCGAGATCGTCCGCCAGGCCGCCATCGACGCCGGCAAGCAGGAGATCGCCATCGCCCGCAAGGGACTCGACGAACCCGGCCAGCCGCTGCTCAAGGAAATCGAGGGCATGGGCGTGAAGGTCGCCCGCCTGACCCCCGCCGAGCGCAACGAGTTCATCACCGCCACGCGGCGCGTCTACGCGCAGTGGAAGGGCCAGATCGGCCCGGCGCTGGTCGACAAGGCCGAGGCCGCGGTGGCCGCGCGCAAGTAGCGCTGCAGTTCAGCTGACGACGGCGCCGACCTGCACTGCAGGCGGCGCCGTTTTCCTTTCGGCAAGACCGGGCGGCATCCGCGGCGGCAAGGCCGTGCCCGCCAGGGGCGGCGGGTGGCCGCCTCCGCTCATGTCCCCCGCGCCGGGCTTCGCCCGCCGCCCTTGGCCGTCCCCGCCGCGGACTACCGCCAGCGCAGCGGATGCGGCACCAAGATCGAGGCGCC
>CAZSYX010000133.1:0-4730 GCA_964610575.1 uncultured Burkholderiaceae bacterium
GGCACGGTGTCGGCGACGACGATGCCGGCGAACGACGGATCGAGCAGCATCTGCTCGGCGCCGGGAGCGAAGAGGCCGTGGGCGGCGAAGGCGATCACCCGTTGCGCACCGCCCTCGATGCACGTCGCTGCCGCGCGGCGCAACGTGCCGCCGGTCGCGATCAGGTCGTCGATCACCAGCGCGGTGCTGCCTGCGACATCTCCGGCGAGCAGCGAGCCGCTGACCTTGCCGGCGCTGCGCCGCTTCTCGATGAAGGCCAGCCCGACCGGCCGGCCGAGCCGCTTGCCCAGCAGTTCGCCGAAAAGCTGCGCCCGCTTGATGCCGCCCGGATCGGGCGAGACGACGACGATCGGCCCTTCGGCGGCGAGCGCCTGCGCGCGGGCGGCGAACAGCACCGCGGCATCGATGTGCACGGTCGGGATGCGGAACGCGTTCTGCAGCGCAGTGACCGAGTGCGTCTCCAGCGTCACCAGCGCGTCGACGCCCACCGCCTCGACCAGTTGCGCGAGGTAGCGCGTGCTGACCGGATCGAACGGCTTGGTCTGCCGTTCCTTGCGGCCATAGGCGAGATACGGCACCAGCGCGACGATGCGGGCGGCGCCGTGGTCGCGCAGCGCGCCGCAGAAGAACAGCAGCCGCACCAGCTTGTCGTCGCCGCTAGCCTGTGCGTCGCCGTGCAGGCTCTGCAGGACGTAGACGGTTTCGCCGCGCACGGACAGCAGCGGCCGCGCCTTGTGCTCGCCGTCCTCGAACTCGCGCTCCTCGTGCGCATCGAGCGGCCGGCCGAGCGCTGCGGCGACCCGCTCGCCGAATTCGCGCGAAGCGTTCAGTGCAAAGAACCGCATCCGATCTTCCCTTCCGCCCCGATGCAGCCAAGCTAGCGCGCGGCGGCAATGCGCCATTGAGATCGGTCAAGCCGGGCGGGATCATCGGCGCTACGGTGGCTCATCGAAGGGCGCCCCGACGATGGAAGCGCGCGACCCGGACCACAGTCCGCTGCTGACCGACCTGTACGAACTGACCATGCTGCAGGCGTACCGGGCCAGCGGCATGAACGACACTGCCGTGTTCGAGATGTTCGTGCGCGCGCTGCCGCCGAAGCGCAACTTCCTGCTCGCGGCGGGGCTCGAGCAAGTAGTCGAGTACTTGCTGGCGCTGCGCTTCTCCGACGACGACCTCGCCTGGCTGGCGTCGACCGGGCGCTTCGATGCCGGCTTCCTCGACTCGCTGCGCGACTTCAGCTTCACCGGCGATCTGGACGCGATGCCCGAAGGCACCGTGGCATTCAGCGACGAGCCGCTGCTGCGCGTGACCGCGCCGCTGCGCGAGGCGCAGTTCATCGAGAGCCGGGTGCTGAACCTGGTGCACCTGCAGACGCTGGTGGCGAGCAAGGCGGCGCGCTGCGTGCTGGCCGCGGCGGGCAAGCCGCTGATCGACTTCGGCCTGCGCCGCGCGCACGGCGCCGAGGCGGGGCTGCTGTCGGCGCGGGCCAGCTACCTCGCCGGTTTCGCCGGCACGGCCACCGTGGAGGCGGCGCGCCGCTTCGGCGTGCCGGTGTTCGGCACGATGGCACATTCGTTCGTGCAGGCGCACGACCACGAGACCGAGGCCTTCGCCAATTTCGCGCGTGCGCAGCCGAGCAACGCCACGCTGCTGATCGACACCTACGACACCGCCCGCGCCGCGCACAAGGTGGTGGCGCTCGCCCGTAGCGGCGTGCCCGTGCAGGGCGTGCGCATCGACAGCGGCGATCTCGGCGCGCACGCGCGCGAGGTGCGCCGCATCCTCGACGAAGGCGGGCTAACGCAGGCGCGCATCTTCGCCAGCGGCAACCTCGACGAGGACCGCCTGCATGCGCTCCTCGCCGGCGGCGCGCCGATCGACGCCTTCGGCGTCGGCACGCGGATGAACGTTTCGGCCGACGCGCCGTTCCTCGACTGCGCCTACAAGATGGCGGAGTACGCGGGCAAGCCGCGGCGCAAGCGCTCCGAAGGCAAGGCCACGTGGCCGGGCCGCAAGCAGGTGTTCCGCAGCGTGGACAGCGAGGGCAGGATGTGTGGCGATCTGCTTGGACTCGACAGCGATGACGCCCCCGGCACACGGTTGCTGGTGCCGGTGCTGCGCAGCGGCCGGCGTGTCGAACCCGCGCCCTCGGTCGAGTCGCTGCGCGACCGCGCACGCGAGCAGATGGCGATGCTGCCCGAGGCGCTGCGCGCGCTTGCGCCCGCATCACCGTACGCAGTCACCGTGGCACCGTCGCTGCGCGCGCTGGCCGATGAAGTCGATGCTCAGACAGAGGCGCGTGCATGAGAGCCGCTCATCATCGCCAGCGTGTCCGCCGTCGGATTCCTTGCCGCCGATCAACGACGCGCAGGAAGCCGGCGCTATGGTGATCTCACAGAAGCAACTGGAGTTGGCAATGCGCCGCCAGCAACCCTCGCCCCCGCCGATCGATCCTCCTGTCGAACCCGCGGTCGAAACGCGCATCGTGACCCGGCCCGATGGCTATCACTGGCTGAGCGCTGACGGCAAACGCGAGATGGGGCCGTTTGCCACTTTCGAGGAAGCGGAATTCGACTTGCGCGCCGACGAGCATTCCGACGTCGAACCCGATGAAACGCTGACCGAGGCGGAGAGCGAGATCGGCATCGCCGACTGGATCGACCCGGAAACGGGCAAACCCGCCGAAGAAGAGCGGCCCCGGATCGAGGATCACTGAGGCGCCTCGCCGCGGCGTGCCCGTCGATGGCGGCTGTGCACGAGTACTTCGAACACGGCGCCGACATCGGCGTCATCGGCCGCGGCGCGAGCATCGAGGAGGCCTTCGTGCAGGCCGCCGCATCGATGTTCGCGATCATGCTCGAATCAGATGCGGCGCAGCCGCTGGTGGAGATCGAGGTCGACTTCGACGAGGACGATGTCGAGTTCGCCCTGGTGCGCTGGCTCAACGCGCTGCTGGCGCAGGCGCGCGAGCGAGGCGTCGTGCTGTGCCAGTTCGAACTGCAGCGAAAGAACGATCACTGGCACGGCGTTGCCCGCGGCGAGCCCTGGCGCGAGTCGCACGCGCGCGGCACCGAGGTCAAGGGCGCGACGCTGACCGCGCTGTCGGTGCGGCAGGACGACAACGGCTGGCAGGCGCGCTGCGTGGTCGACGTGTAGGGGAGAGCAATGGATCTCGGCAAGCTCGAACGGATCGACGACTGGACCTGGCGCGTCAAGCGCGCGGCAGGCAGCAGCGGTGCCGATGCGGTTCTCTACGGCGACCGCGACCTGATGGCGGCGATGGACGACAAGGTGCTCGAGCAGATCGGCAATGTTGCGCAGCTGCCCGGCCTGGTGGGCAGCGCGATGGCAATGCCCGACGCGCACTGGGGCTACGGTTTTCCGATAGGCGGCGTGGCGGCGTTCGACCCGGACGAGGGCGGCATCATCTCTGCCGGCGGCGTGGGCTTCGACATCTCCTGCGGCATCCGCTGCCTGCGCACCGACCTCACGCTGCCGGACATCGCGCCGAAGCTCGAGCGGCTCGGCGAGCGGCTGTTCCAGACCATCCCCGCCGGCGTCGGCGTCGAGGGCGACCTGCAGCTGTCGATCGACGAACTCGACACGGTGATGCGCGACGGCGCCGAGTGGGCGGTGCGCCGCGGATACGGTACCGGCGAGGACCTGCAGTACGTCGAGGAGCGCGGCCGCGTCGGCGGTTCCGTTCCGGACAACGTCTCGCAGACCGCCAAGAAGCGCCAGCGCGGCGAAATGGGCACGCTCGGCTCCGGCAACCACTACCTCGAGGTGCAGGTGGTCGACCGCATCGACGACGCGGCCGCCGCGCAGGCCTACGGCATCCGCGAGGGGCAGATCGTCATCTCGATCCACTGCGGCTCGCGCGGCTTGGGCCACCAGATCGGCACCGACTACCTGGTGAGCCTGGCCAAGGCGGCCGGGCGGCTCGGCATCACGCTTCCCGACCGCGAGCTGGCCTGCGCGCCGATCAATTCGCCCGAGGGGCAGGCCTACATCGGCGCGATGAACGCGGCGATCAACGTCGCGCTCGCCAACCGGCAGATCCTCACCGCGCTGACGCGCGAAACCGTGCACGAGCTGTTTCCGTCCGCGCAGATCGAAACGCTGTTCGACGTGTCGCACAACACCTGCAAGCCGGAGACGCACGTGGTCGAGGGCAAGCGCCGGCGGCTGTACGTGCACCGCAAGGGCGCCACGCGCGCCTTCGGCCCGGGCCACCCCGACCTGCCGGCGCGCTATCGCGAGGTCGGCCAGCCGGTGATCATCGGCGGCAGCATGGGCACCGGCTCGTACATCCTCGCCGGCACCACGCAGAGCGAAGCGCGCTCGTTCAGTTCGGCCAGCCACGGCGCCGGCCGGCAGATGAGCCGCCACCAGGCGCTGAAGCAGTGGCACGGCCGTCAACTGATCGACGAACTGCGCAGCCACGGGATACTCATCCGCACCCGCTCGATGCGCGGCGCCGCCGAGGAAGCGCCGGGCGCGTACAAGGATGTCGATGCGGTGGCGCGCGCCACCGAGGGCGCCGGGCTGGCGCGGCGGGTCGCGTTCCTGAAGCCGAAGGTCTGCGTGAAGGGGTGACGAGCTGCCGAGCGGCTACGAAAGCAGCCGGACATTGAGCCCGGCGACCCGCTCGAACGCCGCGTCGCCGGTCAGAAAACCGTGCCCAGCGCCGAGCTGAAGGCAGCTGGCGGCCTGCAGGGCGTCCG
>CAZSYX010000134.1:0-4395 GCA_964610575.1 uncultured Burkholderiaceae bacterium
CACGCCGTCGATCAGCAACGCGACCAGGATCGCCGGGAACGACAGCATCACGTCGCACACCCGCATGATGAAGGCGTCCAGCCGCCCGCCGACGTAACCCGACAGCAGGCCGAGACCGACGCCGAGGACGACCGACAGGATCACCGAGGCGATGCCGATCGCCAGCGAGATGCGCATGCCATACAGGATCGCCGAGTAGACGTCGCGGCCCTGGTCGTCGGTGCCGAAGATGAACTTCCGCTCGCCCTCCGCCTCCCAGGCCGGCGGCTTCGACGCGTCGAGCAGGTTGATCGTCGCCAGATCGAACGGGTTGTGCGGCGCCACCCACTCGGCGAGGATCGCCGAGAAGATCAGCAGCACCGCCACCACGAAGGCGACGATCGCCACCGGCGACGTGCGGAAGCTGTAGGCGACGTCGCTGTCCCAGAGGCGGGCGAGGGTGTTCATCTCGGCGACCGGCTACCGATCACTTCACCACGGTCCACTTCAGGAACATGAAATTGTCCGCCAGCTGGACGGTCTCGACGCTCTTCTTCATCGCCCAGGCCAGCGCCTGCTGGTGCAGCGGGATGTGGCCGATGTCGTCCTGGTGGATCTGCATCGCCTCGCGGATCATCGCCGTGCGCTTGGCGAGGTCGGTCTCGGTGGCGATTGCCCTTGTCAACTCGTCGACCTTGGCGTTGCTGTAGCTGCCGAGATTGAACTGGCCCTGTCCGCCCGCCCCAGGCGTGGCCATCAGCGCGAACAGCGGGTTGTGCGAGTCGTACGAGCCGGGCGTCCAGCCGAGCATGTAGAAGGAGGTGTTGCGCGACAGGATCTTCGGGAAATAGGTCGACTTGCTCTCGGCCATCAGGTTCACCTTGATGCCGACCTTGGCCAGCATCGCCGAGGCCGCCTTGCAAATCTCCTCGTCGTTGACGTAGCGGTCGTTCGGGCAGTTCATGCCGACCTCGAAGCCCTGCGGGTAGCCGGCCTCGGCCAGCAGCTTCTGCGCCGCCGCCGGATCGTAGGGCAGCCGCTTGTTCAGGTCCGCCGGGAAGCCCTTGATGCCCGGGGCGATCATCAGCCCGGTCGGCGCCGAGCCGCCGCGCATCACCGCCTTCTGGATCGCGTTGACGTCGATCGCCTGGTAGAAGGCCTGGCGCACGCGCTTGTCCTTGAACGGGTTCTTGCCCTTGACGTTGGAGAACAGCAGCTCGTTGCGCGACTGGTCCATGCCGAGGAAGATCGTGCGCAGCTCCGGCCCCTGCATCACTTTCAGGCTGGCATTGGCGGCGATGCGGCTGACGTCCTGCACCGGCACCGGCTCCATCATGTCGATCTCGCCCGACAGCAGCGCCGCCACGCGCGTGCTGGCATTGCCGATCGGCGTGAAGACGACCTCCTCGATGTTCGTCTCGATCGATTTGTCCCAGTAGTTCAGATTGCGCACCAGCGTCGTGCGGATGCCGGGCTCGCGCGAGCGCAGGCGGAACGGTCCGGTGCCGTTGGCCTTGAACGAGGCGGTGTTCTCCACGCCCTTGCGCTTGTCGACCGGCACCGTGGCGCGGTTCTCCTCGCACCACTTCTTGCTCATGATCATCCACAGCGAGATCACGTCCGGCAGGATCGGGAACGGCTCGTTGGTGACGATGTCGATAGCGTGGTCGTTGACCTTGCGGATCTCCTTGACCGAGCCGACGTAGGTCTTGACGTCCGAGCCGTCGGCCCTGGCGCGGTTGTACGAGAAGATCACGTCGTCGGCGGTGAACGGGGTGCCGTCGTGAAAACTGACGCCCTTGCGCAGGTTGAAGCGCCACACCGTCGGCGCGGTCTGTTTCCAGTCGGTGGCCAGCGCCGGCACCAGCTCGAGCTTCTTGCCGCGGCCGACCAGCGGCTCGTAGATGTGGGCGGTGAAGTTCAGTTGCAGCGATTCGTTCAGCGAATGCGGGTCCATCGACAGCGCATCGCCCTGGTTGGCGTACTTGAAGGTCTTCGCCATGGCGGGCAGCGCCGCCAGCGTGCCGCCGAAGACGGCGCAGACCGCGAGCGCTGCCGCGGCGAGAAGTGAACGTGGTTTCATGACCTTGCCTCCTTGGAAGTTCAGGTTGTCGTGATCGGCAGGCGGCGCTCGGCCAGCGCCGCGAGGTAGCCGGCGCCGAGCGGGATCACCGCATCGTTGAAATCGTAGCGGCTGTTGTGCAGCCAGCAGCCGCCGTCGACGCCGCCCTGGCCGAGCCGCATGTAGCAGCCCGGCCGCTCCTGCAGCATGAAGGCAAAGTCCTCGGCGCCCATGCTCGGCTGCATGTTGCGCACCACGCGGTCGCGGCCCACCAGGTCTTCGGCCACCTGCAGCGCGTGCTCGTACTGCGGCGCGTGGTTGATCGTCGCCGGGTAGATACGCTGGTAGTTCACGCTCGCCTCGCCGCCGAAGGCGCGCGCGACGGACTGCGACAGCTCGGTCAGGCGCCGCTCGATCGTTTCCTGGATGCTGTGCTGGAACGCCCGCACGGTGCCAACCAGTCTTGCCTCGCGCGGGATCACCGAGAACGCTCCCGGGTTGCCCGCCGACAGCGAACAGAGGGACACGACCGCCGCGTCGATCGGTGCGGTGTTGCGTGCGACGATGCTCTGCGCCGCGGTGATGATGTGGCCGGCGATCAGCACCGGGTCGACCGTCAGGTGCGGGTGCGCCGCATGGCCGCCGCGGCCGCTGATGGTGATCTCGATGCGGTCGGCCGCCGCCATCATCGGTCCCGGGTTCAGGCCGATATGGCCGGCCGGCAGCCCCGGCCAGTTGTGCAGCGCGTAGACCTCGTCGCACGGGAAGCGGACGAACAGGCCGTCGTCCATCATCACCTTGGCGCCGCCGAAGCCCTCTTCGCCCGGCTGGAAGATCAGGTAGGCGGTGCCGTCGAAGTTGCGCGTCGCGGCCAGGTACTGCGCGGCGCCGAGCAGCATCGCCGTGTGGCCGTCGTGGCCGCAGCCGTGCATCACGCCCGGGCGGGTCGAGCGGTGAACGAACGCGTTCTCCTCCTGCATCGGCAGTGCGTCCATGTCGGCGCGCAGCCCGATGGCCTTGCCCGAGGCCTCGCGGCGGCCGTGGATCACCCCGACCACGCCGGTGCGGCCGATCCCGGTGTACACCTCGATGCCCCAGTGGTGCAGCCGCTCGGCCACCAGCGCCGCGGTGCGATGCTCCTCGAAGCCGATCTCCGGATGCGCGTGCAGGTCGCGCCGGATCGCAGTGAGCTTCTCGTGCTCGGCGAGCACGAACGACACCGGGGACTTCAGCGCCAGTCCGAGGTAGGCGTTCATCGGGCGTCGATGCGTCAGTGCGCCAGCGACGCGCGGTCGATGCGCAGGCGGGGATCGACGGCAAAGTACAGCAGGTCGACGATCAGGTTGATCAGCACGAACACCAGCGCGATCAGGCACAGGTAGGCGGCCATCACCGGGACGTCGGCGAACTGCACGCTCTGGATGAACAGCAGCCCCATGCCTGGCCACTGGAACACCGTCTCGGTGACGATGGCGAAGGCGATGATGCCGCCCAGCTGCAGGCCGGTGATGGTGATCACCGGCACCAGCGTGTTCTTCAGCGCGTGGCCGAAGTGCACCGCGCGATCGGTCAGCCCGCGGGCGCGGGCGAACTTGATGTAGTCGGTGCGCAGCACCTCGAGCATCTCGGCGCGCACCAGGCGCAGGATCAGCGTCAGCTGGAACAGCGACAGCGTGATCGACGGCAGGATCAGGTGCTGCCAGCCCTTGGCGGTCAGCAGTCCGGTGGTCCACCAGCCGAGTGCGACCGTGTCGCCGCGGCCAAACGACGGCAGCCAGCCGAGCTGCACCGCGAAGATCAGGATGAACAGGATGCCGATCAGGAAGGTCGGCAGCGACACGCCGATCAGCGAGGTGGCGAGCAGGACGTGCGCGAACCACGAACTTCTTCGCAGCGCTGTGTACACGCCGGCCGGGATGCCGACCACGATGGCGATGATCGCCGCCGCGAACGACAGTTCGAGCGTCGCCGGCAGCCGCTCCTTGATCAGCGTCGACACCGATCGGCCCTGGCGCAGGCTGAGGCCGAAGTCGCCCTGCGCGGCGTTGCCGACGAAGGTCGCGAACTGGACAAAGAACGGCTGGTCGAGGCCAAGTTCCGAGCGCAGCCGGGCCCGGTCCTCCGGGGTGGCGTCCTGGCCGAGCATCTGCGCCACCGGGTCGCCGACGTACTGGAACAGCAGGAACGCCACGAAAGCGACCGTCAGCATCACGAGGATCGCTTGCACGAGGCGGCGGACGATGAACGCGAGCATGTGCGGCAGCAAAAACCCGGCCGCTCAGGGACTTGGCGGCCGGGTTGTCGGGGTACGCAAATATACCTTGCGGGGGTGCGCGTGCTGCGGGCTGCGGTGA
>CAZSYX010000135.1:0-4159 GCA_964610575.1 uncultured Burkholderiaceae bacterium
AGGGTCGGCAGCGCCAGTTGGAGCCCTTGACCAGCAGACATTCGATCGGCCTTTGACGCCGGATGGCGTCGGGCGCGATTGAGTCGCCGTCCTGGCGCAAGCGTCACCGCGCGCCGGCGACCAGCTACGTCAGCCGCACCTTGCGACCGGTCGTTGGTGCCGCAATTCCCCGAAGTGCCTGAATGCCCGGAAAGGAGCCGAGACCGTGAGTTCGAAGGTCGACCGCGAGCGACCGGACTCGCAGAGCAGACGCCCGCAGCCGTTACCCCCGCGGTCCGTTTGGGGATCGGCTTAGCCCGCACATGACGGCGCGCTTGGTCGCGCCGCAAACTACGGCTGCACTCAGGCCGTCTCCTGCCCGAGAAAGCGCTCGACCAGCCGGGTCCAGTACGCCGCGCCGATGGTCAGGTTTGCGTCGTCGAAGTCGTACTTCGGGTGGTGCAGCATCGGGCAGTTCTCGCCGTTGCCCAGGCGCAGGAAGCAGCCTGGCCTGTGCTGCAGGTAGTAGGCGAAGTCCTCGCTGCCGGTCACCGGGCCGAACGGCGCCACGACGCGCTGCGCGCCGACCAGTTCCTCGGCCACCTGCCGCGCGAACTCGGTCTCGGCGGCGCTGTTGACCACCACCGGGTAGCCGCGCTGGTAGTCGATCTCGACGCCGCCTCCATAGCCGAGCACGTGCGCGTTGGCGAGTTCGGTGATGCGCTGCTCGAGCCGGTCGCGCACCGCCGCGTCGAACGAGCGGATGCTCAGTTCCAGCGTCGCGTGCTCCGGGATCACGTTGGCGGCGCTGCCGGCGTGGATCGTGCCCACCGTGACGATCGCCGTCTGCGTCGGGTCGATGTTGCGCGAGACCACCGTCTGCAGCGCCATCACCAGGCTGGCCGCGATCACCACCGGATCGATGGCCAGGTGCGGGCGCGCGGCGTGGCCGCCGCAGCCGCGGATGGTGATCTTCGCCGTGTCGGAGGCCGACATGAACGGCCCGGCGCCGAACAGGAAGGTGCCGGCGGCAATGCCGGGGTGGTTGTGCAGGCCGAAAATGGCGTCGCAGGGGAAGCGCTCGAACAGGCCGTCGGCGATCATCCGCTGCGCGCCACTGCCCTGCCCCGCTTCCTCGGCCGGCTGGAACACCAGGTGCACCGTGCCCGAGAAGTTGCGGGACGTCGCCAGTTGCTGCGCGGCGCCGAGCAGCATCGTCGTGTGGCCGTCGTGGCCGCAGGCGTGCATCGCACCGGCGACGACGCTTGCATACGGCTTGCCCGTCTCCTCGACGATCGGCAGCGCGTCCATGTCGGCGCGCACCGCCACGCTGCGCCTGCCGTCACCGACCTGCAGCGTGCCGACCACGCCGTGGCCGCCGACGTTGCGCGTGACCTCGTAGCCCCATTGCTGCAGCCGCGCCGCCACGAGTTGCGAGGTCATGACTTCGTGGAACGACAGTTCCGGCTGCCGGTGCAGCTGGTGGCGCATGCCCCGCAGCGATTCGGCCGCGTCGAGCAGGTCGGTGAGGTTGCAGTAGTGCGAGTAGCGGGCGTTCATCGGTACGGATCGAAACAGGTCGCACCAATGGCGGGCAGCTTCAGCACGCCTGCTTCGGCGTGCCGCCGGCGCCGAGATCCCAGTACAGGCCGGTCATCACGGCGAGCGCCTCGCGCAGCACCTGCGGCGGCAGGTGTTCGTTCGGCGCGTGCTGCGAGCAGCCGGGGTACGAGTGCGGCACCCACACGGTCTTCAGCCCGAGCACGTCGGTGAAGATGTCGTTGGGCAGCGAGCCGCCGAGGTTCGGCAGCACCGCCGGCTTCTTGCCGGTGGTGCTGCGGATCGACTCGGTCGCCCACTGCACCCACGGATCCTCGGGGTCGATCCGCGTGGCGTGGAACATCTCCTCGCGCGTTGGCGCAATCTTCACCATCGGGAAGCCCTGCCGGTCGAGGTGACGGCGCAGCGCCGGCAGGATCTCGCCCGGATCGATGCCGACGACGAAGCGCAGCTGGCAGCGAGCCCAGGCGCGTGGCGGAATGGCGTTGACGGGCGTGTCCGGGTTGCCGGTCTTGTAGGCCAGCACCTCGAACGAGCACCAGCCGAACACGCGCTCCGCCGGCGTCAGCCCCGGCTCGCCCCACCACGGCTCGATGGTCGGCCCGTCGGCGCCGCCGTCGACCTCGCAGTCGGCGAGCGCCCGCCGCACGGAGGCCGGCAGCTCGGCCGGCACCCACTCGGGCACGCGGATCTGGCCGGTCGGCGAAACGATGCTGGCGATGGCGTGCGCCAACTGGATGCCCGGGTTGGAGATCAGGCCGCCCCAGTTGCCGGAGTGGTGGCCGCCGGCGCGCGCTTCGATCGTCAGGTCGAAGTTGAAGCTGCCGCGCGAGCCGAGGAAGATCGTCGGGCGGTCGGCGCGCAGGCGCGGGCCGTCGGAGGCGACCAGCAGGTCGGCCTTGAACAGCTCGCGGTTCGCCTCGCACACCTCGCGCAGCCCCGGCGAGCCGGTCTCCTCGCCCATCTCGACCAGGAACTTGGCGTTGAAGCCCAGGCGGCCGCGCTCGGCCAGCACGTTGGCCATCGCCTGCATGTTGACCGAGTGCTGGCCCTTGTTGTCGGCGATGCCCCGGCCATACCAGCGCCCCTCGCGCTCGGCCAGCCGCCACGGCGACAGGCCCTCCTTCCACTCGGGCTCGAGGCCGCGGATCACGTCGCCGTGTCCGTAGCCGAACACTGTCGGCAGCTTCGGATCCTCGATGCGCTGCGCGAACAGGAAGGGCGCCTTCGCCTTGGGATGCGTCAGCGCGCGGCATTCGAAGCCCATTGCCTCGAACGCCGGCCGCAGCTCTGCGTCCAGGTATTGAGCGAGCACGGGCCCGCGCTCGGGGTTCTGGCTCTCGGTCGGAATGGCGATGCGGCGCGCGAGGATGGCGCGGAACTCGCCGGAGTCGAACTGCTTCTCGGCGCGGCTGATGGCGGAGGTGCGGGTCATGGCTTCTTCCTTCCTGAGTCTATGTTCAGGCGGTGGCCTTTTCCTGCGCCGGCGACGGATACAGGTGGCAGGCGACGGCCCCGCCCGGGTGCTGCGCAAGCACCGGGACGATGGAACTGCAATGGTCCACGCGTTGCGCGCAGCGCGGATGGAACGGGCAGCCTGGCGGCGGGTTCAGGGGGTCGGGAAAGGCGAGTCCGAGCCCGATATCGGGCACGCCAAGCCCCGGTTCGGGCGTCAGCACCGAGGCCAGCAGCGCCTGGGTGTACGGATGGCGCGGCGCGCGAAACAGCATTTCGGTGTCGGCCTGCTCGACCACCTGGCCGAGGTACATCACCGCCACCTGCGTGGCGATGTGCTCGACCACGGCGAGGTTGTGGCTGATGAAGACGTAGGTCAGGCCGAACTCGCGGCGCAGGTCGAGCAGCAGGTTCAGGATCTGCGCCTGCACCGAGACGTCGAGCGCGGACGTCGGTTCGTCGCAGATGACGATGTCGGGCCGCATCACCAGCGCGCGCGCGATGGCGACCCGCTGCCGCTGCCCGCCGGACAGCTGGCCGGGCGTGTTGTCCGCATAGCGCGCCGGCAGCCCGACGCGCTCGAGCATCTCGATCGCTCTTGCGCGCCGCTCGGACGCCGTGCCGATCCCGTGCACATCGAGTGGCAGCGCGACGATCGAGGCGATGCCGCGGCGCGGGTTCAGCGACGAATACGGATCCTGGAACACCGGCTGCACGCGGCGCGCGATCGCCTTGCGGTCAAGCGCGGTGAGGTCCTCGCCGTCGAGGATGATGCGGCCGCCGGTAGGCGCGAGCAGCCCGAGCAGCATGCGCGCCAGCGTCGACTTGCCGCAGCCCGACTCGCCGACGATGCCGAGCACGTCGCCGCGCCGGATCGCCAGGTCGACGCCGTTGACCGCGTGCAGCGTGCGGCCCCTGCGGAAGAAGGTCGCGCCGAGAGTGAACGTGCGCGTCACCGCGCGCGATTCCATCAGCGGCCTGCCTGCCGCGCTCACAGGCCCCCCTTGGCGCTTCGCGCCGTCCCCCCGAGGGGGAGCCGTTCGCGCTTGGGGCGGCCCGGCGCGCTCACAGGACCCCCTTGGCGCTTCGCGCCGTCCCCCCGAGGGGGAACCGTTCGCGCTTGGGGCGGCCCGGCGCGCTCACAGGACCCCCTTGGCGCTTCGCG
>CAZSYX010000135.1:4259-4361 GCA_964610575.1 uncultured Burkholderiaceae bacterium
CCGTCCCCCCGAGGGGGAACCGTTCGCGCTTGGGGCGGCCCGGCGCGCTCACGCCGGCAGCTCCTCGTGCACGCACAGCCAGCGATGCTCGCCGCGGCTCCG
>CAZSYX010000136.1:0-4355 GCA_964610575.1 uncultured Burkholderiaceae bacterium
CGCTTTGCAGTGCGGACCCTCACACTCGGCGCTACCAAGACCCGCAGTCGGCCATAAGCGGTCGCGCTTACTTGCTCGGCTTGCGGCGCTTCCCGGTGGCAGCTTCGTCAATCGGAGGCGCAAGCCGCGGCAAGCGCGCCCGCCATCGCTTCTCGAGCGCCGCGTCCTCCGCCACGCATTCGGCGTGGGCCGCGCGCACGGTGTTCAGGAACGCGGTGGCCGCGAGGCTGGGCGAGCGGCGACGCAGTTTCATGAACGCCCAGTTGCTCCTCATCCATCTCGCGTGGACGAGGGGCACCGCTTGGCCGAGTTCCAGTTCGCGTCGCACCAATCCGAGTGAGGCAAGCACGATCGCGTCCGACCCGAGCATCGTCGCGACCGCCAGCGGCACCGTCGGGCAATCGATGGCGGGAACGGGACGCGGCAGGCTTCCCGACGAGTCGATTCCCAGCGCTTCGAGCAAGGGCTTGAGCACGCGTGGTGGCAGGCGGGAGACCTGGATCAGCGGGAAGTCGAGAACGTCGCGGACGGTGGGACTCGTTCGGGCGAGCGGGTGACCGGCGCGCGCAAAGAGGTAGGCCTTGATCGGCGGGAGGCGCTCGACCGCCTCGATCAATTCGTCGCCTTCCAGGATGCTGTGCTCGCCGACCACGAGGTCCAGCGACCGCTGGCGCAGCGCGCGCCCGAGCACTTCCAGCGATTCCATCTGGATGCGAACGCGCACCGCAGGATGGGCGGAGACGAAGCGGGGCAACACGCGCGGCAGCAGGAGCTCCGCGGCGTGGGGACCGAACCCGACCGCTAGTTCTCCCTTGTGCAGCCCCTTGGCCAGCGCCACTTCGCGCTCCAGGTCGGAGAACTGCGCGGACACCGCCGCCGCCTGCTGCAGGAACAGGTAGCCGAAGTCGGTCGGCTCCGCGCCGTGGCGATGCCGGGTGAAGAGCGGCAGCCCGACGCTCGCCTCGAGGTCGCCGATGCTGCGGCTCAGCGTCGGCTGCGCGACGCCGAGGGCCTCCGCCGCGCGCGTGAAGCTGCCGTGCTCGGCGAGCGCCGTCGCGTAACGGATGAGACGCAGGTCGATGGACACGTGGAACAGCTGGCAGACCGGGGCGACGCGCGAACTATAGCGAGACCGCATGGAGCGAATAGGGGAGACGGCATTGCCAGCCGTCCCGGCGGCGCTGAGAATCCTTCTGCTTTCGGGGAGTCCATCGGCTCCTCTCCAGGGGTGGGCCCTCCAGGCCTCGAGCCCATCCAAAACCCTAGTCGACCGACAAGACCGCCCAACACGGGCCACTTCATGCTGCCGATGCTCCAACGCTTTGCACTCTCGTTCGCCACCAGCCTGCTGCTCGTCGCCTCTGCGATGGCGCCCGCGCGCGCCGTCGAGCCTGCGCAGGACGAAGCGCTCGCCTACACCGCCGGCGTGCAGACCTACATCTACGGCTTCCCCATGATGGATCTGTACCGGACGCTGTGGGAAACGTCGTTCGACCCCAGGCGCGGCCACGACAGGACGGTCAACGAGTTCTTCGTCTTCGACCGCCTGATCACGAGCAAAGACGACTGGGTCGTCACGCCGAACGAGGACACGATCTACTCGCGGGCCTTCTTCGACCTGCGCAAGGAGCCGCTCATCCTCGTGATCCCGCCGACGACCCGGCAGTACTGGGTTCCGATCAGCGACCTGCGGCACGACTTCGATGCCGCCCCGTCGTGGGACACCGTAGGTCAGCGCGGCGGCGCCTTCGCGCTCTGCGCGCCCGGATGGCAGGGTGTGCTGCCGCAGGGCGTGCAGCGCATCGACATGGGAACGCCGATCGGCTGGATGCTCCCCCGCTTCGCGGTGAACGGGGCGGCCGATCTGCCCGCGGCGGTCGCGCTGCAGAAGCAGGTCAGGCTCGTTCCCCTGAGCCAGTGGGGCGCCGCGAACGTCACGCGGCCCACGCCGAACGCCGCGGACTTCCCGCGCTTCACGCGCAACGAGATGACGAACGCGAAGGAGTACTTCACCACCCTGAACACGCTGCTGCGCCTGTCGCCGCGGATCGGCCACCCGGTGGACGAAGCGATGGCGGGCTGGCTGCGCGAGATCAACATGGACCCGGCGACGAAGTTCGACTGGGACAAGCTCTCGCCGCAGGCGCGGCGCGGCCTCGAACGCGCAGTGGTGGACGCCCACCGGATCATCGCGGACCGCATGCCCCGCGTCGTCCCCATCGTCAACAACTGGCAGATCGTCCGCCTCGACAAGCGCATGAGCGGCGAGCCGATGGTGGCGGCGTCGGGCGCGATGCTAGGGTTGCTCTGGAATCCCAAGGAAGTCAGCACCTACGACGTCGCCTTCAAGGACGGGGCCGGCGCGCCGCTCGACGGCCGCAACCGCTACGTCGTCCGGTTCGCGCAGCAGCCGCCCGTGAACGCCTTCTGGTCGCTGACGATGTACTCGGCCGAGAACCAGCTCTTCGTGCCCAACGCCATCAACCGCTACTCGGTCGGCGACCGCACGCCCGGCACCGTGGTCGGCAAGGACGGATCGATGGAGATCTTCCTGCAGGCCGACGAGCCGACCGATCCGCGCGAGCGGGCCAACTGGCTCCCGGCGCCCAAGGGCCCGTTCTATCTCCTGATCCGGCACTACTCGCCGAAGGCGCCGATCCTGACCGGCGACTGGCTGCCGCCGCCGATCACGAAGCGCTGATCCGCCATATGGGGCGCGCCGAGGAAATGCGGTCGCTTCAGCGACCACTCGAGACCTGAACACGGTTATCGCGCAACGCGCGAGGGGGTGCATCGCATGAAAACGAAGAACGTTCTCGTCGGCGCGTGCGTGGTCGCGCTCGCCGCGGCCATGCCCGCGTCCCACGCCCAGCTGCAGGGCCGCCAGGAGACACGCTCCGGCGTGCTCGAGTTCGAAGCCAACGGCTATCCGACCGACGCAACGGTCAGCCGCCTGCGCACCGAGATCGACTACCAGCGCGCCGTGCAGGCCTACATCCACTTCATCCCGGCGGTAGGCATCATGCAGTGGCGCAACGCGCACTTCGGCCCGCTCGGCGGCAAGGCGGGCGACCTCGTCATCTACCGGACCACCGAGCAGAAGCTGCCGATCCTCACCGCGAACGACACGACGACCTACGTGATCACTTTCGCGGAGCTGAGCGAGACCGGCGGCCTGCTGATGTACGAGGTGCCGCGCGGCCCGACGGCCGGCGGCGTGATCGACCTTTGGCAACGGCCGGTCTCGGATACCGGCAACGTGGGCCCGGATCGCGGCAAGGGCGGCAAGTTCCTGATCGTGCTCGAAGGCACCAAGGTCCCGAAGAACCACGGCGCGGACTTCGTGATCACCTCGAAGACCAACACCGTCCTGATCGGCACGCGCATCCTGACGCCCGATCCGAAGGAAGGGCAGCGCATCCTGAACGCGCACAAGATCCACGGCCTCGGCAAGACCTCCGCCATCCGCATCTTCGAGGCGCCAAACCGCAACTGGGAGGGGCATCAGCCGCGCGGGCTGGAGTACTGGAAGGTGGTCCACCAGGCGCTCCAGTTCAATCCGATCGAAGAGCGCGACATGGCCGTGCTGCAGGGGCTCAAGAACCTCGGCATCGAGAAGGGCAAGCCGTTCAACCCGACCGACGCGCAGAAGAAGCTGCTGGAGGAGGCCGCCCTCGTCGGCGAAACCTGGGCCATGGGCAACAGCTTCGCGAAGCCCGTGCCCGTGAAGCACTGGACGAACGATCCGAAGTCGCAGTGGCAGTACATCCTCTTCATGCAGAGCCCGCTCGACCAGATGGCGAAGACCTACATGGAGATCGATGCGCGGACCGCGTACACCTACGAGGCGATCACGGTCACCGAGGCCAGCACGCAGAACCTCGTCGACGCCGGCATCCAGTACCTCGCGGCGTACAAGGACGACGCCGGCAAGTGGCTGGACGGCGGCAAGGCCTATGAACTCGTCGTGCCGCGCGACGTGCCGATGCTCAACTTCTGGTCGGTCGTGCTCTACGACAACGACACGCGCTGCATGATCGTCAATCCGCAGGGCAAGACCGAGGTGAACAGCCGGCAGGCGCTCGTCAAGAACGCGGACGGCTCGGTGCGCCTCGTCTTCTCGCCGACTAAGCCCGACGGCGTGCCGGAGGCGAACTGGATCCAGACCAATCCGAAAAAGGGCTTCTTTGCATACTTCCGCTGGTACTCGCCGACCAAGGCGTTCTTCGATCGCTCGTGGAAGATGGGGAACATCGTGGAGGCGCAATAGCTGCCGGCTGAGAGCTGAGACTTCCGCTTTGGGTCGAGGCCGGCTGTTCGGTCGCCGCCGCGCGAAAGACCGCAGCCAGTCTGAA
>CAZSYX010000137.1:0-4086 GCA_964610575.1 uncultured Burkholderiaceae bacterium
TCAAGGAAGCCGGCTACAAGGGCGAGAAGATCATCCTGATGTCCGCCACCGACCAGCCGATCGTGCACGCGCAGGCGCTCGTCACCCAGGACATCTTGAAGAAGATCGGCCTGAACGTCGAACTGGCGGCCAGCGACTGGGGCACGCTGATCACCCGCCGCTCCTCCAAGGAGCCGGTGGAAAAGGGTGGCTGGAGCATCTTCCACACCTGGTTCGTCGGCCCGGACATCACCACGCCGGCGCTGAACTCGCCGCTGCGCGGCGCGGGCGAAAAGTCGTGGTTCGGCTGGCCGACCGATGCCAAGCTGGAGGAACTGCGCGACGCGTGGTTCAACGCGCCGACCCAGGCCGACCAGAAGAAGATCGCCGAGGAAATGCAGAAGCGCGCCTTCGAGACCGTGCCCTATGTCCCGACCGCGCAGTTCATCATCCCGACCGCCTTCCGGTCCAACCTGTCGGGGGTGATCGTCTCGCCGGTGACGTTCCTCTGGAACGTGGAGAAGAAGTAACCGAACTCGCCGGGGTCGCCTGACCTCGGCAAGGTGTCATTCCCGCGCAAGCGGGAATCCAGCGTCGTTTCCGTTTCAGCAAGACGAGAGACCCTGGATCCCCGCCTTCGCGGGGATGACACCCTGCATTTCGGCAGTCTGTCGCTCACTACATGCTGCGCTACACGATCAAGCGACTGCTCGCCACCATTCCCGTCATGGGGGTGGTGGCGCTGTTCGTCTTCTCTTTGCTGTACATCAGTCCCGGCGATCCGGCGGCGGTGATCGCCGGCGACATCGCCACTGCGGAGGACATTGCACGCATCCGCACCCAGCTCGGCCTTGACCAGCCGTACTTCGTGCGCTTCGGCGGCTGGCTGGCGGATCTGGCGCGCGGCGACCTTGGCACGTCGATCTTCACCAAGCTGCCGGTGTCGACGCTGATCGCCCAGCGGGTCGAGCCGACTCTTGCGCTCACCGTCTGCACGCTGATCGTCGCCGTGGGGCTCGCGGTGCCGTTGGGCGTGCTTGCCGCGGCACGCGCCGGCGGCTGGATCGACCGCTTCGTGATGGCGCTCGCCGTGCTCGGCTTTTCGGTGCCGGTGTTCGTGATCGCCTACGGGCTGATCTTCTTCTTCGCGGTCTGGCTCGACTGGCTGCCGGTGCAGGGTTTTCGCAGCCTCAGCGAAGGCTTCGTGCCGTTCATCAGGCACATGATCCTGCCGAGCGTGGCGCTGGGCATCGTCTACATGGCGCTGATCGCGCGCATCACGCGCGCCACCATGCTCGACGTGCTGGCGCAGGACTACGTGCGCACTGCCAACGCCAAGGGTCTGGCGCCGGGCACGGTCCTGATCCGGCACGCGCTGAAGAACGCCGCGGTGCCGATCGTCACCATCATCGGCATCGGCGTGGCGCTGCTGATCGGCGGCGTGGTCGTCACCGAAACGGTGTTCGCCATTCCCGGGCTGGGCCGGCTGACGGTCGACGCGATCCTGCGCCGCGACTACCCGATCATCCAGGGCGTCACGCTGCTGTTCTCGGCGGTGTACGTGCTGGTCAACCTGCTGGTCGACCTGAGCTACTCGCTGTTCGATCCGCGGATCAGATACTGAGATGAGCGCAGTCGCCCTTCCCGCGCCGAAGTCCGTCTCGCCGACCGTGCAGCGGTTCAAGGACGCGCTGCGCCGGCATCCGACGGCCATCGCCGGGGCGATCGTGCTGGTGCTGATGGTGCTGGTGGCGATCTTCGCCGCTTTTCTCGGTACTACCGATCCGCAGGCGCTGTCGCCGATCAAGCGGATGCGGCCGATGGGGGCCGAGTACTGGTTCGGCTCCGACATGCTCGGCCGCGACGTCTACAGCCGCGTCATCTACGGCACGCGCGTGTCGCTGACCGTGGGGCTGGCGGTGGCGGTGGTGGCGACCTCGATCGGCCTGCTGATCGGACTCATCACCGGTTACCTGCGCTGGCTCGACGCGGTGATGATGCGCGTGATGGACGGGCTGATGTCGATCCCGTCGGTTCTGCTGGCCATCGCACTGATTTCGCTGACCCGCGCCAGCCTCGAGAACGTGATCATGGCCATCGCGATCACCGAGGTGCCGCGCGTGGTCCGGCTGGTGCGTTCGCTGGTGCTCACCCTGCGCGAGCAGCCCTATGTGGAGGCGGCGATCGCCTCCGGCACCCGGCTGCCGGCGATCCTGCTGCGGCACATCCTGCCCAACACGCTGGCGCCGCTGCTGGTGCAGGCGACCTACATCTGCGCCTCGGCGATGATCACCGAGGCGATCCTGTCGTTCATCGGCGCCGGCACGCCGCCGAACATCCCGAGCTGGGGCAACATCATGGCCGAGGCCAGGAGCCTGATCCAGGTCGCGCCGACCATCCTGCTGTTCCCGGGCATCTTCCTGTCGCTGACCGTTCTTTCGGTCAACCTGCTCGGCGACGGGATGCGCGATGCGCTGGATCCTCGTCTGGCGAGGCGGATGTGAAGACCGTCTATGCGGGTTGACATTGCCATGACCAGGAACGAAGGCGCGTCAATGGGCCCGTGTCGTCCCCGCGAAAGCGGGGACCCAGAGTCTTCGCATTCAAGGCCGCTGGATTCCCGCTTGCGCGGGAATGACACCCAACGGCGCCGACGTCGCCCGCCTGGCGCGCAAGCGCAGCGCCCTTTGCTCCGATGGGAACGAAAGTGAGTGGCGTCGGCAAGCCGCTGCTGCGCGTCGAGAACCTGAAGACGCACTTCCACACCCGCGACGGCATCGTGCGCGCCGTCGACGGGGTGAGCTTCGAGGTGAACGCCGGCGAAACGCTGGCGATCGTCGGCGAGTCCGGTTGCGGCAAGAGCGTCACCTCGATGTCGATCCTGCGGCTGCTGCCGATGCCGCCGGCACGGATCGCCGACGGGCGCATCGAGTTCGACGGCCGCAACCTGCTCGAGCTTTCCGAGCCGGAAATGCGCAAAGTGCGCGGCAACGCGATCTCGATGATCTTCCAGGAGCCGATGACCTCGCTCAATCCGGTGCTGACCGTCGGCCGGCAGATCGCCGAGGCGCTGGTGCTGCATCGGGGCATGTCGCAGAAGGAAGCCACGGCGCGCGCGATCGAGATGCTGCGCAAGGTGCACATCCCGGAGGCGGAGCGGCGCATCACCCAGTACCCGCACGAGCTGTCCGGCGGCATGCGGCAGCGGGTGATGATCGCCATGGCGCTCGCCTGCGGACCGCGGCTGCTGATCGCCGACGAGCCGACCACAGCGCTCGACGTGACGATCCAGGCGCAGATCCTCGAGCTGATGCGCGAGCTGCACCGCGAGACCGGTGCGGCGATCATCCTGATCACGCATGACCTCGGCGTGGTGGCCGAGATGGCGCAGCGCGTGGTGGTGATGTACGCCGGCCGCAAGGTCGAGGAGGCGCCGATCGAGGAACTGTTCGCCTCGCCGCGCCACCCCTACACGCGAGGCCTGCTCGGCTCGATGCCGCATCTGGGCGACTCGGTCAACGAGACCGGCAAGCGGCTGGTCGAAATCCCCGGCATGGTGCCGTCGCTGAGGGACCCGGCGCCCGGCTGCCTGTTCGCGCCGCGCTGTACCAACGCCGGCGAGCGCTGCACGCGCGAGGCGCCGCCGCTCGAACTGCATGCCCCGGGCCACTGGGCGGCGTGCTGGCATCCGGTCGCGGCGCCCGCGTCGACCCGCAACGCGGAGGCGCTCGCATGACGACGACGCAGGCGCCCGGCGACGTGCTGCTGGAGGTGCGCAACCTGGTCAAGCATTACCCGACCCAGCAGGGCTGGTTCGGTGGAATCGGAGCCAAGGTGCACGCGGTCGACGGCGTCAGCTTCTGGATCCGCGGCGGCGAGACGCTCGGCCTGGTCGGCGAGTCCGGCTGCGGCAAGTCGACCACCGGCAAGCTGATCCTGCGGCTGCAGGAGCCGACCGGCGGCAGCATCCTCTGGCGCGGCCGCGACATCAGCCGGCTCAGCCAGGCCGAGATGCGCCCGGTGCGGCGCGAGCTGCAGGCGGTGTTCCAGGACCCGTACTCGTCGCTGAACCCGCGCATCCGCGCCGCCGACATCGTCGCCGAGCCG
>CAZSYX010000138.1:0-4045 GCA_964610575.1 uncultured Burkholderiaceae bacterium
TCGTCGCCATCCGTGCCCCGCTCGCGCCGCCAGAACGCGCAGCCGCCATGCGCCTGACTCACAGCCGTCGGACCACGCGAGAGGCGGAGGCCGGTGGTGGGGCCCTGAGAAGCTGGAAACCTGAAAACCTGGCCGGGCCACAGCCTGGTTTGGGATCGCTGCTTGTGACCTCACCAAGCGTCAAGACGTACTCAGGGTCGACTTGACCGGGAGGTGCGGGCCGCGACGGATATTGAGAACTGAGTCGCTCCTCTAGGCAGGCACGACGGCAGCAGCAGTAGGCTGTGATTGGCCTGAGACGCGGTCACGACAGAGTTCACTGCGCTGCGCGGCCGCTGAGGACGCCGCTGTCGCGCGTGCGGCCGACACCAAGGTACCCGCCAAACAGCAGCTACCCAACCCAGCGCATCACATCAGAGACGGCGATGGAACTCCTCAACCCCGCATTGCGCGGCGCGCTGGAGTCGGTGCTTGCGCTACAGCGCAACGCCTGCCGTGCGCACCGGATACCCAGCCTTGCGGAACGGCGAGAGAACCTGCGCTTGCTGCAGCGTTTCGTTCGTGAAAACAGGAACGATCTTTGTACTGCCGTGAGCGCGGACTTCGGCAACCGTTCGCATCACGAGACATTGCTGCTCGAGATCTTTCCGGTCATCGATGGCATCGACCATGTGATCGCAAGCCTGGCACGGTGGATGCGGCCCCAACGGCGCGGCGTTGATCGGCGTATCTATCTCGGCGCCCGAAATTACGTGGTTCCGCAACCGCTCGGCGTCGTCGGTGTGATCGTGCCCTGGAACTTTCCGATCAATCTCAGCTTGATGCCGCTGATCGACATCTTCGCCGCAGGCAATCGGGCCATGGTGAAGATGTCGGAGAACTCGCGCGGTCTGGCGCGGTTGTTCCTCGAACGAATCCCCGCGTACTTTCCGCCCGAGAAACTGGCATTTTTCGACGAGACCGGCGGCGTCGGCCCCGAGTTCTCCAGGCTGTCCTTCGATCACCTGTTGTTCACCGGCTCGGCCCGGACCGGGCGCGCCGTGATGGCAGCGGCGGCGCAGAACCTCTGCCCCGTGACGCTGGAACTCGGGGGTAAGGCGCCGGCGATCGTCTGCGACGACTTTCCACTGCGCAAGGCAGCAGAGCGCATTTTGCACATCAAGTACCTCAATGCTGGCCAGATCTGCAGCACCGTTGACCATGCGTGGGTGCCGGAAGGAAAGATCGAGGCCTTCGTCGAACTTGCCAGGCAGATCGTGCCCGCACGTTATCCAACCCTCGATACGGTCGACTACACCTCGATCATCGATGTGCGTGCCTTCGCCCGCCTGACGGCTGCGCTGCAGCAGGCGCGCGAGCGCGGCGCCACGCTCGTTCCGCTGTTGCCAGGCCCGGCGTGGGATGCGGGTACTCGCAAGATCAATCCGCACCTGGTGCTCGATGCGCCGCCGGATTGCGATCTGCTTCAGCGCGAGATCTTCGGGCCGATCCTGCCTATCCGCGGCTATGCGCAACTGAACGAGGTGATCGACGCAATCAATGGCGGCGCGCGACCGCTGGCGCTGTATCCATTCAGTGATGTCCGGCGCACTGTGCAGACACTGCTTGACGGGGTGCTCTCCGGCGGTGTGTCGGTGAACGATGCGCTGTTCCACGTGGCCCAGCGCGATCTGCCTTTCGGCGGCGTCGGCGAATCGGGCATGGGCCAGTATCACGGCCGCGAAGGTTTTGAGACCTTTTCGAAGATGCGGCCCGTCTTCTACCAGGCGTCGTTCAGCATGCTGAAGTTCCTCATGCCGCCTTACGGCAAGCTCGCAGATCGCGTGCTGACGTTCATGACCCGCTAGATCGTCGCGCCGAGTCCTCGCTGCAACACCCTGATTCGGGTCCGGGTCGGGGATCCATCCAAATCAAGGGGTTGCGCGCGCGAGCCGCGGCCCCTTTTCTTTGCCGGCGGGGACCGGCGGACCGATAGTCCGCGGGTCGCTTCATCGGGGTGTCGCGGCCGACGTCGCCCGGCCACGCGCCGCCCGATGCGCCATCAGGAGTTCGCACCCCCCTCGCCGCTCGACGGGCCCCGCCCACCTGCCTGACCCCGCGCCAACGCGGCACTCAACCTGATGAGTGGCCGTCAGAGGCGATAGATCAGCAGCCAGACGCACACGCCCAACACGGCTGCCCCGCACGCCATCAACGCAAACCCGGCGGCGGTGTCCTCGCCTAGCACCCCACCAAGCGCGGAGACCGCGAAGGCGACGGGCGCGACCTTGTTCAGGGCCTTCTGCATGCTGCTGCCCTCCGATTGCTGCGCTGTCTCGGCTGCAACGCCTCGCGGAGAAGAGGTGATGCAGCGTTCGCCGAATTGCGCCGAGGGGCTTCGTACGGCGGCGAGCTTCACTTGCCGACTCTCCCGCGCTGCGCCCTCCGCGTCTGGAAGGCAAGGCGCGTCAGCCGGCATGAACCGCCCCACTCAGTCGAACCGCGCAACGGCGGGCGTTGATACCCGCCGAGGTCATTACAGCCGCGATGCGCGAGCAAAGGCAATTGATCGGCTTGCCTTAGTCAATTCGGCCGAGGGCTTCGTCCCTGTCTTCGCGGCGCCGCCCATCGGCGACCTGGCCGGGGCGGCGCGGGCGTCCGCGCGGCTTGCCAGATGACCGCAGGCGCGGCGCAATCAAGGGTCAAGCTAAGGCAGAGGCCACCCGCGAGCAGATCGCGACGCGTGCGTCGATGCCGTCAACGTTCACCTCGGACACGAATGGCGGACTGAGCGAGTGAATGGCCCCGCACAGGCGATGTTCAGCGGTCCCGGCCCAGGTCCTCCCGAGCAGACGTAAACCGCTTTCGGGGTGAACGGCTGCAACCCGGAGCTGCTTTCAGGCGCGGCGGTCCGCTGCCTTTCTGACAATCGAGGCAACGTTGACGAGCGTTGCGGTAGGTGCCGGTGCTGCCTGTTGCATGTCTTTGCGATGGCCGCGGCGGACTCTTGCGAACGTCTTCTTCAGGTCCGTGTTGAAACTCGCGGTGTAGCGAAATGAGGGATCGAGAATCGTCTTCATATGGCCTCACGCAGCAGAACACGCTCTCGTTTGAAGCGCGCGCATTCAGACTACTGCCGAGATCATCCGTTTGGGATACCGCATGTCGCGGCGGCGGATGACTGGCAAGAGATGCCAGTCGAGCGGCCGACATGGACGTGCCGCGCGCGCGTTCAGAAGCACTTACGTTCAACTGAACTCGGACCGAAACGACGCAGCAGAGGAGCACCCACCTCAGCCTTCGAAAGCCCTCCGATGGCCCACCGACTCGTCTCGGCGCTCAGCCCGCTTTGGCCATCAGCCTGTGCCATCCAGCCACGCCGAGGCGGCGCAGCGTCTCGATGTTGCGTTCGTAGATGGTCGCGGCGTCGGGAAAGCCGGCCACGGCGCGGGCGATGCTCTCTTCGCGCAGAAGGTGCAGCATGGGGTGAGGAGAACGGTTCGTGAAGTTGTCAACGTCGCCGGGCGCCGTGCCTTCGAACTGGTAGTCGGGGTGGAAGCTGGCGACCTGCAGCACGCCGTCCAGTCCCAGTTCTTCGATGGTGGCGTCGGCCACGTCGAGGAAGTCGTTGTAATCGAGGAAGTCGTTCAGCGCGTGCGGGTGGATCAGCAGCGTTGTCTCCACCGTCTCAGGGTCGGCCGCAGCCAGCAACTGCAGTTCGCGCACCAGGTCTCCGTGCAGGCATTGCGCGTCGCGCGCCGGGCTTTCGACCCAGCGGATCTGCCCCTTCACGTGCACTGCCTTGGCAAAAGGGCACAGGTTCAGCCCGATGACGGCCTGTTCGAGCCAGTGCCGTGTGGCGGCTATCGCGTCCATGTCACCCGCATTCTCGCCCGGTTGGCCCATCCGGTCGCTCTCCAATGCATCGACGACGCCGAGCCTGAGCTTCTGTCGTTGGTTGCTGATGACACACCATGAATCCGCTGCCGCCCGCGAGCAGATCGCGGCGCGTGCGTCGATGCGGTCGAGCCTGAGCTCTTGCGGCTGCTGGGCAGCGACGAGGTGG
>CAZSYX010000139.1:0-4005 GCA_964610575.1 uncultured Burkholderiaceae bacterium
GCTGACCTGCAGCGGGTCGGTCCCGGGCCATGTCGCACAGCCGGCCAACACGAGCAACACCGAGACCAGCAACCATTGACGCCAAGCCCACTTCAATGCGTTCACTTCAACCCTCCCTCTGTGACTGCGTCGGTGGATGCGGCAGACGGATCCATCGGCAGCCATGTGAGGTTCGTTCCGACGAAAGCTCGATGTCTTGATGCTTGGCAAGACTCGTCCACGTTCCCCGATGGATGTGTCCGATCAATCGTGTCCCGGCGCGCGAGCGCGCAGTATCGGCGCCCGGCGCCCGCCACGCGCTGTGGCGCGCCAGTCTGCGTCAGGCCTTGCGGACGACGCGGAGCTTGTCAAGGATGAAGATCAGCAGCACGGCCCCTGCGAATGCGACCACGAAGCGCAGGATGCCGCCGGTGGGCGGTTCGAAGTCGAGAGCACGAGCAGGACGAACGGGAGCAAGTGGCTCAGTCGGCGGCAACCGCCCAGCGCCATGTGTCCCGACCAGCCGCCTTGGCTGCGAAGAGCGCCTGGTCAGCGCGGGAAACTGCATCGGCCATGGGCTCCGCGGTACCGACCTCAGCCATCCCGGCGCTTGCCCGCAGGCTAAGCGCGTGGCCATCAGGCAGGCTCAGGGGGCTGTCGCGCAACGCTTGCAGGATGCGCTCCGCAGCCCGTTGTGCCGCCGCGCGGTCTGCCGCCTGCAGAAAGGCAAGGAATTCCTCTCCGCCGAAACGGAACACCGGTTCGCCGGCCCGGCAATGACGGCGCAGCAAGACCGCGACATGCTGCAGAGCCAGGTCGCCGGCCGCATGTCCGTACTGGTCGTTGATGAGTTTGAAATGGTCCAGATCCAGCATCAGGGCCACTATCTGTTCGCCGTGCCTCTGCGCCTGAGCGCGGCATCGCTCGAATTCTTCCTCCACTCCGTAGCGCAGCGGCAGGCCAGTCAGCGCGTCGAGTCGCGCGCTGTGCGCCAGATACTCGGTCTTCAAGAGCGCCAGATCCGCGACGATGGCGGCCTGCGCGCGCTCGAAGGCGTCCAGTTCACCTGCATCCCCGGTTCCGTCCTCGAGGATGCGCCGGCAGATGTTGCGTGCAGCGTCGTGCATGTGCCGGTGGTTTTCGTCCAGGTGCCGGATCGTCGCCGCATCGAACTGACCGAAGTGCTCCCGGTGGCGCTGCAGCCAACCGTCCAAGCGACAGCGGCGGTGCGCATCCTCCGCCAGCACGTCCTCATCCGGCGAGGTGCGCAGCACCGCGCAGCGCAGCACGCGGCGCGTCCATGCAAAGTGGCACTGCGCAGCGTCGTCGAGTTCGATGACGAAGTGCTCAGTGTCGTGGCTGAAGGTGCCCTCGGACATGCCGCGATGATGCCGGATAGCGGGATCGAGAGGACGCCCTGCGAAGCAGACTGGAAGCGAAGTCCGCTCGTTCCCGCGGCCGCCCGCCGCCGGCAGGACTTTGAGTGCCGATGGGCGCCATCCGGTTTGCGGTCCTGCTCGGCCGGACCGGGCTATGCAGCAACGCTGTCGCTCTGCCCGAACTCCTGCACCAGATAGGCCGGGATCGCGTCGAGCCCGGCCATGAGCGCCGCTCGCCAGCGGCGCTCGCCGTGCACGATGACGTAGCCCTGCGGCGTGGGGCGAAGAAGCACGGGTCGAAGCACGCCGTGCTCGCGGATGGCGGCGGCCAGCGGTTCGACATCGTCTGGCGAATAGCCCGTGCTGCACGGATCCGGGCTGATGTCGACACAGCGAATTTGCTCCAGGCGCATGCGACCTCCATGCAGACTGTTTGGAACTGATCGGAGGGACTCAGGCCGGAAGTTTGCACATTGATCTGTTAACGGATGATTAACTGCGGTGCCGTCTTCGCGCGAATCCGTCGGTAATTTGGGATGGCCGGTCACTTACGCGTGATTACGCAGCCGCCCTCAGGTTGACCAACGTCGCGTCAAAATCCAGGCATCGCATCGATGACCCGGTCAGCGACTACCTCGCACGGTTTCGATCGAGCGAAAGGAAATGATGGCTACACCCCGCACTCCGCCGCCGATCTGGACGCCGACGCCCGAGTTCGCGTCCGCCAGCGTCATCGCCGACTACCAGCGCTGGCTGGCGC
Organism: uncultured Burkholderiaceae bacterium; assembly: GCA_964610575.1. GTDB lineage: Bacteria > Pseudomonadota > Gammaproteobacteria > Burkholderiales > Burkholderiaceae_F > JADJWR01. The sequence goes on from CAZSYX010000139.1 coordinate 2,119, forward strand.
GCAGCCGCGGCCTGCGCTTCGACGGCTACGACGCGCTATGGCGCTGGTCGGTCGAGCATCCGGCCACCTTCTGGCTGTCGATCTGGGACTACTTCGATCTGCATTCGGCGGCGCCGATCACCTCGGTGCTGCGCGATGCGCGCATGCCCGGCACGCGCTGGTTCGAAGGCGCGCGCCTGAACTACGCGCAGCAGGTGTTCCGCCACGCCCGCGCCGAGCGGCCGGCGATCCGCCATGCAGGCGAGGTGCTGCCGCTCACCGACATGTCGTGGGCGGACCTGCAGCGCCAGGTGGCCAGCGTGGCCGCGGCGCTGCGCGCAATGGGCATTGGGCGCGGCGACCGCGTCGCCGCCTACCTGCCCAACATTCCGCAGACCGTGGTCGCCTTTCTCGCGGCGGCAAGCATCGGCGCGATCTGGTCGGTCTGCGCGCCGGAGATGGGGCCGGTGGCCGTGCTCGACCGCTTCCGCCAGATCGAGCCGAAGGTGCTCTTCGCGGTGCCCGGCTACCGGCACGGCGGCAAGCAGCACGACCGCAGCGAAATCCTCCGCGAACTGCTGACGGGACTGCCGAGCCTTCAGCACTGGGTGCTGGTGCAGGAGCCCGGCGTGGCGACGGCGATCTCGATAGCGGGGCTGGCGCAGCATCGCTGGGATGACGTTCTTCGCCAGCCCGCCGAGCCGAGCATCGAATCGCTGCCCTTCGACCACCCGCTGTGGGTCGTGTACTCGTCCGGCACCACCGGCCTGCCGAAGCCGATCGTGCACGGCCACGGCGGCATCGTCGTCGAGCACCTGAAGATGATGGGGCTGCACAACAACCTGCGCGCCGGCGATGTGTTCCACTGGTACTCCAGTTCGGGCTGGATCATGTGGAACGTGCAGGTCGCCGGCCTGCTGCTCGGCGCCACCATTGCCTTGTACGACGGCAGCCCGGGCTGGCCCGACTTCGGCCGGTTGTGGCGCTTCGTCGACGAGGCCGGCGTCACCGTGTTCGGCGCCGGCGCGGCCTTCTTCACCAACTGCATGAAGGCCGGCATCGAGCCGGCGCGCATCGCCGACCTGTCGCGGCTGAAGATGCTCGGCTCCACGGGATCGCCGCTGCCGCCCGAGGCGTATGCGTGGATCCAGCGCCGGGTGCGCGCCGACCTGTGGATCAACCCGATCGCCGGCGGCACCGATTTCGCCGGCGCCTTCGTCGGCGGCAACCCGACGCTGCCGGTGTACTCGGGCGAAATGCAGTGCCGCTGCCTCGGCGCGAAGGTCGAGGCGTTCGACGAGGCCGGCAAGCCGCTGATCGACGAGGTCGGCGAACTGGTCTGCACCGCGCCGCTGCCGTCGATGCCGCTTTCGCTCTGGGGAGACGTCGACGGCCGTCGCCTGCACGAGAGCTACTTCGACGTGTATCCCGGCGTGTGGCGCCACGGCGACTGGGTGTGCATCACGCCGCGCGGCGGCGCGATCATCTATGGCCGCTCGGACGCGACGATCAACCGCCACGGCATCCGCATGGGCACCAGCGAGCTGTACCGGCTGGTCGAGGAGGAGCCAGAGGTGATCGACAGCCTGGTGGTCGACCTCGAGTACCTGGGCCGTGAGTCGTGGATGACGCTGTTCGTCGTGCTGCGCGAAGGTGCCAGGCTCGACGAGGCGCTCATCGAGAAGCTGAAGCGCAGCATCCGTGCCGGCCTCTCGCCGCACCACGTGCCGACCGAGATCGTGCAGGCGCCCGACGTGCCGCGCACGCTGTCAGGCAAGAAGATGGAAGTGCCGATCAAGAAGCTGATGCTCGGCCAGCCGCTGGCCAGGGTCGCCAACCCCGACGCGATGGCCAACGCGGCCTGCCTGTCCTGGTACCGCGAATTCGCCGAGCGGCACCTGGCGCGCC
>CAZSYX010000140.1:0-3976 GCA_964610575.1 uncultured Burkholderiaceae bacterium
CGGGTAGCGGGCAGTCAACCGCGGTACCTTTCGTCAACCTTGATCACGATCACCGGAGTCCGTGATCAAGACACCGGTCACGATGATCAAGTTGCTGGTTTCGTTGATCACGTGAACCGGTTTACGCATGGCGCCCTGATGACCCGCGGCCGAGCTCAGGCGGAAGTTCGGCGCGACGGCCTGACTTCCTGCGAGCGGATTCCCTGATACGGCCAGTTCGATTCCCTGCTCGGAATCCGAGCCGGCGGCGGGCGGTCGGGCGGAAGTGCAGGTCTGAAGCGGGGTTCCGGGCGGTCCATCCTGTACGCCGCCTCGAAAGAGGCGCTAATGTTCGCTGTAGTCTTCCCTGTTAGTGGGAAAGCGCACCTGAGAAGAGTTCGACGGTGACTACGCCCACCGCCAGCACCACAGCTACCCTCTTAATTGCAGAGCGGTTGCTTATCGTGGACGCGGCTCAACCCACATGCTGATCCGCAAGGATCAGCGGGGTCGCCGGGTTCATTTGACCCGTCCTTTCAGCAGAGAACGTTCAGGACGTAGCGCAAGGCGAAGGCCGGTCCGTCGCCTCGCCACGCTCGGTGTCCACGCGTTCCAGCAGTCGGTCGCCTGGCCGCCGAACGTCCGCCTCGCGCTCACCTGTTTCCTACGGCCGCCGCATAGGCGACGTCCGACGCGAGACCGTATGGAGCGCTCGAACAATCGGGACTTCGGCGGGTTCGGCGAGCGCGCCGGCCTTCTCCACACGCACGCTGCCTTCCTTCGGTCGAGCATCAGTTGGCCCGCAGCTCGGCGAGGACATCTTCCGGACTCCCCCGCAGCGAGCGTTTGAAGGCAATCCTCTCCCTTCATCTGGTTCCAGGAACGACCTCAGGTCAACGGCACATTGGAGTCGTTGATAGACTGAATGAGGATGCGCCCGCCTTCCGAACGGGCGGGAAATGGTGTCTAAGTGATTGAGCGGCACTATGATGAAATTGCGGCAACGATGGTGACAGAGAAACTCGCCGACCAAGGCAACCAGACCGATCTCATGCAATTTCCTCGCGAAGGGACGGATCAGCACCAGCTCTCGCCATCGCCACCGAGGTTGAAGACCATATTCGTCATGGGCGCCTATGGGTCGGGAACCACTGCGGTTACCGGCGCTCTCATGAGGCTCGGCGCCAGAACATACGCTGGCCTCAGCAGGACAAACGACCCTCGGACGCCGACAAGCCTCGAAGATCTCGGCTTCAAGAGCCTGTTGCACGAACTGATTGCAGAAGATCGTCTCTCCTTGTGGCCTGGTATGTCGGAGGAAACAATACTGGCCAAACTGACGGATTTTCAATCGAGACTTGTCGAAAGAGATCGAGGCGACGCGGAGGGACGGTATCCCTATGTGCTGAAGCATCCGATGGCTGCGCTGATAATTCCTCAGATCGTCAAGGTATTCCAGCCAAAGCTGCTCTATGTCACCCGTCCCCTCAGGGAAATCGAGGCAAGCAGACGAAGAAGAAGGTGGCCCGAGATCATGGGAGGGATGGGAGCTGCTCGCATCTACAGCGCCATGATGCACGCAGTTCTCGATTTCGGAGTAAGAGCAATATGGATTCACTACAGCGAAGTCAAGGACAATCCTGATGCGGTAGTGAGTCTGCTATCCGAAGTTCTTGATGCCCCGGTGCATCAGGAGGGCATGTTCAATGCGAAGGAATGGCTGACGAACCACTTTGCCTTGTACAAGTGACCCGTGACGGCAGAGACCCCGCACCTGCTCTGCGGCAATCGGCGCACACGCCGCGATCGGGTCGCGGCTGGCGCTCGCCCGAGCGAGTTGGATGAGACGTTGCTCTCGATCGAAGCGATCAGTCCCCAAGTGCAGGAAGCATCCGTGCGCAGATTCGGCGGATTTGCTCTCCTCGCCGCCGCTACCGTGCTGCTTGCCGGAGCGTCGACCGGCGCCCTGGGGCAGCAGCCCGACATCGTGGGCACATGGGAGTGGACGCGAAGCAAGGACGGCTGTTCGGAGCAGTACGTCTATCGCCAGGACGGCACGCTGTCGATCAGGCGGGGCGAAAAGCGGACGGAGAACGCTTTCCGGATGTCCTGGGCGCCGGAGCCGAACGGGCGCTACGGGGTGACGATCGTCACCGTCAAGGACGACGGCCGACGCGATTGCGAGGGTTCCGACGAGGACACCACCGGGCGGCAGCGCATCGTCTACCTGCTGTTCGGCCAATCGCGGGAGACGATGATTCAGTGCGAGTCGCCCACCGGTGCGGACTGCACCGGCCTCATGAGGCGCGTGATGCGGTAAGCCGTTTGGCGGACACGGGCGCACGGCACGGCGGCGGGACACGGTGACCGACCGTCGCGCGTCATGGCAGTGACCGGCGCGTCAGGTGACGCGCATCAATTCCGAGCGCAATCGACGCGCGCATCCTACGAAAGGAGAGTTGATCCGACTCGTCCGGGCACGACGAGAAGCAATTGCGGGAGGCCGACAGATGCGCATGCGGAACGTTGTCATGTTGATGCTGGTCGTCGTGGCGACGATCAGCGGTTGCGGCGGAGGCGATGACGCGGTCTTCGAACCTTCCGTCGTCGTCAAGTGGAACCAGGTCGCGCTCGACGCGGTTCGCGCCTCAGCGCCGCGGCCGACCGTCAACAGCCGCGCCCTGTTTCTGCTGCACACGTCCATGTACGACGCGTGGTCGGCCTACAGCCCGGCTGCAAACGGCACCCAGCTTGGCGGCCAACTGCGCCGCCCGGCCGCCGAGCACACCGAGGCGAACAAGCGCGCGGCCGTCAGTTACGCCGCCTACGCGGCGCTGTTGAAGTTCTTCCCCGCGTACGAGCAGCAGACCGGGGCGTTCACGGCGCAGATGAAGAACCTCGGGCTGCCCACCGACCCGGCCACGCTGGCCAGCCGCGACCCGGCCACGCCGGCGGGCATCGGCAACATCGCCGCCGAAACGCTGCTCAACGCCAGGCTGAACGACGGGTCGAACCAGACCAACAACTACGCCGAGGTGGTTTCGGCGACCTATCCCGCGCTCTACCAGTCCGTCAACAACGCCGATCCGGCCGCCAGCAATACGGTTGGTGGGCCGACATTCGACCCAGCACGGTGGCAGCCGCTGCGCGTACCCAATGGCAAAGCGACTGACCCAGTCACCGGGTTCCCCTTGGCGAACAACGCCGATCCCTCGACCTATACCGATCAGAAGTTCCTTACGCCGCACTGGGGCGCCGTGACGCCCTTCTCGCTGAGCTTCGGCGGCGAACTGCGGCCGCCGCCGCCACCCCGGCCGGGTTCCGCTGCTCCGTACACGGACGCCCTCGGCAACACGATGAGCAGCGACGAGGCTTACCGGCGGCAGGCTGACGAGATCGTCCAGCTCACCGCCCAGCTCACCGAACGGCAGAAAGTCATCGCCGAGTTCTGGGCCGACGGCCCCGATTCGGTGACGCCGCCCGGACACTGGAACGAATTCGCCACCGATCTCTCGTACAGGTACCGCTACGGCATCGACGAGGACGTGAAGCTGTTCTTTGCCCTGAACGGGGCGCTGATGGACTCCAGCATCGCCTGCTGGGAAAGCAAGCGGTACTACGACTTCATTCGCCCGATTTCGGCGATCCGGCACCTGTACTTCGACGCGATCATTCCCGGCTGGGCGGGACCCGGGCTGGGGACGAAGAACATGCCGGGCGCGAAGTGGCAGCCGTTCCAGTCGCTCACCTTCGTCACGCCGGCGTTCTCCGAGTACACCTCCGGGCACAGCACCTTCAGCGCTGCCGCTGCCGAGGTGCTGCGCGGCGTTTCCGGAAGCGACCAGCTCTACGACGGCACGACGCAGGTGCCGTACGACCGCAACAGGGACGGTGTCAACGACTTCGTCGGCGAGTTCATCGCCCGACCGAACTCGCTGACGATCGAACCGGGCCTGCCGAGCCAGCCGGTGGCTTTGCGCTGGGCGACGCTGAAGGA
>CAZSYX010000141.1:0-3707 GCA_964610575.1 uncultured Burkholderiaceae bacterium
GCGATCCTGGTGCGACTGACCGCTCATGCACGTCGCCCGTTCCTGCTGATAGCGCGCTTTGGCCTCCGACATGTCTGCTGCCGCGGCCGTGGCGATACCCGAAACGAGCATGGCGCCAACTGCGAACGCTGACCTACCCAGGAGGGTAGTTGACTTGGGTCCGGCACCGGCCGGATCGCCTTGAATTTTGGATTTCATGATGGCTTCCTCATGGCAAGAGGCCAGCCTAGCGGCCAAGCGACAGCGCCGTCTGTGCGCAACCGAACCTTGACGGTGCCGAATGCAATCCGGCGAGAGAAGCGAGCCCATATCGGCCGACGGTGACTTCGATCCGATCGCCTTCGACATCGACGCGGTCAACGCGCGCCTGCTCAAGCCAGGGCACTGAACGTCAAGAGCGTCTCGGGCGGACGCTTGCGACGGAATAGGGCGGCTGTATTTCCTTGCCGCCCGATACGATGTTGGTGCCGATACCGGCATACCCCGAGAAACCCGATGAACCCGTCCGATGAAAACGTGTCGGCGTACCTGGAGAACAGGGCGCTTCTTCTGCTGCTGGTCACCGTCTCGCTCGCCCTGGGCTGGATCCTGCTGCCCTTCCAAGGGACGATCCTGTGGGGCTCGATCATCGCGCTGCTATTCATTCCTGTGTACCGCCGGCTGCTGCCAAGGCTGAACGGGCGGCGCACACCGGCGGCACTACTGACACTGCTGCTCGCGATGGTGATGGTGATCGTTCCGTTCTCGATCGTCAGCGCCGCGCTGACCCGCGAAGCGATACTTGTCTACGAGCGGGTGCAGTCGGGTGAGTGGAAGCCGGCGCTCTACTTGCATGGGGTGTTCGACGCGCTGCCTGGCTGGACGATCGCGCTGCTTGACCGCTTCGGACTGGCCAGCTTCGACACCCTGCAGAGCCGGCTGGCGGCCGCGCTGGCGCAGTTCAGCCAGCTCATCGCGACCCATGCATTCAGCATCGGTCAGAACACGTTCGACTTCATTGCCAGCCTCCTCATCACGCTGTATCTCGCGTTCTTCCTGATTCGCGATGGCGACTCCGTGGCGCGTGCCGTGCGGCGCGCGATTCCGCTCGCGCCAAGCCACAAGCACGAGTTGCTCGACAAGTTCACCACCGTAATCCGCGCGACGATCAAGGGCAGCCTGCTGGTCGCGGCCATTCAGGGCGTGCTGGGCGGCATCGCGTTCTGGTTCCTCGGTGTCGGCGCGGCCTTGCTGTGGGCGGTGCTGATGGCTTTCCTGTCGCTGCTGCCGGCTGTCGGCGCCGCGCTGGTATGGCTGCCGGTCGCGATCTACTTCTACATCACGGGTGCCGTGTGGCAGAGCATTGCGCTGGCCGCCTGGGGCGTGCTCGCGATCGGGTTGGTCGACAACCTGCTGCGTCCGGTTCTGGTAGGCAAGGACACGCGCATGCCCGACTTCGTGGTGATGATCACCACCCTCGGCGGCTTGGCGGTGTTCGGCATCAATGGTTTGATCGTGGGCCCCGCGATCGCCGCGATGTTCATCGCGGTCTGGCACATCTACGTGACGACACGGTCCAACGCAACGCCCGAGGGACTTGCTAAGAGAAACCGTACGTGACGAGCGTCCCGACGCCCGGAGTCCGACGAGATGCCGGAGCAAGTGCGCCGAATCTTGCTGCGTACCGTCGTGCAGCGCAGCCAGTTTGTGCCTGATGGCGCGCCGGCGGCTACTTGATTGTGACTTTGAGTTTGGTCGAACCCGGGTGCATTGCGTACCGGATCCGCGCGTTGTCGAACGTCGCGAGGTCGAACGCATAGTTGTCATCGAGCTTGCTGAACTGGACGTCGGTCCTGCTGCCCGGCCGTCCTCGGACCTTGATCAGTTGCTCTTTCGCTTGACGACCCAAACCACGAGGCCGACGACCACGGCGACAAGCAGGATCGGCACCCAGGCCCCGCCGTATCCACCCATCCAGCCGCCGTTCCACATGTTGCCATTCATCATGTATCCCGACTGGGCCGAGACGACGCTGGTCGTCAACAGAGGCACGGTACCAACAGCTACAGAAAATAAGGTCTTCATGGACGTTCCTTGAGAAGAAAGAAATCAGCGGACCACTTTGGCCATGGTCGCCTGGTTGAAACAGCGTCCCGCCAGCCGATGAAGCCGGGCGGCGCACGCCAGCTTGCGCAGGCTCCGTCGACTGCTGTCGATGACTGCAGCCACGCGCTGAGAAAGCTCCCGGAGCCATTCCGCTAGGGGGAACCTATGCTGCCAGGACGTCGAAGTCTGTTCGGCGGCGAACACAGAGTCGCGTCAATGCCTGGCTTCGTGGCTGTTGGGGTCAGGGTGCCGAGGGGGCAGAGTGCCGAGGGACTGAGTTGTCCACCGCACAGACCATGCGGCAAGCCGCTCGTAATGTGGTCGCGATAGTTGGCGACAAAACCGTCAGGACGACTACTCATGAAAGCCGGCAAGCCAGAAATCTCCGTCACGGCACAACAACGCCAACGGGCGCTATCGTGCTGGGAAAACGAGGGCGGTTCCGGATCCTCGCGACTGCGAAAGAGTTCTGCCGCCAGCGAACGAGAAGCGACGGTCCCGCCGTTGGCAAACGCCGAACTGGTTCAGCTTCGCATTCGCGTGATCGCGCTGGAGAACCTGGTGATCGCCTTGCTCGCCGAATCGCCGGACCGGCGACTCGACATTGCCCGCGAGATGGCGTCCTACATCTCTCCCAGGCCGGGCTTTACTCCCCATCGACTGACGACTCGCGCCGCAGCCCAGATGATCCATCTGGTTGAGCGCGCCGGATTATTCCGCGTCGACGGGACGACTTCGTGAGCGCGCAGGCAGCGTGGAACGTTGCCTGTGCCGCTCGCCGGCCTCGAGCCGCGATACTCCCGCCTTGTGTTCGCCAGCGCACAGACGCGGGCGATGCGTGCCGCTAGAAACCCTCTTCGACGAACGATCCCCGAGAGAAACGGAAGCGAACGGACGCGCCAAGGACAAGCTCCCCCTGACCCCACACCCGGGCAGCTTTCCGCTGCGTCCTGCCGGGCGATCGTCTCCGACGGTGGGGTCTTTCAGGGACGCTTCGGCGTGCTTTTTCTTCGGATCGGCGGCTTGGCGAAGTCGGCCCCGATGCGTGTTCGCCTTGACTTCAGTCAATCAAGAGTGCCCGATCGGTTCGCTAGCGCACAGACCGGGAAGCGCTGCGAGCCTAACGTCAGCAACAAGGGTGGAAGGCCATCCTGGGCAGGCAGTGCGCCAGACAGGGGAAAGTGCCCGTTTGGTGGCAATCGGTCGCTGGATCTTGAGTTCGCCAGCTCATGGCGAAAGGAGAAGCAAAATGCTTGAAACCATTGCAGTCATCTTGATCGCACTCTGGCTTCTTGGGTTTCTGACCTCATACACGATGGGCGGGCTGATTCACGCCCTGTTGGTGATCGCGATCGTCGTCATTGCGATTCGCCTGATTCAAGGTCGGCGCGTTTAAGGGCCTTGGGAAGAGGCCTGCGCAAACGGAGCTTCGCGTGGTGCGGGTCGGACTGCTCGTAGTCCGGCTCGAGACGATTATTACTGCCGGGCGTGCCGCCAGTGTTGAGTTGAGCGGCAAGGAAGTCTTTGATCGGAGATGATGGAATGAACGCTATCAAGATTGCAGCCATCGTGCTGATCATCGCCGGCGTCCTCGGGCTGGTGTATGGCGGTTTCAGCTACAC
>CAZSYX010000142.1:0-3621 GCA_964610575.1 uncultured Burkholderiaceae bacterium
TCGGCCTGCAGTGGAATGAACAGGGCGTGAACTTGGGCACCAGTTCCGCCCCCAATTACCAGCAGGAAAGCGTCTGGGGTATCAATAGCGGCTACACGGGGGGCAGCCGCTTTGGATTGCGCGGCTCTGAGTCGCTCGGCGGCAGCTTGAGCGCGCTGTTCATTCTTGAGGGCGGAATTGATGTCGACACCGGGCAATCCGGGCAGAGCGGCCGCCTGTTCGGCCGCCAGGCCTGGGCGGGCCTGCGGGACTCCGGGCTGGGAACACTGGCCCTCGGCCGCATCGCCACGCCGTCGTCGACAACCGGCGCCTTCAACCTATGGTCGGTCGACCCGTTCGAAGGCAACTGGGGCCTGGCCGGCATCCAGAACACGTTCATTGCCTCGAACTCGGTCCGCTGGGACAACTCGATCATCTGGGCGTCGCCGACTTGGGCGGGCTTCAAGTTCGCCGCGCACTACACGTTCAACAACGACGGTCAGGAGACGGCGCCGCAGGGCACCAACACCTCTGCCTACTCCATCGGCGGCAGCTGGAACTGGAGCGTGCTGTACCTGGGGGCAACCTATGACGTCTACCAGTTCGCCGATGCCGGAGGCAGCCGGGCAGGCGCAGGCAACTCCGACGAGAAGCTGCTGCAGCTCGGTGCCGTCCTGGACTTCAAGGTCGTCAAGCTGCACGCAGCCTGGGCCATGCAGGACAATATCGGCACGGTGCAGACCGCCAATTTCCCGGGCTGGCCGGTATCGGTCGCGCCATACGACAACGATGCCTGGATGCTCGGCGTCACCGTGCCGCTGTTCGGCGGAAACATCCGTGCCTCATACCAGTACGCGGACGCCGACAACATCAGCACGGCCACCTATCAGTTCGAGCCTGACTACTCGGTCTGGGGTGTCGGCTTCGACTATCCCTTCTCGCGGCGGACCAACGTCTACATCGGCTATGCGCAACGCGCGTGGGACGGCTCGTACCGGGCCACGCCAGCCCCCGCCGATCCGGCCAACCGCGTCGATCGCTCGCAGTTCGCGCTGGGTATGCGGCACCAGTTCTAGGCGCCGAGGTCAGTATCAATTGCGGCCGCCGCCACGCATGCAGCGACGGCCGTGCAGTTGATCAGAATTCAGGCGCTTGCGCCTCGCTTCTGCCGCGGTCACGCCCGCAGCAGAAGCGTGGCCACACCGAGGTAGATGGCGAGCGACAGCACATCCTGCACGATGGTCGCCACCGGCCCGCTGCCCAAGGCAGGGTCCTTGCCAAGTCGTGCCAGCAGCCAGGGGAACAGCAGTCCGATCGTGGTTGCCATCGCGCCGGCGGCGGTCAGCGCCACTGCCACGGTGACCGCGAGTCGCGCATCCCCGAAAGCGAACCACACTGCGGGCCACGCCAGCAGCGCGAGCGCGACGCCGATCAGCAGCCCGGTGCGCAATTCGCCCCACACCAGGCTCCGCATCGGGGCATGCGACAGCGACAGGCCGCGCACGGCGATCGCTTCGGTCTGCGTGCCGATCGCATCGGCGAGGTAGACGATGGCCGGCACGAAGAACGCCACCGACATCTTGGCCTGCAGGGTGCTTTCGAAGCGGCTCATCAGCAGCGTAGCGAGCACGCTGCCGGCGAGTCCGACCAGCAGCCACGGCAGCCGGTCGCGGGCGCGTGACAGAGGTGGCGCCTCAATGGCGTTCCGCGCCTGCGCACTGTCATGTGCAATCTCGCGGCGGATGCCGGCCATCCGGTGCAGGTCCTCGACGTGCTCGCGCCGCAACACCTCCATCATCTGGCGCGCCGGCACGACGCCGAGCAGGCGCCCGTCGTGCCCGACGACCGGCACGGAGGTCATCCCGTGCCGAATCGCAAGCGAGGCAAGGTGCTCGGGGTCGGCATCTTGATGACCGGCATGAACGACCTCGCGCAGTCTCGCCATGGGCCGATCCGGCGGCGCCGCCAGCAGCGCGGCCAAAGCCACCGCGCCGCTCAGCCGCCCCTGGTGATCGATCACGTGAATCACGTCGACGAATGTGGGTCGTCGGCCACGCAACCGCGCAATCACTTCGGCGGCAGTGTCCTGGTCGTGCGCGGTCGCGACATCGGTCACCAGCGGCAGGCGATCGCTGGGGTGGCGCCCCGAGTTGCGTGGCATGGCAGTCTCCTGAATCGAATTGATCCCGACCCCTGCCATTCGGTCTGCACTTCACCGACGACGTCGAGGGATCTCATCCCGGCGCGTTCCGACAGGAAGCCCGATCGGCGATACCTCGCTGTCTCGGCGACCTGGCGCAATGCGATGAAGGTTCGCTATGGGCGCCCTCTCAGCGCAGCCTCGTGCGTGCCAAGCGCTTTGCATTCGAAACCGCCTTGCGACGGATCGGCGCAAGCCCTTTGGACGCGACAGCGATAGCTGCTTGCTGCGCCTGCCGGCCGCCGATGCCATCGACTGCGCTGCCGAGTGTCCTCGGCCAGGCCGCTGGTCGGAGCGCCAACAGCGCGAATCGCTGGTTGACGCGGGCGACTTCGATCAGCATGGCCAGCCAGGACTGAGCAAAGGCGAGCCGCTTCTCCGCGATCATGCCGAAGACTTCCTTGCGTTCGCGGGGCCCCGGGACCGGACCCGCCAGTGCCATGCGGACGAGGCGATGGGCGATGACTTGAGGAGCGGCAACGGAAAGCTCCGTTGTCTTCCTGGCGAGTGAACTCGCCTGGCGAAAGGTACGGCGCGGCATTCTGGATTCCTGATGGGCAAGGACCGTCGTTGGTGCCATTGTGCCGCGTGACGGTCCCGCTCCGCGGCAGCGTGCCACCCTTGGCAGTTGATTGGCAGGCCTCGTATGCTCGCCTCCGGAAGGAGCCCGGCAGCGTCATCGCGATCGGGTGGTGGCGAGAACTGCCCCGTCAGGCATGTCCCTGCCCTCGACCGGCCGGCTCGGGTAGGCCTCATACATCGGCAAGTGGCGCTCGTAGGCCGATGTCAGCAGCGGAGACGAGATCATGAAGTCGGCCGATGCCCGGTTGCAGGCGACGGGAATGTTCCAGACGACCGCGATTCGGAGCAGAGCCTTGACATCCGGGTCGTGCGGCTGTGGCTGCAAGGGATCCCAGAAGAAGATGAGGAGGTCGACCGTTCCCTCGGTGATGCGCGCCCCGATCTGCTGATCGCCACCCAGCGGCCCGCTGCGCAGCCTGATGACCGGCAACTGCAGGGCCTCTTCGAGCATCGTTCCGGTCGTGCCGGTGGCGAGCAGTTCGTGCTTCGCCAGCAACTCGCGATTGAACCGCGCCCACTCGAGCAGGTCGGCCTTCTTGTTGTCGTGGGCAATGAGCGCGATGCGCTTCTGCGAGGTGACGACTGCGACACGATTGTCCACGCTGGCATTCCTGACTCGGGGTGTTCATCCGTGCGCTTTCCGCGCGCGGCGCCGGAGCCCGATGTTGCCGGGCGGTCATTTCAGGGCCATGTCACGGACACACGGCGCTTCTGACGTCTCGGCGGGCAATTCGCGTGATGGCAGAACGAGACGAGGGCCATCGATGGCCGAAGCGAATGCACGCTGAAGCGCGTCCCGTTCAACGATCGAGCTGCGCCGAGGCCGTCCGGCCGAATTTGCTCTCGAGCCTTCCCTGACC
>CAZSYX010000143.1:0-3580 GCA_964610575.1 uncultured Burkholderiaceae bacterium
GCCCAGGCCGGCCGGACCGCATCGAGCAGGGCCTCGCTCGACGAACTGCGGCTGCCGTGGTGTGGCACGGACAGCCAGCCGACTTTCAGGTCGCCGTCGCGCGCCACGAGCTCGGCTTCCTCGCGCGCCGGCAGATCGCCGGTGAGCAGCAGCCGGTGCCTCCCGAGTTCGATGCGCAGCACGCAGCTGGCGGCGTTGGTCGCCAGCCGAGGCTGCGCGTAGTCGGCGGCCAACGGCCGCAGCACGTCGACGCCCAGCGGACCGACATCGACGCGCTGCCCGGCTTCGCAGCGCTGCACGGAGGCCGCGCCACGCAGCGCCGCATGCGTCGCATCGATGGAACTGAGAACCGCCGCCACGCGCGTGCCGCGCAGGATCGACGCTGCGCCGCCGGAGTGATCGCTGTCCAGGTGCGACACCACCAGCAGGTCGAGCGCATCGATGCCGCGCCAGCGCAGATACGGCAACAAGATGCGCCCACCGGCGTCCGCCGTGCCGGAGAAGCGCGGGCCGGTGTCGTACAGCAGCGCGTGCGTCCTTGTCTCGACCAGCACCGCGGTGCCCTGCCCGACGTCCAGCGCGGTGACCCACAACTCGCCATCGCCTGGCCTCGCCGCCGGCCACAGCAGCATCGGCAGCAGCCAGACCGCGCCGGCCCAGCGCAGCGGCCAACCGGGCGGGGCCAGCAACCAAGCCACGCCCGCCAGCGCCAACACCAGCGCCCACCCCGGTGGCGCCGGCAGCGGCAGGCTGGCCCACGACGGCAGCGCGAGCACGGTCAGGAACGAGTGCAGCGCCGCCAGCAACGTGTGCGCAGGCGCAAGACAGGCAGCGGCGAGTGACGCCAGCGGATCGGGCAGCGCAACGAACAGCCCGGCGAGAAGCGCCAGCGGAGTGACCACCAGGCTCACCAGCGGAATCGCGACCGCGTTGGCCGCGATCGACACCAGCGAAACCTGCTGGAACAGCGCGGCGGTCAGCGGCAGCAACGCCAGCGTCACCGCCACCTGCACCCGCCCCGCCTCGCGCAGCCGCGCCCGCCAGCCGGGCTCGCGGGCAGCGGGCCGTCCCATGACCGCGAACATGATGGCTGCCACCGCGCCAAACGACAGCCAGAAACCCGGCGCGACGACCGCCCAGGGATCGAGCAGGCAGACGACGACCGCCGCCAGCGCCAGCGTGGCGAGCGGCCGCGTACCCAGGCGCAGCCAGGCCGCCGCGGCAACGGTGGCGAGCATGAAGAAGGTGCGCTGCGCCGGCACGCCCCAGCCGGCAAGCAGGCAGTAGCCGAGTGCGGCCAGCACGGCAGCGACCGCCGCCGCCGTCTGCGCCGGGCCGAGCGCCAGCGTGCGCGGCGAGCGGCGCCACAAACCGCCGACGACGAGCGCCACCAGCCCGGAGATCATCGTGATGTGCAACCCCGAGATGCTGACCAGGTGCGAAATGCCGGTGCGGTTGAACAGGATCCAGTCGGCCTCGGCGATTGCGCGCTGGTCGCCGAGCACCAGCGCGATCAGCACGCCGCCGAAGCGTTCGCCGCCGACGCGCGCCTGCAGCCGCGAGCGCAGTTGCGCACGCGCGCGGTCGATCGCAGAGCCCGCCGACCAGACCATCGATGCCAGCCGTTGCGGCACGGCGCGCTCGCGCACGTAGCCGCTGGCGCGCAGATTGCGCTCGAACAGCCAACCCTCGAGATCGAAGCCGCCGGGATTGAAAGTGCCATGCGGCCGGCGCAGGCGCACGGTGAATGCCCAGCGCTCGCCCGGTGCCACTGCGGCATCCGTCGCATACCAGGCGAGCGACACCAGCGGCGGCACCGACATGCCGGGCGTGACCACCAGCTCGACCTCGAACTCGAAGCGAAGGCCGCGCTCCATCGCCGAAGGCAGCCCGGCAACAATGCCGACGAGTTCGATATCGCGTCCCTCATCGGCCGGCGAAAGCGCAACGTCGAGCCGCTCGTGCGCGCGCCAGCCGGCATAGGCGAATCCAGCCGCGCACGAGGCGATCAGCAGCACGGCCGCGGCAAAGCGCTGCCCGGTGTCGCGCTTCAGTCGCGCGCGCAGCGCCAGCGCGCCGCAGGCGACCGCCGCGAGTGCAAGCGCCGCGAACATCGCTCGCGCGGGCAGTGCGGCCCGCTGCTGCAGCAGGAACACGCCGGCGACGAAGGCGGCCAGCGCGGCCGGCAGCATTTCAGGCGGGCTTGTCGAGCAGCGCCGCCAGTCTCGGCAGCGCGGCGCAGGCGTTGCGGCGGTTCAGTTGCGCCACCTCCGCGAGCGACAGGCCGCGCAACTGCGCCATCACCTGGCCCATGGCCGGCAGATCGCCCGGTTCGTTGCGCACTGATACGCCTTCCTTGCGCCGCCACTGCGGCGGGATGTCGGGGGCATCTGTTTCGAGCACCCACGCATCGTCCGGCAGCGTCGAGGCGAGCTGCCGGATGCGCAGCGAGCCGTCGTAGGTCATCGCGCCGCCGTAGCCGAGCTTCAGCCCGCGGGCGATCATGCGCAGCGCCTGGTCCTCGCTGCCGTTGAAGGCGTGCGCGATGCCGCCGATGACCTCGTGCCGGTTCAGATATTTCAGCAGGCCGTCGGCCGAACGGCGAACGTGCAGGATCACCGGCAGCCGGTTCTCGCGCGCCAGTTTCAGCTGCTGCGCAAAGAACCACTCCTGCCGCTCGCGGTCGAGTCCCTCGACGAAGTAGTCGAGGCCGATCTCGCCGACCGCCACTAGCCGCGGATCATCGCGCGCCGCTGCGAGCGCCGCGCGCAGCTGCTCGATGTCGTGATCGGATGCCTGCGGCGTATACAGGGGGTGGATGCCGAGCGCATAGGCCAGGCCGTGGCGGTGCGCCAGCCGCGCCACGGTCGCAAAGGCAGCGACCTCCGCGGCCGGGATCACCATCATCGACACGCCGCCCTCGCGCGCGCGGGCCAGCACCTCGTCGCGGTCGGCGTCGAAGGCGTCGGCGTCCAGGTGGCAGTGGGTGTCGATCCACATCGGCGTCTTTTCCCCCCCGGGGCAGTGTACGAAAGGGCGGCGGCGCCGCGCCGCCTAATATTCACGTCATGCCCCGCAAATTCTTCAAGCGCTACATGCCCAGCGTCGACAAGGTTCGCCAGGTGCGCGCGCTGCACCTGTTCGGCGACGCGCTCTTCCACCCGGCGCTGTGGCACCTGAACCGCCGCTCGGCCGCCGGCGGCGTGGCGGTGGGCATGTTCTGCGGGCTGATCCCGGGGCCGCTGCAGATGCTCGGCGCCGGCATCGCCGCCGTGCTGTTGCGCGTCAACCTGCCGACCGCCCTGCTGACCACGCTGTACACCAACCCGATCACCATCGTGCCGCTGTACCTGGTGGCCTACAAGATCGGCAGCCTGGTATTGGGCGCCGCGGGAGGCCATCCACCGGCGCCGCCGCCGGACTGGGACTGGAGGGCACAGATGGCGTCGATCCGGGCGCTCGGCGACTGGGCTCTCGGGCTGGGCGCGCCGCTGGCGCTCGGCGTCTTCCTGCTCGCCTGCCTGCTCGCCGCCACCGGCTACGTGACGGTGCGCGTGCTGTGGAGCATCCACCTGCGCCG
>CAZSYX010000144.1:0-3519 GCA_964610575.1 uncultured Burkholderiaceae bacterium
GCGCCACGGCTCGATGGGTTGGCCGGTGCCGGCGCCCTATGCGGACGTGCCGTGGCAGCCGCAACGACGCTGGCGCTGATCAGCACGCCGTCGGGCGGGTTACACGCCGATGTCCTCGTTCCACAGCACCGGCTGCTCGCGGATGAAGCGCCGCATCATCTCGATGCAGCGGCCGTCCTGCAGCACAGTCACCTCCACGCCGCGCGAGCGCAGCAGGTCCTCCTCGCCGCGGAAGGTGGCGTTCTCGCCGACGACGACGCGCGGGATGCGGTACAGCAGGATGGCCCCGGTACACATGGCGCACGGCGACAGCGTCGTGTACAGCACGCTGCGCGCGTACACGGCGGCGGGCAGCCGGCCGGCGTTCTCCAACGCGTCCATCTCGGCGTGCAGGACGGCGCTGCCGCGCTGCACCCGGCGGTTGTGCCCGCGGCCGATGATCCGGCCCTCATGAACGAGCACCGAGCCGATCGGAATGCCCCGCTCGGCCAGCCCGGCCTGCGCCTCGGCGATGGCGGCGTCGATGAACTTGTCCATCGGTCGGCCCTGTATCTCACCGCTTCAGCAGCGCGTAGCCGCACCAGACCGCGAGCGCGGAGTGCGCGAGCACCATGCCCCAGCTCATCGGTCCCATCAGCCCCGACAGCTGCGCCAGCAGCAGGACCACGGCGCTGACGGCGTAGTAGGCGAACATGCAGGCGACCGCGCCGCGGGCGAACTCCGCGCTGTCCGACCTGCGGGCAAACCAGAGCAGCACGCAGAAGGCGAGCAGCCCCGCGCCGAGAACCCGCGCGACCGGAACCCCGCTCGCGTCGAGGGTGACGCCTGCGACGATCAGCAGCGTGGCGGCAGGGAAGAGCAGGAAACCAAATGCCGGCGGAACTTCGAAGATCAGCGCGACGGTGAGCAGACTTTTCACGGCGGGCCTCATGTACACATCGCGCCCGGCAGGGACGCAGCGAGGCTATTAGACGCCTGCGACGCGCGCCGCGGTTGACGCAGAGCAGTCCTCCGATGGCGTCGACCGGCAGCCGGCGACCGTGCTGCCGCAATGGATTACGCCTTCGCTTGCAGGAACTACACTGCGCCGCGTTTCGCGCCCCGGCCGCCCGAGCCGGACGAGAGCCTGGCTCGCTGACCTCATGCAACAACCCGAATTCATCCGCAGCCGGCTGCCCGAGAAGATCGAGGGCCGCGCGCTGGCGTGGTACGCGGCCGGCATCGTCGCCCTGCTGGCGCTTGTCGGCTGGGGCCTGGCAAAGCTGGCGCCGCCGCCGCCGCCGAAGCGCGTCGTCATGACCACCGGCGCGGAAGACGGCGCCTATCACGCCTATGCGAAGCGCTACCGCGAGCTGCTGGCGAACTACAAGGTCGACCTCGTTCTCCTGCCCTCCTCCGGCGCCGCGCACAACCTCGAGCGGCTGCGCAGCGGCGAAGGCGATGTCGACGTCGGCCTGGTGCAGGGCGGGCTGGTCAGCGACAGCGACGGCCGGCGACTGGAAAGCTTGGGCAGCGTCTTCTACGAGCCGATCTGGGTCTTCTATCGGGGCAAGACGACGGTCGAGCGCATCTCCGAACTTCGCGGCCGGCGGGTCGCCATCGGCATTCCCGGCAGCGGCACGCACGCGCTCGGCCTGTCCATCGCCCGCGACAACGGGCTCGCCGAGCCACCCACCGAGCTGGTCGAGATCGGCGGCCTGGCGGCAGCCGACGCGCTCGTCGAAGACAAGCTCGACGCCGCGCTGTACGTGTCGGCGATCGACGGCGCGGCGGTGCAGAAGCTGCTGCGCGCAGAAGGCATCCGCCTGATGGACGCGCGCCGCGCCGACGCTTACGTCCGCCGCCTGCCCTACCTGCACAAGCTTGACCTGCCCGAGGGCGTGGTCGACCTGAAGGCGGGCATCCCGCCGCAGCGGATGACGATGATCGCGCTCACGGCCAACCTGATCGCGCGGCCGGACATCCACCCGCTGGCGGTCGAGCTGCTGCTCGAGGCGGCGCGCGAGGTGCACGGTGGGCCGTCGCTGCTGCATGCGGCGCGCGTGTTCCCGGCGCCGATGGACGTCGAGCTGCCGCTGTCGACCGACGCCGACCGCTTCTACAAGGAACGGCCGTCGCTGCTGCGGCGCGTGCTGCCATTCTGGATCGCCGTGTGGGCCGAGCGGCTGCTGTTCATCATGCTGCCGCTGCTGGCGATCGCCGTGCCGGCATTCGCCTACCTGCCCAGGATCTACGACTGGCGCATCCGCGGCAAGCTGGACGGCTGGTACGCCGAGGTCAACCGGATCGAGCGCGCGGCGCTCGCCGAGGGCGTCGACCTGCAGGGCCAGCTGGCGCGCATGAACGACATCGACGCACGGCTGAACCGGGTCAAGGTGCCCAAGGGTTACCTGTCGCAGCTGTACACGCTGCGCCTGCACGCCGACTACGTGCGCGGCCTGCTGCGCGCACGCAGCAGCGGCCCGGCGACGCGCCGGTAGCGCCCCGCGGCGGCGCTGGCTGGCGCGATCAGAGCGACGCCGCCAGCCGGGTGCCCTGGTCGATGGCGCGCTTGGCGTCGAGTTCGGCGGCTTTGTGCGCGCCGCCGATCAGGTGCACCTCGATGCCGGCGGCGCCGCGCGCCCGCTCGGCGAAGTAGGCCGCCATCGCCGGGAAGCGCTTGCGGCCGTCTTCCAGGCCGGTGTGCATAGCGGCCGGTCGCCACGCGAGCGCAGCCGGTGGCTTCAGTAAAGCAACGACGCAGCTGGTCGGGTCGTCTTGATTGAGTTTCCCTAATTCGTTGCCGGCGCCCGGTGCGCCGATGCGTGCTCCGCACGCAGCTTCAGGGCCGCGTTCATCGCGTCGAAGCCGGCCCTGCCGCACGACCGGCGTCGCTGAGCAAGGACGGGCACGAGGATTCCGCGCACTTGCTCGCCATGATGAAACCGAACGCCGTCGTGCGGCAGCGGTTCAATCTGGAACCGGCGCTCCGAAGCAAACAGGCCCGGCACCGTCCACCATTCCAGCCACGTCATTTCACGACCTGCGCGGAGGTACACGATGGTCGCGCGTGCCGCGACGTCTTCGCCCGGTGGCGCTGCGAGCCTGATCTCGATTTGCCGGCCGATCGCCGGGCGACCCAGAACGCCGCGAATCAGGGGATTCCAGCGCCGATACATCCCGAAGTCGGCAAGAATCTCCCAGACGACCGACGCCGGGGCGTCGATATCGATCTGGGTGTGGATCTGTCGCATCGGCGCAGTATGGGCGCACGCGACGCGGGCAGGCGTTATCGCGTTGACACACGGATGCGCGGACGGCAATCCGCTATGCAGGATTTCAAGGCCCTGTCCGGATAAATATCTCGTTCGACAGGAATGCAGAAACCGGGTACTGTCCGCTTGCTTTCGTTAGAGGTTCGTTTTTCCTCCGGTTTTCTTTGGCCCGTTGCAGCTGACCGCAGCGGCGCACCTCAGGTTTCCCCAGGTTCACGTTTCTTGATCGTTAGCTCGCCGCGGGACGTTCCCGCGAGCGATGACT
>CAZSYX010000145.1:0-3360 GCA_964610575.1 uncultured Burkholderiaceae bacterium
TCGGTCGACTTGGAGATGTCCCAGTTCTGGCAGAACTTGCAGGCCAGGTTGCAGCCGGCGGTCCCGAAGGAAAACACCGACGAGCCGGGGTAGAAGTGGTTCAGAGGCTTCTTCTCGATCGGATCGACGCAGAAGCCGGAGGAGCGGCCGTAGGTGGTGAGCACCATTGCGGCGCCTTCGCGCTTGCGGACGAAACACAGCCCGCGCTGCCCGTCGTGCAGCTTGCAGTCGCGCGGGCACAGGTCGCACTGGATGCGGCCGTCGGGCAACGCGTGCCACCAGCGCGCCGGATGGTGCTCGTCCGGCTGCTGCCCGGCGTCCCGTTCGGTGACGGCGGGGTTCATGCCAGCTCCGTCTCGGTGAACTTCTCGACCGTGTAGCGCGCGAAGCGCAGTTCGTCCGACCAGTAGTTGCGCGGCAGCCCGGCCTTGCGCTTCAGCTCGTCGACGAAGTCGCGCACCTCGGGCAGCATCTGCCACACCTGCGGCAGGAAGGTGCTGCTGCGGTGACCCAGTTCGAGGATCAGCCCGTCGACGCCGGCGCGCAGTTGCGTGTGCAGGTCGTATTCGCTCGCCACCGGCAGCGGCGAAGCGGCCGACAGCACCGACACCTCGACCTCGATCTCGGCGTATTCAGCGACGGAAAGCGGTGCGAAGCGCGGGTCGTCGAACGCTGCGGCCACCGCGTTGGCGCGCACGTCGGCGCCAAGCGGCCGCCGCGCCTGCAGCGAGCCGATGCAGCCGCGCAGGTCGCCGTAGCTGCGCAGCGTGACGAAGGTGGCGCCGGGACGCTGCAGGAACGCCCGCTGCGGTGCGGGAAGCGCGGCCAGGCGCAGCGCCTCGGCAATCGCCGAGCGTGCGTGCGCGAGCAGGATGCGGCCCCTGTCGATTGCCTCGTCGTCCTCGGCGTCGGCCCGCGTTTCCGCCGACGTCGATGGTCGGAAGGCGACGGCGGCATAGCCGACCACGCGGCGGCGGTCGCCCGCGGTGTCGCCCGAGTTGCGCAGGTCGAGCAGCTCGGCCCTCAGCCCCTTCCGCCGCGCCGCGAGCAGCAGGCCGTTGATCGGCGTCGCGCCGCAGGCCCGCTCGTGGTCGAGATCGACTTCGAGCGAAAGCAGGTGATCAATCGTGTCCTGATCGATGCGCCGCGCCGTGTCGTAGGGCAGGTAGTGCGACAGGTCCGAGCTGACAACGATCAGCGTCTCCTCGCCGCCCCACAGCCGGACGAGTACTTCGGCGACCTCCTCGGCGCTCGCATCGCCCACCGCCAGCGGCACCAGCGCGAAGTCGCCGAGCAGCCGCTGCAGGAACGGCAGCTGCACTTCGAGCGAATGCTCGGCCGCGTGCGCCAGCGGGCTATCGACGACCTGCGGCAGGTCGCGCAGCGCGGCAACAGCGTCGGAATCGAGCCGGACTTCACCGAGAGGGGTGGCGAAACGCGCCACTGCTGGCAATGCCAGCCCGCGCACCGGCACGCGGTGCACCGGGCCGAGCAGCACGACGCGGCGGATGCGGCCGCCCTGTGAGCGGATCTGCGCGTAGGCGCTGGCGGCGATCGGGCCGGAATAGACGTAGCCGGCGTGCGGAGCGATCAGCGCCTTGGGCGCCGGAGCGCGCTCGCCGCCGGCCGCCGCGGCCAGCAGTTCATCGACCTGGCGGCTGAGCTCAGTGGTGGATGCGGGGTAGAACATCCCCGCCACCGCGGCCGGTCTCGTCGCCGGCTTGTTCATCGACATCATCGCGGCCTCCCGAGGGTCCGCAGCAACTACAGCTTATGAGCGGGGATATGGGTGCGAACCGACGCAGATCAAGGCTCGCCCACGTTGCCGCCGCGCGCCTGCGCGGCGGCAACGCCGGGACCGGTACGAAGGGCAGGCGGTGCCTTCAGCCGTGCCGCTCAGCCCAGGTTCGCCGCCAGCCAGCGCTCGAGTTCGTCGACCGCCTGGCGCTTGCGCCGCGCCAGGTCTTCGAGCTGGTCGCGGCCGATGCGGCCGACGTTGAAGTACTTCGCCTGCGGGTGCGAGAAGTAGAAGCCCGACACCGACGAGGCCGGCGTCATCGCGTAGTTCTCCGTGAGGCCCATGCCGATCTCGGAGGCAGCAAGCACCTCGAACATCACTCGCTTGACCGCGTGCTCGGGACAGGCCGGATAGCCGGGCGCCGGGCGGATGCCGCGGTAGGCCTCCCTGATCAGCTTCTCGCTGCTCAGATCCTCGCCGAAGGCGTAGCCCCACAGATCCCGCCGCACGCGCTCGTGCAGCAGTTCGGCGAACGCCTCGGCCAGCCGGTCAGCGATGGACTTGAGCATGATCGCGCCGTAGTCGTCATTCTTCGACTGGAAGATCGCCTCGCGCTTTTCCAGTCCGATGCCGCTGGTGACCGCAAACAGTCCTATGTAGTCGGCGATGCCCGTCTCCTTCGGGGCGATGAAATCGCTCAGGCACTGGTTCGGGTTCGGCTTGCCGTCGACCACCGGCTTGCGCGTCTGCTGGCGCAGTCCGTGCCAGGTGAACAGCACCTCGCGGCGCGAGTCATCGGTGTAGATCTCGATGTCGTCGCCGACCGAGTTCGCCGGGTAGAACGCCATGGCGCCGTTGGCGGCGAGCCAGCGCTCGGCGATGATCCGCTCGAGCATCTTCTCGCCCTCGGCGAACACCTGCCGCGCGTGCTCGCCGACTACCTCGTCGGCGAGGATCTGCGGAAACTTGCCGTGCAGGTCCCAGGTCTGGAAGAACGGGCCCCAGTCGACGTACTTGGCGATCATCGCCAGGTCGTAGTTCCTGAACAGCCGGCGGCCGAGGAACTTCGGCTTCGGCGGCACGTAGCCGGCCCAGTCGATGCGGCTGGCGTTGGCGCGTGCCTCGGCCAGGGTGATCAGTTCCGGCCCCTTCTTCGCCGCGTGCTGTTCGCGCACGCGCTCGTATTCCGCGGTGACTTCGGCAATGAAGCGCTGCGCGGCGTCGTCGGAGACCAGGTTCTGGCACACGCCGACTGAGCGGCTGGCGTCCGACACGTAGATCACCGGTCCGCGGCTGTAATGCGGCGCGATCTTCACCGCGGTGTGCACGCGGCTGGTGGTCGCGCCGCCGATCAGCAGCGGAACGGAAAAGCCCTGCCGCTGCATCTCGCGCGCGACGTGCGCCATCTCTTCCAGCGACGGCGTGATCAGGCCAGACAGGCCGATCATGTCCGCCCTTTCCTCGCGCGCGGTGGCCAGGATCTTGTCGGCCGGAACCATCACGCCCATGTTCACAACCTCGAAGTTGTTGCACTGGAGCACGACGGCGACGATGTTCTTGCCGATGTCGTGCACGTCGCCCTTCACCGTGGCGATCACCACCTTGCCCTTGGCGCGCACCTC
>CAZSYX010000146.1:0-3252 GCA_964610575.1 uncultured Burkholderiaceae bacterium
TCGTCGCGATCTGCCGCGCAGCCCATCGCAGCGTTCCTGCGGTGCGGCTGCTGCGTCGACACGGCTTCGACAACGCCTGTCAATTGCAGGGAGGCATGCTGGCCTGGCGACGGGCCGGGCTGCCCGTCGAGACCGACGCCGACCACGTGAAACAGGAGGCCTGATATGCCCAGGGCAGCCAGTACCCAATCTGCCGGTCGCGGAAGCCGCCGCCCGGTCGAGAAACGCACCCTGACCTCGGACAACCTCGTGAGGACGGTCGCGAATTGCGCCATTGCCTTTCCGATCATCGTCCGGTCGGTCTTCAGGCCAAAGACGTCCAAGGTGCTGCGCGAGAAGGTGATGCTTGGAGTCACTGCGATCAACGACTGCCGCTACTGCGTTTGGGGTCACAGCCACTGGGCGACTTCGCAGGGGGTCCCGCTGCAGGATATCAACCAGATCCTCAGCCTCCAGAATGACAAGCTGCAGGCGCACGACCCCGCCGAAGCGGCGGCCATCCTGTTCGGCCAGCGCTATGCCGAACAACTCGACCGGATCGACCCGGACGCGCTGAAGCTGCTCGGCAGCCACTTCAGCGAGTCGGAGATCCGCGAGATCCTCGGCTACGTCTACTTCATCACGTTTACGAATCTGAGCGGCAACACGGTGGACGCGGTGCTCGAGCGGGTTCTTGGCGGGGGCCGCCCGATCACGGTCGTCGAGGGGGTGGCGGGTGTCGGCCTTGCTCCGGTCCTGGCGCTCCTGATCCTGCTCGTGAAGCTGGGGAAGCTCGTCGGCGCCGACAAGCGGCGGTCGAAGCGAAACCGCGTTGCCGGCGATGCGCAAGCGGGCCATGCAAGCAAGCGCGCTTCGCCATAGCCGGCGAGCCGCAAGGTGCGCGCTCCACGCACACCGACGACCCGCGCTCTAGAGAGGTGATATCGATGTCATTACGCAAGCTGAAGGCAAAGCACGACGAGAAGATGAAGTCGAAGCTGCCCGCCGAAGAGGTCTTGAAGCTGATCAGGGACGGAGCGCTAATCGTCGACGTGCGATCGCGGATCGAGGCGGCGATCGGCACTGTGCCGGGCGCGATCAACGTCCCCTTGTTCTCGCTGAAGCGTCGCATGAACGAGCTGCCCCGCGACCGGAACATCGTGCTGTTCTGCGGCACCGGCGCGCGGGCCGGCAAGGCAAAGGAAGTGCTGGACGCCGAGGGCTTCAAGGCGTTCAACGGCGGCGGCTACAAGGGTGTAGCGAAGATCGTGCGGGAGCTGGCCGCATGAAGTCGCTGCCGTACGCCGCCGGTCCCGAGTGCTACGACGGGCCGGCCGTGGTCCAGGGCGCACTGCCCCGCGCAGCCTCGGCAGTTCGGCCGGGCATCTCATCGGCGCGAGGGCCGAAGGCGTTGTCGATGGAAGGTCGATCGAGACATGGCGAGGCCTGAGACTCACTTGCTGCCGACGCTGGGCGTCGCGCTGCTGTTCGCTGCCATCTTTCTCTTCGGCGGGCGGGCACCTTCCGCCGCGGGCCGGCGTAACCACCGACGCTTCCTCTCTTTCGCAGCCGGGGTGTCGGTGGCCTATACGTTCGTGCATGTGCTGCCGTCT
Organism: uncultured Burkholderiaceae bacterium; assembly: GCA_964610575.1. Lineage (GTDB taxonomy): Bacteria > Pseudomonadota > Gammaproteobacteria > Burkholderiales > Burkholderiaceae_F > JADJWR01. The sequence goes on from CAZSYX010000146.1 coordinate 1,593, forward strand.
TTCCAGGTGATCAGGAGTCTGCAGGCAAGCGCGCCGGGCCAATCGATGTTGTTCCCGGAGCTTGGCGTCTACCTGTGGACCATGGCTGGCTTCCTGGTCTTCTTCGGGCTCGCGACGATGGCCAACGGATCGTCGTCTTCAGGCGCGCATGCCGCGGATCGGCCGAGCGAGTCCGTGCGTTTCCCCTGGCTGCAGATGGGAGGCTTCGCCGCCTATGCGACGCTGCTCGCCTACATGATGGTGTGGAGCGGCAAGAACGGCTGGACCCTGGGGCTGTTTGCGCTGGCCATGGGGCTGCACCTGTTCATGATCGCGAGCAATCTCAGCACTCACCACCGCGAGGCTTATCACCCGCGAGGCGCGCGCTTGCTCGCAGCGGCCTGCCTGGTCGGCTGGGGAGCTGCTGCAACGCTGGAACTCCCGATCGTCTGGCTGCTGAACCTGGTGGCCTTTGTCATCGGCGGGGTGGTCGTCAACTCCGCGATCGCCGAACTTCCGCAGGACAACAAGGGCAGCTACGGAGCCTTCGTGGGCGGGGCTGTTGCCTACACCGCGCTTCTGCTGGGCCTGTCGCACCTGGAGAGCGCCGCGTGAACGCGATGGCCTGGATCAAGGGCAACCTCATGGAGAAGTCGATGAATCCACGCTGCCCGTTGCTACTGACTCTTGCGCTGATGCTTGCCGCACCGGTGGCCGCTCAGCAGGGCGACGCGACCAACCTCGCGAAGGCGGCGCAGAACCCGATCGCCGACATGATCAGCGTGCCGTTCCAGCTCAACGTCAACATGGACACGGGGCCGCTGGACGGAACACAGTACATCCTGAACATCCAGCCGGTCTACCCGGTCAAGATCAACGCCGACTGGAACGTCATCACGCGCACCATCGTGCCGGTGATTTCCCAGCCCGCGTTCGTCGCTGGCGAAGACCGCGAGTTCGGCCTCGGCGATATCCAGTTCTCGGCCTTCCTCTCGCCGTCCAAACCGACCGCCGGGTGGGTGTGGGGCGTCGGCGCAATTGCCCAGTTGGATACCGCCACGGATGACCGGCTCGGGCAGGGTGTCTGGGGGCTGGGCCCAACCGCGGTCGCACTGAAGATCACCGGGCCTTGGGTGTTTGGCGCACTCGTCAACAACGTCTGGTCGGTCTCCGAGGACGCCGGCCGGCCCGGCGTCAACCAGTTCCTGCTGCAGCCCTTCGTCAACTACAACTTCCCCAATGCGCCGGGCCGCTACCTGTCCTTTTCGCCAATCGTCACCGCGGACTGGAAGGCTGACAGCGGCCAGCGCTGGACGGTGCCGCTGGGGCTGAGCATCGGCCAGATCGCGAAGGTCGGCGGACAGGCGCTGAACCTGCAGGCCGGCGCGTACTACAACGTGGACCGACCGGATGCGGCGGCCCGCTGGCAGCTGCGCTTCATCGTTGCGCTGCTTTTCCCCAAGTGAGCGTCGAACCGCGATGAGCGAACCGGCAACCAGGGCAAAGTTGGCATCGGGCGCCCACACAGGGCAGGCGTTGCCGCAGCTCAGCGACTTCAGCCTGGTGAGCGGCGGCCCCCTCTACCAGCTCTGGCGACGCGCCCGGCTGTCGGACGAGGAATTGCAGTTCACGCGTCGACGGGCGTTGGTCATGGCCATGATCGCCTGGCTCCCGCTCCTGC
>CAZSYX010000147.1:0-3240 GCA_964610575.1 uncultured Burkholderiaceae bacterium
GTCGGCGTGTTCCTCGGCCTGGCCGGCATCCTGGTCTGCTCGTTCCTCGGCGGCATGCGCGCGGTGACCTGGACGCAGGTGGCCCAGTACATCATCCTGATCGTCGCCTACATGATCCCGGTGGTCTGGCTGTCCATCAAGCACACCAACTTCCCCGTCCCGCAGCTGGTCTACGGCAAGGTGCTGGAGAAGGTGACGGCGCGCGAAAAGGTGTTGACCGCCGACCCGAAGGAGCAGGAGGTGCGCAAGATCTTCGCCGATCGCGCCGCCGACCTGCGCAAGCAGGTGGCCGAGTTGCCGGCCTCCTGGGAGGCGGGCAAGGCCGTGGCGGCGAAGAAGATCGAGGATCTGAAGGCAGCCAACGCGCCGGTGGCGGAGATCAACGCCGCCCAGAGGGCGCTCGATGCCTATCCGAAGTCCGTCGACGATGCGCGCAAGGCATGGACCGCAGGTGCGACGGCGGCCGCCGGGCGCTCCGGGCCGCCGTTGCCACACGCCACGCCGTTCCCGAGCGCGAACCCCGATCCAGTCAAGAACGAGGCGGAGCGCGCCAACAAGCGGCTGAACTTCCTCGCTCTGGTGGTGTGCCTGATGATCGGCACGGCGGCGCTGCCGCACATCCTGATGCGCTACTACACGACGCCGTCGGTCAAGCAGGCGCGCACCTCGGTGACCTGGTCGCTGTTCTTCATCTTCCTGCTCTACTTCACGGCCCCCGCTCTGGCAGTGCTGGTGAAGTTCGACATCTACAACTTTGTGGTCGGCTCCAAGTACGCCGACCTGCCGGCGTGGGTGGCGGCGTGGGCGAAGATCGATCCGCGGCTCCTTTCGATCACCGACGTCAACAAGGACGGCATCGTGCAACTGGCCGAGATCGTGCTTGGGCAGGACATCGTCGTGCTCGCCACGCCGGAGATCGCCGGCCTGCCGTACGTGATCTCGGGCCTGGTGGCCGCGGGCGGCCTCGCGGCCGCGCTGTCGACCGCCGACGGCCTGCTGCTGACCATCGCCAACGCGCTGTCGCACGACCTGTACTACAAGATGATCAACCCCAATGCGAGCACGCAGAAGCGGGTCACCATCTCGAAGATGCTGCTGCTGGTGGTGGCGCTCGGCGCGGCGACCGTCGCTTCGCAGGCGCCGGCCGACATCCTGTTCCTGGTGTCTGCTGCGTTCTCGCTGGCGGCGGCGGGCTTCTTCGTGCCGCTGGTGGCCGGGGTGTTCTGGAAGCGCGCCACCAAGTGGGGTGCGATCACCGCCATGCTGGGCGGCGTGGGCGTGACCTGGTACTACATGTCGGTCACGCAGCCGTGGCTGCGCGGCGTGTTCGGCGTCACCGGCCCGATCGCCGACTACATGTGGTTCGGCATCTCGCCGATCTCGGCGGGCATCTTCGGCCTGCCGGTGGCGGCGGTGCTGATGGTCGTGGTGTCGCTGCTGTCGCCGGCTCCGGACCAGGAGACGCAGGACTTCGTCGAGCACGTGCGCTACCCGAACCTGGAGGGTGACTCCGTCGAGACGTTGGCGCGCTGATACGTCCTGCCTTAGCAACGAAAAGCCCGCGGTTCGCCGCGGGCTTTTTTCTTGCTTTGATCAAGAAGCGAGTCGAGGCGCCGCCCTTAGACTGCCGCGGTTTGCCACGATGCGCCGACGACGACAACAGGCCGAGGAGCACGGAAAGCATGCGCCAGCGCTGGGACGAACTGCTGAAGAGGGATCACGAGGTGACCGAGCAGGTCTTCGCGGCGATGGAGGCGAAGTTCTCAACCGCCGACGGGCCTGCGCCTGCGCTGGTTGGCCTGCTCGTCGACTACCTGCACTACGTCGACCAGTGCCACAACAAGAAGGAGGAACTTCATCTCTTTCCCCGTCTTGAGCGGAAGGGAATGCCGCGCCACGGCGGGCCGCTCGCCGTGATGCTGCAGGAGCACGAGCGGGCGCGCGAGATCCTCTCGCGGCTGGTGCCGCTGGCGACGACGTACACCACAGGGGACAGGCGGAAGTTGTCCGAACTCGGCGCCGCCTTCGGCGAATATGCCTCGCTGTGCAAGGACCATTTCTGGAAGGAGAACGACATCCTCTATCCGATGGCCCTTCGCATGCTGGGCGATGCCGAAGCGGCCGATGTCGTCGAAGGCATCGAGGAGGTCGAGGCGTCGCTGGGAGCCGGAACCCGGGCGCGTTACTACCGCATCGCCGACGAGATCATCGACCGTGCCGAACTGCGCGACCTCTCGTTCGGACTGGAACGCGACGTGCTGGCCGCGATCCTGAACGCGCTGCCCGTGGAACTGTCGTTCATCGACCACGAGGACCGGGTGCGCTACTTCAGCCACGAGCACGGCGAGAAGATCTTCGGCCGCACCCGCGGCGCGATCGGCACCGCGGTGCAGAACTGCCACCCGCCCAAGAGCCTGCACCTGGTCAACCAGATCCTGGCCGACTTCAAGGCCGGCCAGCGCGACGTGGCCGAGTTCTGGATCGACATGGGCGGGCGGATGGTCCACATCCGCTACTGGCCGGTGCGCGGCGACGACGGCCGCTACCTAGGCACGCTCGAGACGGTGCAGGACGTCACTGCGATTCGCAAGCTCAGCGGCGAGCAGCGACTGCTCAGCGCGGAGTGACTGACGCCGCCCTTGCGGTTGGCACTGCGCGGTGAGCGGCGACCGTTCGCTGGCTGGCTCCGCCGCCGCGCCGCCGATCGAAGTCGAGGTGCTGATCGAGATCCCGCGCGGCAGTTTCCTCAAGCGCGGGTCCACGGGGCACATCGATTTCGTGTCGCCGCTGCCGTGTCCGTTCAACTACGGCTCGGTGCCGACACACATCGGTCTCGAGGGTGACCTGCTCGATGCCGTCGTTCTCGGACCGCGACTGGCAGCGGGTACTCGGATACGCGTTCCGGCGCGGGGCGCGATCACCCTGACCGATCGCGGCATGAGCGACGACAAGCTGATCTGCAGCGAGGTGCCGCTGCGGCCGGCACAACGGCGCGACGTTCTGCGCTTCTTTCGCTTCTACGCGCGCTGCAAGGCGCTGCTCAATCTCTGGCGCCGCCGCCCCGGGCGCAATGCGTGCGAAGGCTGGATCGAGGCGACACAGGCGTTGGCGCGGGCGCGGCCGCGCAGAGACGACTGGCGCGGGCCGCCGGTGGAGTTCTGAAGGGAAGTGTCCGCTGGCCTTGCGCAGCGGCTCGACCGTTCTTGCCGCTGAAGCATACGGGCGGTGGCGGAGAGAGTG
>CAZSYX010000148.1:0-3003 GCA_964610575.1 uncultured Burkholderiaceae bacterium
CTTTTAATCCGTTGGTCGAAGGTTCAAGTCCTTCACGACCCACCAACAATCTCACGCACTTGGTTAGGCCTATCCGTTGGTCGGCCACGCTGCCCGATCCGCGATCTCGTTGCCACTCGGTTGCCACTCTCCCCCTCTTTTTCGCCGGGGAACGGCAAGGCAATTCGAGGGCCTACAAGCCGTTTTCATCCCCGGCCGGCTAAGTGGGTAGCTCCCTCATGGTGATCGCCTCGTAGCGGGCATTCCGCTGTCAACCCACGCAGTCTTCACACCACCGGCGCCTGCGGTGCTTCAGTGGCAGCGACCCGCGTGGCCAAGCAAGGCAGCAATGGGAACTCCAAGGAACAAGTGACATACGAGCGGGGCTACGGGCAGCAAACGGGCAGCGACAATCGCAGCGCCGGTGTTGCTTTCGAGGTCACGCAGAGCAGCCGACGCGGGCCGAGCAGTTGGTCGACCACGGCCCGGCGCGGCTGCTCGATCTGCTCGGCATCGACGATGAACTGGCGCCGCGCTGGGACTGCACGGGCGGCGTCCGCGACTTGCTCGGCCACGCCGACCCCGGGACCCTGCTGAAGCAAAGCAAAATGTCGCCGAACTTCATCCACGCCTGGTGGCGGTCGAGCAGTACCTACGTGTGGTCCAAGCTGCGCCACGATCCGTCCCTCCGGTGCTACTACGAGCCGCTTCATGAGCGGCTTGCCGTGCTTGATCGAGCCACCGTCGAAGGATCGGCAGAGGTCGGGACCAGCCGGCAGTTGAGGCACCCAATCCCGGAGAGGCACTATTTCTTCGAATACCTTGATCTCATTGCCCAGGGGCGGCTTCGCTACTCGCAAGATCTCGCTTATGCGAGATACCTGCTGCGTTCCGAGCAGGCCGATGAGGCGCTGCGCGACTACCTGGAGGGATTGATCGGCGCCGCCACCGCTCATTGCGCTGAGCCTGCGTCGCCAGCATCCGTCGGCCTTCGCCCATATCGAAGGGTTCGAGCAGATGGCGAATTCCCTCGCGCCGCAGGGCGGAACTCAGGGAGCAAGCGGGACAACGTTGCCGATCGGCTCGCGGGACCTGCTGGGCGTATTCCTGGTCCTCTGGATCGCCTCGGCGCTGCAGGCCATAGGTTGCTGCGACCACGTGCTCGACGTCGACCGGCTTTCGGCCGACGAGAGTTACCGGCAGGAGTCGTCGCGGTGGTTCCGAGCCGTCGGTTGCACCGTCGACTTCTCGGATTGCAGCACGCCGGCCACGGAAGCCGATCCCGCCAGCGCCGCCCTGTTCGAGGCCATGGTCGCGCAGGCGGTCAGAGCGATTCGATCGAATGCATCGACTCTCGTCATTGCCGACGCAGCTGCTGTCGAACAGCGGCTCTCGTCGCTCTCGGTTGCCAGCCAGCGCATACTGCAACAGGTGATTCCGGGCGGCCGGACATGACGGCGCCAGCGGCGAGATGCGCCGCGATGCCCGACGGCGGGCGGGCGCGGCGGAACAGCAGCTCACGAGCATGAAGTTTGACGTCGCCACGGCGCAGCAGATGACCCATACCGCTCCAAGACCGCCGCAGGATCCGAACGCACTGTTTCAGCGAGGGATGTCGCTGCAACGGTCCGGCAGATTGGAAGAAGCCATCGAAATCTACCGGTACCTGAATGCGAACTTCGCAACCAACGCTGCCACCCTGCTGATGCTCGGCATTGCACTGGCGCAGAAGGGAGAGACGGCCGAGGCCCTCGACCTTTTCGAACAATCGATCAAGCTTGCGCCGAACCTTGCCGAAGCGCACTACAACAGGGGCGAGGTCCTGAGAAAGCTGCAACGAATTCACGAGGCGTTTCTCAGTTACGACGAGGCTGTTCGGCTAAGACCCGAGTATGCATTGGCGTATCTTGCGAGAGGAACTGCTTTATCCCAGCTTGGAAGACGTCCCGAAGCGCTGGGGAGCTTTGAGCGCGCGATTCAACTGAAGCCGGACCATGCTGAGGCGCACTTCTGCCGTGCGGCCGCACTTTTCGACCTCAACCAGCCAAACGACGCCATAGCAGCCTATGACCGCGCGATCGAGCTCAAACCGGACTACGCCGAGGCACTCAACAATCGCGCCGTCGCGCTCCTCGAGCTGGACCGGTTGAGCGAAGCCCTGGAGAGCTGCAACCGGGCAATCCAACTCAAACCGGCATATCCGGAGGCGTACTGCAACCAGGGGACCGTACTTCGCAGACTTCAGCGGCTCGACGAAGCGCTGGCCAGCTTTGAGTGCGCAATCGACCTCAAGCCGGACCTGAGCGAGGCATACAGCGGCCGCGGCAATATCCTGCTCGACCTGGACCGGCTGAACGACGCATGGGCGAATTACGACCGCGCAATCCAACTCAAACCGGACTATGCCGAGGCACTTGCCAACAAAGCGACCCTCTGCCTTCTGTTCGGCGACATGAGCGAAGGGTGGCGGCTTTTCGAATCAAGATGGAAGGTTGCACCGGCAAGAGTCAGGGACTTTCAGCAGCCGTTGTGGCTGGGAGAGGAACCGATTGCCGGCAAGACGATACTGATCTATCCGGAGCAGGGGCTGGGCGACATGATTCAGTTCAGTCGCTACATACCGCTGCTCGAGCGGCTTGGCGCGACGGTGGTGTTCGAGGTGCCGCGTCCCCTTGCGTCGTTGATGACAACGCTGCAGTGCAAGTGCACCATCGTGGAGGCAGGCAGGCCGCTTCCGCATTTCGATCTGCAGTGTCCGCTCATGAGCCTGCCGCTGGCGTTTCGGACAACCCTGGAAACGATACCGGAGAAGGTTCCTTACCTTTACTGTGACGAAGAGAAGTCGAATTACTGGAAGCGAAAGCTTGGACAAGGGAAACGACTGCGGGTTGGACTCGTCTGGTCAACCGGTCACGATGAAAGAAAGAAGAACATTGCGGAACAGAAGAGACGCGACATACCGCTTTCCCAACTGGAGGCGCTGAACATCGAGGGCGTCGACTTCTACAGCCTGCAGATCGGCGA
>CAZSYX010000149.1:0-2996 GCA_964610575.1 uncultured Burkholderiaceae bacterium
CGCGGTGAAAAGTTTCAGGGGAACTGCCGGCCCGGATGCCCTCGGGTTGGCTAAGCGGAAGTGCAAAGTCCGCCTGTACGCCGGATTCTGTGCAGCGGGTCGCCCCGCCACGGCGATCATTCGTCTAGGCGCGCACTCACGCGCGCGCTCAAGCCACCTACCCGCAGCCTCCCCGAGCAGGATCGCAGGCTGCCTATTTGGTGTTGCTGCGCGTAGAGATTGCCCGTTTCACCCGGCCCGGCACCGCAGTGCCGGGCCGACTCGTCTCTGTTGCTCTGATCCTCACCTTACGGTGGACAGGTGTTACCTGCTACGCCGCTCTGTGCAGTCCGGACGTTCCTCTCGTGGCACGCGGCCACCAGCGATCGCCCGGCGGACTTTGCATAATCAAATGTAGGGACGATGGAGACGATGCGCAAGCGCGGTGCGCGGCGCGTTCGGCGAGCGCTCAGCGACGCACGTCGAAGCTGACGTTGATGCCGCCGCCGTCTTCGCCCTTGAGGGCGCGGGCGATCTTGGCGCGCGCCTGGATGAACGGCGAGTTCTTCGCTTCGGCGCCCAGGAACTCGTCGAGGTCGCCGACCTCGCGCTGCAGTCGGGGCACCAGCTGCATGAACAGATCGGTGACGTCCGGATCGAACTGCACACCGCGCAGCGTACGGATCTCGTGCATTGCCTGCGACACCGGCCAGGCCGGTTTGTAAGGGCGGATGTGCGTCAAAGCGTCGAACACGTCGACGATCGCGGTGATACGCGCCGCGATCGGAATGCCGGTTCCTGCGAGGCGGTGCGGATAGCCCTTGCCGTTCCACCACTCGTGATGGTGGCGGGCGATCTCCTCGGCAACGTGCATCTGCGGGATGTTCGACTTGGCCAGCAGCTCCGCGCCGGCCAGAGTGTGCTGCTGCATGATCTCGCGCTCGCCGTCGGTCAGCCGCCCGGGCTTCAGCAGGATCGAATCGGGCACCGCCAGCTTGCCGATGTCGTGCATGCGGGCAGCCAGGTCGATCATGAAGCAGACGTCGTCTTCGAGGCCGTATTCCCTGGCCAGGATCGAAGCCAGCCGGCCGACGCGATAGCAGTGCTCGCCAGTGGTGTCATCGTGCAGCTCGGCCGCGACCGATTGCTGCTCCAGCATGGCGACGCGCGATTTCATCAGCTCGCGTTCGCCGAGTTGCACGCGCAGCACCGACCGTCGCGTGTCGAGTTCGCCGTCAGCAGCCTGCTGCAGATCGAAGCTGATGCGCGAGCGCTCGACCTGCTCCAGGTGCCGTGCGTGGTGCATCAGCACCTGCTGTTGCTTCGCCTCGCGGTTGAGGTTCAGCAGCTCCTGGAGATAGACGATCGCCACGTCGGGCTGGCCGGCTTCCTCGTAGCCCCTTACTGCGGCGGCCAATGCGTCGCGGAGAAACTCTTTCGGTCCACCTCGGGCGTTGCTTAGGCCGTTCTTGAGTCGGGTCAAGCCAATATCGGTCAGGCCCGCGCGGACTTCAGTCTGACCCTCGGCAAGCAGCGCGCGAATATGCGACCGAGGCTGGCGTGACCGTTCTGCAAACTGCTTAGCCAAGAGCACATGCTCCTGGGCGCCCCGAACATCGTCGATTTCAAGCAGCAGTTCTGCGAGGTGCGCTTCCGCCGACGCTCGATAACTACAGAGGATCGGATCCTGCGGATCCTCCAGCAGCTCGATGGCTCGGCGCGCAGCGGCGACTCCTTGGCGAACATCGTGCACCCGTAGGCACGCCTGCGCGGTGTTCGTGAGAGCCGCGCAAACGACCAACGTTCGCGCATCGCCCTTCCCCGGGTCGCGCAGTGCCTGGTCGTAGCACCGCGCCGCGTCCGCATACTGCCCGGCAAACTGCAGTGCCAATCCCAAGTTATTCCAGACGACCGCTTGGGCAGTCGTGTCGCCCAACATCTTGGCAACATCGAGTGCCTCGGCATAGTTCTCGACCGCCGCTGGCAGGTTGCCAGTCTCCCCGTTCATGACACCATGAACTGTCGCCGCTCGACGAACTATCCCGGCATCGCCCAGACATCGTGCCCCCGCCAATGCATGCGCCGCGGGAAGCACACCGGACTGTGTCTTGGCTGTGTTGTAGTGCCGCTGTGCGATCAGAAGGAGCGCTTCGACACCATCGACAGAGAGTTGTTGCGGCGCGAGCTCACACAAAACTCTCTGCGCTTCAGCAAACAGGCAGTTCGCGTCCGCTCCTCCATCGGAAAGGCGGTCGCGCAGCTGCGCGCGCCAATCAGCCTGAGACCTTGCAGGCAGCTCGATCTCAATGGCACGGGGTTCGCGCGGAAGGACGGGAAGTGACGCACCCATAGCGTGTTTATGCTACTTATAACTCGCACACGGTATCACCCGTTCGGGCTAACCGTGGCTGAGCAGTTGCTCACTTCTCTAGGAAACTTGCTTCCAAGGCTGCGCTCGCGTCAGCCCTAGTTGGGGAAACGGTTCTTTCTGGAGCAGGGGGTTGTCATGGATACGACAGTCGTTGAAACCGTTGTTGTTGAAGTTCAAGAACTTACGCTGGCAGAACTGGCTCAGGTTGGGGGCGGATACGGAGATGCCGTTTTTGCCTAATTGAACTGGCTTTGAAAGAAAGCCGGGCTGAGCCCGGTTTTTTTTCGCCTTGCTTCCAAACGGAAGTCTTCGCCCCGGCCTCCTCGCAACCTGTTCACCACCGCCGACTAAGGGTTGCACTGCGCAGCGGCACCATCAGACTGCCCCACACTTGCTTGGCCGACTCGCTTCTCCACGTAACGTATCAGCATCGCCTGCAGGGCTGGCGCTATACGTACAAACTCGCACCCGCAGCAGCGCACTCTCTCGTCACCTGACTGCGGACCGACATGCCGTACTCGTAGGCTGACGACGGCGCCGCCCACCCCCGGCAGATCCAACCGGCAGTCGTGGATCTCCGTGCCGACCATCGGCTCGAAGCGCTCCGGATAGGCCAGCACCGCGATCCCGCCCGTGCCGACATCCA
>CAZSYX010000150.1:0-2986 GCA_964610575.1 uncultured Burkholderiaceae bacterium
GCCGCTCCTCCTTGACTTCGCTACGGCGGCCACCCGCCGCCCTTGGCCATCCACCGTCGCGGCTTGCCACCGGCGCAGGGCAACACGGCACCGGATCGAGACGCTGGGGTGCCCTGTGCAGCCGAAGTGAAGGAGGAGGCGCCTGCCGAAGGCGGGCGCCGGGGGACATGAGCGGAACAGGGTACCCCGGCGTCTCGAGCGCGCGCCAACCGGGGCAGGCGTACCCGCCCGCGACAGTCCCGCAAGTGGCTCGGTCCCGCAATCGCCAGGCGCACCGCAACCGGCGGCTCAGCACTGCCGCAGGGCGTTCTCCAGGTCGGCGATCAGGTCCTCTTCGTGCTCGAGGCCGATCGACAGCCGCACCAGACCCTCGCTGACGCCGACCTGCTCGCGCACCTCGACCGGCACGCCCGAGTGGGTCGTCGACGCCGGGTGGCACACCAGCGACTCGGTGCCGCCGAGGCTGACCGCCGACTTGAACAGCGTCAGGGCGTTGATGAAGCGGAACGCCATTTTGCGGTCGCCGTCGAGCACCAGCGAGAACGTCGACCCCGCGCCTGAGCACTGCCGCCGGTAGACCTCCTGGTAGGCCGGGTCGGTGATCAGTTGCGGGTGCAGCACCTTCACCTTGCGCACCGGATTGTCCGCCAGCCAGTGCGCGACGCGGCTTGCCGTGGCTGCGGCGCGGCGCATGCGCAGGATCAGTGTCTCCATCGAACGGGCGATCATCCACGACGAATGCGGGTCGAGTTGCGAGCCGAAGGCGCCGCGCAGCAGCCGCACCTTCTGGATCAGGTCGGTGCGCCCGCTGACGCCGCCGGCCACCAGGTCGCTGTGCCCGCCGACGTACTTGGTCAGCGAGTAGATAGCGAGGTCGATGCCGTCGCGGATCGGGTGCTGGAAGATCGGTCCGAGCAGGGTGTTGTCGCAGGCGGCGATCGGCCGGTAGCCGTGCCGCTGCGCAAAGGCGTCAAGGGCGGCGCGCACCGCGGCGAGGTCGATCAGCGCATTGGTCGGGTTGGCCGGCGTCTCGATGTAGAACAGACCGACGCGGCCGCGCGCCGCCGCCTCTTCGAGCGCGGCGTCCATCTGCGCGCGCGATAGCCCGTCGGTGAACGGACTGCCGCCGATGCCCCACTCCGGCAGGATCTTGCGGATCAGCGTCTCGGTGCCGCCGTACAGCGGCGTCGAGTAAACGATCTGATCGCCCGGGCGCAGGAAGGTGAGGAACACGGTACCGATCGCCGCCATGCCGCTGGAGGTGACGATCGCCCCTTCGGCGCCGTCGAGCAGCGCCAGCCGGTCCTCGACGATCTCCAGGTTCGGGTGGTTGAAGCGGCTGTACACCAGCCCGGCGCCAGTGTCCTGTGGTGCCGGCTTGCGGCCGGCAACGATGTCGAAGTATTCGGCGCCGTCCTCGGCGGTCCTGAAGGCGAAGGTGGAGGTCAGGAACACCGGCGGCTTGACCGCACCCTCGGAGAGGAACGGGTCGTAGCCGTAGGACATCATCTGCGTCTCGGGATGCAGTTCCCGGTTGCGGATCGCCTTCTTGTGATAACTGGAGTAGGTCATCGCTGGCTCCGGTCGCTGAACGCGGTTACGGGACAATCGTGGGCCAAGTGTGAGCGGGGTTCAAGCGGAGATGAACCTGAGCCATGCGAGAGGCATTCCTCGGCCCGGAACCGCGGTCAGCGCCGGTTGGCGCCTTCCGTCATCGCCGTCCACCCAGGCGATCAGGTTCCCGGCAGAGCGCCGAAGCCCCGACCTTGCCCTACGGTGTGATGAACGTCACCGAGTAGCGGAAGTTGCGACCGGCACCGCAGTTGGCAACGTTGGCGACCTCGATGTCCAGTCGTGTGTCGGCAGTTCCGCGGTCCCAGCCGCTGGCCGGTGATCGCACGGTGTCGATCGCCCAGACGATGGTGTTGTCGCCGTAGCCGTTGTCGCTGCTGCTTTCCACGCGCACGCTGACCGGCTGGCCTGTGTCACCACGCACTGCAATCGATACGGCCGAAAAGTCCGCGCCCCCGCATGACAGCGAAAAGCGGTCGGTTGGGTCTGTCAGCGCGCGCGGAATGAAGCCGCGCGGTGGCCAGGCGATCGCCGAAGCCGAGGCGGCCGATCCTGTCGTTCCGGATCCGATGACCCAGAGCGCATTGGCCTGCGGCATGTCGCCGGTGCCGACCTTCGCTAGTCGCGGGTAGAGAATCCACCGTCGGTGGCCGACCGCGACGTTGTTGGCACCGCGGTCGCGCATGTAGCCGTCGAGCAGACCAACGTTGCGTGCCGGCGCGTTCGAGTAGGCCAGCAACGACTTTCCTGCGGCCTCGGCCCCTGCGGCGCTGTAGCAAGGCCAGCTTGTCGGCGGGGCGTGGCTGAGGCTGTCGCTGGCATCCATCATCAGCGCTGCTTGCTGGGCCTTGGCCGACAGCGATGAATCGAGCGTCAAGTCGCCCGGCAGGCCGGCCATGGCGCGGAAGTAGTTCAGCCGCCTCAGCACGGCGCCCTTGAATGCATCGGTGGTGTCACCGGCGGCACACCCGGCGATCGATCCGGACCACGAGAACGGTGTGTTGTCGAAGTAGGTGTCGTTCCAGCGTGCCACCACTTCGGCGCGGTTGGCGGCATCGATGGGCGCTACGACGGTGCTTGCCGAGCCCTGGACAGGCGCAGACGGGACCGGCGCTGGAACCGGGGCGGGCGAGGGCGATGCCGTCGGTGCCGAGACGCTGTCGGAACCGCCACAGCCGGCCAAAACGCCCGCTGTGACCAGTGCGGTTAGCAGAAGTCGCATCATCATCACGATCGCCAGGAAGCCCGAGCAGTCTAGCCTGCGCTGCGCTGCCGCAGCATCGTCGCTTTTCATGAACGATCGGCGTCCGGCGACTTCGCGTTCAGCCTCGGCGCACTGAAGCCCGCATTCCAGCCCTCAACTGAATCGCCGCACTTGTTCACCAAGACTGCGGTGCCAGACCATGCCCGAGGT
>CAZSYX010000151.1:0-2984 GCA_964610575.1 uncultured Burkholderiaceae bacterium
GGCATCGGCGGCGACCCGGTCAACGGACTGAAGCACGTCGACGTGCTGAAGCTGTTCAATGACGACCCCGACACCGATGCGGTGGTGATGATCGGCGAGATCGGCGGCTCCGACGAGGAGACCGCGGCCGAGTGGGTCAAGCGGCACATGAAGAAGCCCGTCGTCGGCTTCATCGCCGGCGTGACTGCGCCGCCCGGAAAACGGATGGGCCACGCCGGCGCCATCATCTCCGGCGGCAAGGGCACGGCGCAGGAAAAGCTCGCCGTCATGGAAGCCTGCGGCATCAGGACAACCAAGAATCCGTCCGAGATCGGCAGGCTACTGAAGTCGGTGCTGTAGTGGGACTGCCGTCGCCGGCGCACTCTGAATCGGGCTGCGGCCAGCGCTGAACGCCATGCTCTCCTGGCTCCTCGTCGTCGACTGGAACGCCGTCCTCCAGATCATCGTCATCGACATCCTGCTCGGTGGCGACAACGCGGTGATCATTGCGCTTGCCTGCCGCAACCTGCCGGCGCAGCAGCGGCGGATGGGCATCATCTGGGGCGCGGCCGGCGCCATCGTGCTTCGGGTGATCCTGATCACGGTGGCCGTTGCACTGCTGCAGGTGCCTTTCCTGAAGTTGATCGGCGGCCTCCTGCTGCTGTGGATCGGCATCAAGCTGATCGCGCCGGTCGACGACGGGCACGGCGCCGAGAAGCTGAAGGGATCCGACAAGCTGCTGGCGGCGATCAAGACGATCATCGTTGCCGACTTCGTGATGTCGCTCGACAACGTGATCGCCATTGCCGGCGCGGCCGAGCAGGCCGACCCCAGTCAGCGCACCGGGCTGATCATCTTCGGCCTGCTGGTCAGCGTTCCGTTCATCGTCTTCGGCGCACAGATCATTCTCAAGCTGCTCGATCGCTTCCCGATCATCGTCACCGCCGGGGCGGCGCTGCTCGGCTGGATTGCCGGCGGGCTGATCGTCGGCGACCCCATCGCCGAGCCGGTGCTGCCATCCAGCGCCGTGCTGCAGTACGCGGCCAGCACTGCGGGCGCGGTGTTCGTGGTGGTCGTCGGCCGATGGCTGGCACGCCGGCGTGCCGCGACCGGTACCCCGGCCCAGCACTGAGCCGGCGGTCGCTCACATAAGCTCTGGCATCTGCCATGGCGTCGCCGACGAACTTCACCCTCGACTTTGCGCTTGCCTCGCATCCCGGCCAGCTGCGGCCGTTGAACGAGGACGCGATCGGCGCGCGGCCGGACCTCGGCCTGTTCGTCCTCTGCGACGGCCTCGGCGGCTACAACGCCGGCGAGATCGCCGCCACCATGGCCGTGAGCTCGTTGCTTTCCACGCTCGCCGATGACTACGAGCAGGCGCAGGCCGGCGAGGTGTCGTTCGAGCCGCGCAAGGCGCTGACCGACCGGATGATCGAGATGAACGGCGTGATCTCCCGCGCCGCCGCCAACAGCGCCGCGTTCGAAGGGATGGCCACGACGATCGTCATCGCCTGGATCCTCGGCGACCGGCTGTGGGTGGCGCACGCCGGCGACTCAAGGCTGTACCGCTTTCGCGAAGGCGTTCTCGAAGCGTTGACCCGCGACCATTCCTTCTCGCAGGAACTGCTCGACGCCGGCATGGTGACCGAGGAAGAAGCGAGGGCCCTGCCTTCGAAGAACCTGGTGACCCGCGCGCTCGGCGCCGGCGGCGAGGTCGAACCGGAGGTCAACGACTTTCCGCTGCGCGTGGGCGACGTGCTGATGCTCTGCTCCGACGGGCTGACCGAGATGATCGACGACGTGCAGGTTGCCGGCGCGATCTTCGCCTCCGTGCCTGACGTGCAGCGTGCCGCGCAGCGGCTGGTCGACATGGCCAACGCCGCCGGCGGCCGCGACAACGTCTCGGTGATCGTCGTGCGGCTCGCTGGGCGCAAGGGACTCGAGCCGCGCCGTGCGTCGGCGGCGGAGCCCCGACCGTCGGTCGCGTCGACGGCTGCCAGTCCTTCCGGCTGACTGGCTTATCCTCCACCCCGCTGGCAGAATCGAAACGCTGGCAGCACCAGCACTTTCCCGTACCCATCTCCAATCCCATGCCGAGACTTGTCCTCAGCCTTGACGGCGTCGTGCTCAAGGAGGTCCCCGTCACCAAGGACCGGACGGCGATTGGCCGCCGCTCGCACAACGACCTCGTCATCGACAACCTGGCGGTCAGCGGCGAGCATGCCGTGCTGGTCAAGTCCGGCGACGACCTGTACCTGGAAGACCTGGGATCGACCAACGGCACCACGGTGAACGGCCAGCCGATCAAGAGGCACCTGCTGCTGGGCGGCGACCTGATCGAGATCGGCAAATACCACCTGCGGTATGTGGCCGCCGGCGGCGACGAACCGGCCGGTGGCGAGGTGGACTTCGACACTTCGCAGCCGCTGAAGCGCGAGTTCTACAGCCCCAGCCCGGCGACGATCCCCGTGCGCCAGCCGAGCGCTGCACCGGCTTCGCCCGCGCCCGCCGGCGCGCTGATCCGCATCCTGAGCGGCGCCAACGCCGGCCGTGAACTTCAACTGGTCAAGGCGCTGACCACCATCGGCCGCCCCGGCTATCAGGTGGCGGTCATCACTCGCCGGCCCTCCGGCTTCTTCATCGCCCACGTCGAAGGCGACGTCTTTCCGAGCGTGAATGGCGTGAACTTGGGATCCGCGGCGCACTCGCTGAAGGACAAGGACGTCATCGAGCTGGCTGGCGTGCAGATGGAGTTCTCGAACCCCGCCGCTGCCTAGTCGTCTCATCCGTTCGGCCGAGCCGAACCGCGGCGCAATTCGACAAAGTACGGCAGCAGGTGACGGAAAGCGTCACCCAAGAGCCAACGATTGGACCAGTTTCGGCCAAAAAGCCTCGTCCGGAGCGCCGATTGTGCCTGGCACGGAACTTGATAGCTTGTAGGCATCGGCGTTAGTCCGATGTTTCTACCCCCTGACCAAAGGAGCAACCATGAAGCGTCAACTGCA
>CAZSYX010000152.1:0-2946 GCA_964610575.1 uncultured Burkholderiaceae bacterium
GTGGGAGGACGAGGCCGAGCAGCCGGACGAGGACGAGCCCTCGCTGCGCGATGCCGGCGAGGGCGCGCAGCGGCGATGAGTGCCGCTGCCGTGCTTCCTCCGGCGCCGGTCACGGCAACATTCCGGTTCTACGAGGAACTGAACGACTTTCTGCCGCCCGTACGCCGCAAGCGCGAGTTCGCCGTGCCCTGCGCGCGCGCCGCCACCACCAAGCACATGATCGAGGCGCTCGGCGTGCCGCACACCGAAGTCGAAGTGGTGCTGGTCAACGGCGAGTCGGTCGGCTTCGATCGAGTGCTGCGCGACGGCGACCGGGTGGCGGTGTATCCGAAGTTCGAGGCGCTCGACGTCACGCCGCTGCTGCGCGTGCGCGCGGAGCCGCTGCGCAAGACGCGCTTCCTCGCCGACGCGCATCTCGGCGGCCTGGCGCGGCTGCTGCGCCTGGCCGGCTTCGATACGCTGTACGAGAACGGCCTGCGCGATGCGCAGATCGAGGCGCTCGCCCGCGAGGACGGCCGCATCGTGCTGACGCGCGACCGCGAGCTGCTGAAGCGGCGTGGCATCACGCACGGCTGCTTCGTGCGCGCGCTGCGGCCGCGCGAGCAGTTGCGCGAGGTGATCGAGCGGCTGGACCTGATGCGCAGCGTGCAGCCGTTCACGCGCTGCCTCGCCTGCAACGCGATGCTCGCGCCGATCGACAAGAGCGCCGTGTGCGACCGGCTGCCGCCGAACGTGCGCGAGTGCCACGACCGCTTCACCGCCTGCACGGGATGCGGGCGGATCTATTGGGAAGGGTCGCACTGGAGACGGATGCGGTCGGTTGTCGACGCGCTGGCGGTCGGTGCAGCCTGAGTCCAGCCCGCGACGTCCCACGGCAAGGGGTGCTCCCGTTCGTGCAGCGGGAGTGCCCGTCCCTCGGGGATGTCATGTGGCCGGCGCCGGCGCGCACTTCTCTTGTCATCGCGCAGAACGGGATGCCGCGCGGGCGGCAGACTTCGAATACGTGGGGTCATTCGACACCAGCAAGCACGAGGTGGACATGGACAGGCCTTGGCTCGCCCGGTACCCGGCCGGCGTACCGGCCGACATCGACATCGACAGATTCGCATCGCTGAAGGACGTGCTCGCCGCCAGTTGCGCGCGCTTTGCCGAGCTGCCGGCATTCAATTCGATGGGCACGGTGCTGACGTTCCGGCAGCTCGACGAGGCAAGCCGCGCCTTTGCCGCCTGGCTGCAGGCGGGCGCCGGGCTGAAGCGCGGCGATCGCGTCGCCTTGATGCTGCCCAATCTGCTGCAGTACCCGGTTGCGCTCTTCGGTGTGCTGCGGGCCGGGATGGTGGTGGTCAACGTCAATCCTTTGTACACACCGCGCGAACTCGAGCACCAGCTGAACGACTCCGGCGCCACCGCCATCGTGGTGCTGGAAAACTTCGCGCACACGCTGTCGCAGGTGATCAAGGCCACGCCGGTGCGCATCGTCGTCACGACGCAGGTGGGCGATCTGCTGCCGCCGCTGAAGCGGCTGCTGACCAACACCGTGGTCAAGCATCTGAAGAAGCTGGTGCCGCCCTGGCAACTCGCCGGTGCACTGGACTTCAACCGGACGCTGGCCGCCGGCCGCGCGCAGTCACTCGACGATGTGATGCTCACCCACGACGACCTTGCCTTCCTGCAGTACACGGGGGGAACTACCGGCGTGGCCAAGGGCGCGATGCTCACCCACGGCAACATGGTGGCCAACGTGCTGCAGGTGGGGGCCTGGATGTCGCCCGGCATGAACGACGGTGCCGAGACCGTGGTGATTCCGCTGCCGCTGTATCACGTCTTTGCGCTGACGGGTTGCCTGTCCTTCTTCAGCAAGGGTGCGCAGATCCTGCTGATCGCCAACCCGCGCGACCTGCCGACCTTCCTCAAGACGCTCAGGCAGACGCGCTTTTCCGCGATCATCGGCGTCAATACGCTGTTCCGCGCGCTGCTCGACGCGCCGGGTTCCGCCCAGGTCGACTGGAGCAGCCTCAAGCTCGCGGTGGCTGGCGGCATGGCCGTGCAGCAGGTGGTCGCGCATCGCTGGCGGCAGATGACCCCCGTGCCGCTGGTGGAAGGCTATGGACTGACCGAGAGCGCGCCGGTGGCGATCGCCAACCCGGTCACCATCGAGGAGTGGAGCGGCCAGATCGGCGTGCCGCTGCCCAGCACCGACGCGGCGATGCTCGACGACGACGGCAAGCCGGTCGCGCTTGGCGAAGTGGGCGAGATCTGCCTGCGCGGACCGCAGGTGATGAAGGGCTACTGGAACCGGCCGGAAGAAACGGCCAACGTGTTCACCGCCGACCGCTGGCTGCGCACCGGCGACATGGGCGTGATGGACGAGCGCGGCAACATCCGCATCACCGACCGCAAGAAGGACATGATCGTGGTGTCCGGATTCAAGGTCTTCCCCAACGAGATCGAGGATGTGCTGGCGACCCACCCCGGCGTGGCGGAGGCCGCAGTGATCGGC
The DNA here is from genome assembly GCA_964610575.1 of uncultured Burkholderiaceae bacterium. Lineage (GTDB taxonomy): Bacteria > Pseudomonadota > Gammaproteobacteria > Burkholderiales > Burkholderiaceae_F > JADJWR01. Next base: position 2,501 of record CAZSYX010000152.1, read on the forward strand.
GTGCCTGATGCGCGCTCCGGCGAGGCGGTCAAGGCGGTGGTGGTGCTCAAGGACCCCACGGTGACGGAGAGCGAGTTGCTCGCCCACTGCAAGCAGCATCTGACCGCCTACAAGATGCCGCGCATCGTCGAGTTCCGCACCGAGCCGCTGCCGAAGTCCAACATCGGCAAGATCCTGCGGCGGGAGCTGCGCAAACCCGCGGCGTGAGCGGCGAACCGCCGCGGCGTGTACAGAACTGACTGCGACGGTCGGTTGTTCGACCCGGTTTTCGGATGCGTCGCTCGCCGGCTGCCAGCAAGACTCGGGCAGACCGTCAGTTCCGTGCCGGCGCCGCCGGCGGCTCCGCCAGGCCGGCCGGCAGGTCGAACTCACCCTTCGATTCGAAGCGCATGCCACCGAAGCCGCTGCCCGCGAGCTTGCCACGCGCGACGTAGGTGACTTTCGAG
>CAZSYX010000153.1:0-2921 GCA_964610575.1 uncultured Burkholderiaceae bacterium
GGTGCCCACCTGACCGTGCATGGCGAGTACGCGGAGAAGGACCTTGCCGGACTGCTGGAAGCGATACGGCCCGACCTCGCGTGGTTCCCGGCGCTGTGGCCGGAGACCTACAGCTACACGCTCAGCGCCGCGCTCAATGCGCGGCTGCCGGTCGTTGCGCCCGACCTCGGCGCCTTCCCGGAGCGGCTGTCAGGAAGGCCGTGGACGTGGATCTGCCCTTGGTACTGGCTGTCGGAAGAGTGGGTGCAGTTCTTCGAGGGACTGGTGGCCAGGCACTTCGATCCAGGGCACGCGCCGGACAGTGCGCCTATCCGGCCGACTGATGCACCCGGCTTCTCCTATGCGCGTGACTACCTGCGTGACGTGCATCGCCCGGTCCTGCCGGCGACATTGCCTGCGGCGTTTCTGGATAAGCATCGAGCAACGGGAAATCCATGATCTTCGTCACCGGCGGCGCCGGCTTCATCGGCGCGAACTTCGTCCACGACTGGCTGGCGGCCGAGCGCGAGGAAGTCCTCGTGATCGACAAGCTCACCTACGCGGGCAACCTGGACAACCTGGCGAGCCTGCGCGGCGATTCGCGCTTCACCTTTGCCCAGGTCGACATCTGCGACCGTGCCGCATTGGCCGCACTGCTGTCGAAGCATCGGCCGCGCGCGATCGTTCATTTCGCCGCGGAAAGCCACGTCGACCGCTCGATCAGCGGCCCCGGCGAATTCATCCGTACCAATATCAACGGGACCTTCGAACTGCTCGAAGCGGTGCGTGCGCACTGGTCGGCGCTCGACGAGCAGGCGCGGGCAGGTTTTCGTTTCCTGCACGTGTCGACCGACGAGGTCTACGGCTCGCTAGCCGAGACCGACCCGGCGTTCTCGGAAACGACGCCCTACGCCCCCAACAGCCCGTACGCGGCGAGCAAGGCGGCCTCCGACCACCTGGTGCGCGCCTACCACCACACCTACGGCCTGCCGGTGCTGACCACCAATTGCAGCAACAACTACGGGCCGTACCAGTTTCCGGAGAAGCTGATCCCGCTGATGATCCTCAACGCGCTCGAGGGCAAGCCGCTGCCGGTGTATGGCGACGGCGCCAACGTGCGCGATTGGCTGTACGTCGGCGACCACTGCGCGGCGATCCGCCGCGTGCTGGCCGAAGGCCGGCTGGGCGAGACCTATAACATCGGCGGCAAGAGCGAGAAACGCAATCTCGAGGTGGTGCACGCCGTCTGCGCGGTGCTCGATGAGCTGCGGCCGAAGCCGCGGGGCCGTTATGCCGACCAGATCCGCTTCGTCACCGACCGGCCCGGACACGACCGGCGCTACGCGATCGATCCGCGCAAGATCGAAGCCGAACTCGCCTGGCGTCCGCAGCAGACCTTCGAGGCGGGCATCCGGCTGACCGTGCAGTGGTACCTCGACAACGCGCAGTGGACCGAACGGGTCCGCAGCGGCGGCTACCGCGACTGGATCGAGAAGAACTACGGACAACGGCTCGGGGAGCAGGCCAAGCAATGACAAGGAAGGGAATCATCCTGGCCGGCGGGTCCGGCACGCGGCTGTATCCGGTGACCCAGGTCATCTCGAAGCAACTGCTGCCGATCTACGACAAGCCGATGGTCTACTACCCGCTCAGCACGCTGATGCTGGCGGGCATCCGCGAGATTCTGGTGATCTCGACGCCGGTGGACACGCCGCGCTTCCGCGAACTGCTCGGCGACGGCAGCCAGTGGGGCATCCGGCTCGACTACGCGGTGCAGCCGCGCCCCGAAGGGCTGGCGCAGGCGTTCATCATCGGCCGTGACTTCGTCGGATCCGACCCCGCCGCGCTGATCCTCGGCGACAACATCTTCTACGGCCACGACCTGGTCGAGCAGTTGCGGCGCGCCAACGCCCGCGCCAGCGGCGCCACCGTGTTCGCTTATCGCGTCAACGACCCCGAGCGATACGGCGTGGTCGAGTTCGATGCCGACGGCCGCGCCGTGAGCATCGAGGAAAAGCCGAAGACGCCGCGCTCGAACTACGCGGTCACCGGCCTGTACTTCTACGACAACGCCGTGCTCGACGTCGCCGCCTCGATCAGGCCGTCGGCACGCGGCGAACTGGAGATCACCGACGTCAACCAGCGCTATCTCCGCGCCGGCTCACTGCAGGTCGAGATCATGGGGCGCGGCATGGCCTGGCTGGACACCGGCACGCACGAATCGCTGCTGCAGGCCTCGACCTTCATCGAGACGATCGAGCAGCGGCAGGGCCTGAAGATCGCCTGCCCCGAGGAGATCGCCTACCGCGGCGGCTGGATCGACGCGCAGGCGGTGCAGCGGATCGCCGAGCCGCTGAAGAAGAACGGCTACGGTCAGTACCTGCTCGCCATGCTGCGCGAGCGCGTGATCCCGGCGTCGGTCGAGCGATGAAGGTCACGCCGACTGCCCTGCCGGAGGTCCTGCTGCTCGAGCCACGCGTGTTCGGCGACGACCGCGGCTTCTTCATGGAAAGCTGGAACGCCCGGACCTTCGGCGAGGCGACCGGGCTGGACGTGACCTTCGTGCAGGACAACCATTCCTACTCGACCCGCAACGTGCTGCGCGGCATCCACTACCAGGTGGTGCGGCCGCAGGGCAAGCTGGTGCGGGCGGTGACCGGCGCCGTGTTCGACGTCGCGGTCGACCTGCGCCGGTCGTCGCCGACCTTCGGCCGCTGGGTTGGCGTCGAACTGTCGGCGCAGAACAGGCTGCAGATGTGGATTCCGCCCGGCTTCGGCCACGGCTTCGTGGTGGTGAGCGAAGCGGCGGACTTCCTCTACAAGACCACCGACTACTGGATCGGCGAGCACGACCGCACGGTGCGCTGGAACGACCCGGCGCTGGCCATCGACTGGCCGCTGCAGGGCGAGCCCATCCTGGCGGCGAAGGACGCGGCGGCGCC
>CAZSYX010000154.1:0-2915 GCA_964610575.1 uncultured Burkholderiaceae bacterium
ATCTCCATCGCCGGCTTCAAGAACGTCTACCACGTGCCGCGCGTCGAAGAGGCGCTCAGCGGCCTGCAGGACCTCGGCGCCGGGGCGAGCGACGCGCTGAAATCCACATACGTGAAGATGATCAAGGCCGGCGGCCAGCGCTTCTCGATCAAGCCCTCGGCGCTGCCCGATATTGATGCACTGGTGGAGGAACTGCCCAATTTTGAGGCGCCGCTGGAGGACATCCGCCGCCAGCTGGCGCTGTGCCTGTCGAGCGACGACCCGCTCGACCTGGAGCCGATGCTGCTGCTCGGCGACCCCGGAATCGGCAAGACCCACTTCGCGCGACGGGTGGCCAAGCTGCTCGGCACCGGCTACTCGTTCATCGGCATGAGTTCGCTCACCGCCGGCTGGATCCTGTCCGGTGCGTCCGCGCAGTGGAAGAACGCCAAGCCGGGCAAGGTCTTCGAGGCGCTGGTGCACGGCGACTACGCCAACCCGGTGATCGTCGTCGACGAGATCGACAAGGCCGGCGGCGACGCGCAGTACGACCCGCTCGGCAGCCTGTACACGCTTCTGGAGCACGACACCGCGCGGGAGTTCGTCGACGAGTTTGCCGAGGTGCCGATCGACGCCTCCGACGTCGTCTGGATCGCCACCGCCAACGAGGCGCGGGCGATCCCGGAGCCGATCCTCAACCGCGTCAACGTCTACGAGATCGATCCGCCCGATGCCGATGGTGCGCGGCGCATCGCCCGTGGCATCTACCGCGAACTGCGCGAGGAGCACAGCTGGGGCCAGCAGTTCCCGGAGGAGCCGGCGCAGGCCATGATCGACAAGCTGGCGCAGCTGAAGCCGCGCGAGATGCGCCGCGTGTTGCTGGCCGCATTCGGCAACGCCAAGCTGGCGCAGCGGCAGGAAGTGCTGCTCGAGGACGTCACCGCCGAGCGCGTGGCTCGCAAGGCACGCATCGGCTTCTGAAGGAGCACCGCCAGGCCGCCGCTCTCGCCGTGGAGGGCACCGCCGTCTATTGCCGGTGTTGCGCGGCGGCGATGCGGCGGTACACGGGACCCCAGACCGGGTGCCCGACTTCCTTCTCGCTGAGCGCGAACTTCGGATCGGCGGCGAATGCGCTCTGGAAGCTCGACTCGCATTCGGCAGTCCGCTCGAAGGCGCAGGCGATGAAGGCGATGTACTTGTAGGCGACGGCCCGGTCGCGAGGGTCGGCGAGTCCTTTGCTCAGCGCCTGCCGCAGCGCAGCCTCGGCGCGGTCGAAGGAAGCCTCCTCGTACAGGCGGATGCCGTCGACCAGCGAACGTTCTGCCGGCTGCAGGTAAAGCGCGGCAATGCTGGCCGTCGGCGGCGCCGTGGGGGCCGGTGGCGGGGCGAAGGTCTCGCACGCCGACAGTGCCGCGGCGAGCGACAGTGCGATCGCGCTGCGCAGCGGATAGGCAGGCCACCGTTCTGGCTTCGCGCGCGGGCCGGTCATCTCAAGAGACGCATTTCAGGACGGGCCGAGCGTATCGCGGCACGGGGCGCCTGGCCAATCGTGCGAACTCACGCGGCCGCCGGCGCGGCGGCCTTCAGAAGCGATGCCGCAGCGTGTGGGTCTCGCCTGCCTTGATCTCGATGCTCGCCTTCAGCGGCGGGGCGTCGCCATTGCGCACCTCGATCGAATAGGAGCCGGGCGCCAGGCGCAGCGTGGTCAGCGGGGGTGAAACGCCGCGCGGCTCGCCGTTGACCAGCACCTCGCCCCACGGCGCAATGGCCAGCGACACCAGTCCGTCGGAGGGCTGCGGCGCTGCGGGGGCCACCGGCGCGCGGCGAGCGGCGGGTGGGGGCGCCGGCTTTGCCTCGGCAGGGGGCGGCTCGACCGGCTCGGGGGGCCGGGCCGGCTCGGGCGCAACGGTGCGCGGCTCCAGCGCAACCGGTGGGCTGGGCGGCGGCGCGATGTCCTCCTGCGTCCGCCACCAGTTCGCGCCGACCGCCAGCAGCACCGCGCCGGCCAGTGCCAGCCACAGTGCCTTGCGCCGGCGCGCCGCCGGCGAAGCCCGGCTGCCGGTGCGAGGTGCATCCACCTCCTGCGTGTCGGGCTCGCGGGTGCCGGCGAAGGTGGCGAGGTCGTTGCGAAGTTCGCCGGCGGTCTGGTAGCGGGCCTCGATGTCCTTGGCGAGCGCCTTGCTGATGATGCGGACGAGTTCGGGCGGCGCCTCCGGCCGCAGCTCGGCGACAGAAAGCGGCTCCTCCTTGATGAGCTTGGTCAGCAGATCGTCGATGTTCGGCGCGTCGAAGGCCCGCTTGCCGGTGACCATCTCGTACAGGATGGCGCCGAGCGAGAAGATGTCGCTGCGCGCGTCGATGGCGACTCCACGTGCCTGCTCGGGAGACATGTAGTTGGGCGTGCCGACCAGCTGCGTGTGCTGCGAAGGATCCTGCTCGGCGCGCGGCAGGGCCACGCCGAAGTCGAGCACCTTCGGCTTCATCTCGCGCGACAGGAAGATGTTGCTCGGCTTGATGTCGCGATGGATCAGCCCGCGCTTGTGCGCGTAGTGCACGGCGTCGGCGATGCGCGCCATCAGCGCCGCCGCCTGGCGCACGCCCAGCCGCGATCCGCCGTACAGGTACTCGTGCAGGTCGCGGCCGTGCAGCCGCTCCATCGCAATGTAGGCGAGCGTGTCGGTGCGGCCGGCGTCGAAGACGGTGACGATGTGCGGATGATTCAGCCCGGCGACGGCGCGCGCTTCCTTGATGAAGTCGGCCTCGGCCTTCTCGCGCACCTTGTCGTTGATGGCGAGCGGGACCGCCTTGATCGCCACGTCGCGGCCGAGTACGGGGTCATGCGCCGCGTAGACGACGCCGTTGGCGCCGCGGCCGATTTCGCCGACGATCGTGAAGCGGCCGATCGTCGCCGGCGGCGGCGTCAGCAGCGCCGCCGG
>CAZSYX010000155.1:0-2875 GCA_964610575.1 uncultured Burkholderiaceae bacterium
GCAACACCTGCCCGATCGGACCCGTGAGCGTCGGCGCCAGGTGCGCCATCGCCGGCCGGTCCGGTCTCGGGCAGGCGATCACAAGAACCGCGGTGCGTGCAGCCGTCGCGTCGCGCCCGCGCGAGGAAAGCCTTCCCGTCATGCGGCCACCTGCGGGCGCGGCTGGGGACCGGAGCCGCCACCGCGGCGGCGCCACATCGCAATGAGCAGGTGCAGCCCGGCCCCCAGCAGGACAAGCAGCGCGCCGCCGAGGCCCCAGATCACCCAGGTCGCCACGGTCAGGCCGCCGGCCAGCGCCGGCGCGGCCTGAAGCAGACCCTCGACAGCCGGCGCCAGGCCCGAAAGCAGCGAGGTCATCGCCTGCACGATCTCCGGCGGCACCCAGGGGGCCAGCCACTCCGGCAGACGAAGGCCTTCGACGCCCGATGCGGCGCCTGTCAACGCGCCTGCATTCGAGACCGTCCACACGGCGACGGCATGTGCCGCCCAGACTGCCAGCGACCAAAGTGCAAGAAGGCTGAAGATCACAAACCAGCTGAGTGCGTAGAGCATGATCGGTTCGTCTTGGTTGAGTAAGAGCAGCCGGTAGTCTTCAGCAGCTTGGGATTCGAATAAACCAGTGCCAGGCAGATGTAGACTTCTGTTTTTCCGATGTGAGATCGGCTTGCTGAACTATCGCCATCTGTACTACTTCTGGGTGGTCACCAAGGAGGGCGGCTTCGCCCGCGCCGCCGAGCGGCTGGACATGGCGGTGCAGACCATCAGCGCGCAGGTGCGGGAACTTGAGAAGGCGCTTGGCCACCAGTTGCTCAAGCCCGCCGGCCGCGGCGTCGCGCTTACCGAGGCGGGCCAGGCCGCCTTCGCCCGCGCCGAGGAGATCTTTCAGTTGGGCCAGTTGATCCCTGACGAAGTGCGGGAGGCGGCCAGTGGCAAGGTCGCCCGTCTGGCCGTCGGCCTGTCAGACGGCATTTCCAAGCTGGCCGCGCACGCGCTGCTGGAGTCCGTGCTGGCCACGCCATCGTTGCGGCTGGTGTGCCACGAAGGCGAATTCGAGCAACTTCTGGCCGAACTGGCACTGCATCACCTGGACCTGGTGCTGGCCGGGCAGCCGGCGCCGCGCAACCCGAACCTTCGCCTGACGAGCGAACGGCTCGTCGAGTCGCCGGTGCAGTGGTACGGGCCTGCCGCCCATGTGCACAAGGCCGATGTGGATCAGTTTCCGCAATCGCTCAACCGTTTGCCCGTGCTGCTGCCCACCGGCCACTCAGCGCTGCGCCAAACCCTCGATCGCTGGTTCGAGGCCCAGGGCTTGCGGCCGCGCATCGTCGGCGAATTCGAAGACAGCGCGCTGCTGGCGGTGTTTGCTGCGCGCGGGCTGGGGGTGTTCCCGGTTAGCCGCCTTGGCGCCAGTGACGTCGGCTTGATGCGCGGACTGCGTTTGCTCGGGCGCTGCGATGACGTGAAGGAGGAAATTCACGCCATCCGCTCACGCCGCGGGCAGCATCACCCGCTGGTGCTGCAGGTCATCGCCGCGGCGCGCGCCTGAGCTCTGTCGTTCACGCGGCTTGCGGGTCGGCAGCGACGAGGCTCCCTGCCTCTGCTTCGTCACCGATGCCCCAAAAGCGGCGAGCAGCCGCCAGGACGAGGGCTTCCCCGTCGGCAAGATGCCGGTCGGCGCGCGCGGCAGCGACCGCAAGCCGCAGCACCTTGCGCTGAAGCTCCGGCTCGTCCACCCCGGCCATCAGCGACGCCAACGCGCCGTCGTCCACGGCGCCCAGCATCGAACCGCTGCCATGGTCGCCCATCAGCAGGTCTTCGCAGAATGTCTGGACGATGCGGGGCAAGCCGTCGGATTGCAGGCCGAGTTCGCGCGGCCCATCCAACTGCTCAAACACGTCGAACTCCGAACGGCACACGTGGCCGTCGGCGATGAGGACGAGTGCCACGATGCGTGCGGCGGCTTCGGGGCTGTTGCGGGGGTAGGAGCGCATGGCGGTGTTCCTTCGTGAATGGGTGAGAGTCGGGGTGTCGCGCGAAGCGTGTGGCAGCGGAAAGTCAGAAGTCGGCGGGAGTGCGCCGGGGCTGTCAATCGCGCCAGGTGCGTTGGTGCCGCTGGCGGGTGACATGCGGCCGCGCGGCCCGGATCGGGATCAACGCCAGCGCCTCGGGTGGGCGGTCCACTGCCAGCAGCCGCTGCAGGTAGCGCAGTGCCTGGCGCAAGCGTTCGATACCGCGCTGCTGCCAACGGACGGTCCGGGATTTTCTGGAACGGAAGAGAACCTTCATGGTCGGGCCTCAAGAAATGTTTGAACACATCGGAATGTGGATGCAATGCGTCGTCGGAAAAAGCAGAACTTCCATGAGTCAAGATTCGGGAAACTCGAACCGACCGACATGCCGGTGCAGCCGCCTGCACAACGTCCGGATGAACGGCAACCCATCAGGGGGTGCGCTGCCTCCACTGTGCCGAGGTACCGAGCCCTTCAGGCCCTGGCCGGCGGGACTTCGCTGACCTTGGCGCGAACAAAGGCCAGCTCGGCAGCCGAGAAGTCCCATTGCTCGATGAGGCAGCAGCCCGGGGATGAATCCGCACCCCAACGCAGCAGGTTCACCGAATTGGGCACGCCCTCGCGCAACCGCGACGAGACTGCCGTGCCCGCCTGCACCGCCCACATCGGCCGCGCCAGGCCGGGCAGCGCCATCACGTAGGGCAGGTGGATGTGCCCGCCCATGACGAGGTCGGCGCCGGCGGCGGCCCAGCGCTGCAGTGCAGCGGCGTGCCCGCGCAGCCGGTTCGGCACATCTTCGGCGCGCGTCACGGCCACGGGCTGGTGCACCACCACCACGCGCAACTGCTCGGCCCTGGCGCCCGCGA
>CAZSYX010000156.1:0-2872 GCA_964610575.1 uncultured Burkholderiaceae bacterium
TCGAACCGGGCCTGCCGAGCCAGCCGGTGGCTTTGCGCTGGGCGACGCTGAAGGAGGCGGCCGACGAGGCGGGGCTCTCCCGGCGCTACGGCGGCATCCATTTCCAGGACGGTGACCTGTACGGTCGGCGCGTTGGCGAGCAGATCGGCCAGCGCGCGCTGCAGAAGGCGCGCGGCTACTGGGGCGGCACGCGCTAGGAGGGCCGTGCCTTCGGAAGAAGAGGCGGCAGGATCGAGGCGCCGCCGCAGCACCGCACGGGCAGCCGTGAAGGATCCAGGCCCATGGCGGCACGGGCGCACGGGATCATGGGCGAGAATCGGCTGTTGCAGACCCTTTCGCCCGACAGCCGATGACCGCCGAACCGGCCCTGCAAGCCGCAATCTCGTTGCACCAGGCGGGTCGCCTGCAGGAGGCGGCGCAGCAGTATCGGCTGGCCCTGGCGAGCCAGCCGACGCACCCGGTGGCCAACCACAACCTGGGCGTCCTGCTCGCCCTGTCCGGCCGGCCGCAGGACGCCATCGCGCACCTCGAACAAGCGGTGCGGAGCGCGCCGGAGGACGTCAACTGCTGGCGAAGCCTCGCCAACTGCCGGTACGTCATGGGCCGCTGGGAAGAGGCAATGGCGACGATCGAGCGGGCCGCGGCGGCGGGACTGCCGGGCGCGTCCTTCGGCCACCTGCGCGAGGCCATGACGGGTCGGGAGGGCGGCCGCAAGGTGTTCTGCGTCGGCCGCAACAAGACCGGCACCACGTCGATCGGGGCGGCGCTGCAGTCCTTCGGCCTGACCATGGGATTGCAGGCGCGCGGCGAGATGCTCCGCGCCGACTGGGCCAGGCGCGACTTCACGCGGATCATCGCGCTGTGCCGGACCGCCGACGCTTTCCAGGACGTCCCGTTCTCGCACCCGTTCACCTTCCAGGCCGTCGACGCGAGTTTCCCGGGAAGCAAGTTCATCCTGACGGTGCGGGACAGCCCCGAGCAGTGGTTCGAGTCGCTGGTCCGGTTCCATACCCGGATCGTCAACAAGGGCCGCATTCCGACTGCCGACGACCTGCGCGAGTTCGAGTACCGCTACAAGGGCTACCTGTGGGAAGGCTTCGTGCTCAACTACGGCGAGGACGAGAGCCGCCTGTACGACCGCGATACCTACATCGCCAGCTACCTCGACCACAACCGCAGCGTGATCGAGCACTTTCGCGACCGACCCGGCGATCTGCTGGTGCTGAACGTCGGCCACGCCGACGCGATGCAGTTGCTGTGCGGCTTCCTCGACGTGCCCTATCGCGGCCAGGCCATGCCGCACCTGAACCGGTCGGCGTGAGCAGCGCCGGCCGGGACTAGCGCGGGCCGGCGCTCGGCGCGGGCAGTTCGGCGGGAGACTTGGCCGCCTGCTTTTCCTTCGGCTCGGCAGTCTTGGCGGCCGTCTCGGACCGCTTCGCGGCGTGGCGCGCCTCCGCCTCGGCCTTCGCTTCGGGCGTTGTCCACGCCGGCTTCGCTCTGGCCTTCTTCTTGGCGGCAGCCTTCTCCTCCGCGCTCGTGCCGGCCGCTTTTTGCTTGGCAGCAGCAGCGGCATCGGCCTTGGGGGTGTCGTCTGCCGCGTAAGCCAGCGGGGCGCTCGCGGCGATCAGAACGCAGGCGAGGAGTGCGATGGGACGCATGAGGTGCTCCGGAAGTCGATGGCATGGGCGTCGCAGGCAGCGACGCCCGCTGGCTGGCAGATCCAGCCGCGGCGCCGATTCTTGCATGCTGGCGGAGGCTGGCGGCTCGAATGGGCTGCCGCCGACGCCGTGAAGTGGTAACGGTGTGTTTCATCCGGAGGATCGCTCGACGAGGCTCTTCGCCTGCACGGCGACGCTGCTCGCCGCGCAGGGCTACCAGGAGTCGCAGCTCGACCCGGACAAGTGGTTCAACAACGTCGAACTGGTGACGGCCGAGACGATCGGCATCGAGACGACGACCTACGTGCGCAACATCTGCAAGTACTACGCCGCCTGCAAGCTGACGCTCGAAGTGCGGGAAGGGCAGCGCAAGGCCATCGAGGCGGTCAATACGTCGCGCTGAGCGCCGCGGCGGCGATGAGCGGAGCCGCCGGGCCTGCTGCATCGTCCGCTATCCTTGCCCGCGCTGGCCGCTCGTTCAGCGGGCCGGGACCGGCACAACCCCAGAGGAGACCTGCTCATGAAGCGTCGTGTCGCTTTTCCCATCGCTGCCGTCTCGTCGCTGCTGATCGCCGCTTGCGCGCAGACGCCAACGGCAGGCACCGGCCCCAGCGCGGCAGCCGATATGAAGCCGACGGCGGGCAATACCGTGTCCGGCACCGTGCGATTCGAGCAGTCGGGCAGCAAGGTGATCGTCACCGCCGCCATTACCGGATTGAAGCCGAACGCCGAGCACGGCTTCCACGTGCATGAAAAGGGCGACTGCTCTGCTCCCGACGCGATGAGCGCCGGCGGTCACTTCAACCCGGCCGGCAAGCCGCACGGCCACTACGGCAAGGCCGAGCGCCATTCCGGCGACATGCCCAACCTGCGCGCGGACGCTTCCGGCGCTGCGCGCGTGATGTGGGAGACCGACCTCCTGTCGGTGGGCGGCGGCGCGGCCAGCGTGATCGGCCGCAGCGTGGTGATCCACCGCGATCCCGACGACTACGCGAGCCAGCCGGCCGGCAATGCGGGTCCGAGGCTGGCCTGCGGCGTGATCGTCGCCGGCTAGTAGGCCGAAGCGACGGGCCGCGCGCCCGGAACGGGCCGCGCCCTAGGCGGGCGGCAGCAGGTGCGCCGGAACCACGGCGCGCACTGCTTCGGCGAGGCGCGGGTTGCGCAGCAGGCTTGCCTTGACGAAGGGAAAGCCGGCGTCGATGAGTTCGCGCCAG
>CAZSYX010000157.1:0-2842 GCA_964610575.1 uncultured Burkholderiaceae bacterium
CGAGCAGGCGGGCGGCGACGGCTTTGCCGTCGATCAGTCGGGCGGGCACGGTGCAAGCTCCGGTGTCGTTTCCTTCCTGCGCAGGCTACCGGAACCCGATCGGTCCCGGTCCGCCAGACAGAGGCGCTGCGCCATTCGGAAGTCCTATTCCACTGCCCAGTGGTGGTGCGGCATCATTCGGCCTCTTCCGGCCTAGCGGTCGCGTCCGATCGGCGGCAGTGACGCGGCCCTCCATGCACGGCAACATTCGGCCGATTGGCAAGGGGCTGCTTGCGCGGGGCGCCTGTCCGGGTAGCAGTTTCAGGAGCCGCCGCGAGCTTCGGCGGTTCGGTCTGGCCGCTGCGCGGGGGGGGCGGCGGCTGGGGCTCTGTAATAGACTCCCCAAAACACGCTATGGGGCTGCCCGTCGGCCTGGCCGCGGGCGTCACTTCTCGATTTCTGATGGCGGAGGCTTTATGTGGGGTCGGAAAGGATTTGGCGGACGGTTGCTGGCGGCGCTCGCCGGGCTGGCGGCGGTCGTTCTGGCAGGTTGCAGTTCGACAGGCAGTTACGGTCCTCCCCCGGTCGTGGCCTCGTCGCCCGACTACCGATACCTGATCGGCACCGGCGACTCGGTCAACGTGATCGTCTGGCGCAACCCCGAACTGTCGATGACCGTGCCCGTCCGCCCGGACGGCCGGCTGACGATGCCGCTGGTCGAGGACCTCCCCGCCCTGGGCCGGTCGCCGACCGAACTGGCCCGCGACGTCGAGAAGGCGCTGTCCAAGTTCGTTCGCGACCCGGTCGTCACCGTGATCGTTGCCGGCGCCTCCGGTCCGTTCGGCGAGCAGATCCGCATCATCGGCGAGGCCACGCGGCCGCAGGCGCTGCCGTACCGCCAGGACATGACGATGCTCGACGTGATGATCGCCGTCGGCGGGCTCACCGATTTCGCCGACGGCAACAAGACCGTCCTCGTGCGCGGCGCCGAGCAGGGCAAGATGTACACGGTGCGCCTGAACGACCTGATCAAGCGCGGCGACATCTCGGCCAACGTCGACGTGAAGCCGGGCGACGTGCTGATCATTCCGCAGAGCTGGTTCTGAACGTCGAACCGAAGACGCGGGGCCGGACGGCGCCGCGCCGATAAGCGAGTGGCGAAAGCTGCAAGCGGCCGCCCCAACTCCTGATGAACTTCTGCATTCTGGGCAGCACAAATGGATGAACTTCTTCGCCAGCTGACCACGGTCCTGCGCGGCATGTGGCATCGGCGCTGGATCGGCCTCGGCGTGGCCTGGCTGGTCGGCATCGTCGGCGCGATCGTCGTGTTCAACATCCCCGACCGCTACGAGGCGACGGCGCGCATCTACGTCGACACGCAGTCGGTGCTCAAGCCCCTGATGTCGGGGCTGGCGATCCAGCCGAACGTCGATCAGCAGGTGACGATGCTGACGCGAACGCTGATCTCGCGCCCGAACATCGAGAAGCTGATGCGCTCGAGCGACATGGACCTGCTCGCCACCAGCCAGGGCGAGAAGGACCGGCTGGTCGACCGGCTGATCGCCGACATCAAGCTCGCCGGCGGCCGCGACAACCTCTACAACATCTCTTATCGCAACACCAGCCCGGAGCGGGCGCGGCGCGTGGTGCAGAACTTCGTTTCGATGTTCGTCGAGTCGGGGCTCGGCGACAAGCGGCGCGACAGCGAGAGCGCTCGCCGCTTCATCGACGAGCAGATCAAGCAGTACGAAGCGCGGCTGGCGGAGGCCGAGACGCGGATGAAGGACTTCCAGCTGGCGAACCTGGGGATGATCGGCACCGGCTCGCGCGACTACCTGTCGCAGGTGGCGGCGCTGGCCGACGAGTGGAACCGCCTGCAGCTCGAACTGCGCGCCGCCGAGCAGTCGCGCGATGCGCTCAAGCAGCAGTTGCAGGGCGAGATCCCGAGCATGATGCCGGACCTGTCGGCGCATCCGGCGGTCTCGGCGACGCCGGAAATCGACGCGCGCATCGACGTGCAGAAGCGTCAGGTCGACGAACTGCTGCGCCGCTACACCGAACAGCACCCGGACATCGTCAGCAGCCGCCGCCTGATCGCCCAGCTCGAGGAAGAGCGCAAGAAAGCGATCGAGGAGCAGCAGAAAGCGCTCAAGGACAACCCCGCCTCGGGAGCGGCGACCAACCCTGTCTTCCAGCAGATGAAGATCGCCATCGGCGAGGCCGAGGCCAATCTCGCCTCGTTGAGGGCACGGGCTGCTGAAATCAAGTCGCGCATGGACAAGCTGAAAGGCGCGGCGGTGCGGGTGCCGGAACTCGAAACCGAACTGAAGCAGATGAACCGCGACTACGAGATCCTGAAGCGCAACTACGAGCAGTTGATTGCACGGCGCGAGCAGGCGACCATGGGCCAGGAGGTCGAGGTTGCCGGTGCCGGCGCAGAGTTCCGGCTGGTCGACCCGCCGCGCACTTCCACCAAGCCCGTCTTTCCCGACCGGCTGGCGCTGGTGCCGCTGGTGCTTGGTCTGGCGGTCGGCGCCGGCCTGCTCGCTGCCTTTGCCTTGGCACAGATCTTCCCGACCGTGCCCGACACTCGCGCGCTGCGCCAGCTCGGCAACCGCCCGGTGCTGGGCAGCGTGACCATGCTGATCAGCGGCCCGGCGCTGCGCCGCCGCCGCATGTTCCACGCGGCGTGGGGCTCGGCGGTGGCCGGCTTGCTGGTGTTCTACGGCGCCTGGACGGCCTGGGTCGGCTGGACGCTGAACCGATAAGCAGACAGGGAACGCATCGTGGGACTGATCGAACAGGCCGCCAAGCGGCTCGAAGAACTCAAGCGGGCTGGCATCGATGTTCCTGTCGCGGCCGA
>CAZSYX010000158.1:0-2684 GCA_964610575.1 uncultured Burkholderiaceae bacterium
GTCGGATCGAACTCGTCGCCGAGTCTCAGGTAAGCCCGCGCCAGCGGCTGCCAGCGCTCGGGCTCGCGCGGGGAGGGTTCTGCCAGGTGCGCCAGTGCCAGCCGTGCGCGCACGCAGGCGCGGTAGCGGGCGTAGAAGCGCACGAGGCGCGCGTCGATGGCGTCGCCGAGCGCGGCCGACAGTGGCTGCAGCAGGCGTGGGCCGATCCACTCCGCCCCCAGCCGCGCACACTCGAGGCCGAGGTAAGTGATCTCGTCGAACGGGTCGACCTGGCGCAGGCGCTCGTTGAACTCCAGGCAGTCGATGATCAGCGGCGGCGTGGCGAGCCAGACGTGCTCGGGGCGCAGGTCGCCGTGGCCGTCGACGACGCGGCCGGCAGCGACGCGCGCGCGCAGCAGCGCGTGATCCTCGTCGAGAAAGCGCTGCACGTCGTCGAGCAGCGCGCCCGCGAGACCATTTTCGAAGCCGCCGATCACCTTGCGGCTGACCGCATGTTCGCTGCGCAACTGCTGCACATACTCGTCGGCGCTTGTGCGACCCCGCTCGGCGCCGGCGTAGAAGCGCGCCAGCACGGCAGCGATGGCGTCTACCTGCTCCGTTGTGACGGTTCCGCCAGCTATCAACTGGTCGAGGGTGCGTCCGGCCGGCAGCCGCCGCATCCGCACCAGCCAGTCGACCACCTCACCGCGGCCGTCGAGGGCAAGCGTTCCGTCGGCTTCGCGCGTGATCTTCGACAGGCCGAGGTAAACGTCGGGAGCGAGCCTTCGGTTCAGCCGCAATTCGTCGCGGCAGTTGCGCTCGCGCGCGGCCAGCGTGCTGAAGTCGAGGAACGGATAGACGACCGGCTTCTTCAGCTTGTAGACGGTCGGGCCGGCGAGAAATACCAGCGACATGTGCGTCTCGACGGTCTCGACCGCCGCCACGCCCGGCCCGTATGTGGCCGGCCGTGCGAGCAGCGCCGCCTTCTCGCGCAGCGACACGGCGCCTTTGTCGACCGCCGCGGTCTCCGTTGCCCGCAGGTTCACGCCTTACCACCCAACCGCGCCGCTGCCGCCTCCAGCGCGCGCGTGACCTCTTCGTCCTCGAGCTGGTGGAAGTCGAGATAGAAGCCGGAGATGCCCCAGAACTCGAGCGGCTGCATCAGGCAGATCACCTCGTCGGCTTCCTTCTCCAGGCGCTCGACGGTGTCCGGCGGCGACACCGGCACGGCGACGATCCGCCGCGCCGCGCCGCGCTTCTTCAGTGCGCGCAGCGCCGCGATCGCCGTGGCGCCGGTGGCGATGCCGTCGTCGACGACGATCACCGTCCGCCCCTTCGGATCCGGGCGCGGGCGGTTGGCCAGGTAGCGCGCGCGGCGGCGCTCGATCTCGGCCAGTTCGCGCGCGCAGGCGTCGTCGATGTACTCCTGCGTGGCGCCGGTGTGCCGCGCGATGTCGTGGTTGATCACCAGTTCCGGCGTCTCGCCGTCGACGATCGCGCCCACCGCCAGCTCAGGCTGCATCGGCGCGCCGATCTTGCGCACCAGCACCAGGTCGAGCGGCGCGTGCAGCACGGCGGCGATCTCCGCCGCCACGGGCACACCGCCGCGCGGCAGCGCGTAGACGATCGGGTTGTCGAGCTTCAGCGCGGCGACGCGCTGCGCCAGCTGGCGCCCGGCATCACGGCGATCGATGAATCGTCCGCTGCTCATCGGCTTTCTCCCCGCTTATCGGGACACAAATCACGCTACGCCGCTCGGGCAGTGGCCTGTTGATCGCCGGCAGCAGTCGGTGCGGGAGAGCGGAGTGCTACAAGTTCGACGGAATATCGATGCCGCGTGCCCGACACGCCGCGATAACCGTATTGCGCAGCAGGCAGGCGATCGTCATCGGCCCGACGCCGCCGGGCACCGGCGTGATGGCGCCGGCGACCTCAACCGCCTCGGCGAAGGCCACGTCGCCGACCAGCCGCGTCTTGCCGGGTTCGGCTGCCGGCACGCGGTTGATGCCGACATCGATCACGCAGGCGCCGGGCTTGATCCAGCTTCCGCGCACCATCTCCGGCCGGCCGACGGCGGCCACCAGGATGTCGGCGCTGCGCGCGAGCGCCGGCAGGTCGCGCGTGCGCGAGTGGGCGATCGTCACCGTGCAGTTCATCGCCAGCAGCAGCTGCGCCATCGGCTTGCCGACGATGTTCGAGCGGCCGATGATCACCGCGTGCAGCCCGGCCGGCTCGGCCACGGCTTCGCGGATCAGCAGCGTGCAGCCGTAGGGGGTACAGGGCACCAGCGCCGGCGCGCCGATCGAAAGCCGGCCGACGTTGATCGGGTGAAAGCCGTCGACGTCCTTGGCCGGATCGATCGCCTCGATCACCTCGTCCTCGGCAAGCTGCGGCGGCAGCGGCAGCTGCACCAGGATGCCGTGCACCGCCGGGTCCCGGTTCAGCCGCTGCACGACCTCGAGCAGTCCGGCCTGGGTCGTCGACGCCGGCAGCACGTGCTCGAAGGAGCGCATTCCGGCCGCCACCGTCTGCTTCGCCTTGTTGCGCACGTACACCTGGCTCGCCGGATCCTCGCCGACCAGTACCACCGCCAGCCCGGGCTGCAGACCATGCGCTTTGCCCAACGCGGCCACGGCGGCCGAAACGCGATCGAGCAGGCGGGCGGCGACGGCTTTGCCGTCGATCAGTCGGGCGGGCACGGTGCA
>CAZSYX010000159.1:0-2632 GCA_964610575.1 uncultured Burkholderiaceae bacterium
CTAGCGACCAGCTGCGGACCTTCGTTGCGTTCACGGGCGTGACTTCGGAGGGGGTGCCCGCCAAGGGCAGCGGGTGGCCGCCCTTGGCCATCCACCGTCGCGGCCCGCAACCAGCGCCGGGCAGCACGGCACGACGATCGAGACACTGGGGCGCCCTGTGAAGCGAAGTCAAGGAGGAGGCGCCTGCCAAAGGCGGGCGCCGGGGGACATGAGCGCAACAGGGCACTCCAGTGTCTCGATCGCGCACCAACCCGGGCAGGCGAAACCACCCGCGACGGTGCGCAACCGTCCGCGGGCAGCGTGTCAGGTCGGACTCCGGTCGGGACAACTCAGGCGAAGTCGGCGCCGATCAGGTCGATCCGGTCGGTGCACAGCGCATCGACGCCCCAGCCGAAGATCTCCCGCGCCCGCTCGGGGTCGTTGACCGTGTAGCAGAACAGCCAGTAGCCGGCGTCCTTGACCGCGCGCGCCTTTTCCGGGGTCAGCGTCTCGTGATCCGTGTGCAGGCTGACGCAGCCGAGTTCCGCGAGTTCGGTCGCAAAGTTCTCCGGCACGTCATCGACCAGATAGCCGCGCGGCAGATCGGGTGCAGCAGTGCGCGCCGCCAGCAGCGCATCGCGACCGAACGACGACAGCAGCGGCGCCTGCAAAACGACGTTCTCCGCCCGGTCGCCGCCGGGCCGCAGCAGGTCGCCATAGCTGCGCGCCGCGGTGCGCGCGACCACTTCGCCGATGCGCGCGATCTGGCCCGGCGCGCGCTTGATCTCGAGATTCATCCAGATTCCCTGCGCGCGACAGAACGCGATCGTCGCCACCAGCGTCGGCACCGGTTCGCCGGCAAATTGCGGCCCGAACCAGCGGCCTGCGTCGAGCCTCGCGATGTCCACTGCCAGCGTCTCGGCCACCGCCCCGTGCCCGTCGGTGGTCCGCTCGAGCGAACGGTCGTGGATGAGCACCGGCACTTCATCCCTGGTCAGCCGCGCGTCGACTTCGATCGCGCGGAAGCCCATCTCGTAGCCGCGGCGGATGGCCGCCAGGGTGTTCTCGGGCGCCAGCTTGCCGGCGCCGCGGTGCGCCTGGATGCGCGGCCAGGGCCAGGGTCGGAAGTGACTCATGACGAGTTTCGTTTGCGTCGCACGTAGACGATCTTCTCCACCCGGGCGACGACCAGGCCCTCCTCGTCGACCACGTCGACGTTGAACAGGTGCAGGTGCTTGTCGCCGTTGGCGGTCATCCGGACGATGCGGTCGAGGTCGTCATCGGTCAGCACGAACTTCGCCCGCATGCGCGAGCGGCCCGGGGCGAGGAATTCGATCGACGCCGCCTTGTCCCACACCGCGTAGTCGCCCGGCAGGTTGTGCAGCACCATCAGCGCAAAGAAGGGATCGGTCATCGCGTACAGCGAGCCGCCGAAGTGCGAGCCGAAGTAGTTGCGGTTGCGCAGGCGCAGCGGCATCTCGACGACGATCTCGCGAAAGTCGTCGGCAATCCTCCGAACCCGGATGCCGGCGCCGAGATACGGGGCCCACAGGTTCATGGCAAGGCGGAGCAGCCAGGGCGGGTGCTTGCGGGCCATCTGCGTTCGATCAGTGCCAGCGAACATTAGCGCACGGCGGCGGCGATTAAGCTTCGCGCTGACACTCGTAGACAGATCGCACATGACCTCGATCAAGGCCCTCGAACACCTGCGCGTGCTGGACCTGACGCGCGTGCTGGCCGGCCCCTGGTGCACGCAGCTGCTTGCCGACCTCGGTGCCGACGTCGTCAAGATCGAGCGGCCCGGCAGCGGCGACGACACCCGCGCCTGGGGCCCGCCTTACCTGAAGGACGCGGCCGGCCGCGACACGACCGAGGCGGCCTATTACCTGTCGGCCAACCGCGGCAAGCGATCGGTCACGGTCGACATCAGCAAGACCGAAGGACAGCAGCTGCTGCGCAAGCTCGCGGCGGCGAGCGACGTCGTCGTCGAGAACTACAAGGTCGGCCAGCTGGCGAAATACGGCCTCGACTACGCCTCGCTGTCGACGCTGAACCCGCGCCTCATCTACTGCTCGATCACCGGCTTCGGCCAGGACGGCCCGTACAAGGACCGCGCGGGCTACGACTTCATCATCCAGGCGATGGGCGGCTTCATGTCGATCACCGGCGAGCGCGACGACCTGCCCGGCGGCGGCCCGCAGAAGGCCGGCGTCGCAGTCAGCGACCTGATGACCGGCATGTACACGGCCGTGGCCATCCTCGCCGCGGTGGCCCAGCGCGAACGCACGGGCCAGGGCCAGTACATCGACATGGCGCTGTTCGACACGATGATCGCCATGCTGGCCAACATGAACATGAACTACCTGACGACCGGCAAGGCGCCCGGCCGCGCCGGCAACGCGCACCAGAACATCGTGCCGTACCAGGTCTTCGCCGCGGCCGACGGCCACGTGGTGATCGCCGTGGGCAACGACAGCCAGTACGCGAAGTTCTGCGAGATTGCGGGCCGGCCCGACCTCGCCACCGATCCGCGCTTCACGACGAATGCCGAGCGGGTACGCAACCGCGCCGTGCTGGTGCCGATGCTGGAGGCGACCGTCCGCGAAAGACCGGCCGCCTTCTGGGCCGAACGACTCGAGGCGGCCGGCGTGCC
>CAZSYX010000160.1:0-2629 GCA_964610575.1 uncultured Burkholderiaceae bacterium
GGGCACTTCGACCTTGCGTTGCGCCCGCCACGCGGCTGGCGTGGTCCCGCTCCAGCGCTGAAATGCCCGCGTGAAGACGCCCGGGGCCGCGTAGCCGAGCAACTCGGAGATCTCGCCCAGGTCCATCGACGAATCCTGCAAGAGCTGCCGGGCGAACGCGAATCGACTCTCGTCGACGAGTTGCTGGAATCCGGTGCCGCATTCGCTGAGGCGGCGATGCAGGGTGCGACTGTGCATCCCGAAGAGTCCGGCCACCTGGTCGGCTTTGAGGTGACCCGTCAGGAGCGCCGTGCGCAGCACGCTGCGCACCTGCTGCGGGAAGTCCTCCTGGTGCCGCTCCTCGAGCACATCGATCTCGCTCTGCAGCAGCCGACGCAACTGGGCGTCGACTTCGGGCAGGCGACGCTTCAGGAGTGCGGCCGGGAACACCAGTGCGAACTGCTCGGCGTCGAACCGCAAGGGGATGCGGAAGAACTCGCGGAACGGCGTGATGTCCGCGGGCCTGCGATGCGCGAACCACGCCTCGGTCGGTTTCCAGTCGGCGCCGCACAGTTCACCGAGGATGTTGTAGTAGACCGCGATGGCGCCATCGCCGACCTGATCGATGGCTTCGACCCCCGGTTCGTGGATTTCCCAGGTCAGGATCGCCCACTTGCCCTCCACGACCAGGTTCGCTCTGGCGCCGTGCACCTGAACGCGCAGGTGGCGCACGATGCACTCCAGCGCCGCCTGCACGTCGGGTGAGAACCTCACCAGCAGGCCCAACAGCCCAAGCGACTGCAGCCCGTCCTGCTGGCCGACCAGCAGGCCGAAGTGCGGGCAGCCCGTCCGGTCGGCGCAGTGCTGGAAGATGCGGTTGTGAGCGGCGAGCGAAATCCGGTGTTCGGGGTCGTCGAACAGCTTGAGGTCGACCCCCGCCTCGGCCAGCACGGCCACAGGGTCTGCGCCCAGGCTTTGCAGGAGCGCGGGAATGACTAGCGCGGTGCCCATGCGCACCGTTGACCCGGTGGTTAGGGGCTTCGCGGATGACTTTCGCGCGGCAGGTCTGATTCGCACGCTGTCTCGCACTTCGGAAATGAACCCAACTGACCGCCTGACTAGCCCTCGAAGCAGGCGGGCTACTCGGTGGCGCGATCCTTGCTGGCATCGAGCGCGATCGCCTGATCTCCCCGCTTGCTTTCCTCCCTTGTTCGTTGATCGGCCCGCCATTGGTTGGGAGTCGTCCCGCTCCATCGCTGGAAGGCACGCATGAATGAACTCGCGTCGGAATAGTCGAGCAACGCCGCGACGTGACCCACGTTCATGTCGGTGTCGACGAGCGCCTGGCGCGCGATCTCGTAGCGGCCTTCGTCCACCAGGTCCTGGAAGCTGAGCCCGAACGCATTAAGGCGCCGGTTCAGCGTGCGGGGCTGCATCGAGAAGAGAGCCGCAATGTCTTCGATGCTCGTGCGGTCGGTCAGCAGCGCAACGCGCAGAACGCGCCGCAGTTGTTCGGGGAACTCGTCCCGGAACTGCGCTTCGAGCGCGTCGATCTTCTCCTGCAACAGGCGACGAATGGCCGGCTCGCGTTCGGCCAGGCGATGGCTGAGCCACGATGCCGGGAAGATGAGGGCGTTCTGCTCGGCGTCGAAACGGATCGGGGCACGGAATATCCGTCGGTACGGTTCGACGTCGGCGGGCCTGCGATGCGCCAGCATCACTTCGCCGGGATTCCAGTCCGCGCCGCACAGTCCGCGCATGATGTTGACCGCTCCCGCCATGGCGCCGGCGCCGACCTGGCCCGTCGCCTCGGTACCGGGCTGATAGATCGTGTAGTCGAAGATCGCGAGCGCGCCGTCGACGACCACGTCGATCGACGCGCCCCGCAGGTGGTGGTGGAAGAAGCGCACCAGGCTGCGCAGCGCCGTGCCGACGTCCGGCGAGTATTCCGCGAACAGCCCTACCAGGCCGAGCGACTGCAGCCCGCCTTGCGCACCGACCAGCAGGCCGAAATGCGGGCAGTCGGTCAGCGCGGCGCAGCGGGCGATCAGGCGGCTGCGCGCCGCAAACGAGATCGGGTTGTTCGGGTCATCGAACAGCGAGAGATCGAAGCCCGCTTCCGCCAGGACCTGCGCCGGATCGAGACCCAGGCTGCGGATCACACCCGGCACGCCCGCAACGGCACCGATCCGAATTATCGGGTCCCGCGGCGTGGCCGGTGGCGTCTTCAGGCGAAGCGGCGCAAAGCGGTCGACTCTTGTATCCATTTGAGCCTCCGGGGATTGCCGGTGGGTCGTCGACAGCATTCATTGACATTTCGTAGGGGTAAGAGCGGCCCCAGTCCGAAATAGTGAAAAGTCTGTCCGCATTTGTAAAGAGCCGGTTTGTACCTGCTTCGACAATTCTTTGGCGGCGGACGGCGCCGTGCCCATTTCTGCCGTACGCGCCCACAAACAGTGGCGTGACCAGGTCTAGCCAGGCGACCGGGCTTGGCTTTGAACAAGTCGCCATCACCGCCGGTTCGGCAAGGCACAAGTAGGAGTCATCGTATGCACAAGAAATTGATGGACATGAACCCTGTAGACGACTTCGTCACCCAGAACACCCCGGGCCTCAAGATCTGGGATGAGCGATGGGGCGGCATGCAGTG
>CAZSYX010000161.1:0-2519 GCA_964610575.1 uncultured Burkholderiaceae bacterium
TTCGATTTCGACAGCTTCGTCGTCAAGCCCGAGTTCCAGGGCACGGTCGAGGCGCACGGCAAGTTCCTCGTCGCCAACCCGGCCCGGCGCGTGACCATCGAAGGCAACGCCGACGAGCGCGGCAGCCGCGAGTACAACCTGGCGCTCGGCCAGAAGCGCGCCGAGGCCGTCAAGAGCCGGCTGCGCCTGCTCGGCGTGGCCGAGTCGCAGATGGAGACGGTCAGCTTCGGCGAGGAAAAGCCGGTGGCCACCGGCGCCGACGAAGCGTCCTGGGCGCAGAACCGCCGCGCCGACCTCAACTACAAGTGATCGGTGAATTGTGAGCGGTAATCGGCAGAACGCGGTCGGCCTGGCTGCCAGGCAACTGGGAGCGGCCCTGCTGGTCTGGGCCGTTTGGAGCGCACCCGCGCACGCCCTGTTCGGCGACGACGAGGCGCGCAAGGCGATCCTCGAATTGCGCGCCAAGGTCGCCGAGATGGAGAACAAGCTGCGCGAGAAGGACGCCGAACTGGCCAGCCGCATCGAGCGGCTTGAGGCGGCCAACCGTGCGCAGCTGGAGTTCGCCAACACGGTCGATGCGCAGAAGAGGGAGATCGCCACCCTGCGCGGCCAGGTCGAGACGCTGACCAACGAGGTCGCCACGCTGCAGAAGCGCAACCGCGATCTATACGCCGATCTCGACGGCAGGATGAAGGCCTTCGAGCCGATCGCCACCACGGTCGACGGCAGGCCGGCGACCGTCGACCGCGCCGAGCAGGCGGCCTACGACGCGGCGCTCACCCAGTTCCGTGCCGGTGACTTCCGCGGCGCGGCCGGCAGCCTGCAGGCCTTTCTCGCCAAGTGGCCGAAGTCCGCCCATGCGCCGGCGGCGAATTACTGGCTCGGCAACTCACTTTATGGGCTGAAGGACTACAAGGGTGCAATCGCCGCGCAGCAGGTCGTGGTCGACCGCTACGCCGACTCGCCGCGCGCGCCCGATGCACTGCTGAACATCGCCGCCAGCCACGTCGAGTTGAAGGACACCGCGCGCGCCCGCAGCGCGTTGCAGAAGATCATCGCCGACTATCCGAACACGGAAGCGGCCAAGGTCGCCGACGAGCGGCTCAAGGCGCTCGGCCGCAAGTAGCGCATCCGCAAGCGCTTGCCTCTGCCGGGCAGGCGCTTGCGTATAGCATTCGTGCCCTGTCGCGGCCGGGCCAGTTCCCCGATCGCGCGACACGCCGATGCCGGTTTCCGAAGCAGACCTCGCTGCCATTCGCTCGACTGTTCTGTGGTCGACCTTTGCGCTCGCCTTCGCCTTCGGCGCCGTGGCGCAGCGCACCCGCTTCTGCACGATGGGCGCCGTGGCGGACCTGGTGAACTTCGGCGACTCCACGAGGATGCGGCAGTGGCTGCTGGCCATCGCGGTGGCGATCATCGGCACACAACTGCTTGCCGGCGCGGGCCAGATCGACATGGGCGACTCGTTCCACACCGGACCGCAGGTGCTCGTCGCCTCCTACCTTCTCGGCGGTTGCCTCTTCGGCTTCGGCATGGTGCTGGCCGGCGGCTGCAGCAGCCGAACGCTGGTTCGCATCGGCGCCGGCAGCCTGAAGTCGTTGGTGGTGTTCGTGGTGCTCGGGGTGGCCGCCTACATCACGCTGCGCGGCGCGCTCGCCGTGGTGCGAGTCAATGCAATCGAGCCACTGCACGTTGCGCTTGCCGGCCGCCAGGATCTGCCGGCGCTGCTGGCGCGCGCCACCGGCGCGTCACTGGCCGCGGTCCACCTGGCCGCAGGACTGGCAATCGGCGGCCTGCTCGCCGCGATTGCCCTGGCATCGCGCGAATTCCGCACGCTCGGCAACGTGCTCACCGGGCTGGCGATCGGCGGCATCGTGGTTGGCGTCTGGTACGTCTCCGGTGATCTCGGCCACGTCGAGGAGCATCCCCGCACCCTCGAGGAAGCGTTCATCGGCACCTACTCGGGGCGGATGGAGTCGCTCACCTACATCGCGCCCATCGCACACACCCTCGACTGGCTGATGTTCTACAGCGACCGCAGCAACTTGCTGACGCTGGGCGTCGCGGCGGTGTTCGGAATCACAGCCGGTGCTGCCGTCGTCGCGCTTGCCACCGGAGAATTCCGCTGGGAGGGCTTCCGCGACACCGAGGACACCGCCAACCACATCGTCGGCGCGATCCTGATGGGATTCGGCGGCGTCACCGCGCTCGGCTGCACCGTCGGCCAGGGCCTCACCGGTATCTCGACGCTGGCCGTCGGCTCGCTGCTGGCCGTGCCGTCGATCGTCGCCGGCGCGGTGGCAGCGCTGAAGTACCAGCAGTGGCGGGTCGAGCGCAGCGATTGATCGTTCCGTGAGTCGGTTTGACTGCCCTCGCAGCGATCGGGATAATCCGCCCTCTTCACTGCGCCGGCCGGACAGGCGGGGCCGCGCATCCCGGACGGGTCGTTAGCTCAGTCGGTAGAGCAGCGGACTTTTAATCCGTTGGTCGAAGGTTCAAGTCCTTCACGACCCACCAAC